>NZ_JBGUKT010000015.1:0-13980 GCF_045114555.1 Methanobrevibacter sp. | reverse complement strand
GCAATTACACAAATCCCGCATCCTAAACAATTATCTTGATTTACTTTAAGTTCCATCTAATCACCTAATCTTTAATAGCATCTAAAGCATCTTTCCAAGTAGTAGAGTTAATAGGAGTGTGGTCAACTTCAGTTCTTAATACGGTAATTGCATCGTTAGGACATGCTTTAGCACATGCTTTACATTTTACACAGTAGTCGTTGTTTGCAATTACGTGTTCCATTCTGGAACCCGGACCTGAAGATACTGGGAATGCTAAAGCATTACATTGACATATATCTACACAAGCTCCACAAGCTTGACATTTTTCATCATCAACTTCAATAGAACCTTCGAATGGTTTTTTAACTTTTGCTGCATCGGTAGGACAGACTCCTTCACACCATCCACAGTATACACAGAGTTCTGGGTCGATGACTGAGTTTCCTTTAACGACAGCTTTTGCAGGGTCTAAATCATATTCTCCGTAGTTACATGCTCTACAAATAGCTTTGATAGCGTTGGTAGGACAAGCTTTTTTACATACAAGACAGTAAACACATTTGTCTTTGTCAATAACAATGGATTCTTCACCAGTTACTTGATCTACGACAATTGCTTCTGCAGGACATAATTCTTGACATACACCACAGTAAATACATTCTTCTTCATCTACATTGATTTCACCAGTTACTAAATCAGCACGGTCTGGTAAAACTCTTTCAATAACGATTGCATCACGAGGACATGCGGTTTCACATCTTTTACAGTAGATACATTCATCGTCATCGATTTCAGAGAAAGCGTTATAATGAGGATATGCTTCAATTTCTTTGATTGGAGTACCGTCAATAGTTAATACTAATGCATCAACAGGACATAATCCACTGCACATACCACATAATACACATTTGTTTTCATCAATGCTTATTCTTTGGATATCTGGAGCTTCTTTGATATTTTGACTAATCTTGTCATGTCCGCTGAAGTAAGTTTCAAAACCTACACGAGCGTCAATAGCAATTGCATTTAAGGTAATTGCTTCAACAGGACAGGTAGACTCACAAATACCACAACCAAGACAAACCTGATCATTGAAAGACAAGCTTCTAACTTCGTCTGCTGACCTGGTAATGTCAAAGTTATTGTCTTTTACCTCTTTTAAATTTCTAATCATATTAAATCTCCAAAATTTTTATCGAATTAGTTGGGCATTCATCAATACATAACTGACACCCACAACATTGTATGGAGTCTGCATGTGCCTTCAATGACTCTAACTTAATAGCTTTCATTGAACATGCATTTACACATAAGCCGCAACCAATACAAGAATCTTCTACATTTACTTCGAAATTCCTTTCTTGGCAAATATTCACAATTTTTCGACTCTGTTCTGGTTCATCAAATATAGCCTCAGTCATTTTCAAGAAATCTCTAGGAGAAAGTTCGGTGATAGTTCTTGCAACATCAATAGAATTCCATGACAGGTTGCTGCCATTCAAATAATGTGATATTGTCGACCTATCAACACCTAACTCGTTAGCAATTGCTTGGTGACTTTCGCCAGCATCCTTCAACTTGACCGCAGCCAAATATTTCAAACCAGATGCAATATGTTTCGGCATTTGAACCACCATGTGTAATGATTACACATATGTTTTCTTATATAAATATATTTGCTTATTAGAATTAAGTCGAAAGACTTATATATTACTGTGTAGTTACTACACAAAATTTTTTTTAAAAATTAACCATAATACTTTAAAATAAAAAACAATAACAAAAATTATAATATGATTTAAAATAAACTATAATAAAATATTAAATTTAATATAAGAAATGAACATTCCTTTAAAGTATAAAAAATTGAAAAAATACGTCAAAATTTGTATTACTTTCATTGATAAAAAGTATTATGAAAACTGCAAAAATTAAGAAAAATTTTTAGGCATACCTAAAATGTGTAGTAACTACACATAAAACATTTAGAAATTTTTAATTAATACTTATAATATATTATTAATGGGGATTACAAAATGAAAATAGTGTCTATTGTCGGAAGAAAAAATACCGGAAAAACTTCACTGACAGTAAAAGTCATTGAAGAGCTTACAAGAAGAGGGTATAATGTAGCATCCATTAAACATTCACATCATTCCATTGAAATGGATAAGGAAAATACCGATACCTGGAAGCATAAACAGGCCGGTGCCAATTTAGTTGTTGGTGTTGGCTCAACAACCTTTTTCAATGCACGACAGGAAATGGATTTGAACAGGATACTATTTTTAATAAAGCATATAGGCAACTTTGATTTTGTAGTTATTGAAGGATATAAAAGCTACAACTATCCGAAAATCATCACTTCCCCTAATGTTAGGGACGAATATACCATCTGCGAAGTGGATTCATTCACTATTGATGAGAATGGCGTGAGTGAACTAGCCGACCTAATTGAGCAAAGAGGCCATGACATCGTGGACACTTTATTTGCCAATAACTGCGGATACAATGATGGAGAAATTATTGCCTCAAAAATAAGGGAAGGCAGTTTAACTGTTGATGATTTGGACAAAACTCACAGTTACCTGTCCATTGACGGAAATGTAGTTGGTTTAAACAGATTCGTTAGCGATTATCTGAAGCAGAATGTTTTGGGAGTTATAAATACATTGAACCTGAAAGATTTTGGAGTGGATACCATTGGAAAGGTTGAACTGATAATCCCTGATGCAAATAGCAGACAGAAACCAAAAGAATGCCTAACAGAAATTGAAATCAACAATAATCCTTTAATAATAAATTCATTTACAAATGACATTGTTACAAACTCAATAAAAGCAATGATCAATTCCCTTAAAACCGATGAAGATGTTGAAAAAATAGAAATAACAATTTCAGATATCAATCCTGATGATTTATCCCAATCAAACATTGGGGTTAAAATAAATGACGGTAACCTGAAAATAAATGATTTTACTCAAGGAATTTTAAAAGAAACAATATATGCAATAATCAACACCTTGAAAGTCAATGATGAAATTGAAGAAATAAAAATAAAAGTGGAAGAATGATAAAATGTTAGAAAACGTAGTTAAGGACCAGTATGAAAGACCTATTCTTTCACTAAGAATCACAATAACAAACAGATGCAATGAAAACTGTATTTACTGCCATCATGACGGAATGGTTTCATCCAAAAATGAAATGACACCCGATGAACTTTACACCATTTCAAAAATAGCCAAAAAAATTGGAGTGAGAAAAATCAGGCTTTCCGGTGGAGATCCTTTGGTTAGAAAGGACATTGTTGAGATTGTTGAAAAAATAGCAAGCCTTGATTTTAAGGACATTTCACTGACAACCAATGGAGTATTGCTTGAAAAATATGCTCAAGGTCTGAAGGATGCGGGTCTGGACAGAGTCAATGTCAGTCTTGATACCCTCAATAGGGACACCTACAAATTCGTGACAAACAAGGACTATCTGGAAAAGGCCAAGGCAGGAATCCTGAAAGCTGTAGAAGTCGGACTTTACCCTGTTAAAATAAACATGGTGGTAATGAAGGACATCAACACTGATGAAATAAAGGACATGTTCTATTTCTGCAAGGAGCACGGAATTATCCTTCAGCTGATTGAACTGATTGAAAGTGAAAACTGTGATGACGACAAGTTCAGTGCCGAATATCACTATTCGTTAGATTCTTTAGAAAATAAGTTGGCTGATATAGCTGATAAGGTAAGAGAACGTAAGTTTATGCAAGGGCGTAAAAAATATTACATTAACGGTGGAGAAATCGAGATAGTAAAGCCTGTTGATAACTCTAAATTTTGCGCAAATTGCTCCAGATTAAGGATAACTCCTGATGGAAAAATAAAACCATGTCTTTTAAGAAATGATAATCTTGTTGAGTTGATTTCACACGTGAGAAATGGTGAAAGCGAAGAGGAGCTTGAAAAGATTTTCATAAACGGCATCAACAAACGTGAACCGTTCAACACCTAATTTTTTTATATTTTTTAATGAATTATATAACATTGTTATGTAAATTGGGATAAAAAAAAGAAAAAATCGGTATAAGGAAAAGTCCTTATAACCATTTAGCTTTGGATACGTGGTCAGTGAATGGAAGTGGGTCGTCACTACCCATACCTGGGATGTATCCGTAGATTTCTCTAACTTTGTTGTTTACAGTACTCCATACTTTAGCTACAGGGATTTCACATGGACATACTTCGGAACATTGTCCACAGTTGGTACATGCGTCAACCATGTGTACTAAACGTGTTAAGTGGAAGAATGGAGCAGCAGGAGTGTATCCACCAGGTACCCATTCAGGACCTTCGGTTTCAAGACAGCAGTCTTCACAGAAACATAATGGACATGCTTCACGACAGCCGTAACATTTCATACAGGATGAGAATTCGTCCTTATATGCTGCAAGTACATCGAGAATGTCTCCGGTGTTTCCAGCAAAGTCTTTTTCTTTTTGTGCGTTTGCTTGTTTTACCATGATGTTGTCAATGTTTTGACGGATTTCAATTCCTTTTGGTATAGGGTCTGCGATTTCAATCAAGTCAGCGTCAACAACAGTTTGTAAGATTTCTGCACCTTTTTCAGAGCATACTTCTACAAAAGTAGCTTTACCAGCTAACTCGCCGATAACTCCCCAGTTACCTAATGCTAAATCAGCATTTCTAGGAATGTTCATGTCACATCTTTGACAGTTTTCTCTTCTACCCATTCCTTCGTCTTCGAGCTCATCGATTTTAATTGCTTTTTCGCCTTCAGCGGTTTCCATAATGAGCTTACCTTTTGAGATTTCTTCTTTGATAATGTCTTTAGGGTCTAATTCGTAGACATCTTCAATCATTCTCATGGTTGGTATAGGAGGCATGGTTCCTCCACAGTTTACACCAATGAGGATAACATTATCTTCGATAACCTTGTCTTTTCTCATTAATTCTCTGAGGGTCATTGCATCACATGGTTTGCAGGTAACTGCAATCTTCATGTCTCTTGCTCCGTCTAAGTACTTGGAGACGAATTTTGCTAAGTTCAAAGTACCACAGTGAAGGGATCCTGCAGATTTGATTACATCTTCAGGTTCGGTAATGAGAACAGGGACAGCGTCGTATAAATCCCAACCTTCTTCTACAGCTACTACAGCATCAACAATACCTTCTTCTAAAAGTTTTTTCATGATAGTAGTAACTGCTCCACCATACTCACCTTTTTCTTTGATTTCTTCATCTTTGGAGTATGCATAAAACATATCATTAACTTCAATAGCCATCTAAATCACCCAATCTATTTACCTTCAATTTTTTCAACGTTAATAGCACAAGCTTTTAACTCTACCATTTTACATTTAGGGTCGAAAGAATCGGAGTTGGTTAACATGTTAGCTGCACATTCGCTGAAGTGCATAGGAATGTTTACGATACCTGGTTTGATGTCATCGGTAACGTGTGCAGTAATTTCGATTTCTCCTCTTCTGGAGTAAGCTCTTACCATTTCGTTAGGAAGAATTCCTCTTGCTTTAGCATCTTCGGTGTTAATTTCTATAAATCCAGTTTTTACTTCGTTATCCAAGGTTTCACATCTTCTGGTCATAGCAGCGTGATAGTGGAATAAGATACGGGTAGTAGTTAAGATTAAAGGATATTCTTCATCAGGAACTTCTACAGGACCTCTGTGTTCTAATGCTTGGAATACTCCAAGACCATCAGGGTGAGCGAACTTGTCTTTGTGCATTAATGGTTCGCATGGGTCTTCTGGATCGAGACAAGGCCAGTGTACACCTTCAGGCATTAATAATCTTTCGTGGGTAATACCGTAGTAGGATGGTGCGAGGGATCTGATTTCTTCCCAGATTTCAGCAGCGTTTTCATAGTGGAATAATTCTCTAGGTCTGCCCATTCTGACAGCGATTTCCTCCATGATCTTCCAGTCTACCATTGCTCCTTCAGGAGGTTCTTGAGCTTTGCGTAACCATTGTACTCTTCTTTCACCGCTGGTGAAGGTACCTTCTTGTTCACCCCATCCAGCTGCAGGAAGTACTACGTCAGCTTCAGCTGCAGTATCGGTCATGAATAATTCTTGAACGATTAACATGTCAAGGTTTGCAATAGCTTCTTTGGTGTGCTTGATGTCTGCATCGGAAAGAACAGGGTCTTCACCGTGGATGTATAATACTTTCAAGTCACCGGAGTGAGCTGCATTCATCATTTCAACCAGGGTTAAACCAGGAGTGGTTGGAAGATCCATTTGATATGCTTCTGAGAACTTCTTGGTGATTTCAGGGTTTGCAACTTTCTGGTATCCGACATAATCGGAAGGTAATGCACCCATATCACAAGCACCTTGTACGTTGTTCTGTCCTCTTAATGGGTTTACACCTGCTCCTAATTTACCAACGTTACCGGTGAGCATTGCCAGGTTAGCAGTGGACATAACGTTGTCTGCACCGTGGGAGTGTTCGGTAATACCTAAAGAGTATACAATAGCTGCGTTTTCTGCTTTAGCATATTCTAAAGCTGCTCTTTCGATTAATTCAGGGTCAGCTTCAGTGATTTCAGCTACTCTGTCAAGGTCGTATTTCATTACGGTTTCTTTTAATTCTTCGTATCCTTTGGTTCTGTTTGCAATGAACTCATCGTCTTGTAAATCGTTTTCGATGATGATTTTCATCATACCGTTCATTAAAGCTACGTCAGTACCTGTTTTGAATTGTAAGTATACGTCAGCTAATTTTGCAGTAGGAGTGTATCTAGGATCTGCTACAACAACGAATGCACCGTTTTTCTTAGCACGGATCATTTTACGTCCGAATAATGGGTGAGCTTCCATGTTGTTGGAACCGATACAGAAGATGAAGTCTGCTTGTTCGAGACTGTCGTAACCGTTGGTACTTGCACCTGAACCGAAGGTGGTTGCGAGACCTGCTACAGTAGGACCGTGACAGATACGTGCACAGTGGTCTACGTTTTGAGTTCCGCATCCAGCTCTTGCGAGTTTCTGGGTTATGTAAATGTTTTCGTTAGGGGATCTAGCACATGCATAGAAACCTACTTTATTAGGGTCTTCGTCACTTACTTCTTTGAGCTTGTTAGCAACGAGGTCTAATGCTTCATCCCAGGATGCTTCTCTGAATTCTCCGTCTTCTTTGATTAACGGGGTGGTTAATCTGTCTGGGTGGTTAATGAATTGATATCCAAAGTTACCTTTTGGACATACTTTACCCCAGTTTACAGGGTGTCTTTTCCAAGGTTCTACACCTACGATTTTGCCGTCTTTGACTACAAAGTTGAGTCCGCAACCAGTACCACAGTATGGGCAAATAGTAGGCACATATTTAATTTCAACCATTTTATAATCTCCATTAATAAAATCAAGGTTTTTAAATTTATAAAACAAATAAACGCATTTATAAATTAAATTAAATTTTCTATAAAATAATTTATTGTAATTTTATAAGCATGAAAAATTATTTTCGAACAAAATAGATATTATCATTGAAATTATAAGCCTAATTAATCGAATCTATTCCGGTTAAAAATACAATAAATACAAGATTGGAGCTTGTTGTAAAAACAACAAGTTCAATCTTAATCGATTTAATTGATTTAATTATCAATTATGTTTTTGACTAAATTATCAAAACAAAAGTTTTGATTGCAAAACAGGGTTTTGCTTTAATTTGAATAAAAAATTAAATAATGAAATATTTAATTTATTTGGGTTTGCATCTTACTAATAAATAATATTAATAAGCCTAGTCGCGTAAGTATACGAACCAGTATGCCATAGCAACGAAGACTGCTCCTCCAACAATGTTACCTAAGGTTACAGGAATCAAGTTGTTGATGAAGAATTGTGCCCAGGTTACTTCAGCACCTAAGAATATACCTAATGGTATGAAGAACATGTTAGCGACACTGTGCTCAAATCCAATACATACGAAAGCCATGATTGGGAACCAGATACCTACAATCTTGGAAATGATGTCATCAGCAGCGTTAGCTAAGTATACAGCACAACATACCAACCAGTTACAACCGATTGCTCTAGTGAAAGCTTGTACCCAAGTTAATGATTTGGTAGCTTCAGCACCGAATGCTGCTCCACCTAATGCTTTGGTGTTTGCAATGGTGATTGCACCTTTAGCAAATGCTTCACCGGTCATGATTCCGGTTAAGTAAGCAAGTACGAATGCAACGAAAATACCACCGATTAAGTTGAATACCCAACTTCCGATCCAGTTCTTGAGTAATCCCATGATATCAGTTTTACCATCGAGAAGACCCATAGTCATAAACATAACGTCACCAGTGAATAATTCAGATCCACAGATAACTACTAAAATTAAACCAACAGGGAACACTGCCCCGAATATAAATTTGGAAATACCAATTGGTACGCCTGCTGCTACAACACCGGTGTTTGCTACTTCAGCAAGTAAACCACCGAATGCGATATATGCACCAGCCAGGAAACCTAAAATTGCAAGGTTTAAAATTGGCATTTCACCTTTTGCAGTTGCTGCTGAAGCTACAGCTTTTGCAGTGTCTGCAGGACTTTTAAAACTCATATATCTCAACCTCTTTTTAGTATATTATCCCATATAATTCTTACAATACTCCCCTAGTTTTTTAAAATCTTGCAGTTAAAATTGAATGCAATGATAAACTAACAAGACAAAGAGTAAAAAAAACTATCTATAAGAGAGCATTATTTATAATTATTTATCATTCATATAAAAAGGCTTTGCTATTAAGTTCAAAAGAAAAGATTTATATAGTATATTTATTCATTTTTTCAAAAGTAAAAATATTTCATAACGAAAAAAATTTAAATATTATTAAACATTGTTCAATTTAATTCTAATTTTTAGAATAAAATACCATAAAAAGATATTAAAAAAATAATTTATATAATTAAAAAATAAGATATTTAAAGCGAAATGAATATAAATTCATATAAAATAAAATATTTAAATTAAATTTTAAAAAAAATAATTGTTTTTAGACATTATATTAGAAAAATAAGAAAAAATATATTAATATTATCTATTTTTCATATCGTAAAAACAGCTAATTTTTTAAAAAAAATTTTGTAGTGCCTAAATACGAAATGAAAAAGAATATTTTTTTCAAAAATTTCAAAAAAACAATCCTTAATATAGTTGATAAATGAGAAATTAAGCATGAAAATACGAAATGAAAAATATTATAAAAACGAATGAAAACTCTATTGAAATTCCTTGAATTTAATGAAATAAATATGAAAATATGAAAATATGAAAATTTTAAACCATTATTAATCATGATTAATCATGGTAAATTAAAAAATCGTCTACATTTTTTAAAAATATTAGATAAAAAAATGAATGAGGTAGTTCCTAGAGAAAATCATGAAAATAAAATCTGAAAAAATCACAGCATCTCAATGAAAGAATAGAAAAAGTAAAAAAATAGATACAACTCAAAAATTAATATACTTTAAATAAAAAAATAAAATATTTTTTAGAATTCACCCCTGAACCATCACCAGCTTGCCCGTATCTGGATCCCTATAAACCTTACCTACTTCTGAGTAACCGGATTGTTCAAGAGAAGAGCCCGCAGTAGAATTGCTTGTAAAGGTTTCTCCAGTGCTTACATCAGAAGCAGCCTGCTGAGCTTGGGATTCCTGTGTTTTAGCCATCATGTCAGGATTAACTTGAAGAGCCATAATAGCAAATATCAAAAATCCCAATGCCAATACCAGCATTGCATCTGAAAGGTTTGAAATTCCAGACATGGGATCTTCATCGCCATCATCACTAAAACGTTTTCTTTTTCTCAACATAAACAACACTCATAAAATAATAATTTTCAATATCTTAAAGAACATAATTATTTTATAACATTCGCTAGAAGAATATCAATACCCCTTAAAAATCACCAATTTTCTCCAAAATAGCCTCTGCAACAGTTTCAGTAGTGGTCAAGTCACTTTCATACCATTGCTTTCTGTATTTGGAAATAACATAGCCTATTGCACCAATGGTCAAACCAGTGACAGTTGTATCAAAAGCAATTGTCAATGACTGGGCCAAAGTGGTAATATCACCGGTTCCTAAAGCAGAAAGTCCAGGACCTAATGGTATTAAAGTACCCAGCAAACCGAATATAGGTCCAAGTCTTACTAAAAGATCTGTTTTTGAAGTAACTTTAAGCAAATTGCTTTCCTCTTCTTCAATCAATTTGCTTGCAAATGCCTTTCTTGCCTCCGGACCCAGATTGTAATTGTTTACAATCTTTTCAAGAATAATTTTCTGCTCCTCATATAATCCGCTTGAATTGACAATGCCCTTTAATTCTTCAGGACTATTGGATTTGGCAATATCCTGCAATAATGCTTCCAAACCATCGGATTTCAATGGTTTTTTGGTAAACCATTCATTTAAAAATCCTCCAAGACTTAGAATTGCATAAATCAAGAATATAACCAAAATAACTACAACAGGCGCAAGCAGACTTTCTGAAATAATATGTATAAATGAAGTTAAAATTCCTGTACCTTGAAGTATCATACTCTCCCACCAAACATAATTAAAATAAAATATGAATTATTAAATAATAAATTAAAATAATTATTTTCTTTTAAAAATTATTTTAAGAACTCTCTAGTCATTTTATTTTAAAAATTTTTTAATTATTTTCTTTTTAATCGTTTTAAAATCCAATCCCCATATAATACTCCTAAAACCACAATCATGATGATTGCAATTATCATATACATCAGCTGATAAGTAGGAGTCAGTATGAGGAAAGATTTGAAAATCGAATAATCCAATTCTCTAACAGTACTAAAAGTCAATGCTAACATCAGTAAAAATATGAACTCTACAAACATATATTCACCAATTACTGCATAGTAAGGTCTTTTAGCTTTATTGAATATTTTAGAAATTTTATAAACTAAAAACATTACTGCTATGGATAAAATAGCTAATTCAAATGAATTTAAAACTAAGTTATCAGATTTCAAGCATAAAGACAAAGCAGATATTGACAACAATGAAGAAAGGACAGTTCCATAAAATACGGCTTTATCATTATCAATATTGAAATTCCGTCCCAGGCTGACATGGCGTATGGCCAATATCAGAATTAATAAACTTACAAATCCTAAAATACAAGGCATGAATGGAATAAGATATTCACTCAAGTTTAAATAAGGAAGAATGAATGATAAAACAAATACTATCGCTGCATAAGTTACTGCCAATATAATAAATTTATTTTTATTAAAATCGGATTTTCTTACTAAAAATGCAATATTTGTACAAAAAAGTAAAATAAAAACAATTAAGTATTCAAAAATCAAATCCATCATAGCATATCACATTTTAGTTTAATTACTAATATATTTTATAATGTGATTATATAAACATATCGAATAAATAAAAAGTATAAAAAATTGAAAAATAATGGAAAAAATAAAAAACTAGAATGAACTAAATTAATAAAAAAACAAAGATAATGAAAATGAACTAATTGAATAAAAAATTAATATAATACTAAGGGATGAATCAAGTTAATAAAAAATTAATATAATACAAGGAATGAATCAAGTTAATAAAAAATCAACTTAATTCATTTATTAAAATTTCTTATTTGACAACCACTTTGCCTTTTGCAACAACTGCTTTAAAAGTATCATCTCCTCTAAATTTGGCAGTGAATTTATAAGTTTTCTTTTTATTTAATTTAACTTTTACTGTAGCTATGCCTTTTGAATTGGTCTTTGCAGCATAAGTCTTTCCATTGACCTTGAAACTTATTTTCTTACCAGTTACTTCCTTGCCTTTAGGGCTTAAGAGCTTGGCGGTTAAAGTCTTTTTAGTATAAGAACGCTTGTATGTCTTACTGGTAACTTTTAATTTAGCTTTAACAGGAGTTACCTTGATTCTGGATGATTTAAATGACGCATCATAATTTCCATCCCCTAAGAAACAAGCTACAATATCATAAGTTCCCTTTTTAGCCAAATTGATTTGCAGTTTCACATAGCCGTTTTTATCAGTGGTCTTGTAGTAGGTTTTTCCATTGAAGTTAATGATAATCTGTTTATTAGCCAAAGCCTTGGAATTTGAATCAGTTAATCTGAATGAGAAGTATTTGCCGATTTTTCCATCTTTGCTGTAAACAGATGTTGTAGTCATATCACTGGATGCAATTGCAGATTTGTCTCTTGACATTGTTTTATTGGATTCTTCATGCTCTTTATTTGAATCGGAAGCATTTACAACCTTAAGATTAATCCAAAAAGCAGGATATATGTACTCGCCGTTTGACTTGATTAATTTCATTTCCAGGAAATCATCCGCACTATAGAGATTGGCACCCCAGTAATTATTCTCAATACTGCCATTTGTAAAGATGAGTGCTTCATATAAAGACCCTGAAGAGGAGTACAAAGAGAAATTGTTTATTTCAAGAGTGCATTCCTCCAAAGTTGAATCCTTAACTGTTTTAAGGAATTGATTTAAAGTCTCATTTTCAATGATTGAAACTGACCTTTCCAGCATGGATGAGGAAATTTGAATATTGGATCCCAGATAATAAATGGTGCTGTTTCCATAGTTATTCAAAAAGCTGGTATTGGAAACAGACATGTTTTCAACGAATTTACTGGCAAAAATAGCTCCACCATATGCATTATGCTGCATGATTACCCCTATTAAGCCTAAAGCAACATTGTTTTCAAATCGGGAATTGCTTATTTCAAGATTATAAACATTCTGACCCAGATAAATCGCCCCGGCATCTCCAACTGCATAATTATTGATAAAACTTGAATTATTTATTGAGCAATTACTAGATGCCTTGAAGTATAATGCACCTCCATATGTATGTGCCATGCAGTTTTCAAACCGGCAATTGTCAATTCTTCCCCTGCTTCCAACCAGATAAACAGCCCCTCCATAACCTTCAGCTAAAAAGGTCTGCTCTTCACCATGCAATGTCCATGCAAATTTTGATATGGCAGAATTATTGATGAAAACGGAATTTAAAATAGAATTATCTGAGCCTTTCATCCAAATTGCTCCTCCAGAAGAAGCTGTTTCATAATTATAGCCGGTGTTATTTATAAATGTGCAATTATCTATGAGGGCATTGCTAGCTATCAAATAAATGGCTGGCCCATCGGTATGGTGACAGCTGGACTTATTGGCAATGTTATTTAAAAATCTTGAGTTTAGGACTTTTACATCATCCCCGAAACAACTTAATGCTGACCCCAGCTCTCCATTGATTGAGTTTTCAAAACTGCAATTGTCAAGGGTTACATTTTTGCCTCCAATATTAACTGAAATGCCGGAAGAATTGACAAATCTAATATTTCTAATTACTGCATTGGAAGCATTTATTTCCAATATCTGAGTTAGAAATTTACCATCGAGTGTGGCTCCGGATGATGCGCCTTCGATAGAGAGAGTCTTATTTAGAACAATTTTAGAATCGCCGGAGAAAGTTCCACTCAATAGGATAGTATCATTTTCACTTGATTGATCTATTAAATTTTGTATGTCCTTGAAATCTTTTCCATTTGAGCCAAGCATTTCTTCATTTGTACTTATATCCAAATTGGATGTTGAACTAAGAGACAATTCAGAAGATTGTGAATCTTGAGTCAGAACACATCCACTGCCTGCCTTATTGCATGAGTTCAAATCATTAGCAGAACCAAAATCGTAATCTGAAATTTCATTATTCCCAGCAATAGCAGTGCCATCATAAGTCATGTCGATAAAATTATCAGAATTATTTGAAGCCGAAACTAGGCCTAAACTTAGCATTAAAATAAAAATTAATGAAATTGATAATATAACTCTATTAAAATCTTTTTTCATAATTATTCTACCCAAAAAATTTTGTTTAAATAATATTAGATATATTAAAAACGATATATAAAGTTTAGTTAATCGTGAAAAATAAAATA
>NZ_JBGUKT010000014.1:0-63011 GCF_045114555.1 Methanobrevibacter sp. | reverse complement strand
GACTTTAGGTGCAAGAATCCACCAAGGCGGAAAATATGATAATGATTGGACCAGATTAACCGCTATGGGAGGATTTAAAGAGGTAGGGCGTTCCTGCATGTTACTTCAAACTCCAAACAGTAGAGTGTTGCTTGATTGTGGAGTAAACGTAGCAGGGCAAGATGAAAAAAGTTCATTCCCAATGCTTGGAGTTCCTGAGTTTTCAATTCAAGACCTTGATGCAGTTGTAGTGTCTCACGCTCACTTGGACCACTGTGGATTCATTCCTTACCTTTACCACTATGGATACGAAGGTCCTGTATACTGTACCTCTGCAACAAGAGACTTGATGACCTTATTGCAATTGGATTACATTGACATTGCACATAGGGAAAACAACCCACTTCCATTTAATGTAAAGCATGTGCAAAAGATGATCAAGCACACAATCACTCTTGACTATGGAGTAGTAACAGATATATCTCCAGACATCAAATTGACCTTGCATAATGCAGGTCACATTTTAGGTTCCGCTATGTGCCACTTCCACATTGGTGACGGTGCACATAACTTGCTCTACACTGGAGACTTCAAATACGAAAGAAGCAGACTCTTGGAACCTGCAACCACAAGATTCCCTAGAGTGGAAAGCTGCATTATGGAAAGTACATATGGTGGACACGAAGATGTTACCCCATCAAGAAACAATGCAGAAAAAGAATTGATGAAGACCATCTACAAAACATTAAAACGTGGCGGAAAAGTATTGGTTCCTGTATTTGCAGTAGGAAGAGCACAAGAATTGATGATTGTGCTTGAAGAGTACATGCGCCATGGAATGGTTGAAGAAGTGCCAATCCATCTTGATGGTATGATCTGGGAAGCAACTGCAGTGCACACTGCAAGACCTGAATACTTAAGCAAAGACTTAAGGGATCAAATTTTCCATATGGGAAGAAATCCATTTATTGCAGAATCATTCAATAAGGTTCAAAACAATGCTGAAAGAAAACAGATTGTAGAAGGAGAACCATCAATTATCCTTTCAACATCTGGTATGATGACTGGTGGAAACTCTGTTGAGTACTTCAAATGGTTATGTGAAGACAAGAACAATTCCATTGTTTTCGTAGGTTACCAATCAGAAGGATCCCTTGGTAGAAAAATCCAAAAAGGACACAAGGAAATCCCATTGGAAGATGAAACAGGTAAAAAAAGAATCTACAATGTTAAAATGGATGTTAAAACCATTGAAGGATTCAGTGGTCACTCCAACAGAAGACAATTGATGGAATTTGCAAAAAGATTGCACCCAAGACCGGATAAGATCATCACTTGTCACGGAGACCCATATAAAACTGTTGACTTAGCTTCAAGCATTCACAGAAGTTATAAGGTAGAGACCAAAACTCCACTTATTCTTGAAGCAACCAGACTTCAATAATTTTAAATATTTGTAAAATATTTTTTTTAAAATATTTTATTTAAAAATTTTTTAAATATTTTTTTAAATATTTCATATTTAAAACTAAAATTTATTTTTTTTTAATTTTTAATTCAATTTTACCATTAATTATTCTAAATAATTAATATAATATAAATAATAGCTAAAACAAATATTATAATGTTAGCTATTATTTAATTGTTAATAATAGCCTATTAAAATAAAACTTTGAAAAATAAAAAATTATAGAAATTATTATTAGGTGAATTTTATGGTTACTTACTCAGAATCTGGTGTTGACATTGACCTTGAAGCATTAACCGTTTCCAAATTAGCTTCAAAATTGCAGCCAACATTAGAATACAGAAATATTATTACTGACAGTGGACACTTTGCAGCATTAGTTGAACTCGGCGATAAGGCTATTGCTATGAGTACTGATGGTGTAGGAAGTAAAATATTAGTTGCAAAAATGATGGAAAAATATGATACTGTTGGAATTGACATGATTGCAATGGTAGTAAACGATATCCTTTGTGTAGGTGCAGAACCAATCGCATTAGTTGACTACTTAGCAGTTGAAGAACCAGACCCAAAAGTAGCTGAAGAAATTGCAGACGGTCTTGTCCAAGGGGCAAAAGAATCTCAAATCGCAATCATTGGTGGAGAAACCGCTTCCCTTCCAGGAATTGTAAAAGACTTTGACTTAGCAGGAACCGGTATCGGTTTTGTAGACAAGGATAAAATCATAACTGGTGCAGATATCCAAGAGGGTGATGTATTAATCGGTCTTAGAAGTAGCGGTATTCACAGTAATGGTTTAAGTTTAGCTAGAAGAGCAATCTTTGAAGAAGGTGGATTTGATGTTAACGACAAAATGCCTAATGGCGAAACCACTATCGGAGAAGAATTATTGAAACCAACCCAATTGTATGTTAAATCAATTGTTGACCTTTTAAAACATGACTTTAACATTAAAGGTCTTGCTCATATGACTGGTGGTGGAGTAAACAACCTTTCAAGACTTAAAAAAGGAATCGGATTTGACATTACCGATTATCCAGAACCACAAGACATCTTTAAATTGATTTATGAACAAGGAGTTCCTTTAGAGGAAATGTATAAGGTTTTCAATATGGGTGTAGGATTTTGTGTCATTGCAAGCCCAGAAGAAGCAGATGCTGTTGTAGAAGCATTGAATGAAAACATTGAAGCACAAATTGTAGGAACAGTAACTGCTGAAGAAAAGATTACTGTAAAAACATTTGAAGGAACTGTAATTGAATATTAATTCAATGCAAAAAAGAACAAAAAAGAAAATAAAAATACATAAAATTCCAATAATAATTTTAAAAATAAATTAGAAATTAATTATAAATAAATTAATAATTACAAAGATATTTCAACAAATGCCAATCATTAAGGAGGGAAAATATGAGAATTAGTGTTGAAAATGAAAGAAAACTTGTAAATGAAATCTTAATCAACATTGGAGTGCAAGAAGATCATGCAAAGATCATTACTGAAGCAACTTTAGACTCTGATTTAAAAGGTTTCACTTCACATGGACTTGGAAGATTCCCACAATACATTAGAGGAATCAATAACGGTTTCATTGAAACCAAAGGAGATTATGAAATTGTCAAAGATGAGGATTCCATTGCACTCATTGATGGAAAAAGCTTATTCGGACAATACATTGCACATGAAGCAATGATGATGGCAATCAATAAGGCAAAGGAAACTGGTATTGCTGCAGTTGGTACATTCAACTCAAACCACTTTGGAATAACCGGTTATTACTCTGACTTAGCTATTAGAAATGACATGATTGGTATTGTAATTTGTAACACTGAACCTGGAGTAGCTCCTTTAGGTGGTAAAAAAGCTATTCTTGGAACTAACCCAATAGCTATTGGTATCCCTTCTGAAACTTATATTGCTGTAGATATGGCAACTTCTGTAAGCGCAAGAGGAAAATTATTGGAAGCTAAAAGAAAAGGTGAGGAAATCCCTCCAAACACTGCAATTGACAAGGATGGAAATCCAACCACTGATCCTGAAGCTGCATTAGAAGGTTCTATCCTTCCATTCGGTGGAGTTAAGGGATACGCTTTAAGCTTTATGATTGAAATTATGACAGGCCCTTTAGTAAACGCTGCATTTGGTACTAAAGTAACCGGTACTGCAGGAGACTATAAGGAAGACTGTAACAAAGGAGACTTGTTTGTTGCAATCAATCCTGAAAAATTCGTTTCAATTGACGCATTCAAAGAGCAAGTGGAAGAATTCGTCACAGAAATCAGAGAATCCGGAAACACTTTCATCCCAGGAGATCTCGAAGTAAAAAGAATTGCTGAAAATGAGAAGAATGGTTTAGAAATAGATGAAAAACTCTATGAAACATTAAAAACCATTTGTGATGCTGAAAATATAGATTTAGACAGTTACTTAACTGAATAGATCTAACTTTTTTTCTTTTTTTATTCTTTTTTACTATTTTACTATTTTACTATTTTTACTTTTTACATTTTTCATTAACTGATTTTTTTATAAATTTCTAATCTACTATTTTTAAAAATTTTTTAAATTTAATAATTTTAAAAAAATTGAAAACTTAAATTTCATTTTTCACTGATTTTTATAAAAATTTTTATGAAAAAAATACTAAAAATTTAACTTTCTACGACATGTGAAAATTTTTATAATAAAAGTTCATTAAAAGATAGTTAAGATTAAAAACTATTAAAATAATTGATCATATATTAAAAATACTGAAAGTATGAAACATATTGTAAATTTTGATAATTGATAATCTACATCACACAGATGAGAAATGAGAAAATAATGAAAAAATGAAAAAATTATTTTTTGAAAAAATGAAAAGTGAAATTTTTTAGAAAATAATTGAATTGGATATTTTGAAAGAATAGAAAAGTGAAATTTTTGAAAAAATTAAAATTTAAAAAATCAATTAAAAAATATTGTAAAAAAATTTTAAAAAAAATAGAAAATAAATTTTTTAATAAAAAATTAAAAAAATTAAATTGCACAAGATGGTGCAAATCCTAAATTATTCAATAATTTATCAAGCCCTTTTTCTGCCATGACCACATCATCAACTAAACAGAATATTCCTAACTTGCCTTCCTTAATGAAATTTGAAAGTTTGCTTGCATCATCCAAAAGTTCAGATGCATCATCTTCAGCAATTGTAAAGAACAAATCTGTTTCCATCATATTAAGTGAACTGTTTACATTGAATTTGGAATCAATAGCTCCTTCTGTTCTTTCAATGAGGAGGAAATTCTTGTCAGTCTCACCAACAAAGAATGCAACTTTGGTTCCAGGGCTTAAAACTGCAAAATATTGCTCACTGTCACTGACAAACTTATCCCATAAATTATTATCATGAATCTTGACTGGCTTTACCATAAAATCACCTTTTAGAAATATTAGGAAATGAATAAGAAAATTATCTAAAATAATTAAGAAATTATCTAAAATCAAATTAAGAAAATTATAAAAATTATTCTAATTCAATTTCTTTGATCTTGTTTTCAATAACTTCCTTCACTATTGAAACACAGATTTCCCCTTCTTCATCCAATCTTGCAGCATCATTTGCCTTATGCTCAGTTTCAGCTAAAATGTCTCCAACATTAAGTTCATCGACAATTTCAATACCCTTTTGCTCTAGTATTTTTCCAACACAGTTTCCTTCACAGCCATTAATAGCTAAAATAGGATATTTGTCAAGCATTCTTTTAAAGCCAGTGACATTTGCAGAAGTTGAACCCATACAAATGGATAAGATTTCCACATCATCAATAGCTAAGTCATGAACTGCAACTCTTGCAACCAAACCGTTAGGACTCATACCGCTACATGCTGCCAAAGCAATTTTCTCTTCCATAATCATACTTCCTTTAAATTATTATAATTAATTATTCAATAAATGTGATTTTTAATTTTTAATAGAAATTATATAAAATTTTAATAAATTTAATATAATTTTTATAGATTTAATAAAATTTTAATAGATTATAAATTTTTAATAAATTTAATAAATTTTTATAGATTTAATAAAATTTTAATAGATTTAATATAATTTTTATTTTGATAAAATTTAAATTTCTATTCCTTTTTCATTTCAGGCACATACTTTGCATAGAAACCATCAGTATCTGCATAAATTGCCTTGAAACCATAATCTTCCGCTTCTTTCATTGCCTTTTTAATATGCTGACGTCCCCAAGCAGTAATTGATTGGGCACATTCAAATGAATACCAACGGAATCTCAAGAATCCATAAACTCCATACATTGTATTTGCCAAACGTTTCAATGCTTGCTGCTGAACATCCAAACTCTTTTTCAGGATTGGATCATCAGTTGCCTTCATCCTATTCTTAACAGCAAACCTTTCATTAAGAATATCCTCTAAAGCTGAAGGAATAAATCCTTGAGGCTCTTTCTTGAACTTGAAGAAGTGTTCTGGTGAAATATAATATTCCTCATCATCATCTATCGCAGAAGAGATTTCCTCTTCCTTAAGATTATCTATTTCATCATAGCCAGTTTCATAATCTTCAAAGTCTTCAAATTTGGCATTATAAGATGAATTGTCATGTACCAAAACATCTGGAGAAATGTTTTTTGAAATGATTAAAGTAGGGTACAGACTCTTGAAGTCGAACTGAACCAAATTCTCATGCAAACCAATTTCTGGCTCTTTCACATAACCTCCGGAGTTGCTGCCTCTCTCCTTGATGTTTTTCATAGTCATGTTAGGCTTATTCGGCACAACCTCATCAACTTCATAAGCTTTTCTAACCAAATACCACTCAGCTTGTTGACCGGTTGCCATACGGGTTACATCAACAAAAGGCTGTCCTACTATACGGGTAAGTTCCAAATTCAAAGGCAATGTTTCCTGAGCAATCTTCAATGTGGATACGACATCATCCAAGGAATACTTGAACAGGTTCTTAAGTTCCTTGCCTCCATTGTCCCAGAATTCATAAATCCTGTCTCCAGGAACATCTATCTTTTCCTCTCCAAAGAACTCAAAGTATACTCTCTCTAAAGTGTATCTGTCAAGAGACATGTATCTTCTCATTACCAAGTACAAGTCAACATGAAGAAGTCCTTTGAATGTAGCTGCATTATTGTAGCCTCTTCTAATGAACTTGATGCTTGATCCATCAACACCTAAATCCAAATCAAGGCCCCATATCTTTGCTCTATCCTTAAGGTAAGGGAAGTCAAAGACATCAGAGTTATACCCTATGATAATGTCAATATTGTTTTCCTTGACAGTCTTGATGAAAGATTCGATCATTTCCTTTTCAGAGTCAACCTTTTCTATAAAGTACATTTCAGGGTCATGCTCAAACTCATCACCTTTAGTGGAAATGACTTTTCTAACTCCTACATTGCTGTCGATTCCAATCATGATTATTTCATCCTCATCAGGATTAGGCATTCCATGAGGGTTTCTAACTTCCAAGTCAAAGCTCATCATCCTGAACTCTTGGAAATCAGTGTTTGCAGTTTTAGGAGCTTCATTCAATTTAAGGATTTCAAGGGAATCATTATCACTGTCTATGGTTTCAAATGAGTCAATAATTTCCCCTTCTAACTCCAATTCAGCCATAGGAACCAAACCATTGTCAATAAGATATCTTCTATAGAATGGAATGTCATGTTCCCTAAGCTGTTTTACAGAGTCCAAATCCCAAATCTTGTCTCTGTATTTAGGAACATCTTGAGGATGGTTAAAGCTGATTTTAATGAATTCGGTAGGAACTTGGAAATCCTTTTTAAGGACTTTTTCAATTTTTGTAAACTCCAATTCCTCTTCCTTTTCAAGTTCTACTAAATCCTTCATACATTCATCAATATCATTTACAGGCAAAATATACAAATAAGGGACAAAACTGTCATCCAATGCAATCAAGTCATTGGATTTTTCTCCCTTCACCTTACCGAATAATCTCACGACGGGCTTTTCATCATGAGTGATATAATCAATGTCTAAAAGAACAATATTTCTTTTTACCATCCTATCGACCTAATTTTTTATAATAATTAATAATTATCAGATTCATTATTTTCCAATTTCTCTCTCTAATTTATCCTTTTCCAACTCTTCCTTAAGGGACTTGATAACTGCATATGCAATTCCCAAAATCAAAGGACCCAATATGAAACCAACAATTCCAAATACATAAGGTCCTGCCATAAATCCAACCAAAAGGATTAAGGAAGGCATGTCAGCATAATTGCTTGCAAGCATTGGACGAATGTACATATCACTCAAGCTTAATACGAATCCCCATAATATTGTAAGGATTCCTTGAACTATGTCTCCAGCAACAAAGAATGCATAGATTGCCAATGCCCAATAAACTATCCATGGACCGAAGATAGGAATCAGCTGTGCAATACCTGTAATGATTCCTAAAAACAATGCAAACTTATATCCTAAGAGATAATAACCTATACCTCCCATAACACCGATAACAATAGCTGTCAGGAAATGACCATAGAAGATGGATTTTAGAACATTTGCAACATCATCCAAGGTTCTTTCAAAGAAAGCCCTATGCTCTTTTGGAATGAATACGAAAATATATTCCATAACCTTATCGCCATCACGAGTGAAATAATAAATGGAACAGATTAGGACAAACAATTGAACCAGCACATCTGAAAAATTCCTTATGAACCTTATGGCATAATTGAATATGTAAGTTAAGGCTTCATGCACTCCACTAGTCAATAGCCCTAAGTAAGGTTTAACTAATCCTTGAAGTTCCACAGGCAATGCTTGGACAAATGTGTTAATAGCCAAATTCAAATCAATCCCGGAACTTACAGAAAGATTATGGGAAGCGAAAAACATATTCGCAAAAACTGCTGTTTCCCAAAATACGTATATGAACAATAGTATCAATGGAATGATTACCACTATTATCGCCAGGAATATTGAAATTGAAGTGATCTTGATTTTTGATTGAATCCTATTGGCAACTGGTGTGATACCATAAGCAATCATTGCTCCAAGCAAAATCATATTCAATACCGGCATGACTGTAAATAATGACAATAATAAGAAAATTATTATAATCATTATATGTAGGCCATATTTGCTTTCACTAAGATTAAACATGTTATCATTAAATAAATTATTGTTAATATTTTTTTAAATTAAATAATATTGAAACGTTAATTGATTTAGAAATACTCTTTCATTCCAGATGCAGTTCTATGGAATTTACCGAACTCAACGATTTCAGAAACCTGATCAGATGAGAAAACAGGCCCTTCAGCACATATTCTCCAACCGGTATTGTCTACACAGCATTGACCGCAAACACCTATAGCGCATTTCATATAACGTTCCATAGAGTATTCACCTTCAATCATATTGGATTCTAAGCTACCATACAATGGTCTCATCATAACTTCAGGACCACATACAACAGCCCAGTCATACTCCTTATGCTCAATCAATTGCAATACCCTATGAGTTGCGAATCCTTTAAACCCACATGATCCGTCATCAGTGCAAGTATAAACCTTTGCACCTTTAGCTTTTAAACGTTCATCGAACAATAGCTCATCCTTGGTTTGTGCTGCACAAACAACATCCACTTGAGCCTTATTTTTCAATGCAGCTTCAGTGAATGAAGCTATAGGAGCCATTCCAACTCCACCACCAATAGCTAAAACTCTCATGCCCTTTAAATCGGTGTCAAACCCGTTTCCATACGGACCTCTAAGACCTAACTTGTCACCTTCCTTAAGTGTATGCAAGTTTTCAGTAAACTCTCCAACTTTTTTAACTGTTATTCCAAGCTCGCCCTTGCCGACATCGATGTAGGAAATGGACATTGGCTTTTCATCCTTGAAATTCCAAACCATTACAAATTGACCAGGAGTTGGAATATTTTCACCAACCATAGTCCAATCAAAAATGAAAGTCTTGATTGTAGGAGTCTCTTCTATAATCTTTTTAATCTCTAAAACTTGAGGTACATTCATTCTATCACCCACTAAAACTATGGCTCCTTATGAGCAAAGCCCACCATATCATTAATTGAATCAAATTCACTTTCCTCTATAAACTCTTCCAAATCACTTGTAATCCTTCCGAATATTTCAGGACCTTCATACATGATTGAAGTTCCGATTTGAACAGCACTTGCACCTGCATAGAGGAACTCTATAACATCAGCATAATTGCGTATTCCACCAACACCAACAATTGGAATGTCAGTTGCGGCAAATGCATCATAAACGCAACGAACAGCTATTGGCTTAATTGCAGGCCCACTCATTCCACCAAACTTGTTTGCAAGTATTGGATTTCCAGTTACAATATCAATTTTCATTCCAGGACCTAAGGAATTGATCAATGTCAATCCATCTGCTCCAGCTTCTTCAGCTGCAACTGCAATTTCTGAAATGTCAGTTACATTTGGAGTCAATTTTGCAAGAATAGGCACATCAACAGCATCCTTGACTGCCTTTACAACATTTTTAGTCAATTCAGGGTTTTGTCCAATGGATGCACCATAACCTTCCATTGCATGAGGACAGGACACATTCAATTCAATCATATCCACCAAGTCCTCTACCTTTCCTGCAACATATGCAAACTCATCAGGAGTTGCACCATAAATTGAAGCGATTGACTTGCCCTTTATGCGATCAACCCTTTCCAATTCATCGATGAAAGCTTCAACTCCAGGACTTGAAAGACCAATAGCATTAATGATTCCTCCCTCTACAGCAACTGTAGTGGGATTCTTATAACCATCATTAGGTTCCTTTGAAAATGATTTGGATACAACTGCACCAGCACCAGATTTTAAAATCCAATTAAGGGAAGATGCATGGCTCCCCAATACTCCTGCTGCAAGCATCAATGGATTCTTTAACCTGACACCACATAACTTAGTTTTTAACATGAATAACCTCCAATAAAAACATGAAATCTGAAATATGATCTTAAAATTATTAAGTTTTAATCTTTTAATTATAAATATAATTTTTCATAATTATTTTTATAATTATAATATAATTTTATACTATTTTAATATATGAAAACTATATGATATATAATTATTTGATTTGAAAGTGAAAAATAAAGGAAAATTTTTTAAAATTTTACAAAAATGGGGAAAAATTATCTAAAATAATGTAAAATATATTAGATAAAAAAATTAAAATAAGATTATGGAATTTTATATAACACAATGTATTGCAGGATTTATTGCATTTGATGAAGACCTTCAAATTGCTGATTATAAATTATTCAAAGAAGATGAAGTGGTTTCCAATCTCATTAAAATAGAGGAAAATGAGATATTAAACGAAGAGATCGAACTCATTAATGGAATGAAATTGAATTCAGAGAGTGGAGATAAGATCATTATAGAAACCACCAAAAGGAAATCCCAATACAAGGAACTTGAAAATTATGGAAATATTGAAGTGAAAACTCCTAATAAAGGTGGAGAACACTTAAGAAACAATATTGAAAATGTGTTTGAAGAAATAGGATTTTCAAAAAGTCAGGATGAAATCATTCAGATTTATGAAAAGCTTGCAATCCACAAAATCAAAAAATCTTCACAGGAAGAGGACAAGCTATTGATCCAAGCAATTAACTCTGTAGATGACATTGATGAATCAATCAGCAAATTGGTTGAACGTATTCGTGACTGGTACACAATCTATTTCCCTGAAATGGATACAATAAGCAATAATGAGACTTACATAAAGCTAATTGCTGAAAGTGAAAACAGAGAGGATATTTTGGAAAACTTCAATGAGCATTTCAGTGAAGAAATTGAAGAAAGCACAGGTGCTGACATTGAAGAATCCGATTTGGCCATGTTAAAGAGTTTTGCAGAATCCATCTATTCACTTCAAAAGTCAAGAAAGGAACTTGAAAATTATATCGATTCTAAAATGGAATCTATTGCTCCAAACTTAAGAGACTTATTGGGGTCCACATTAGGCGCCAAATTAATTGCACATATCGGAAGCATTAAAAGATTAGCAACTTATCCGGCAAGTGTTATTCAAATAATGGGTGCTGAAAAGGCAATATTCAGACATTTGAAAACTGGAGAACGTCCTCCAAAACATGGATTGATCTTCCAACACCCAAGCGTTCGTGGCGCTAAATGGTGGAACAGAGGAAAAATAGCTAGAAACTTAGCTTTGAAGATTACACTCGCTGTGAGAAAGGATGTGTTCTCTGGAGAGTATGACCCAAGCATTGCTGAAGATTATCTTAAAAAAGTTGAGCAAATCGAAAAGGAAAATCCATTCCCTAAAAAGACAAGCCAAAAAAGGGCAAAGGAAAGAAAGGCCGAAAAGGACAAAGGGAAAGGAAAAAGCAAGAAATATAAAGGAAGCAAGAAAAACAAGAAGAATAAAAAGAAAAGAAGAAAATAAGCAATTGACTTTTGATTGCAACCTAAATTTTCCAATATTAAAAATCTAAAAATCTAAAATTCCAAATTATCAAATTCATATAAAGATGTGAAAAAATGAACATATTTTACAAAGATGGTGAAATAGCTACCAGAAACTTACGTCCAGGGATTAAAGTCTATGATGAAAGACTTATCCAAGAGGGAGATGAAGAGTACAGAATCTGGAATCCAAGAAGATCCAAATTAGCGGCAGCATTATTGAATGGATTGGAAAGGCTCGACTTGAACAATGATTCTAAAGTATTATACTTAGGCGCTTCCACAGGAACAACTGTTTCACACATATCTGACATTTGCGATGAAGGCTTAATCTATGCTGTAGAGTTTTCACCAGTTAGCATGAAAAAACTGGTCAGATTATCACAAAAAAGAAACAATATCGTGCCTCTCCTTGCAGATGCTACCAAACCTAAATATTACTTGAACAAAGTGGAAAAAGCAGACTTGGTTTACTGTGATGTGGCTCAGGAAAAACAGAGCGAACTCTTCATGGACAATATGGATTTATTCCTAAAGGAAGATGGACAAGGGCTTATTACCATAAAAGCAAGAAGCATTGATGTTATTCAAAAGCCTAAAAAAATATTCAAGGATGAAGCTAAAAAAATAAAAGAGAATGGTTATTCCATTTTGGAAAAGATTAAATTAGAACCTTATGAAAAGGACCATATAGCTTTTCTTGTGGAGAAATCTTTTTAAAAGAACATATATTCATTTTTGATAAAAAACATTTTTCAAAAACCATACATAACTGCTATTTTAATCTGAAACCACCATTTTGTTATTGAAATTATAAAATAAAAATTTAGCTTTTCAGATAATTATTTTTATCAAAAAATATAAAGAATCATCAAAAAAATAAAACATATATTTTATATAAAGATATTTCAAGAAATTTAAAAGAATAGATATCAATTCTAAGCTCTAAAAACCCTTATTTTATAAGTATTACTTTTTTCAAAAAATTTGATTTCAAAAGAGAAATATACATTAGATTTTTTAAAAAAAATAGATTAAAATTTACTGAAAATAAGAAATAAAACTAATACAATTTTAAAAATTAATCTAAGAATAAATTAACATAATTATTAGTAATTTTAAGTAAAAATAAGAATTTAGCATAATAACGAACAATCTCAAAAAAGTATTACTACTGAAAGCTTTTTATATAAGAATATTACAAATATATATTTGCTAATGCAATAAAAAAAGAGTTCATAAAAATATCCTCTAGGTTAATTCACTCATAAAAAACACTCCATAATTAAATAGCTTAGAGGATTGAACTTTTTTTGCAAAATAAACTATTTTTAACTCTTTTTTACTAAATTTTTATCAAAATTTTAAAAAATATTTCTAATTTTTCTTTATTTTCAAAAATAAGAAAGAACTACTAATTTTTATAAAGAAGTAATACTTTTTTTAATTATTATCTAAATAAGAGCACAATATCCTATTAAAAAAAAATAAAGAAAAAATATTTAAATTTTTTATAGAAAAACAAGGAAGAATATGAGAAAAAAATTATATAACGAATAAAAAATAATGAGAATATGATCATCCAAAAAAAATAGAATTGAAAAATAAAAAATTAAAATAAAAATAGCAATGAGAAAAAGAAAAATTGAATCAAACTTTTAAAGTCTGAAATTAATTCAATTTTTTAGAGATCTCATCAAATATGGATTTGGAGATTTCTTTTTTGGAATTTAATGAAACCTTTTTGACTTCATCACTTACAAGGATTACCTCATTGGTTTCAGATCCAAATTCGCATCCATCATGGGAAACATCATTTGCTACAACCAAATCAGTTCCTGCTTCTCTCATTTGAGTCTTAGCACAATCAATCATTTTCTCTTCTGAAATGTTGTATTCCGCCTTGAATCCAATCAAGAATATGTCTTCATTGATCTTTTTGATTCTTTGTATGATTTTTGCAACAGGCTCAAATTCTAAAGATAAATTGTAGGATGAAGATATTTTGGAATCTTCCTTGCTGATTGGAGTAAAGTCAGAAACAGCTGCGGTAGCTATGAAAATATCAAAATCAGGAATCAACTCATCTATTTTCTCATTCATAAGTGTAGTGGATTCTGCATCAACTATATTAAATGCCTTTGGAATTGAAACTTCATGATGTGCAGCTAAAACAGTTAAATTAGCGCCTCTGATGAATGCCTCCTTAGCCAATTCCAAACCCATTCTTCCAGAAGACCTATTGGAAATTCCTCTTATAGGATCGATTTCCTCAAAGGTTCCCCCTAAACTGATCAATATGTTTTTACCTGCAATATTAGACACTTCATCATCTGCAATGCCCTTATTTACCCTATCCAAATTGACCGCCCTTACAGATTCAAGGACTATATCTTCAATAGCTGGGAATTTGGCTTTTCCTTCATCAATGCGAGGATTGACAAACTTAATTCCTTCTCCTTTTAGCTTTTCAACATTTTCACTTACTGCATCATACATTGAATCATGCATTGAAGGAACGAAGACAATAGGGGCGTCATGCCCTTGAGCAGTTATCAAAAGGGTGTTAACAGGATTGTCAGAAATCTTATATGCAAATTTGGAAATGGTATTTGCAGTAGCTGGAGCAACTAAAATCAAATCTTGTTGAGAGTATTTCACATGCTCTATCTTTCCAGTCAATTCCAATACAACTTCTTGGCCAGTAGCAAACTCTAAAGCATTTGGATGGATAATTTTAGTAGCTTCTGTAGTCATGAATGCCTTAACAGAATGGCCTTGCCTTCTAAATTCCCTTGCTAACTTAATGGTTTCGGTTGCTGCAATACTGCCAGTAACGCATAAAACAATTTCCATAAAATCACTTCAATAAATTTAAAATCTTGTAATAAATCATCTAAAATATTTAAATAAACATTTAAAATTTTGCAATAACAAATAATTAAAATCTTATAGTCTATAATAATCTAAAAAAATAAAAATAGTGAATTTTTATCAAATATCACTATTATAATTGAACACTGTTAATAATGAAATCAAAAGTGCCTACAACATTATCGAATTCAGATTCCGGTGCAGAACATAAGATAACATAAATGTCAGATTCCTTTTGAATCCAAATAGCTTTATGCTGTTTTGTTTGATTGTTTGCTACAGAAGTGTAATCCGCTTCCATAGCAGCTGCACCATTGAATGAAACATTACCCATGTATAAAATATTAAAATCAGAATTACGAGCCAATGTATTGTAATTGGAAGTGAATTCAGATTGTAGGGATCTTGCATTTGATTTCTTTTCAATATTCACATTAATACTATTAAAACCTGAGGAATCCTTTGCATCAGGGTCTGCAACCGCTAAAACTGTTTCATTAGAGTTGGATTTTGCAGAAACCCAATTCCCAGGCATTGATAATGATATTCCATTTTCTGAATAATCCACTGATTGCTGTGAAAGGTCATCTCCATCATTATTGCCTATAGGATTATTTATGAAAAATGAAACACCTACAATCAATATAATTAATACTAATCCGATACCAATAATTTTTTTCATATTATAACTCCAAAAAAATAATAGTAGCACCATCAATAAATTTACTCGTCAGTTCCTCCAGAACTACCACCTGAAGAGCCACCTCCAGAAGAGCCACCACCAGATGAACCTCCTCCTGAAGAACCGCCAGAAGATCCTCCACTAGAAGAACCACCACCAGAACTACTACTAGAACTGCCACCAGAACCTGAGGAACTGGAAGAACTAGAACTTGAGCTACTATCTGATGAGGAACTTGAGGAATCAGAACTTGAATCATCATCTGAAGAACCATATTTAGTGGTATTTGAGTAAGATTTTGTATAATTGTAACTGAGAGACTTGTTTACCTTGACTTCAGGAAAAGCAGTGTCATTAATAGTTGCACTAGCAGATAGCATATTTCCAACATCCCCATCTAAACCTATGCTGGACATTCCAAAAGTAATTCCAGCACCGAATGCCACAAGCAAAAATACAACTGCCAATGCAATATACCATGGACTGGTAGTTGAAGACTCCTCTTCTTTTTTTGATACTGTATAAGTCTCAGGATTATGAATGTATTTTCTAACTAACTTTTCCTTTTCTTCCCGATACTTCTGAGAATCATCATGTCTTGATCTGATTGAGGAAGGAGTTTCTTCTTTTCCTTGCATCGCACGAATTCTATCACTAACTTCAATAGTTTCAATCTTATGCCTATACTGGTCAGATAAATAAAGGTATTTCTCTTCAGAAATCAAACCAGCTTCATAATCTCTTTGAAGATTATCTAAAATCTGCATAAGTTTCTTTCTATCTGGATTCATACTTTTACTCCTTATATCGATTGAATAAATAAATATTATACATTAAAAATATCAAACTTTTTTCATTTTATATATTTATGTATTTATATATTATTAATATATGAAGTTTATATTTAATAAATTATACTAAATGCAAGTTAAAAAATAGAAAAATATTGAAAAATTATTGAAGTTTAAAAAAATTCTAATGGATAAAAATAGATTTAATAGAAGATTATTTGAATAAATCTTCACTAAATACAGGATAAGAACCTAAAATCTTAAAGAATGAAGTGTTTTCCTCTAAATGCTTTAAAATACGTCCTATATCATCATCCAATCTATGCCCTTCAAGATCTATGAAAAATATATAATGACCTAATCCCTCTTTAGAAGGTCTGGATTCAATTTTAGTCAAGTTTACATCATTTTCTGCAAATAGAGCTAAAAGTTCGTAAAGTCCCCCTGGCTTATCCTCAAACAATGAAAATGAAATTGAAGTCTTGTCATTTCCAGTGATTGGAGAATCCTCATTATCCAAAACAACAAAACGGGTTTCATTGTTGAAATTCTCTTGAATGTTTGTATCAATAACCTTCAATCCATAGAGTTCCGCTGCCTTTAATGTTCCAATAGCTGCATCTTCACCGGTTTCTGCAACCCTTTTAGCAGCTGCAGCAGTGCTTAATGTATAATGAGCAGTGATTCCATGCCTTTCCAAATAAGGCTGGCATTGGCCTAAAGCCTGTGAATGTGAATAGACATTTTCCACTTCATCTACAGTCATTTCCTTAGCAGCCAATAAATTATGGTTGATTGGAATGACAATCTCGTTTTTGATCTTCAAGTCAAAATTATGAATCAAGGAATCTAAAGTCAAGCTAACTGGACCTTCAATAGAATTTTCAATCGGTACAATACCGCATACGCATTCCCCTCTTTCTACAGCACCCATCACCTGCTGTATTGAACAGTAGGAAATCAAATTGTCACTGACCAATGATGCAGCTTCGTGAGAGAATGTTCCTTGAGGTCCTAAAAATGCAACTTTATCATTTATCATAATAAAACTCCAGTTAAATAATTTTAATTTAAAAATGATATTTATTTACTATTTTTTATATATTAATCATAGTATAAAAAGCAATATGGTAAAAAAACTTAAATAACCTAAGTAAATTCAAAATAATGCATAAAAATAGTACAAAATAGAAAAATAAGAACAATTAATTAAAATTTAAATAAAAAATAGAAAAAAGAAAAATAAAGCATAAGAAAACTTATGCTTAAAACCAAAATCAATCTTGAAACAGTCTCTATTGGGTTTCCATTTCATAAATCAATTTTAGCAAATCTGATTGAGTTACAATTCCTATAATTTGATCTTCATCATCAACTACAGGGTAACCATTATAACCAGTTTCCAACATTGCATCAGCAAGCTGTGGAACTGTTGCATATTGTGAGATTGTTTCCACATTTGCAGACATGTAATCTCCTGCAATCAACTCTTTGATTTGAGAGGATTGATACTTGTCAGGAGTGTGTTTCCTGAATGAAACAAATGCTTTTGCAATGTCTTTTGAAGTAATAATTCCTGCAAGCTCATTGTCTTCAGTAAGTAATAAACGTCCGACACCTGAGTCCATTATAACTTTTCTTGCGTGAACTAAACGATCATCTGCAGATATTGAAATAATATCTGTTGTCATAATATCCTTAACTGAAATCTTTTCATATGCTTTAGCTTTGCATAAATATATGAAATCAGATTTAGTTACGATTCCAACCATTTCACCATCAGATAAAACTGGAATGGCACCGATATTCTTGTCAATCAAGATTTTTGCCACTTCAGTCACATCATCATCCTCATCAACTGTAATCAAGTCCTTGACCATTACAGTGGATACGTGGAAATGTGAAGGAGCCATATTACCATATTTAGCGGAGCCTAACTTATTAGCTATATCTTTTTCTGAGATAATTCCGACTAAAACTTTTTTATTTTCATTGGTACTAGTGACTGGTATTCTAGATAAGTTATCCTTATACATCATTCTTAGACAATCACATATGTTTAAATTCTTATCAATAGATACCACATTTTCAGACATTATATTTTTGATTTTCATAATAACACCAACGATAAAATCCAATGAAATAGCTATTAGAAAGAATCCAAATGAATTGATCGATTTGGATTTCAATAATCTATAGCGTATCTAATCAAAGATATAAACTAACCTACCAATAGCTATCTCTTAAAAGTTCAACAATAGCTACCTGATTGGTCTTCATAAAGAAGAGCAATCACAAAAATACTTAAAGAAAATGGATTATTTAAAAGGAATTAACTAATAATCCAATTAGAAATAAATCTAATTATTCTTTAAGAACTGTATTTAAAATATCTCTTTCAGTGACAATTCCTACAAGTTGATCATCATCAACTACAGGAACACCACCAATGTTCTTTTCAGCTAATAATTCACATAAATCTCCTAATCTAACACTAGATTCAGTTACTAATATGTTTGGTTTAATGATTTCAGAAATTTTTCTTTTTAAAACATCTAAACCACTATTAGAGGTCATAGAAGCAAACATTTCTTTATCACCAAAGAATCTTAAGATATCGGTTGAAGTGACAATTCCTATTAATTTATCTTCTTCAACAACAGGAATTCTTCTTAAGTTATTTCTTACCATAATTTTGGAACAGCTTTCAATAGGAGTTCCAGGAGTGGTAGTGATAACATCCTTAATCATGATATCACCTACAGTTTCATTGGTCAATGAACCTGCAAGCGCTAATGCGAAATCTCTTTCAGTGACTATTCCCACTAACTTTTCTTCTTTATCTACAATAGGTAAGGATCCAATGCCGTTTTCGGTCATTAAATCTACGCTTTCTCTAATAGAATATTTAGGACTGATAGAAATAACATCTCTTGTCATAATCTCTTTTACATGATCATTGATTGCTGCCAAGAAGTTGTCATCATGTTTCTTTTCTATTATATCAAATTTGCTTCCTCCACCAAGGAAGTCAAGAATATCCATAGCAGTTACAATACCCAAAAGTTTATTTGAGCCAGGATGGGTTACTGGTAATCTTCTGAATCCATGTTCTATCATCATTTCAGCAGCTTCCTTAATGGTCTTGGTTGGAGGAATGCTAATGACATCTTTTTTAGCAAGAGTCATGATTTCGCCCTCATTATCAGCTACTTTTGTTTCATGTTCTACAGAACCACGATTCATAGATTTTCTCAAGTTTTTAGTGTTTTTGTCTTTCATTACGACACCTCCGGATTTAATAATTCTTCCAGGTCTAAATTACGAATCATATCATAACAATCAAGTTATAGAACTCTGGGAAATACCATTAACCAGATGACAAATCCAATTGATTATTAGATTCATAAGAGTCTGAAAAACCTCATAGATTCACATCCAATTTAACAATATAGAAATAAAGTCTATAATTACGCCGTTACAATAATAAACGATTCATAATCTATTTTTGAAATTATGGATTTGTTGGAAGTTCTCGTATGCCATTATTTCCTTCATACAAGCTTTTTATCGTTAAAAACTTTCTAGAAATCCAAATAAAAAATTTGAAAAAATGACATAGAACTAACTACAATATTAGATAGGTTTTGATAGTTAATATTATTATCGATTTAATTTTTATTAACTTAAAAAGTATTTAAAAATTTACTTAAAAATCAAATAAATTAAACAAAATTATTATACTTTATTAATAATAAGAATACATAATAAATATTAATAAAAATAATTTAAGAATTACATTTAGGGATTAAAATGGACAAAACTAAAAAAACCGTAAGAACAAGAGATTTTATCATAAGTACAGATGGATTATTATTTGCTTCAACCAATTACATTCACCCTGAAGACAGGATTATCTGCTTTTTAAGATACATTCCTGATGAGAATGGAGATAGGGAAAAGGATGGAATCAGATATTCTAAAGTTGGATCTGAAGAGGCTTATGCATATTTAAGAGAAAATCACCCAGATTACTTATACTTCTGTGACGTTACAAACGTTGAAATGATGGGAGTTCCTATAGATAAGGTTGAAAGAATCATCAAGCCGGAAGAAAGATTGAAAGGGCTTAGAGAAACCTATTATGACGAAATCAACACTAAAGTGACAAATGGTGAAGAACTTGACTATAAAGAGGAACTCTTAAGCAAATTATTTGACCTTTCAGACTTCTTCCATTACGTAGCAGGAATCGATTACGATGACCTTGGAATCTCAGGATCAATCTTGCCAGGACTTCAAAAGGCAGGAACTTCAGACCTTGACTTTGTAGTCTACGGCCTTGAAAACCATAGAAATGCAATCAAGGCATACAAGGATAACAAGGACAAAGCTGTTTTCATAGACGAGTTAGACAAGTCAATCACACTAAACAGAATCAATGATGATTTCTGGGACTTTGTATATGATAAGAGAATAAAAGATGACAGTCTAACCAAAGAAGAGTTCGCTTGGTATGAAGAACGTAAAAGCAATAGAGGACTCATCAGAGAAACCTTATTCGACATTTTAGCAACAAGAAACTACGACGAAATCGAAGGTACATGGGGAGATACAGTATACGAACCAGAAGGATTTGCGAAAGTTAACTGCACAATCAAAAGTGCATTAGGAGCTTTTGACAATCCTGCAGTATACACAATAGAAGATGTTGAAATCCTTGAAGGACCAGATATTGAAATCTCAGAGTTAGCATCTCTAACACACACCTATGCTGGAGAAGTCATCGATGGCGAAGAAGTGGTTGCAAGAGGAAAAATAGAAAAAGTACTTAAAAATGGAGAGTTTGAAAAGTATAGAATTCTTGTTGGAACTACTAGAGAATCTTTAAATGAATATATTAAACTTAGAGAGAGTCCAGTACATAATTAAATCAAATTAAGAGAAAGTCCAGTTTAACTGGATTTCTTATTTTATTTTTTATTATTTACTATTTTTAACTAATTTATCTACCTACATTCAAAACTATTTTTATAATTTTAATATAAATTAAACTATTTTTAAAAAATGAATTAAAATTAATAGTGTTCAATTAACAACCATCATTTTAATTAATCGTTTTTGTAATTAAAATGTATAAAAAATTACAACCTAAAATCAATTTTTCAACTTAATATAAAAATTAATTAAAAACACTCAAATTCTAATAAAAATCAAAAATTACAATTATTTCATAAAATAAACTATTTTTAACAAATTATAATCAAAAATAACTGCATATTATTTATTATATGAAAAACAAAGACTTATCCACAGAAATAATATGGAGTTAAAAATATGATAAGCGTATCTACAATCAAAAGTTATATGTTCTGTCCTTTGAAATTGTATTTCCAAAGCAATATTGACGAAGATGTGGAAGAGGATTATTTTATCTCAAAAACATTAAAGGATCTTAGAATAGACATACAAGACATTCTTCATAAAAACTTAAGACACATAAAGAAGGACATGAATGAGAATGAAATAGAAAAGAGACTTTCAATTGGAATAAGCAATCAAGTTAAAACTACATTTGAAATTATCGAAGAGATAAATGAGAAAGAAGATATAGATGAAAGCAACTTGAAAAAGGATGAAGAGATAGAATTCATTGATGAAGAAAAGAAAGAGAAAGAGAACGATAATCTAAATGAATTGAAAAGGGAACTAATCAATGAAATAAACCTAAATATCAAAATACTTTCTCTAAAAGTGTCCCAATCCATGAAAGTTCTTGATAAGGATGGAAGCGAAATCCAAAACCTGTTTTTTCCAACCAGCATGTATAACTATCTAATAAGAGATATCGGTTTAGATTTAATAGGAGTTATCGATAAAATCGAAGTAGAAAAGGGAAATTACTTCCCAATATCACTGAAATCATCAAATCCTCCAATAAATGGAGTCTGGGATGGTGATTTCATGGAAGCAATAGCCAATGCTCTCCTAATAGAACAGGAATTCAACACATATGTTACAGTGGCATACATTGATTACTTGAAAATAGCTGATAGAAGAGCTGTAATAATAGATACAGATGCAAGAAAAAGCTTTTTTAAAGTCTTGACCAGTGTGAACAAGATAGTTGAAAACGGTGAAATACCTACAGTTAAAACTGGATTGAAAAAGTGTGAAAACTGTGAATATAAAGAGCTATGTGACAATAGCTGAAAAATGGAATTAAATTAAAAAAGTAAAAAAAGAATTCTTTAAAAAATAAAAGAATTAAATTAAAACTGGGAAAAATGGCACAATTAAGTAAACTGCAATTAAAACAATCACAGTTAAAATAACAATAGCTCCAAGAGGTACCTTTTTCCATGCGAGTCCACCTGCAATTACCGCTCCAATTAGACCTATGTACCATAAGTTAGGGTCTACAGTCAAGACACCAGGACAAATAAGTGCAGCAAGTGCAGTGTATGGAATCAGATTCAAGAATTTCTCGAATTTTGGAGAGAAATTCAATCTTTCCATAAAGATTGCTGGAATTACCCTTGGGATGAAGGTAACAAGTGCACAAAGAATAATAAGCAAAGTAATATTCATTGTTGCACCTCCTTATTGCTACAAGTCTCATCACCTGTCTTATAGGCATCCCCTAAAACAGTATCATCATCAACTATATACATTCCAATGAGAGCACCTAAAAGAATAGCAATAATCAATGACCAAGTTCCAATGAAAAACTGCAATACAACATTTAAAATAGCGGTTATTACAACTAAAATAGCCAATTCCTTGCTTTCCTTAACTGCAGGAACCAATAATGCTACAAATAGAGCATATAAGGAAATATTGAAACTGTTAGCAACAATTATAGGAAGCACATTCAAGACTATAACACCAATGATTGCTCCAAAAATCCAAGAGAGCCATGCAATTCCTGCAAGACCTATATAAGTCCATATTGAAGACTCTTCCATTAGCATGAACATTGCAAAGGCTTCATCAACAGCAAGGTGTGACGAAGGGATTCTTACAGCAAGGGAAGCGTCATCAACCTTGTTGTAAATGCATGTGTTCATTACAAAATATCTGAAATTAAGCACAAATGAAGTCAAGACAATATTGAAAAGAGTTGCCCCTTGAGACAACATGGTCGCTATCATGATCTGTCCGGCACCTGCATAAATGAGTACAGACATTGAAACTGTCTCAAATGGAGTCAGCCCTGCCTTAATAGCTAAAGCGGCATATCCAATTCCCATTGGAATGTATCCAAATGTGATTGGAATACCTAACCTTAAACCATGTACAAACTTTTCCTTTCTAGTAATTCAAAACACATCCATAAAATAAAATATAATAATAAAATAAGAATTCCTGATAAAATATCAAAAATAAAAGTATAGAATAATATTAGTCAAATAGACTAATAAATCTTATGTTAAAGAAGAATAAGAAAAATAATTAGAACTTATTATTGTTTGCTAATCTTTTTACATCAAATACTGCAGTGCTTGCAACTGCCATAACAGCCATTACGCCAGCCTGAATCGGATCTGTAACAATCAAATCAGCTTCATCTGTTACGCTTCCAGGCATATTCAAAGTGATGACAATCAAGTCCTCATGCTTTTCCTTTAACTTTCTTACAGTTTCAGTGATCTTACCGCCCATCAGGGACCCTGCAAGAACAAGCACACCAACACGAGGCAATCTGTTTACTGCATCAACTGCTTCTGCAATATTCTCTTCGCCAACTAAAGGAATAGTATCCACACTTATACGCTCTCCACGTATATTATGCCTATCTGCTTCTGTAATAGCACCAACTGCAACTTGAGATACTTGAGCTCCCCCACCGAAAATAAGAACCCTTTTACCGAAGATGTCATTTAAGGAACCATGAATTTCAATGTCTAAAATAAAGTCCTTAGACTCTAAGTCTTCGATTAATTCATCGAGTTTCTCAACATGATCAAGCTCAAGATTCAATGTTCCGACATCATCATTTACGTATAGATGAACATAGGAAATATTGATTCCATGACTTGAAAGAATGTCGGTTATCTCATCAAGAACTCCTTTCTCTTCTTTAGTTGTAATTGTTAAAGAAATACTATTCATAATATTACCTAATAATACTTAAAATATTCAATTATTTAAAGATTATCTTAAAATCAAAATAAAAATCAAAAATATAAAATGCTAAAAAAGATTAATTGAAGATAAAAATTTTTTTAAAGATTTCTATTTATGAGGAAAATATGAAGTTTATCCCCAATTAATCCAATTTAGCCTTTAACGCATCTAATTCAGCATGCGCTTTCTTATATAAGTTTAAATAACTGTCATGTTCGCTGACAGGAATGACCTTAAGACCTAACTTTTCATACTCTTCAATATAAGATCCATCAAATACTGGAATCTCAAACTTAATCTCTTCAGCGGTTTCATTGACAATAATCAAATCCCTGTATGGGAAATCATATTCCACAATGTATCCTCCAAGACTCATGATATGATAAGGTCTGATTACAAATTTCATATAAAATCACCACGTTAAAATTTAGAATAATGCAATGACCATAGCCAATACTCCGAGTGCAGAAGTCACCAATATTGTAGGATATAATTGCCTGTTGGTGAATATTGGGGAGAATGCACTGACAATTGCCATAATGACCGGAAGCAAGACAGATACAATAATGCATACAATGAATTTAAGTGAGAACAGTTCTGGTGCAACACCTAAGAACAGTACACAGTACATTAAACCTAAAGTGAATATCAGGAATCCTCTGGTTATGTATACAAAGCTACGGTATTTTGAAGCAAGTTCCATATATGGCCCTTCAATTACATCAGATTTAGCCTTGATGTAGGAGAATGGATATTCATTCAATAGAATCATGTATCCAATAAAGAACACTACAGTTCCGATAATACCTGCTAAAGTGAATAGGAACGGACCGTTAGCTTGCTGATAAGCTACAATATCCGCCAAGTAAATGCTTTTGGATAATGCTGCAGGTATGAATAAAGCCAAATACAATGGGAATGAACCAAAGATAATCATCCTGAGTGATCTGTTTGAACTGATGTCTTCAATGGATGATACAAGCAATCCTTGTCTTTCAGCACCTTTTACATGGTCTGGGAACCTTAAGTTAATACTCATTACTGATTTGGATAAGGAACCCATCAAAACATAAGCGATTTCTTCAACTTTTAAGAATCCAACAATAGCTATTAAGCTAGCAAAAGCCATGAACTGATAATTCTCTGGCATCAATGCCAAGAATAATGCTAATACTGCAATGAAACAAAGAATAGGCATTGCCTTATATAATCCTGGTGCTGGAGAGTTAGGTTTTATGTTCTCCTTGAACAGGAACTTTATTGATGCCCATAGCCCAGGACTTGTAACTGGAGGCCCGATTCTTTGTTGAATCCTTGCTTGAACATATTTCCTTTCAATTCCAGGAATCAAAACACCTATGAACAAAGCTATGATAAGTGTTAGGATAACCTCTAAAATTGAAATAAGTGATATTTCATAAGCCATTTCTCTTTCCTCATAATAATTTTTAATTAACCGTTAAACGTAAATTTGAATAATTTAATTTTTAATGAATATTGGATTTCAATTTTTTGACCCAATTATAATTAGATTTTAATGAATATTGGATTTCAAAATTGATTTATCCAACTTGTTATTATTTGTATCATAAACCTCTATTGCCCTATCGGAACATGTAAAGCATGGATCGCACTGTACAATACATAACTGGCCATCAGTGATATGATTGTCAATGCATGCGTATTGCATAGCTCCAATATTACTCATGGAAGGAGTCCTAATGATAGAATGACGCACTCTTCCATCCTCAATTGCATAGGAGTGATACAATGTTCCCCTTGGAACTTCAATATAGCTTTCAATCAAGCCGGTATCCACCATTTCCCAAGACCTGTCAGTGATCTTTCCTTCAGGCAAGTCCCTAATGGCTTGGCGAATTATCTTGATTGCTTCAAATATTTCAAAGACTCTCATAAGAAGCTGAGCTTTAACATCACAGGTATCTTGAGTGATAATGTCATAATCGAAGTTATCATACTCATACATGTCTGTTCTCAAGTCCCTTTTCACACCGGTAGCACGTAATGTAGGGCCAGATACAGCTAACTTAAGAGCCTGTTCCTGCGGAATGTAACCAGTGCCAGTAATCCTTGACAGTACAATTGAATCATGAACGAATCTGTCTGCAAAGTCTGCAACGTTCTTTTCCACCAAGTCCATTCCATCCAATATCCTACGGATTCTATTGTCATCCAATTCACATCTTGGCCTTACACCACCGATGATGGAACATCCGTATTGGACACGGTTTCCTCCAATCATTCCCAAAAGGTCCATAATGGTTTCCCTAATGAAGAAAACTCTCATGGAGAATGTTTCATGAGCCAAGGTTTCGCAACCGTGACCTAAGTACAATAAGTGACTGTGCAATCTTTCAAGCTCTCCAACGATTACACGAATATAAACAGCTCTATCAGGCACTTCAACTCCAAGACCTTTCTCAGCAGTTCTTACAGAGTTCCATGTATGTGCATTTGAACAGATACCACAAATCTTTTCTGTAAGCATATTTGCCTTTTCCACTGGAAGACCTTCCATAATACGCTCAATACCTCTGTGGTTTACACCAATTGTGATTTCCGCATCCTTAATGATCTCATCTTCTACGAAAAATCTAACCCTATAAGGTTCTAAAGCAGCAGGGTGAACTGTACCCATTTGAATCTCAGTTTCTATGATTTCCTGCTTTTTAGCTTTCTTTTCTTCCATTTCATCATCCCTTTAATGAATAAATAAAAATAATCTCTTAAATCCACCTATTAATCCGCATTCAATAAATGCGGCAAAGATGCAACTACTCCTGCCAATACATCTTGAGGCCTTACAGCACATCCTGGAATCTTAGCATCCACAGGAATCACATTTTCAACAGGCCCTTCGATTTCCTCTGAAGGAATGTCTCCATGACAATTCTTATAGACACCACCCATCACTGCACATGCGCCTGCTGCAACAACAAGCTTTGGATTTGGAATGGCATTATAGATATCCTCCAATGGCTTTCTATTGTCATGAGTGACCGGTCCTGTAACCACAAGAATGTCAGCTTCACGAGGGTTCCATGTTAAAAAGACACCATATTGCTCTATATCAAATTTAGGAGATAAAACTGCATTTACAATTTCAATATCACAGCCATTGCATCCACCAGTATAAACCAACATAATATGGATTGCTTTTGACCTTGAAAGTGTTTTAAGACTCATCTATTCACCTCCCTCATCATCTGAATCCTCTTCATTCAATTCAGCACTTCGTTGAACATCTTTCTCATACTTTTCATTAATGTTATCTTGAATGTCCTTTATCTTGGATACCTTCTCAAGAGCTACACCGACATTTTCAATTTTTTCATCCTCTTGAACAATATTTTCAGACAATAATGACTTGTCGGATAAGTATTGTGCAATAAATGCAATCTTGTCATGGGATATCTTGATAGGTTCCTCTAACAATTCGCTTGTGTCAACATTGATTTCACCGACATTACCAGGGTGAATGGTTCCTGCCTCTTCAAAGAATGAATAGATTGGACAGAAATCATGACACCAATAGCAAACTACACATTTTAAAGGGTCAAGTTCTGGAACTTCAGTCTTTACCCATCCTTCCTTAAGCTTTACAGGGTTTTGCAGAGGTTTCATTGTAACTGCACCGGTTGGACAGACATTTGCACAACCTCCGCAACCGATACATGCTTCCTCATCCACCTTCTTGTCAGGCTCAACTGTTCCTGTCAAGATGGCATTGCGGAGTTCCATGTCAGTCACTCTGTCTGCAGCAAAGAGAATTCTTTTGAAATTAGTGTAAGCTCCATTAAGCATAATCTTCAATACATCTTTCATAATTACCAAACTCCTAATTCACCCTTTCAAACTCTCTTTCGAAAATAAATGACTTAGATGGGCAGATATTCATACATGCTCCACAGTAAATACATTTATCGTCATCGACAACGAATTTAAGATTCTTGTTCTTTGTTCCGAGATTTACTTCATCACTTGGAATTTCAACTGTATAAATCGCTTCCTCTGGACATATGTCCTTACATAATCCGCATTTTACACATAAGTTTTCATCAATGTAATTGAATCCTCCAGAGATTTCATACTTGACGCTTGTTGTTTTTGGAATTGCATCCTTAGGACAGTGAATTGCACAGGTTTCACACATGATACATTTATCCAAGTCAACATTGATTGCTCCTCTTTGAAGGGTTATTGCATCCTCTGGGCAAAGTTCAGCACATATACCGCATGAAATGCAGTCATCATTGACTTCTCCATCCCAAGAGATTACTTGGAAGCTTCTTGCCTCTTCCTTACATTCATTAACACATTTTCCACAGGATACGCAGTATCCAAAGAGCTTATTGTCTTCACTTTCTGTCAATGATGAAACCGGACAGTTGTAAATCGCTTCAAGACGTTTAGCCTTATTCTCTTCAGTATCCTCATCAAGTGAAGGGTCATATCTCAAGGCATTTTCATCCCTAATGAGTGCTGGGCTATCAAATGTCTCTTTACATAATCCGCAATTAAGACAACTTACAATGCTTCCTTCAGCATTTGAATACAGGGTGTCATCCTTAATGCTTCTTTTTATCTTAAAGTCATCAACACATAATGCATCATTGATACAGTTTTCAACACATGCCAAGCACAAGGTACAAATGCTCTTATCATACTCGCCGTCTTTCAAGGCACCTGTAGGACAGACATCTTCACATACCTTGCATCCTACACAGTATCCTTCATCCTGTATAATGACTTCAATTGATCTGGTAGGACAGTAGTATGCACATCTTCCACATTTCACACATTTCTCGCTATCGGTGCTGATGCAAATCCTGTCTGCTGTTTTATCGGATTTTACAGGAAGTTTCATGCTCTCTATCTTCTTGACTCCTGCACCGAATCCGACAGTGTTTGCAACCATTTTCAATGAATTAAGCAAGACCTTCTGCTTGTCTAGAACAAGGTTATCAGTATCCACTCTTGCCTTTTTAGTACAGACATCTTCACAAACACCACAACGTGAACAGATACCTTTAACTATTCCATCATCAAGATGTATGCTTTCTATAGGGCAAGTGAATTCACAAACTCCACAACCATTACATTTTGCCCTATCTACAACATATCCTCCGTATTTGTTCTTGAATATAGCATGATTTGGACAAGCTTCGAAACAAGCACCACAACACATACAGCTAAAAGCCTTATTATCTACAAAGCGTATTGCTTCACTTGGACAATTTCTTATACAATCTCCTTGTCCATCACACTTATTAGTTGTTAAATACATGATTCTTCTCCTTAATAATAAGTAAGACCATTAATAATCCCAATACCTAATGATCTCCTTTCGCTCGTCCTCCTAATAATGCACTGCCTATCAATACGCCAATGACCGCTCCCAAAAAGGTGGTAGCAATTGGCAAATCATTATAAACAGGGAATTGTCCTAATCCATAAGACATTATCAGAACACCAATTATAAGGGCTAAAATTCCACTTGCTGTAAACTTAAAGCTATTGTCCAGATTCAAGTGAACCCTTGAACCTACAATGAATCCGAATATGATTGCAATGATAACCGGTCCGATTACAATATTAGCGATACTCATTCCTCTTCCTCCGCTAATTTCTTAAATTGTGAAAATGCAATTACCACTGCACTTAAACCTACAAGAACCTTGAGTCCAACTGCAATGTTCAAGTAAGGCACGATTCCTGCATGGGTCAAATCAGGATATGAGAATAATGTTGCAATAGCTTGAGGAACTTGTCCATAAAGGTTTCCACCTACATTATAAAGGTAGGAGCCTGTCAATGCAAGCCCTGCCAAACCAATCAATACATAAGCCAATGCACCGATTGATTCTAAAGTGGAAATGAACCTGTGAGACAATTTCAATGGAGTTCCATCAACACCATAAACAATAACACAGAATATGATTGCCCCTGCAATCATAGCTCCACCTTGGAAACCTCCACCAGGAGTGATATGTCCTCCTAAAATGGTCATGATACCTAAAGCGATAATCACAATAGCTATTGGAAGAGCCATAATCTTCAATATCGGGCTGCTGTCATTCTTATTCCAATTTGGAGATTTTTTTCCTTCAGCCATCATTCATCATCCCCTTCATTCATATCAGCATTTATGTTCTTGTCTAAAATCTTTCCTTTACCGAATACAAGCAATACAACAAGCACTGCAGTCACTAGAATCAATGATTCCCCTAAAGTATCAAAAGCTCTCCAATCGAATACAACCAAAGTAACCATGTTTGGAGCAAGCTGTGTTCCAATGGCATTGTAAACCAAACTGATTCCCGGTTGAATCAAGCTTTTGAATCCATAGATTGCATCGAATAATGTAGATGCAAAAATAATTGCTGCCAATGCCATGATTAAAGATCTGAGACTAGTAATTTTATCAGACATATTTTAACCCCCAATAAATTACTGCAACTAAAATTCCAAGAGCTACAACAACATAGAATGTCATTTTTTCCAAGGAATCTGATTGCTCGGATTTTATCTTTCCTGCAAGAGGCATATTTGTAAAGAATAAAATTGCAACTAAAAGCACTACAACAATTGAAGCAACTACACTGACATGCCTTAGGAATAATGCTGCAAGAATCAATGAAACGAATATTAGGAATTCAGCAGCTATTGCTCCTGAAACATTATCCATAGTTGTAGGGTCTTTAGATAAACTTGACTTAAGTCCTTTAATTGAATCAAGGAATTTTTGATATAAAGCCATTAGATCAATCCTCCTGCAAATGGAATGAATACATCAGTTACTATATTTGGGAAAATACCTAAAGCCAAACAGATTATAAGCAATACAGCTACAGAGAATACAGTAGCCTTTGGAATCTTGTCATGCGCAAACTTCAAGTCTTTTGGCTTAGGCTGCAAGTATACTGTATGGAACGCTTTAACGAATGTGAAGAATATTACAACACTTACGATGATAGCAAGAACTGCAAGTTCAGTGTATCCTGCATCCAATGCAGCTTGCACAAGCATCAATTTACTTTGGAATCCATTGAATGGTGGAACACCTGCTAAAGCGAATCCTCCAAGCAATACCATTATTGCCATTTTTGAATCAACTGCAATCAATCCACCTAACTTTCTTGTATCGGATGTTTTTGTGAGGTAGTATACAGTACCGAATCCGATAAAGAGCAATGCAGTTATGACAATTTCATTTGCTGCCTGGAACAATGCCGCTGCAATTGAATATTGTGTTCCTATACCAAAACCTAATGCAATGAAACCAAGTTCCCCTACAGCAAGGAATGCTATCATTCTTCTAAAGTCTACCTCCATTGCAGACATTGCAATGCTTAAAGCCATTGCAAGAATAGCAAATACGATTATTGCTGTGTTGAAGTAAGGGATATATGCAAATATCTTGTACATTGCAATACCGAATGCAAGCATGCACAATACGGAAAATCCTTGTAATATTGCAGATCCGTTAGGTCTTGCTTTTGAGTAAACAGCTGATTTGATAGTGTGGAATGGAGGCAATCCTGCTGAATATAACCATCCGAACAATATCAAGGCAAAACCAATCACTAAGCTTGGAGCATAAGGGTTTACATAGTTGTTGCTTATTGCAAAGATAATATCGTTGATGTTTACTGAACCGATTGTTCCAAGAATGAATCCAATACCTAACAATAGCATTGGTCCGCCTATTGCACCTAAAATCAAGTATTTCAAAGCGATTTCATAATTGTCTTCAGTGCTTGAAGCTATAATGATACCAACTTGGGTTAAAGCTGTAATTTCAAAGAAAACATACATATTGAAAATATCGTTGGATAACATCAATGCAGTTACAGATGCTATACCCATAAAGATAAGGTATAAGTAAGGGCCAGACACTTCCTTTTTCTCAGAGAAGTATGTCAATACTGCCAAGAATGCAACGATGCCCATTAGGAATATGAATATCCTTTCAATATTTTCAAAGACATAGACAATACCAGTATTGTAGCTTGCTACAAGAGTGCCAACCAAGTTTGATGGAAGTGAACTTGCAAGAAGCGCTGGGTCGTGACCACCGAAGTATTGGATGCCGACTGCCGCAATAATTGCAATTACAGGAATTGCAATAGCCACTACAATTGAAATGGCTTTAACTGTTTTGTCCTTTCCGCCAAATATGTTAACGATTAAAGCAGCTAATATTGGAATGACAACCATTAAAGGAATCAGGTAATTCATTTTTCATCCCCCATCATTTCAGATACGCTTAAGGTTCCATGCTTTCTGTATAAAACCATAGCCAAAGCCAACATCACTGCTAAAGTACTTGCACCAATTACAATACTTGTAAGAACTAATGCTTGAGGCAAAGGATATGCTGCATTTGCTGCAAACCAGTCAGCAGTCATGCCAGGCAAGAAGATAGGCACGACTCCACCTGCTTTAAATCCTAAGCAAATCAGGAATAGGTTTACACCTTCCTCAATAAAAGCAATACCAATGATTTTCTTAATTAGATTATCAATGAAAATTGCTGCAAATAGTCCAATAATTATAAATGCACCAGAAGCGAATAAAGAAGCCAATTGAATATCCATCATAACTATGCCTCCTCCCTTCTAGTTTTTAAAACAGCCAATGCGATAAATACCGGTACAATAGCCCCCTCTACAATAGCTTGGGTTAAAGCTACATCTGGAGCAAGCAAGATCTGGAATAAGAACGCTACACAAAAACCAGAGATACCAGTTAAAATAGCTGCCTTAAGCAAGTCATTTTGTAAAAGTGCGATAATAGCGCTTAAAACTGCAACAAAAATCACTATATATTCAATCATTGCCATCATCCTCACTTTTTTCATCTAAATTTTCATCAATACTTGAATCATCACTTAAATCCAAATTATCTTCAAGAAGCACTTCATCAATTAAATCAATTTCATCTTCTTCCCTTTCAGAAGTTTCTTCAAGGTTTGGATTAAGTACTGGATTATTAAGAGTATCTTCACTATGGAAATAAGCATTAGCTAATGCATGAGCCAATAATGGCGCTAGGAATAAATAAATTAGGGCAAATAAAGGCTGACCTAAAGCAAGGAATGCTATTATTCCTGCAACGTCAACAATACCTAAAATATGAATTCTAGCGTAGACTACATTATCTAAGTTTCTATCAATTCTTAAAACACCTACTACTGCAATCAATATCAGAAGTGCAGAAATGACAAGCAGGATTGATTGAATCATATTGATTATTCCTGGATCAATTCCAAACATCATTTAAGCCCTCCTCATAACTGCTGCATAAGCTATTGTTCCAACAATACCCAATAGAAGCAATGCTAGAGCAATATCCTTGAAAAATCCGATATTATGTATTGTACCGACTGTTATAAGTAGCAAAGTAAGTGCTAAAGTGAATGAAGAAGTACCTATAAGTCCCATAGATATAGATTTATATGTAATAATCCTCAATGTTGCAATTAGAAATACAATCAATGCAACTATTAAAAAACACTCAGAAATCAATAAAATATCCATTATCATCACATTCTATGATTATAAATTTACACAATAAACATAAATTTGAAAATTAAATCGCTTATTTTTATCATTTTTATCATTTTAAAAATCATAATCAATCATTAAAATGAATTTAAAATGAATTTAAAATGATTTTTAGAAATTATTCTAGCATTCCCTTGATATAAGGTTCAAATGGAATGATATCCTTTACATCCCTCGGAGCAATAACTGCTACCTTTATGACTTGATTTTCACTATCCAAGTCTACAGACAAGGTTCCAGGAGTCAAGGTAATACTGTTGGCCAAAATTGTTTGGGATATTGGTCTTTTAAGTTCAGTATCAATATCAATCACAATAGGCTCAAAGCCATCCACCTTAAAGACTCTTAAAGCCATATCTATTGTAGATTTGATAATCTCTAAAATAAGAACCACTAAATAAGCAATCGCATAATAAATTCTACTTAAAAACATTAAAATAACCCCATAATGTTTTAAATTATATTAATATTTACAATAAGTCAAAAATTTGCATAAAATGAGTTAAAATTTTTTAACCAATCATAACAAATCATGATAAATTATCATAAATATTCATGACACTTTTATGACAAAATCCTGCGCAGAAAAATATGCAATAAAAGCACCATATAAATTATATATAATGATAGTAAAAAAATTAATTTTTTTATTATATTATAAATACTATTATTTATCATGATTATTTATTATAAATCTTTTTATAATTTTCATGAAAATTCATTGATAAACTGCCATAGTAATACTAAGTATAAAAAAAATATTAAAAAATAAGCGAAAATCAGTGAGAAATTTATTGAAAAGGAAGAGATTAAAGAGATAAAAAATTAAGGTAAAACAATAGCTTGTTAGGAAACAATAAAATAAACATCCCTATTAAAATCAAAAACAGTGAAACACCGAATTTCTTATGGTATTCCTTGTCTCTAAATGGGCTGAATGCCTTTACTCCAGAGGGAGTGAAAGAGTCCAATACAATATGACTGCATAAGCCAAAGAATATTGAAAATGCAAGCAATGTCAAATTTATCTTTAATGGAGGAATTAATCCCAAATTAACCGCTACCACCAAAACCGCAATTGCCACTAAAAATACAGGAGACAATCTTTTATTAAGAAACAACAATGCCAATGCAATTATCAATATCAATAATATCATAATGTTTCTTGAATTGTTGAAATCAAGGTTATAGGAATACAATCCAATTCCAAAGAACAAAAATAATGACAGGAAAACGGTTATTAGAAATGCTCCTAAAATAGAATGGGTAAATCCTCTATGACTTGAAACCAGGAATATGGTTCCAAGAAAAATAATCACTAGACCCAAATAGTAAGGCAAACCCAGGAAATACAGAAATAATGAAATCAATGCTCCAAGAGCTATGATTGAAAGAACATGATTCCTTTTGAACTCATGGTCAAAGTCTGGAATATTTGCTGAGATTACCGCTAATGCAATAGCCAAAGGGTCATAAAACATGAATAGAGAAAGAATAAATGCAAATATCGTATGGCCTTTATAAGAGGAAATACTAACACATCCTATTTTATTAACATACTCTATAACACTCCATGCAAGTATGTTTATTAAATATTAGATTTTAAGCTAATATAAACTAAATGAGAGCATTTGAGAAGTAATAATGATAAATAGTTTACGATTAAAAAAAATAGGATAAAAAAAATAATTAAAATAAGAAAAATAGGAATGGAAACATCCATTAAAATTATGAAAAATAAAAATTACAGAATTACTCAATTATATCAAAGTATTCTAAAAATGCTTTCATCTGCAAATAGGACCTTTTGCAGATTTTTTCATTTGAATAGCCAATAGCAGATAAAACCTCACAGGTTACTGCAGGAATCTGAATCAGATTCGCCTCATCTTCAAGAGCCCCCTTAAATGGAACACCCGCACTTGGGTATAAGATCTTTTCAGAGCCTACCTTTTCGGAAATATGCTCTGCTATGAAATAGCTTTTAGAGCAAGGGACTTTAGTGCAAAAGATTCCCTCTTTTCCAGGATTGGAATTAGGTGCAGATGAATGGAAATCACCTATAGCCGAAACGTCCAAATCCTTAGCCTTTTTTAGAATAGTGTTTGTTACTGTATGAGGCAAATGGGCAGACCTATTTAAGTCAACTCCATCAAGATACCTTGAATTTTCCATAGTGCTCTTTGGAGATACAAAGGGTATGGCATAAACAGTGCCATTTAACTTTCCATTTAAATCCAAATCACAAATATGCTCAATTAGGTTCAAAGCAGCGATTTGCGGTGCCAATTCATTTCCATGAACTCCTGCAACAAGCATGACTTTAGTGGATCCATCTCCAATCTTAAGCATAGGAGTTCCCTTAATGGCTTGATTAATGATAAATTTAGAATTGTCTGACAGATTGATGCAGTTGAATATATTCTTATTAGCAGATATGAATCCTCCGCTTCCAGAAGAAATAATCTCCAATTCTAAATTGTTTTTATTTAAATCATTCATCAAATCGCCTTAAATTGCCTTAAAAAATAAGTTTCTTATTTTCGAAAAAATAAGTATTTTAAATCAATAATTTATTTATTTTTTATTTTATTTAAACTTAAAAACTATATATAATAAAAAACAAAAGTTAAAGTATAATTTAAACTTAAATTATAATGAATTGCATATTAATTATGAAATTTAAAAATAAATTTAATTTAATTTACTAAATGAAAAAGTGATAATATGGAAAAAGTCGTTCTTGCATTCAGTGGAGGATTAGACACTACTGTATGTGTTAAATTATTGGAAGAAGAATATAATTATGAAGTAGTTACTGCATGTGTTGATGTTGGACAACCTGCAGAAGAATTGCAAAAATCACAAAATTCCGCAGACAAAATCAATACAGGCAAACACTATATCATTGATGCAAAAGATGAATTTGCAAATGAATACATTGCAAGAGGAATCAAGGCAAATGCAGAATATGAAGGTTACCCATTAAGCACTGCACTTGCAAGACCTTTAATTGCAATGAAAATCATTGAAATTGCAGAAAAAGAAGGTGCGACTGCAATTGCACATGGATGTACCGGTAAAGGAAATGACCAATTCAGATTTGAAGCTATCATCAGATCCATGTCTGACTTTAAAATCATTGCTCCAATCAGAGAAATGAATTTGACCCGAACTGAAGAAGTTGCTTATGCAAAAGAGCATGGGTTAAACTTATCCTATGATAAAATCTACAGTATTGATGAAAACCTTTGGGGAAGAGCTATTGAAGGGGATGTTCTTGAAGACCCTGCAAATGAGCCGCCTGAAGAAATCTATGAATGGACCAAATCTGCAGAAGACGCTAAAGACACTCCTACCAAAGTAAGCATTGAATTCGAGGAAGGAGTTCCAGTAGCTATCAATGGAGAAATGATGGGACTTGTAGACTTAATCAACAAGGCAAATGAAATTGCTGGTGAAAACGGTGTAGGTAGAGTTGACATCATCGAAAACAGAATGATTGGTCTTAAAAGTAGAGAAACCTATGAAGTTCCAGGTGCTAAATTATTGATTGCTGCTCACAAGGCATTAGAACAATTAGTTTTAACTGTAGATGAATTGAGATTTGCAGATTACATGAGCACATTATATGCTGATTTAGTTTACGAAGCATTATGGCAAGAGCCTTTAAGAGAAGACCTCGACCAAGCTTTCGACCATATGCAAAGAAGAGTTAGCGGAGAAGTCGTAATGAAATTATTCAAAGGTTCCATTCAGCCATTAAGCAGAAAATCACCTTTCAGCTTACACAGCATTGAACAAATCACCTTTGAAGATAAGGAAACAGACCAAAGAGAAATCGAGGGTATGATTAAGTACCACGGTCTTCAAGCTGCTAACTATCAAAAATTAAATAGATAATTTATTTATCTATTTTTCTTCTTTTTTTTCTATTTTAATTATTTTGTTTTTAATCCAATTCAAGCCCTATTTTTTAAAGTAAACTTTTAACTATTTTAAAAAAATTAAAAAATCTCCTATTTTTTTAATGATAAGGATTATAATAAATAGTAGATTGTTTAAAAAATATGATGAAAAATAAAAAAAGAATTAAATATTTAATTTATTTTTTTAAATTATAATAAAAAATATATTTTTAAGCAAAAACTATATAAATATGAAAAAATAAATAATAATCCGAGAATAATATGTACTCAATTACATATCACCCCCTTTACATATGTTTTTTTTAAAAATTAAACCTTTGCATATTATTCTCGCTTTTCTTTAAACTATTTTTCATTATTTTTAAATTTTAAGCAAAATTAGCGATTTTTATATCATAAGTTTATCAAATTAAGTTTATTTTTCTAAATTAAATTTTAGTGAATTTCCGACTAATTCTATTTTTTCTAAGGTGTTTTCTGTTTTGTAGACGAGAATTTCAACACCTTCATTGTATGCATTATTCAAAGTTTGAGAGAATTTTGGATCATTTTCCCAATTAGGCCTGAAGCTGTTTCCATTTGGATGCTCGATTAAGAAAAATACAACTGACCGGATTCCTTCTTTTTCAAGTGAAATAAGCTCTTCCAAATGTTTTCTGCCTCTTTCAGTAGGGGCATCCGGAAACTGTGCAATTCCATCCTTGATTAATGTAACTGATTTTACTTCAACATATGTTTCATCAATGGGATTATCGTTTTCATCCAAATTAGCCAAATAAATGTCAATTCTGGAATTGCCTATAGTCTTTTCAGATTCGACAATATCGTATCCTGACAATTCCTTGATTTTTCCATTCAATATGGCATCAATGACAATCTTGCTTGCTTCCTGAGAATACATGGCAACAAGCGCACCGTTGTTTTCAATCAAATAGAGAGAATACTTTGTTTTCCTGTTTGGATTATCGCTTGGCTTAAGATAAACAGTCACACCATCAATCAATAGCTCCTTGCATCTGCCTGTATTCGGCAAGTGGGCCCAGACTATCTCTCCATCAATTTCCACTTCAGCAATGAATCTATTCGCTCTGTTTCTAAAAATAGCTTTTACTAAATCACTCAATTTAATCACTTGATAAAAAAATAAAAATAAAAATAAAAGGAATACTCGAATATTCCTAATCATTCAATTGAAAAAAATATTCAATTTATTTATTCAATTAAACCATTCATAACAGCACCTAAATACTGTGTCAAATCCTGTGCTCCAAAACCATATCCTTGAGCTTCATAAGCCAAATCTCCAGCTTTTCCATTAAGATATGGAGCAAGTAGCGCTGCATCAAAACTGCTTAATCCTTGAGAGAGTAGGCTTAAGCAAATTCCTGCCAATGCGTCTCCAGTTCCGCCAACAGTCATTCCAGGATTGCCGGTTCTATTGATTTTCAATCTATTTCCATTGAAGATGAAATCATATTTCCCCTTTAGGATAACGGAACCCTCAATATTTCTTGTAATCTTATGAATAGCATCAATCTTGTCGTTGACTTTTCTAAAGTCCAAATTCTCCTTATCATCCAATTGAGAAAATTTCTCCAAGTTATTCAAATCCTCTTTTGAAACATTTTTAAAGAATGACTTAAATTCAGATAAATGAGGAGTTATTATCAAATCCTCTTTTTTAGAAACAATGCTTAAATCCACTAATTTCAATGCATCTGCATCTAATACCAATGGCTTGTCAATCTTCATAGCCAATACATTGAATAGCTTGCGTGTCTCTTCCATTTGACTTGAACCAGGACCTAATAGAACTGCATCAACTTTAGAGGCAAGTTCCAAAATATCATCCAAATCTTCAAGTGACAAGTAATCCCCTTTTGCCTCTTTTACAATAAAATCTTCAGATAGTGACTTTATGGCAAGAGCAGCATTTTGAGGGGTGTAAATGTAAGTTAAATCTGCACCTGTTGCAATAGCTGCCTTAGCTGAAATAGCAGGTGCGCCATAATAATCTTTGCTTCCTCCAACAATCAAGACCTTACCGTTATTGCCTTTATGGGAGTCTTTTGACCTATTCTTTAACCTGAGTAAATCTCCACCTTCAACGAACAATTCAGCTTCAATTGGAATTCCAATATCACAGGTGATTACTCCACCTGTCTTTTCCTCACCTGCCAATTTGACACCAGTCTTGATCTTATGAAAACTTACAGTATAATCAGCTTCAACAGCAATGTCTGATATTTCTCCAGTCAATGGATCCAAACCTGAAGGAACATCTATAGCTACTTTCAATCCGTTAATTTCATTAATCAATTCTACGGTTTTTCTTACCTTTGTTCTGAGTTTTCCTTTGATTCCAGTTCCAAGAAGACAATCCAGCACAATATATTCACTATTTGAGTCAAAACCAAGATTGTCCAAATCACTGGAATCCCTAATGAAATCAACAGACAATCGTGAAAGCCTTGGTTCCATGTTCATGAGAATCTCAAGATTGGCCAATGCATCATCAGACTTAATCTCTTCCAGAGCATTCAAGCAGTAGACTTCGACTTCAAAGCCCCTATTCAACAAATGCCTTGCAGCTACAAAACCATCTCCACCGTTTCCTCCAGAGCCTGTAAATATTATAATCTTAACAGGTTTTGAAAACTTGAAAGTTGAAAGGGTAGCTACCTCATCAGATATTGATTTACCTGCATTTTCCATCAAGCACAAACGAGAAAGCCCTAAATACTCACAATTATAGTCTGTTGTCATCATGTCAATTGGATCCATTGTTTCACCTTTTAATCATTTAAAAAAATTCCTATAAAAATTAGAACTATTTAAAAAAATTACATAAATATTATATTATATAATCAAACTAATAATTAAATATAAGGACAATAACTGAAAAATTAAAGAAAATTAAAAAAAGTCTGTGCTATAATTCAGCACATAAAATTTAAAATAAAGAACTTTTTAAAAAAATTAAAACTGGAATCCAATGAGGGTTAATAATGAAGGGCATAAAAATCATATACAATTATTCTAGAAGAGACAGAACAGGGATTTATGCAGTGCTCATTATTGTTATTATATTATTATATGGAATTTTAGGATCCATGTACATTATGGAATTGAACATATACGATTCAATATATTACACTATAATAACCCTTGCTACAGTGGGATATGGAGATATTATCCCAATAACTCCATTGCAAAAGATCTTTTCTGTCACATTAGCACTATCAGGAGTAGGGATTCTAGCTTATATCGTTACATTTATCATTAGTTCGGTTACACAAAACCTTCAAGATATGAGGAGTGGAAGAATTATGGAAAGGAAATTAGCAGACATGCAAAATCACTATATTTTATGTGGATTTGGACGAGTAGGTACTGCAGTTTATGAAGAATTAATGAAAAGAAACCAAAAAGTACTCATTATTGAAAAAAATGAGGAAAAATTAGAGGATATTGAAGAGAATGAAAATGTAATCTTGCTTAATGGAAATGCTACTGAAGACAAGACACTTAAAAAACTTAATATAGACAAATCATTAGGTGTGATAGTTGCAACTGGAAGTGATGTTGATAATCTATTTATCGTCCTTACAACAAGGGAATTGTATAATGACGCATGGATCGTTTCAAGGGCAAGTAAAAAGGAAAGCATTAAAAGATTAAAGCATGCCGGTGCAAATAAGGTTATCTCCCCTGAATCAAGTGGAGGAACTGACATCTACTTTGCTGCTGTACAACCTAATCTAGTTCATATCACTGAAAGGCATGGAGTCGATTTCATTGGAAAGGAATTGGACATCCTTAGAAAATATAACTGTCATCTTGAAAATATTGAATACCATTTCCATGGAATCAAGACCCCTGTTTCAAGAACCATTGGCGTTTTAGATGAAAGTGAAGAGGATGCATTCATTGAAAAAATAAATTCAAATAAAAATGTTCGAGAATCCTTGGAAACACTTTACAGCACAGTAAATGAAGTTCATTCCCATTGGGTATCTGGCCCTGATCAATTCTTTTTAAATATGGCTATTAAAGAACTTGAAAATGAAGGAATCATTTTGGGAGTTAACTTAAGCTTTAATGAAATAAATGAGTTTACTAAACAATTTAAAGAGTAAACTCTAACTCTTTTTTATAATCTCAACTAATTAAAACTCAAAATCTATTTTCATTTCCATTAGATTCCCAGTTTCTTCAAGTTTATTAACGAGTCTTTCATCCAAATCAGGATTGTTGTCGTTATAATCAATTTCTCCAAATTCGCTTCTAGGTGAGAAAGCCAAGCAATCCTTTTCTAAACTAAACTCATCACCATCATTTCCGACATTTCCACGAGCATCAAGCCTAATCCACTTATTTGAATCTTCAATATAAACCGTATTCAATGCATGAACAATATGGCCTAAACTATCATCCTCAGCTATTGTAAGGAGTTGGTAGCTGATTCCTGATGGAATTCCATTTGCTCTAAGAAGTGCTGCAAGAAGACATGATTTTGTCCAACATATCCCTGTCTTATTTATTAATGCCTCACTGGCTGTCCTTGAAACTATATTTGTTTGTATATCCCATGAGTGGGGAATTTCATCTCTTACAAAAACATAAGCCCTTTTAATATAATCTGCATCATCCCATGATTGATCTTTTAATTTTTGAACCTTTTCTTGAATATGTGGATTCATATAATCAATGCTTTTTGTCTCTTGCAAATATTCCTTCATTCAGACCATTCCTTACCTAATAAATTGTAATGCAATTTCAAAAAATTCGTTAAAAAATGATAAAATAAATATAATAAAAAAAGAAAAAAAGTTGAGATAATAAAATTATCTCAAAGTATCAATACTATAACTACTTTTTAATAATTAATGTATCGATTAATTAAATTTTAATGAATTACAGAATTATTCAAATAATTCGTGTAATTTCATGATGTAAGAACCTAATTTACCATCGAAGTTACCTGCACTGATTTCAAGTACACCGTCAACAGTACAAGCTGCCATAATACCTGCTTTCATAGCTGCTTTTACAGATTCTTCATCTACACCATCAATAACGATTTCAAATACACCGTCTGCATCTGGTCTGATGTCAGAGTCTACTTGGTCTTTTAAGGTTACACACATTTTTTCGTTAGTGGATGCGTTTAAGAATTTGGAATATTTGTTGGATCCTACTTTGGAACCGGAAGCAACCATACCACCAGGGAATGGGGTAATAGTACCAGGTACGTGGGAAATTGCTTTTACAGCTAATTGAGCTGCTTTTACTCCGGCCATTACATCTTTAGCTAAAATGAAGAAGTTTCCTCCAGCTACACCATCTTTGTAACCGAATTCGGATTCTACTAAGAAGTCACCAGACATGATAGGAATGGAGTGTACTTTTCTGCCGTCAATGCAGCATTCTTTTTCGTAACCGTCACCGAAGAATTTGAGTTTGTTACCGGTTTTTAATGTTTCTTCAGATTCGAGTAAGTTGAATGCAGCTGCAGTAGGAGCGGTTAATACACACATACCGATTCTTTCCATTAATTCGTGATCAAGTGCTTTTTTACCACCTTGACAGATCATGATTGCGTAACCAGGTCTTCCGTCAGGAGTACATTCAGCTGGTACAAAACAGTCAATACCTGCTTCAGCAGGACATCCGATTACAGAAGTTCCGTAACCAGTTGCTTCAGTTGCTGCGATTTTTGCAAGTCTTGGAGTTGCTGCAGTTACTAAGATTCTAGTTACTTTAATTCCGAAACCTTCTGCGTAAGTATCTTTAATTTCTACACCGTTAATTTCCATTTTTTCACCATTTAAATATTTAAATATTGAATTAGAATAAATTAAAATCTCGAGATTAATTTAAAAAAATTAAGTTATCTAATTTATACTAATAATTAAATATATATTAATTCATTAAAATAAAGTTTCCTATTTGATTGCAAACATTTCTTAAATAAAAAGTAAACTTTATTTAAAATATTTTCTAATATAGTAATTGATTATAATTTAATTATAATGTTAAAACTAAAATTAAGGTGTCTAAATGGAAAAACAAAGCTATTATTTTTTAATTCTACTGGTTGCATTTGCAATATGCGCTGGTGTCTTTTGGTTCCAGTTCAACAATGATGTGGCTACATTCATGATAGTGAATGCTACTGAAATTGAAGAAGGGGGATCATTTAAGGGAGCATTGATTGATTCCTATGGTCAAGCAGTAGCAAATAAAACAATTACATATCATAAGCCAGGATATCAAATGGGAACATTGGTGGCCGCACAAACGGATGAAAACGGTGAATTCTTTATTGAAAATGCCGAATATCTGCAGGATGCACCTAATGAGAACTGGTATGGTGATTTTACATATGCAGGTGATGGAAAATATCAAGGATGCACTTATGAGAATAATGTTACTGTAATCCCTAATTAAACTTTTAAAAAATAGTAAAATTATTAAAAAATAGAGCTAATATTTAGCTCTAAAAACTTTTTTTATTAAATTGATTTTTAGTTTTGAACTTTTTCTTCTAAAACTTCTTTTTCTTTATCGTCCAAAACTTCAAGAACAGCTTCTTCCTCTGATTCTTCACCTTCCAAGACTTCAAGATGAGCTTTATCTTCATTAGAATCAGCATCATCAATTATCTCATTTTCCTCAGATGATTCTTCAATGGATTTCGTATCTTTTTCATCATCCTTATTCGATCCAGCAAGTGCAAATGCCTTATCTAAAACACTTGTTCCAAACATTGTAAGGAATATCAATCCTACAAATGTTGTCATCCAAAATGAAATCAGTCTTTCAACAACAGTTGCCGCTGCACTTATGGAAGCGGTAATACCTGCGGTTGCATAGAAGAGAATCATTATACCATCTACTGCACCGAGACCACCAGGAAGAAGTGGTATCATACCTACAAATGATGCTAAAATAAAGACTTCACCAATGATGATTGGACTGACATTGGCACCAAACGCTAAAAAGACTACATAAACCCTCAATATTTCAAAAATCCAAATGACAAAGGATAATGGGAGAGCATGATATAAGATGGTTCTATCTCTAAGCAATGCATTCATTCTAGCTTGGAAGACTTTAACTGCCTCAATAATTCTTTGCTCAGTACCTTCATTGAATTTCTTATATAATCTGCGAACGATTTTAATGATCCATGAAGTGAGCTTTACTCCAAAAGCCTCATTGATGCAAACATAAATCAATAGAATAACCGCTGCAGTGATTAGAGTGACACAAATCACTAAAAAAGCAATCAATTTAATATCCAATGAAAAAGTTAAGATTATTCCTATAATTGTTAAGATAGCGAGTATGACAAATGGAAATGTGTCTAAAGCCCTATCTGCAATAACAGTAGCAAAAGTGTCTTCAAATTTAAAATGCCCCTCTTTTGCCAAAAGATAAGCCCTTACAGGTTCTCCACCACCACGACCGCTTGGAGTGATGTTGTTTACCGCCAAACTAACTAAAACCATAGGGAGTGATTTTTTTATTCCCAAATCCATATTAGCTGTCTTGTTGATGATATTCCATCTCCATGTGTATAAAAAATAAGTAAAGATCTGTATAACAATAGCTAATAAGACAAGCCATAAATTAGATAGTTTAAGTGCTTCAATGACCTCATCTATACCAATGAAGTACAGCATAACAGCCATTATCACCAAACCAAATAATAAGAATATAAGGACTTTCTTGTTTTTCATTTTATCAGCTACTGTTTTCTAATAAGTGAGATGATTTTAAAAAAAATCATGTTATTCAATGAAAAAAATTATCTCAATAATAAAATATTTAATAAATCTTTTATTTAAAATTATATATTTAACTTAGTATAGTTTGAATATATAAAAACTAACAAAACAAAAATAAGCCCCAAAACATATCTTAACCTAGCATAGTTTGAATATATAAAAACTAACCTATAATAATATTTAAATATACAAAAGTATAATCAATATTTGTATGAAAAGGAAATATATTTCTAAAGCTGATTTATTGGTAGTGCTCCATTATTTAGGATACATAATGCAAGGATTAGGTATCGTTTTATTAGCCCCTATTCTAGTTGCATTAATCTACGGAGAGTACATTAAAGTTAGCGCTTTTTTCATTCCTTGTTTTATTTCATTCCTTTTAGGAACTGCTTTTACTAAAAAATTCAAGAATTACAACAAGCTTAGACTGAAACATGGAATGCTGATATCTTCCTTTGCATGGCTATGGGCTTCAATGATTGGAGCTTCAATCATGACCCTTTCATTAGATATCCCCTTTGTCGATGCGCTTTTTGAAAACATGTCTGCATGGACAGGTAGTGGAATGACTTTTTTTGTAAACGTTGAAATTTTACCTAAATCCATCTTATTCTTGAGAAGTTTGGAACAATGGATAGGCGGATTGGGAATTGTAATCATATTTATCGGAATTCTAATCAGAGCAGGTACTGCTGCATCAAGATTATACAAATCAGAGGCAAGAGAGGAAAAGATCAAGCCGAACATTGCAAATACCTTAAGAAAAGCTTTGGAAATTTACTTGATTTACACCGCTGCAGGAATAATCCTCTTTATTTTGGCAGGACTTCCAATATTCGATGCAATAAATCTTACATTTACCAGCATTTCCACTGGAGGAATGTCAATTAAAAACGCAAATGTAGGATTCTATCAAAACAGCTTGGTTTACATAATCACTATGGCTTTAATGATTTTAGGCGCAACAAGCTTCTCCATCCACTATAAGATTGTCAAGACTAAAGGAAAATCTGTCTTAAAGGATGTGCAATTCCAATTGCTTATTTGCTTGATTCTTATTGCAAGCGCATTCATTTTAGTTACAAATAAAATGGTGCCTATCGAGGAATTGTTCACCATTGTTTCTGCAATCACAACTACCGGTGCAAATGTAGTTCCTCCTTATGAACTTGCAAGATGGAGCAGCGCTTCACTTATTGTTTTAATGGTTTTAATGCTTATTGGTGGTTCTTCTGGATCTACTGGAGGTGGTTTAAAGCTTATTAGGGTAATTACCGTACTTAAAGGAATGAACTTAACTATCACCAACCTTGTTTCACCAGAAGGGAGAGTAGTCAATACAAGAATTGGAGGAAAGAAAATCAATGAAAGGGAGATAAAAGAGGCATCTGCATATATAGTGATATTCCTAATGTTCTTGGTATGTGGGTGGATAATAATGACTCTCTATGGATATGATCCATTTACAGCATTATTTGACGTTATTTCCATTCAAAGCAATAACGGATTGAGTACTGGAATTGTATTTGGTGGATTGCCAATGCCAGTGAAACTGACCTTGATTTTCTTAATGTGGATTGGCAGATTAGAAATCATTCCTGTCTTAGTGGTCTTTAGAACCATCAGCGGATTAATAAATCCAAAGAGAAGAATTAAGAACATAAAGAAAAATGGTCCAATTGAATAAAAAATACCATTTTTCACTTTAAAAGCGCCTTAAAAGCACCTGAAAACACTTATTTTATTATTGTTTTAATAAATAAAAACTAACATTACGAAAGATTTATAAATATAAATTAAGATATTAAAACAATATGTTAATTTTCATAAAAAATATTGAAAATTACAACATAATTAATGATTATAAATATTAGTGATTTTTAAAAAAATTATAGTAATTTTTATTCATTGAAAAAAGTTTTTAGGTGTTTGTTATGTATATTGTGATTATGGGCGGAGGTCGTGTAGGGCTTTCCCTTGCAGACCGTTTAATCATTCATGGTTATGATGTAACAATTATTGAAAGCAATGATGACTTATGTGATCATGCTTCAGAGGAATTGGATGCAATGGTCATTTGTGGTAATGGAACCGATACAAAAACATTGGAAGAAGCGAATATTGAAGAGGCAGATGTTTTTGTAGCAACTACCGGTAATGATGAATCAAACTTATTATCCTGTATTCTTGTCAAGGAATACACTGATGGAAAAATCATTGCAAGAGTAAGTAACCCTGACCACGAAGAGGCATTTAAGAAAGTTGGAATTGATAAGGTAATCAGTCCTGAAAGAACTGCAGCAGGATTCCTCGAGAAAGTTATTACTAGACCAAATGTAGCTGACTTAATGGCATTTGGTGCAGGTAATGCAGAGATTTTAGATATGACAATTAAAAATCCAAAGGTATTTGGAAAGAAAGTTTCTGAATTCTCTCCTACCAAGGATTACATTATCATTTCTAAGAATAATGACAATCACGAATTGGAAATTCCTCAACCGGATGACATATTAAGCAACGGAGATAAGATTTCAATTCTTGTAAAAAGGAATGCCTTTGAAAAAGCTGAAAAGAAATTTATGGGCGCTGGAGGATTATTCGGATTTTAAATCCCCAATCCCACTATTTTTTTATGAATGAAGTATTCATTCGTAAATATTAAAACTAATTATTTTTTCAATAAAAAAAGGAATAAAATAATTATTATCTTATTCCCATCATCATACAAGACATTTCGATATGCTGATTGCCGTTTTTTACCCAAGGGCCATGACCTGGAAGCAAATATTCAACATCCAACTCCTTTAAACGCATTAATGACTCCCTCATGTCATTAGGGTCTCCACCAATATCCATACGACCTACTCCACCATTTGAAAAAATGGTATCTCCACTAATAAGAATCTCACCATCATATAATGATATTCCACCTTTGGTATGCCCAGGAGTGTTTATAACTTCAAAATTAGCTATTTTATCTCCTTCTTCAAGTTCAATATCCACATCATGCCTTCTGACAATTGAACCGAATAATGAGGAAACGGTCAATTCACTTTCAGGATCTCTGAGTGCAATGGCATCAATCTTATGAATAGCTATTTTAGCATTTGGGAAGAAGTCATTTCCACCAACATGATCATAGTGGCAATGAGTGTTTACAATCAAGTCTATATCATCAGGTTCAATGCCTATCTCTTTGATTTTTGAAAATAAGTTTGAATTGCTCTGTCCAGTTCCAGCATCCACTAAAATGTAATTATATTCAGAATCTGAATCAGTGTTATCTATCAAATATGAATTGGAATCAGCCATTACTCCTTCAATACAATAAACATTATTGATTTTTTCCATAATATCACTTAAAAAATTAATTTAAAATCTATTAAATATTCTTTAAGAAATAGTAAATAAACTTACCTAAAATACACTGAAAAATAAGAAAAAGAATAAAAAATAATGAAAAAATTACCTAAAATAGACTATAAAATATCTTAAAACTGAAAAAATCTAAGTAAAAATAGTTTATAAAAATAGTTTATTAAAAATAGTAAAAAATTAAGTAAAAATAGTTTATAAAAATAGTAAAATTAAGTAAAAATGGGGTCACAGGGATTTGAACCCCGATCCTAGGATTTCTCTTGCCTCAGTACTCCAATTGGTCATCACATAACCAATGTATACTGATCATCAGACTACGCGTATTTCTTCAAAGACAACTGGAGTCCCAGATGATGCCAGGTTACACCATAACCCCATACTTAATAGATTAACATATGCAATATGTTAACCTAAAGCCAAGAGAGAGATTTGAACTCCCGTGTAATTGGTCTGCAGCCAACCGCTTCGCCTCTAAGCTATCTTGGCATAAATAATAATACAGTATTATAAAGTATGTTTTAATAATATATAAACTTATTGATGAAATAAAAAAATAAAATAAGAATTTTTGAAATAATGAAAATAGAAAAATGAAAAAGAGAAAAATGAGAATAGAATGTTTAATGAATATTAAAATTTGACTTGCTTGTCAAAGCCACAGATTTCATCAATCTCATATGCCTTTTCCAAACAGTAGTTCTTTTCTACCTTATAATTACCATTTCTAGTTTTCTCAATTAAATCAGGAGATAAGAAAAACCATTTTGTATATTTAAATTTAACACCAAGGTATGGATCTGCACCAAAAGTCTCTGAAAACTCAATTAAAGCATCAATTTGAGGATGATCAACATATATCTTATCTTTAGTAGTTGTCTTCACTTCAATAGCTAAGTAAATTTTACCATTTCCTGCTATAACATCAGGCAATGGCTTTTTAGTAGCACCACCAGATGCTGGAGCTCTCATAGCTGCAAAATCCCTATCCCATAATTTATGAACTAAATCTCTTTCCTCAGCTGAACCTTTTTTAGCCATATTAAAACCCACTTAAAAATGTAACCTAAATTAATTATAATCTAATTAAAATGTAATCTAATTAAGATCTAATCTAATTAAAATATTATCTAATTAAAATGAAATCTAATTAAAATGTAACCTAATTATATTTAGTTTATTTCTTTAGATATAAATAAAAGCAGTTAGAGCATTTGAAAAGTAATATACGAAATAAATTGGAACAAATAAACTTTTTAACAAGTAAAATAATCAATGAAAAAGTAGTTTAAAAAGAGTTAAAATAATAAAAAAGTTTAAAAATGGGGCCGGGGCCGAGATTTGAACCCGAGTCACAGGATCCACAGTCCCGTAGGATGACCGCCTACCCTACCCCGGCAAACGAATACCATAATAGGAATAAAAACTAAAAAAATTAAAGAATATGCGGGAGCAGGGATTCGAACCCTGGTAGACCTGCGTCAACAGGTCCTAAGCCTGTCTCCTTTGGCCGCTCGGACACCCCCGCTACAAAGAGAGGGAAGGAGATTCCCAAATATCTTTCAAATATAAAAAATGCTCCGACCGGGATTCGAACCCGAGTCTTCGGCTCGAAAGGCCGAAATGATTGGCCGGACTACACCATCGGAGCAAAAAATACGAATGCAATAAAACTAGATTATACAATGGGCCCAATGGGATTCGAACCCATGACATCCCGGTTATGAGCCGAGCGCTCTACCTGGCTAAGCTATGGGCCCATAAGCGCCGTCGACAGGGCTCGAACCTGTGACCAATCGGTTAACAGCCGAACGCTCTACCTACTGAGCTACGACGGCAAAACAACCCATGCTTGCAAATCATAGTTTTAAAAATACATACTGAATAATACAGTAATATTATGTTGATTAACATAGTATATAAATGTTTCTATAAAAATAATCTAGAAAAATATTATATTCCCTACCATATTCATTATTTACAAATTTTAATATATAAATTTAATATATAAGAATAAATATAAATATTAAAGACAAGAAGGACAAACAAGAAATACAAAAGCAAAAAAGAAAAGGCGAAACCATGAATGATATAAACAGCATTGAAACACTTGAATTGATCACCAAAGCAAACAATCTTAGCTTAAAAAAGGGATATGATGAGATAAGCTTAGAAAGAGCTGTTTTTTTATCATGGTGGTGTGATAAGGGAGACTGCAAATTCTGTTATATGAGCACTCAAAAAAACAAAATCAAGGATCCGACTAAAGCAAAACGCAGAGTGAACAATATATTGGCAGAAGCGGAAATGTGCAGCAGACTTGGTTGGAATATAGAATTCCTATCTGGAGGATATAAATCATTCACTACCTCAGAAATCAAGTCAATAGCTGAAAACATACATTCAATAACTGGCGACGGAGTTTGGTTAAACACCGGAATCACCTCTGAATTGGAGGAATATGGATCTGAGATAAAAGGAATCACAGGGGCTGTTGAAGCTGCAAATCCAGAGTTTCAGAAGACTGTCTGCCCAAGCAAGCCATTGGATCAAATCAGTGATATGTTGGATAAGGCAGGCGATTTAGGATTCAAAAAAGCAATTACAATAATTTTAGGCCTTGGAGAAAGCTTTGAAGATATAGAATACCTTAAGGACTACATCAGAGAACATAAAATAGATAGAGTGATCTTTTATTCCTTAAATCCTCATCCAGAAACTGAGTATGTAAACAGTTCCCAACCGGCATCATTATACTACGCTAAAGTAGTCTCTACAATAAGACTTGAATTTCCGGATTTGGAAATCATCTGTGGAACATGGACTGACAACTTAGCGAATATAGGAATCCTTATCTTAAGTGGAGCTAATGGAATCACTAAGTTCCCACTCTTTAAAATGTTTGGAACCAAATATGGTAAAAGAGTTGAAGAAGAAGTTAAATGGACTGGAAGAACTCTCAAGGGAACATTTACAGATAAAAGCAAATTAGGTCCTGAAAAAAGTGAAATCAACCCAGAATTGGATCAATACATAAAAAGATACATTAAGGATTCCTTGAAAAATAAATTTAAATAATAAACAAATTATATAATTCTTATTTTTAATACTTTTAAAATCTAATTTTTATTATAATATTTTATATAAAGAAAATCTTTATAAATATAATAGTACATAAATTAACATAATATGAATTTATAGTTAATTAACATAACTTTTAAATAACTTTTATTAAGTTAACTGCTTATTTCTATTAACTACTTATTCTTATTTAATTAAAAAAACAATTAACATAATATTTAAAAATCCTTGGAGGGATTAATATAGACGTAAATATGATGTGTGGACTTGAGATTCACGTACAACTTGAAACTGATTCAAAGTTATTCTGTAACTGTCCAACAAACTATCAAGAAGCACCAGCAAACACAAACGTTTGCCCAGTATGTTTAAACCAACCAGGTGCTAAACCATTTCCAACCAATGAAAAAGCTATTGAAAACGCTTTAATGATTTCATTGATGCTTAACTGTAAAATTGATAAAAACTTTACTTATTTCATGAGAAAACACTATGACTACCCTGATTTGCCTTGCGGATATCAGAAAACTTCCGTTCCAATAGGTTACGAAGGGGAATTGAATGGTGTAAGAATCAGAGAAATTCACATGGAAGAGGACCCTGGACAATACAAACCGGATAGAGGTATTGTAGACTTCAACCGTTCTGGAATTCCACTTATCGAGATCGTAACTGAACCTGATATGCACTCTCCAGAAGAAGCTCGTAACTTCTTAAAAGAACTTATCAGAGTATTGGAATACAGTGGAGGGGCTCGTGGAGAAGGTACCATGAGAGCAGATGTAAACGTTTCCATAAATGGTGGAAACAGAGTGGAAATGAAAAACATCAACTCCATTAAAGGTGCATACAAAGCTTTGAACTTTGAAGTGATCAGACAGAAAAACCTCTTAAAAAGAGGTCGTGAAGTCAAACAGGAAACCAGAGCTTTCTTAGAATCACAAATGATTACCGTTTCAATGAGAGATAAGGAAAATGCAGATGACTACAGATTCATCCCAGATCCTGATTTGCCACCAATGAAAATCAGTGACGACCAAATCAACAAGGTTCTTGATGTGATGCCTGAAGCACCACACAACAAAGTGAAAAGATTCGTTAGTGAATATGGAATCGATGAGGAATCTGCAAAAGTGCTTACCTCAGAACTTGATTTGGCTCAATGCTACGAAGAAGTGGCTAAAGAAGTTGACCCTAAATTCGCAGCTAAATGGATGAGAGACGAACTTAAAAGGGTATTGACTTACAATAAACTTGACTTTGCAGAAAGTGGAATCTTGGCAGATGACTTGATTGAATTCTTGAATATGCTCTTAAATAAAGAAATCACCACCAAAGCAGGTCAAAGAATCATTGAACAAATGCCAAACAACAAGCAAACTCCAAAACAAATAGCTGAAGAGTTAGGATTGATTGGTGTAGTTAAAGATGATGAAGTTCAAGCTGCAGCTAAACAAGCGGTTGAAGAAAACCCTAAAGCTGTAGATGATTACCACAATGGTGAAAAAGGTGCATTGAACTTCTTGATGGGTCAAGTAATGAGATTAACCAAAGGAAAAGCTGACCCAAGAGAAACTGTAAACATCTTAAAAGAATTGCTTGAAGAATAAATATTCTTCAATTTTTTCTTTATATTATCAAAATTTAATTACAATATAGGAGGGTGAATATGGATACAGAAAAGGCAACAGTAAGAGACTATATGACAAAAGACGTATTTACAGTAAAATATGATACTCTCAATAATGATGTTATTAAATTAATGAAACAAACAAAGCACGACGGTTATCCTGTTGTTGATGAAAGCGGACAAATCGTTGGAATTATCACTGCATACGACTTGTTGCTAAAGGATTGGGTAACTGATCAAGTCAGTGGAATAATGTCCACAGATGTAATCGTTGCAAGAGAGGATATGCATATCAACGATGCATCAAGAGTTATGTTCAGACATGGTATTTCAAGACTTCCAGTTGTTGATAAGGAAAGACATGTAAAAGGAATCATGACCAACACAGATATTGTAAGGTCACATATTGAAAGATCAACTCCAACTAAAGTCAATGCATTTAAGGAAACCATGGAAAAGCTCTATGACATTAAAACCACTTTAACAAGAGAGCAAGTTCCTGTAGAGAAAATAAGACCTACACAGGATAGGGTTTATGCAGATGAATTGCAAGGAAGAACCTATGAACTTGAAAAAGGATTGGCAGAACCAACAATTGTAGTTAAAACTGGGGACAGATACATTTTAGTGGATGGACACCATAGAGCAGTGGCTTCTGTAAAATTAGGATTGGACAAAATCGATTCCTATGTTGTGGATTTCCATAAGGACATTAAATTGGGTATGGAAAAAACCGCTGAAAAACAAGGATTGGATTCATTTAATGACATAACAATCATTGATGATGACCAACATCCATTGATTGCAATAACTGAAACTATTAAAAATTCCCAACAAAAGCACTAAGTATAACTTAGGAAGTGAATTGATGGCAAATGACAAGATTTTAAGAGATGTTTACGAAGTATTGGAAAGTCGCAGAGATTCACCAATAGACTCTTACACTTCAAACATTATGAAAGACAGCGATAAGAAGGCAGAGGACAAGATCCTTGAAAAAATAGCTGAAGAATGTGGAGAAACTCTCATCGCTTCTAAAAATGATGAGAATTTGGTTTATGAATCTGTTGACTTGATATTTCATACATTGCTCCTTTTAGCATACAAAGGAGTGGAATTTGATGAAATTCTAGAAGAGTTTGAAAGAAGAAGAAAATAATTCTTTCAATAATCATCTTCTTTTTTTTATGAAAGAATAACTAGTTTGATTAATTACGAATAAATTTAATTTGATAAAAAATTGAAAAAGTTGAAAAACAGATTATTTGAAATAGAAAATGAAAATAATATGTATAAATAAAATAAAAATATTAAATATTTATTAGAGGGTTAATATGGCAAATAAATATGTAGATTTTATATCCGATGAAGATTTTTTAAAAGAAGTGAAAATTGTTATAGAAAAATATATGCTTGTTCCAGAATACGAAAGTAATGAAGAGATATTAAAACATTCTGAAAATACAACTGATGAATTCAAATTACTATATGATGTTTATATTAACAATTTAAATTTAAGTGAATGGAAAGAAGCTGAAATCATAAGACAAAGAGGAAAAAAGTCCGAAATGGCAATTGGCGAATTCCATCAACACATATTAGGGCATGTTGATGGTTGGATCGATTTACAACAAGGGCATAAAACAGGATTAGACTTGATGAATGAAGAAGGAACAATTTTCATAGAAATTAAAAATAAGGTAAATACTACAAATAGTGGTTCTGGAAAAACTGTTTTTAATAAATTAAAAAAAGTTATTGAAGAGAATCCAAATGCAGTAGCTTACTGGGGATATATTGTCAGTAAAAATTATAAAAATGAAGATAGATTATGGCAATATCATGAAAATACCGATGAAAGGATTAGGAGAATAGGTGGAAAAAAAGTTTATGAACTAGTTACAGGTGACCCAGAATCTCTTGAAAAAACTCATAAAGCTTTACCTATAGCTATTAAAGATATATTAGTTAAATATTATGGCTATGATGAAGAAAAATTACAATTATCCTCTGAAGATGAAGATTTATTAAATCGTTTTAGAGATTTTATTTTTAAAAAAGATTAAAATAATTTGGATTGAACCTCTTTTTTAGAGGTTTCACCATTTAATGCTTTTATAATCTGTTTTCCGACGGCTTCTGCTAATTTTACTGGAACTGCATTTCCAATTTGTTTATATTGGGATGAAACACTTCCAACAAATTCCCATTCATCAGGAAAAGATTGAATTCTTGCATACTCTCTTACTGTAAAAGGTCTTGTTTCATCAGGATGACATCTTTCAGTCTGTTTTTGAGCAGGGGAAGTGGTCAATGTTAAACATGGCTCATCCCATGAGATTCTTCTAGCCATACCTCTTCTACCCCCACCAGAATAATAACTTTTACCCATATAATCTTTAGCAACATCCTCAGGCAAATCTATCCAACAACCACCTGGTGGAACTAAATCTAAAACTTTTTTCTTATGATCAGGATAACTTGAACCTTCAGATTTAGGAACGTCTTTAAGAGCATCTCTTAATGTAGGAATTTGTTTTTGTGGTTTGGGATATTCAAAATAATATCCATCTTGAGTGCCAATTAAAAACATTCTTTTTCTTTTTTGAGCCACTCCATAATTAGTAGCATTTAACACTTTATATTGGATATTATATCCTAAATCTTCTAAAACGGAAATCATAGTTTTAAGTGTTCTGCCTTTATCGTGGTGTACTAATCCTTGAACATTTTCTGCAACACATATTTTTGGTTGTACTTCTTTTACACAACGAGCAAACTCGAAAAATAATGTTCCACGAGTATCATTAAATCCTAATTTTTTACCCGCATAACTGAATGCTTGACATGGAAAACCCCCACTTACAACATCCGCTTTAATATTCTTAAAATCTACAGTACTGATATCATCATGTATAACTTTCCAATTAGGCCTATTCCTATTTAAAGTTGAAACACAATCTTTATCAATTTCAACAAGCAATTTATGCTGAAAACCAGCTTTTTCTAACCCTAAAGCTAAACCTCCAGCCCCTGCGAATAACTCTATATCTGTATACATGATCCACCTAAATTTAAAATTTTATAAAAATAGTCCTATATTTATTTTAGATTTAAAACTATATAAAATCTATTAAAGAGCAAATGAAAATAAAAAAAATAAAAAATAGTTAAAAAAAGGATAATAATTACTTTAAAACCAATTCCATATTCCGCATCCCTCTTTTTTTACCAGGAACGCCAAATGATTTTCTGTTGAAGATCTTGAATCCTTTAGAACTGTATAACCTGAATGCACCATCATTCCTAAAGTCAGCATCCAAAACAACTCTTTTGCAATCCAAATCCCTTGCAAGTTGAATCAATTGGTCTAAAGCTTCAGTTCCATAGCCTTTTCCCCTTTGATTAGAGCAAATGGCCAATTCACAAATGTAAAAGTCATCATCCTCAACATCAACCAAAACGAAATTGTCCATGAAAGATACTTTGGAAAGACCTAATGCTTCAGAAAACTTAAGAGTTTTGAATTGATTTTTTATATCTCCAAAAAGAGAATGCTGCACTCCTTTTCCACCATTGAACATTCCAATAATTTCCTTTTCCTCTGTGTCTTCATCATCAAAGAAGACATAGAACAAATCATTTTCATCCGCTTCAGCATCTTTTGCAAAATCAATCAAAAGCAATCTGTTTTTAATGGCTTCCACACCTTCTTCCTTTGATTTGAAAACATGCTTGAATGTTCTATAATCAACATCATAAATCAGTTCAGCCACTTTATAAACATCATGAATTTCCGGATCGAAGTCTCTAAAAATCAATACAAACACCAATATACAAAATTAATATAATTAAAATATTAAAATAATCACTTGAATAATCAAAATTGATAATAAAAAATAATTTAAAAAAATATAAAATAAAAAATGTCTATTCCTTAGACATTCTTACCTTCTTAGCAATATTTTTAGCAATGGTCAAAGCGCAAACTCCTGCACCAAATCCATTGTCTATATTGACAACAGATAATCCTGGAGCACAGGACTGCAACATTGAATACAATGCTGCCTTTCCATCTGCACCAATTCCATAACCTACAGATGTTGGAACCGCAATGACTGGAACATCCACCAATCCTGCAACTACTGAAGGCAATGCTCCCTCCATTCCTGCACATACAATGAATGCACAGACATCCTCTTCAACCATATGTGCAATCTGTGGAAACAGCCTATGGATTCCTGCAACACCGATATCATAGGAACTGATGACTTCACATCCTCCCTGTTCGACGATGACTTTCGCTTCCTCAGCAATTGGAATGTCAGAGGTTCCTGCAGTCAAAAGCCCTACCTTGCCATATTCCGGATTGAAGTCTACTAAAGAATCCTTATAGATAATTAGAATTTTAGCTCTCTTATTGTAATCAAACTTAATTCCCTTTTCAAAAAGATAATCCAAATCCTTTTCCAATGATTCATATCTTTCCTTAGATAATCTTGTAATGATAATATTGTTTTTAAAATCAAATGAATCATTGCCAGATTCCTGCTTTTCAAAAAATCTTTTGATAATAGTCAAGAGATCATCATAATCCTTGCTATCTGCTAAAATAGCTTCTGGAAATCCGGTTCTATCCTTACGGGAAGTGTCAATTTGAGCCACATCATCTAATTGGCGAATGCTTTCAGCCTTTAAAAGAGTCTCACATTCTTCAATTGAAATTTTACCTTCAGCAAGACTTTTAAGAATTTCTTTCATTTTATCACAAACATTATAAAATTTATTGAAATAAATTTTTTAAATTTTATTAAATCTTAATCCTAATAGAAAATATTATATTAAAAAGATTTATAATTACTATAATATATAATTAATATATTGATTATAAATTATATTTTATTTGATTAGGATTATTTATTTTTTTATGATTTTATTTTAGAGGGTGACCATGAAAACAGAAAAGGTATTGGTAGAAGGGATTGTGCAAGGAGTAGGATTCAGACCCTTCGTATATAGGATAGCTACTGAATTGGAACTCTCAGGTTATGTCAGAAACTTGGGGAATGTAGTAGAGATTATTATCCAAGGTTCAGAGGACAAAATAGCTGATTTCATATTCAAACTCCAAAATGAACTTCCTCCAATAGCTAAAATAAACAATTTGGAAACTGAAGAGCTTGCAGATGATGAAAAATATGCTGATTTTACAATCAAGGAAAGTTCAGACAGTTTCTCAGGAACATCTGTCATTCCACCTGATTTGGCAATCTGCGATAAGTGTTTGGAAGAGATAAACGATCCAAGCAACAGAAGATACAATTACCCATTCAATGCATGTACAGATTGCGGCCCTCGTTTTACAGTTATTGAAAACGTTCCTTATGATAGGGACAAAACCACAATGGACGATTTCCCATTATGCGATGAATGTGAAGTGGAATATAAAAACCCATTGGACAGACGTTATCATGCAGAAGCAAGCTGTTGTGAAGTCTGTGGACCATCTTTGGAATTGTATAAGAATGACAATCAAACTCCAGTTAAGGTTGATTGTGAAGACCCATTGGAAGAAACCGCAAAACTACTCGATGAAGGAAAGATATTTGCAATCAAGGGAATTGGAGGAACACATTTAGTGGCAAATGTAATGCTTGAGGATACTGTAAGCCTTTTAAGGGAAAGGTTAGGGAGAGAAAATCAGGCATTTGCAGTGATGAGCCCAGACATTGAAACAGTTAAAGGATATGCAATTGTATCAGATGCTGAAGAGGAAACATTATTGTCAAAAGAAAGACCTATTGTAATCCTTAAGAAGAGTGAAAGCTATGATTTTGCACAGTCAGTTTCACCTGGATTGCATAACATTGGAGTGATGTTGCCATATGCTCCATTACATCATCTTTTATTCAATCATACTGAAACTCCAGCTTACATCATGACTTCAGCTAACGTTCCTGGAGAGCCAATGATGATTACAAATGAGGAAATACTCGAAAACCTCGATACAATAGCTGATTATTACCTTATTCACAACAGAAGAATATTGAATAGATGTGATGATTCTGTAGCAAGATTCAGAAACAATGAGCTTGCATTCATCAGACGTTCAAGAGGATACACACCGGAACCTTACGACTTGAAGGGAAAATACACAAATCTTAATCCTGATTTTGATAATCTCAATATTCTTGCACTTGGCCCTGAACTTGATGTTACATTTACAATCCTTAAGAATTCAAAGGCATATGTATCACAGCATATTGGAAATACAAACAAGTACAGAACCTATGAATTCCTGCAAGAAGCAATCAAGCATATGATGAGGATTACAAAAACAGACAGTTTTGATGCAATAGCTTGCGATTTGCATCCACAATTCTTCACTACAAGACTTGCAAAGGAATACGCTGAAAAATACGATTGCCCACTTATTCCAGTACAGCATCATCATGCTCATGGAATATCACTATTGAATGACCATCATAATAAAGACTGCACAAATGATGAAATGATCATAATAGCTGCTGATGGAGTAGGATATGGTGGAGACGGCAACTCTTGGGGAGGAGAAATACTATACACAAACATTAGAGAATATGAAAGAACAGCTTCCCTAATGCCTCAGAAGATGCCTGGCGGAGACTTATGTACCAAATATCCTGTGAGAATGATGGCCGCCATATTGTCTAATCCTAACAGTGACTACGAAAGTGAAAAGTACACTGAAGACTATGTAAAGGAACTATTGAACAATAACTACATAGACTCATTCCAGCATGGGGCAATTGAAATAAAAAGCCTGTTCAGGCAATTGGAAACCAATCTCAATGTTGGAATTAATACAAGTACTGGAAGAGTTCTTGACTCCGTTTCAACTGCACTTCACATATGTGACAAACGCAGCTACGAAGGAGAAGCTTCCATGAAATTGGAATCTTATGCATACAATTACAAGGAAGATGACACTCTCGAGGATTTCCCAATTATCATCAAGGAATACGAAGATGAAAACGGGAAAAGAATGATTCTTGACACTACAGCAATAATGAGATATGTTGTAGACAAGATTGAAGAGGGAGAAAACCTTAATAAGATAGCTGTCGCAGGGCAAAAGGCAGTAAGCATTGGACTTGCAAAGCTTGCTATAGAATCTGCTAGAGAAAAAGGAATCAAAACAATTGGTGCAACTGGTGGAGTGTTCTATAACGAGGCAATCACATCACATATCAAGGATGCAATAGAAAAAGAAGGATTTGAATTTATCCAACACATCAACTCATGTCCTGGAGACGGATCAGTATCCTTAGGACAAGCAATAGTTGCTGGAGTAAATTTAAAGAATCTTTGAAAATAAGCTGATTGAAAATAAGATAAAATAAAATATAAACTAATATTTTATTTATAATTCTATTTTTTACTATTTATTCTTTTTTATAAAAAGAGTAAAAAAGAGTGAAATGAGAAAGACAATAAAAATATAATAAACATTATATTATTAAAATATCTTTATAAAAATTATTATAATATGATATTATAATACTTATTTTTTATCAATATTTTTAAAATAATCTAATATCTATTATAAGTTCTTTCTAAAATGTATTCTGCTCTTTCCTTTAAGTTGTCATATAAACGTATTTGGGCTTTCAATTCCTCAATAGCTTCTGTATGACCTTGATCTATTCTCTTTTCAATATCCAATAACTTAGACCATTCATCACCAGAAGGCAATTGTTTGATATCATTATGAGGATTTAATAAATCTTCAGAAAAAGATACATTGAATGAGTTTTTAGTAATTGTAATATGCACATTCACATCATTTGGCATATCATAATACTTACGAGGACGACCTCTAACCACTTTTTTTGTTGAAGATGTTAAAATACCGACATCTTCCATAGCCCTTAAATGCTCAATGATAGCTTTCTGACCTATTTGGAGCTCTTGAGATATTTCACTAACAAATCTTGGCTCTTCCCTTAAGAGATCCATGATATCACGTCTAGTCTTACATCCCATAACATCAAGAATCGCTTCCATATCAACATCGTCATGCTGATTTTGGTTATATTCCATATTTTGACCTCCATCATTTTAAAAAAGTAATATAATATTATATTTATTGATATTTCTATACAGATTCAGATTAATATTTTCATATTAATCTCTCTATACTAAAATATGGGCATAAGTATTATATTAACTTTTTGTTACTAAAAACCGAAATCTTTATATAACATTTTGTTACTATAATAAGTATAGAGAAAGATAACATTTTGTTACTTTAATATAAATTGACAAAATAAAATCTAAATCCAATGGTTATTTATTAAAAATAGAGCTTAAACAAATCAAAAAATCAAAGTTCACTTGATAAATAGCTTAAACTCAAAAAGTTATTATAAGAAACCTATAAAATTCTAATAAATAATAACAAACTGGATAAACACAAATCAAAGAACATTTCAAAATCCTCTTAAAAAAATCACACTATAAACAAAGATTTAATTAGATTTAAGTCCACACCCTAAATCTAAAAATCATAAAACACTTTTCTATTAACCCATATGATAGAAAAACAAATCTAAATTCTTTGATTAAAGTCAAAATATTAAAGGAGCTTATCGCTCTCTTTCTCTTATTATAATACTTTATGATAAATTCATTAAAGGTGAATAAATGGCTAAGAAAAATAAAACTAAATCTGAAGAAGAAATTGATGAGGAAGATCAATCCAAACTTCAGGAAAAAGAAGAAAGCCCTTCTGAATCTAAAGAAGAGTCTTCACAAGAGGATGAAGGTGAAGACAGCGAATTAGATAAATTAACCAAAGACCTTGAGAGGAAAGATGAAGAAATCATAGAGCTTAAATCCCATATTCAAAGACTTCAAGCAGACTTTGATAACTTTAGAAAACAAGGGGAAAAACAAAAGCAAGACCTAATAAGATATGCAAATGAAGGTCTTATTGTAAAATTCTTGGATATCTATGAGGATATGGAAAGAGCTCTTGAAAACTCAAACAATGAAGAGGAACTTAGAGAAGGTTTGGAATTAATTTATTCTAAAATGAAAAATACTTTAGAAAAGGAAGGTGTAGAAGAGATTCCTGCAGTGGGAGAAAAGTTCGACCCATTCAAGCATGAAGCTTTGCTTACTGTAGACAGTCCCGATCATGAAAACAACGAAATCGTTGATGAACT
>NZ_JBGUKT010000013.1:0-69990 GCF_045114555.1 Methanobrevibacter sp. | reverse complement strand
TTTTATGTTATAAATAATGTTTTAAAAATTTTCTAATAGAAATAAGTATTTTGCTGCATGACCAACCATATGCCTAGCTGATTTCATGAGCGGTCATTTGTGCAGTTGCATATGCAACTGCCTGTTTGGCTGCTTGTTTCTTTGATCATTTGAATAGATGCAAAAATAGTCTGATAAAAAGTGTGGTGCGTATATACTGGTTGCATAAAAAAAGAAAAAGTATCAAATGTCCTCATATTGAATATATAAAAAATTAAAAAAAGTAATAATAAATTCTAAAAAATTTAGTTAGCAATTATCCTACAAAAGATCATTAATAATACTATACAAATAGCACAAGGTAACAAAAATGCGAATGTATAAGCTAATCCCCCTGTCATAAATATCACTCTACATATCATTTAATGCTTTACAAAAAACACTTGCAACAAGTACGACAAATATGAACATACCAAAGCCCATAGCCATAGATGCATTTAAATGACTATTTCCAACTACGATAGAGATAATAAACATCACAAATAATACTAAACCTAAAACTACACATATTTCTCCGGTATCACTCAATTTTTCCACCACCTTAAATCAGATTTAAATTATTAACCTGTAATTAAATTTAGTGAATCAATATATTTAAAAATATCTATTTACTTTTATTCCCGCTATGTTGTTAGGTTATAAAGTATGTTCAGTAAAATTTATAGGGCATTTAATAATCTAGAAGTTAAAAATGTAAAAAAAATAGTGGTTACATTTCGTAACCACATTTTCTACAACATTGATTATATAACGCTTTCCAGTTAGAGTTTGTTGTCCAACTGTCTTGTATGTCATTTTTACGAGCTTTTACCCTCCAATACTCTTTGCGATGCCCATAAATTCCGGGAGTGTCACGCACAACTGGTCTGGACACACAAAGATCTTTTAATACAGTATTTTCATAGATCTCATCGACTCTGGCTTGATGCTCTGGAATTGTTAGGTCAAACCAATGAACCACTTCATGGGTAATGGCACGGCCCCTATCAAAATCGGAGGACTTCCATTGATTTGCAGTTCTATCATATGAAGATTTGCTTTCACTTTGGATTCTCCTAGAAGCTCTTCTTTCCTGATCTTTAGAAACACGTTTCCATTCCTCAATGAAGTTGGTCACATCATTTCTGTTGTTAGAATATTTTCTAACATACTCTGTACAGCTTTGATATCCATAATAAGGGAGTACATCGTGTTTGTTAGGTCTGACTCCATTACGGGCAGCAATTTTCCTTATATTTGTTTCTCCATAAATGGAAATTCCTTTGACTCCATTGTCCAAATCATAATTCCTACTATTTAATTGTGGGTATGCTTTTTTGCCATGTTGTTCGGCCACAGCTCCTACACCCTTCCAAAAGCTTACACTCACTGCTAAGCCTAATAAGCTCATCAATACCATTTTTATTACCTCCTAATCTTCAAAACATTCTTCAATACTTTTTGCTTCTTTGGATACATCTATTGTAATGCTTGCAAAATTAATATCTACAACATTAAAGCCATTCTTAATAAAATTGCCTTTAAGTTCCTCTTGATAACTGCCATAGTATCCAAACTCAGCAGTGCACATTATATCATCAACATATACTTCAGAGTAGTTGGATGCGTATCCGTTCTCTTGAAGCTTACGCAAGATGCTTTTGACTTGTTTTACTTTGTCTTGATCTACAGTTCTTGGCATATTCAATCACCTCTTTGGGATCCATTGAAAATTGGATTTCTTGGTTTTAATTCATATTTTTCAATTTGATTAAAGATTTCAACAGCATTTTTACGGCCAAATCTTGCATGAATGGTCATGATAACATAACCATCAGGCAAAACGATCTGGTATTCAGAATAGTATTCATGAAATATAAGCACATATTTGTCGTTTCTTTTTATCTCATGCATTTTCGGATTTCCATTGAACATAATAAATTCACCTCATAACATGATCTTAATTACTTCCTGTGTATCGCCTTCCTTGACTTCCTTGATTTTTCCTGTAACTTTAAAAAGTCTTACAGTATCGCCATATTCATCGTAGGCAAGTCCTTCGCAGTAAATGCTGCCGATCTTTTTACCATTTTTATAGATTTCTACACCATCAAAACTCATATCTAATGACATGTTTTTCACCTCAAAATGAAATAGGGTAAGATTAGAATCTTACCATACAAATTCACCTAACTTTTCATAGAATGCTCTGCGTGCATCACGGCTTTTAGCCAATGCATCAGTATCTCTCTTCTCAAGTGGAGTTGCCGGGTTGTCGATCCACTTTTTGATACGTTCGGCCCGGTTGCGGAATTCCTCCTGACTGTCATCATATAGGGCATTCTTTTTTAGGCTGTGATGCCAGACCAAGTCAATCATGTCCTCGCCGGGAGTCCATTTGAGAGGGTCATCATCCCAAGCGATGTAATCAGGTCCGAATATGGTATTCCACATTATTGTTGCCTTAAGGTCATAAAGGTCCCAACCGGTCATGCACACCTTATGCATATGACCGATTCCTGCAACAAGTGCTGGTAATGGGATGTCGTGAACAAACATGGATGCCAATTTGTAATCTTCAGGCTCTTCATCAGTCGCTTCATGATGATGCCAGCAATCTTTTTCATACTCGTCGCTATAGCAAACAAGCTCAGATACTGCATATTCATTCAATGCTTCAAATGGAGAATTCATAAATTCTTGAACACGTTTATACTTGTCATCACGTGTGAATTTAAGAATCTGACCATCTTTACCAATGAAATGGACTCTATGGTTCTTTTTGTCTTCATCGCTGCTGATTAACACCATTACAGTATTATCAGGTACATGGATTTTACTTACTTCAATTTTCATTGTAAAAATACCTCCAAAGAATTTAATATTTAACTACAGAATGATCATGCAAAGCATAACCATTTTCTTTTAAATAGTCAAGGGCATCGGCTATTTGATTAGTTGGAATCATAATAGCCATGTCTTCGCCTATAACCTGTACAAAATAATCATCTTTAATCATTTTAAGTGCATAATTGCCGGTGAAATCAAATTTAAAACATACACAATCAATTTCATCACTACCCGGAATTAATTGCTTCCATTGTGAATAATAACCATACATTTTCTACCTCCTAGTTAGTGGTGATGTACATGTAATCATAATTAATTTAAATTGAATGGTGCAGGCCAAAGGAATTAGGACTTTGACTCGAGCAAATCACATAATTTCATTTCATCTATGATTTCCTGAGCTGTCCTGATCAATTTAGACCCATGACCTTTTATCTCATCAGGCGCATTACTTCCTGCCCATCCACGAATGTATGCACCAGACTCTTCATTCTTGATTCCAAGTACAGAACTGATCATGAAACTAACTGCCTCGGCATCTAATTCCTTAACAGACTTTGTCAATTGATCCCTATCAGAGCCGAAATGCAATTTGTAATGGGTCAACTCATGGAAGAATACACAGACCTTTTGAGGGTCTGAAATGTGTTTGCTGATCCAGATTTTCTTTCCATCGGTGTATCCTCTGGTGATTTCCTTATTGGACATTATAACTTCAATGTTGGTTCTTTCAATAATATCTTGGAATGTGATGTTCCCCTCATATTTGACATAATCAGGTTCGAACTTTTCCCCATCGGTCATTGACAAATCATAGACAGGCACTCTTTTGAACCATACTTTACTCTCAATGGTTCCATCTTCTTGTTCTTCCTCGTAAAAGATTGGAGCAAGAATATACAATGCTTTAGATCCTTTTTTAACATATCGGTTGATTTTATTCCATCTTTTATATGGTGCTAACAGCTCTGTAGTTTCTCCTGTCCTCATATATAACTGGAAGTCTGCTAAAAGAATATTATTGATGCTGTAATTGTGGAATTCGCCTTGCACCATCTTTTGTGTGTGTTTTCTCATTATTTCGTCCATTTTATCTGTATCAAGTATAAAACTATCACAGAGCTCTTTTTGCTTCTCACGAAGCTCTTGTACACTAATTGTAGCCATACATAAAACCTCACAAATATTTTTCTTAATAAAAAAATGAGCAGTTTAAATGACATGCTCAGGTCAAGAAAGAAAATAAAATTTTACATAACGCCGTTATATCCGCATTTGATAAAAAAATGCAGAAACCAAACCATCAATTTAATTGCTTAGAGCTTGCCAGATTTGGCAAAGTGCCTAATCAGATAGCGTATTTCTGCATCTTCCATTTCAATAAATGAAGTGTCTATCTCTTCAATAGGTTCATCAACATCTCCATCTACATCTACTTCATCCTGTTCAATTAAATCAGGAATTTTAGTGGTATACATACCATTGTCATATTTCACAGTCAAGATCATTCACCTCTTAATCTGCAGTGACCTTTAGAAAGATCATTCGCATCTAAACTTTCAACACCATTATACATGCATTTAAAACCATCTACAAAGTGATAAATATCCTCTCCAAATGGGGAAGTGCTTCTCCAAGTAACCACTTTGATTGGCTCATCATCTATTAACATTTCACATTCAAAACATTTACACATCTTAAATCACCTCTTTCATAATTCGCCACCATCAAGATTGAAGTTAATAGTGGCTTCAGGATAAGGACAATCCTCTTCACTAGCAAACATGATTAACTCTGCTTCATATCCTCTGGATTTAATGAAATCTTTAATTTGTCTACATTCGTTGAAGAAGGCAAATTCGTTTTGTCGTTTGGCATTATTACCAAATGTAATGCTGCCTTTACCATCTTCGACCCAAAGTGTCAAATCCAACCAGTCAAGTGGCTTGTACCTCTTTTGTATCTCAAATTCCAGTTCTACAAACTTTTCAATTGATTCCTTTTCGTTCATTCTTAACCTCCTGTTTTTTGAACTTAACATACTCCGCTAAGTCATCAAAATAATCCTCTTTGGGAAACATTAGCGCATCTTCGTTTAGATATAGAAAATGCCATACTATTGAATCAAATGTCAATATGTCTAAGTCCTCGAAGTCATCTACAGCTTCTTTCAAGCATTGCAAATCAAACGCATAAGCCACTTCTTTGGCTTTTTGTATGATTGCTTGGTCGTTTGTGCGGGCAATTACCTGTGTAGCTTCCAAAATATCCATTTTTATCACCTAAAAAATTAGTAATATAGTTTTACAACATTTCGGTTGTCAACAGTCCAAAATACAATTAATGAATGAAAATATCTGCACCTGCTATCTCAAAGTCTAAGTTGAATACTTCATATGCAGATCTGATAAAGAAGTAATCATCTTCAATAAAATCTTCATAATCCAATTCTCGGACAATTTCTTTAGTTAATGGAACATATAGCCACCCATTATCAAAATCAGAGCCTGCAATTTCCAACAATTGACTTAATAAAGAAACAGACAAATGATAAACATCTTCACGAATCAGATTTATCAACAGATTAAAGTCATCCTGTACAGATATTCCTGCAAATGAAATTTTAAAATACATAAAATCACCTTAAACAAGCTAATTTGATATTAATAGGCAAAACAGTTTCTATTAATTCAAAATTCAATTCACAGCCTATGCAAATCAAATAAAAATTGACTTTAGTTTGATACAAGAAATACAACGCTTCACCTAATGAAATTAAATCATTGATAAAAGTTTGGGGAATAGTTTCCAATACTTTATCAATAACCACTACAATCTCACCATCTTTGGTCTTATAACCTCTAAATCCACCTGCATTAATTTCTTCGTCAAAAACATATTCTGTCTTGAAGAAATCATTCACTCTTATGTTATCTTGTGTAATATCCAACATACTATCACCAAAAAAGTAATCTTTAGTATTTTAAAGAGGGTTCCGCCTCATTTCAACTGCTAATACAAATATGATTCAAGTTCCGCCCAAATGTCATCAAAGGGGATATGTGGAAATTCCGCATTAGCCAAATCTCTGCATGCATCATAGAATTCGGTACCCATTACATTCGGATCATCAACATGTTCACATTCTCTCCAGATGTAGTAAGCTACATCCTGTACATTGCTTGTGTCTAAATTGTCTAATTCATGTTCATTCATTATAAATCACCAACAAAAACTATTTAGCTGACTGTCTGGAATAATAATCGAACACTCTTGTAGTTCTTTGAGCAACAATCAATTCGTTCTGTAGCCTTACAACCTCATTGGAAAGCTCATTATGCAATGTTATGCTGCTCTCAATTAGACTTCTCAAGTGCTGTTCCAATAGATAATCATCACCAACATCATCCAATGCACAAATCATCTCATGAATGCTTTCCTTTAAGTTTGCAACATGTAACTGCATAGCCTCAATTGATTCTATGGACACTTCTTTTACAGCCTTTGGAATAGCCTTCAAGAAAGATTTGGATTTGTATACCTTGACAACAATCCAACCGTAATCATCCATGAAGTCAATGATCATATCATTGTTGTAAACGCCATCGACAATGTCTGAATCAAATCTCCGATTAATAACTGATCCACATTGGACACCATCAGGATTGAACACAGCAATGTTGTTCTCATAATCTGACTCTTTTAAGAGCCTTAATTCCACCACATCTCCCTCTTTGAGGGTACCACCATAGTGCATCTGTCCGACGCACACTGTTACAATTTCTTTTTCAAACATATTTTCACCTTTTGACTAATTCAGTTGTTTAAAATGAACTAAAGACCAATCTAAGCGAAATTAGGACTCAGTTCACTTTGAACACTACTAAACGATCCAGGTATATTTTGTAAGTTAGTTTTGACAGTACTGTCCTACAGACAAATTTGGAAAAAATTTTTTCTTTATAAGTGTTAGAATTCAGAAGCAATATTATGTATTCAGAAGAAAATGGGTGCGTTGACACCCAATTATGCAATCTTCATACTGAAGATCAAAACAAAATGAGAAAAGTAAGTGTCCAATTGACACCTAAGACCGAAGAAATGCTAAAAGAAATAAAGGATATAACCCAGATGCCAATATCCAGCATCTTAAGGTATTCTGTAACAATATTCTATAGGCAATTAATGGAGGAAAGAATATGAAATATCATATAAAAGGCAGCCCTCTCTTAACATATGTCAATAAGCAGGTGAGAGGATTTCAATATGTGAATCAGCCGATATTCGGCTTAAGTGTACTTAGTGGGTGTGAATGCAGTTGTTACTTGGAGATTAATGTAAATAAAGATTTGATGACTTATGATGATGTATTAATAATTCAAAATCAGATAAATGAATTGGATATCCATGACCCTAAAAATCATGATCTCGTTCATTTTATTAGTGAAATATATGGATTTCATGGATTTGATTTGGAGAAATTTGCCAATGAGGAGGGTGTGGTCGTAGGGATAAATATGGCAGAGATAGAGGATTATGTGAATTCGTTAGTGGAGCTTGAGTTGGAGATTGAACTTGAAGAATATGATTTCACTTATAAGATCACAAATATAAAAGAAGGAAACTATGATTTAAAAGATACACTTTCAGATTTAATGATTATGTAAAAAAGGTGGTAATATGCTATGGGATAAAAACAAGACAAATAAAAATAAAGTGAAAACTTTTAATGTTAGGTTGAATTCAGATTTGCAGGAAAAAATAGAATTTTTGCAGGAGCGTAAAGGATTGAATAAGTCTAATATCATAAGGCTTGCCATTTGCGATCTCTACAATACCGAAATAGCAAAGTTAAAATGAAAAAATGGTATTATGGGGTGTTAAAATGGTAAAGAATTACACAATATGTGTACGAATGGACTATATGGACTATTTCTTCTTAGACCAGTTAGAAGCTTACCTGTTAACTAAAAACAGGTCTGATACCATAAGGCAATTGATTCGTTACAAGATAAAAGAGTATAATAAAATAGAGCGTGGTGAAAGAAAATATGACTGAAGCAAGTAAAAATAAATCTATATTCAAGCAAAAGCATGATGATTTCTTGATAAAGACAGGAAAGACCAAGACATATCTTAGGGTCAATTATGAGGGTAATATTGTAGAGAAATATGTATTAAAGGAAACTGACGGCTCAAAGGAGATTGTAAGCAAACAAACAATATTCAATATAGCCCCAATTGAAATATGCGAATCTTACAATATCCTTAACCCTGATGCCAAGCCGAAAACTTCCATTAGCTTTAAGCGTAATGGTTCACCTAATATTCAGACTGTTACATCTGACAGCATAAAACAGATCATTGCTTCATTGGAAAACAGAAGTGGTATTGTACCGAGAAAGCAAGAGGCTAATGATGCCCTCAATATGATTGTTTACGGATTCCAAAAATTAGGCAAGCTAAAGACAGTAGAGGAGATACCTGTTGCAGGGGTATTCATCAATCCAAAGACGGGGAAATTGGTCAGATCGGATGGTGAAAAAGAGATAAAGATAGTTAAGCCACCTAAAGAGTTGGTGCAAATTGCATTCAAAGTATGGCAGGATCTACATGAAGTATACTCAGGTGATAAGAAAAAATTAAGCCATATCTTAAGATATGGTCTTTTATTGCCCTTCAGCTACATATTCAAGACAGAATATGGATGGATGCCATTCTTATTTTTGTATGGTGCTGCAAAGACAAGCAAAACCACATTAGCTGAGATTAGCCTTTCCCCATATGTCTTAGTTGATGATGATTACTCAATTGGTGGTGGGGCTTTTGATTCAGCATACAGGATTGGTCATGCTTTAGAGAAGCAAGCTTATGGCTTGATAGTGAATGAACCTGGAACTATGCTTCAATGCAACGACTGTATTGAAATAATAAAAAGAGGAACTGAATCAGCAATATGCAGGGAAAAATGGGAAAACAATGAGCATATCAAGATTCCCGCTTACTGCAACCTAATATTCACTTCAAACAAGCATTTGCCTACACAGGATTCACTTGTACGTCGAGGATGCATACTGGAATTTACATCCGACGAACGTGCAACCGACGAGGATGTAAAAAAGTTCAATGAGAAGTTCAATTATACCAACAAATATAATAGCAGATTCAATGATCTAAGACCAATCGGCGATTATATCATATGGTACATCTCTCAAAATTTAGATTTATTGTCTAAAGATAAAAAATATATCTGCGATGAGCTGTTGGATAATTTATTGGATTATGCTGATGAAAATAAGGCTGATTGGAAGTGGATCTATGAAGAAGCTGACCTAATGGACTTGCAAGAAGCAGATGATGACATCAAGAACATCTTCATCAAAACATTAAGCGAAGACTATAAGAGATTGACTCCAAGTGAAATGTATCAGGAAGTCAAATGTGAAGATGATGAAAAGGACAATCTTCTTGACAATTGGATTAAGATACTGCTTAAGCGTCTGGTTATTTATGCAGAATTCCATGAAACACCCAACGGTGAATTTATCTTCATTAACGCACGCATAAAAGACATAGTAAAAGAAAGGACAGGACAAACAATAAGTTGCAAAAGCTTTGCATCAATATTAGGTTGCAAATACACAAACTACACCTATAAAAAGAAAACCAAGAAAGGTTTCAGGATACCCACAGATAAATTCATTGATCTGTTCTACTGATTACCTTTATGGTATAGAATTACTTTGAAAATACATTTGTCAAGTAATTAAAAAAACAAGTCCTTAATGTTCTATTCGTCCAAATATTGATTTTATATCAGTATAATATTAATAATTACAAAAATACCATAATATTCATATCCTTATAATAAAACAGCATAGGACTATTATATCCTATTAGTGTTTGCATATGATGTCAGGTAATTTAGTAATTATGTGGGTAAATAGTGATTTGATGGTTTAATTGGTTAAATGGGAGTCTGTATGGTCTATAAAAAAATACTATTGCTATGTATCATTAGTGAATAGTAAAGTAATTAATCGAATTTAGGTGAAAAAATGACTTTAAAAGTTATTACAAATGAACAATATCAAGAGTCATTGCAGATATTAGGACTTGGTAACATTAATGCTATATAAGTTTAGATGTTCGATCTTTGTATTACACTCACATCATCATATCCATTAAGAGATAGGGTTTAAAATGCCCTATCTGTCCTAAAAATACTGGATTAAGCTTCATTCATTTTAGTTACAAATTTACCTCAGGCACTCTTTTTTTATTTTTGTTTTAACAAGTTATTCACCAGAATGATATTTGCATTAAAATGATAATAAATCTATTTTTATCAAATTTTCTATATTTGCACATTAGTGGTTTACTTAAATCTTTCTTACTTCAGTACCACAGTTTGGGCAAAAGTTCTCACCATTCAAAGGTTGACCACAGTTACCGCAGAAAGAAGGAGTATTGCTGCTATCATTATTTGGAACTTGAACACTTTGTGGTGTTTTTTGTGTATTCATTTTTTCAAGTATCTGTGCATACAATTCATCTACTTTTCCAGTTGCACCTCTTAATTTCTTCGGTATTATTTGGTATTTGTCAGTTATTGTTTTTATCTCAATAGCAGTACCTTTATTGTTTAATTTCTGAATATCCTTATAGAAAATGGTGATCTCTTTTCCACCACCTTTAATATAGATAAAAGTATCTTCTAAAGTAATTAATATAGGGTGCATTCCCAATTTCCATTCGTGGTTTCTGCCTATTTCTCCAGCTTCTTTCATTTTGTTTAAAAAACCCATTATATCACCTCTAATCATTATTTTTATGTTTAATTGTATTTAAAATTACTTTACTTAACTGAAATGAGTATTAATATCAAATTATTTATACTTTGTACTAAATATCTAATTATAATTAGTAATAGGTTATACTGAAAAAACAGTTAAGGTGATGGTGTGGACACAGAAGCATTGTATAATATAATGAAATATGCTTTCATAATTGATTATATGTTAGAGAATAATTTAGTTTTATTTATAGATGAATATAAAGTTAAACTCATTCAAAATCTACTAAAAGTCGATGACAATTACGCTTATGTAATTAATTTAGAAGGCGAAGAATTACATAAAGAAGTGCAAAAAATACTAAAAATATTCTTTGAAAATGTAATAATAAATGAATAATTGGGGATATGTTTCATGGCACTTACTCAAAAGGAAATGCGGCAAAGAGCATCAAAGTTTATAGATGATTATAAAGATGTATCAGATGAAAAGAGCTATTATCAGATGTTTTGGAGAGATTTCTTTGACATCTTCGGCATCAATTGGAAAGATGTTGCGGTCTTTGAATTGGCTGTCAAGAAGTTTGGTGGAAGCCAAGGCTTTATTGATTGCTTTTGGAAGGGCAAGCTTATCGTGGAACACAAGTCTCGTGGTAAAAGCCTGACTGCTGCATTCGACCAAGCTATTGGTTATCTTGATACTTTATCCGCCGCAGAGAAGCCTCGCTATGTCATTGTGTCAGATTTTGAAAGAATCAGAGTCTATGACCTTTTTACAAGAAAGCATAATGAAATCAAACTTATCCAACTTGAAGATAATATTAAACTATTTTCCTTTATTTACGAAGATCAAGTGCAACATCATGAAGAGCAAGAAGAGCTTAATATAGAAGCCGCAGAATTAATGGGGCAACTTCACGATTACCTAAAAAATGATGGCTATACTGGCAAAGACCTTGAACTATTCCTTATCAGATTGCTATTTATCGTGTATGCAGAAGACACAGGAATCTTTGAAGAAAACCAATTCAAAAACTACATATCCAATGAAGATGACCCATCTACAGTTGGCTTAAAGATACAAATGCTCTTTAGGGTATTGAACCAACCAGAAGATGAAAGACAGCAAAGTCTCCCAGAAGAATTAAAAAGTTTCCCATATGTAAATGGTAAACTATTTGAGACACAGATTATTCCACCTAACTTTGATAATAAAATGTATTATGCTCTCAAGGACATCTGTAGGTTTAACTGGAGCGGAATCACTCCATCTATTTTTGGTTCAATGTTTCAAGCAATCATGAACCCAAAGACAAGAAGAAACCTTGGAGCTCACTATACCAGCGAAGCCAACATATTAAAGATTGTCAACTCATTATTTATGAACAAGCTTTGGGAGGAGTTCTATGAAGCAAAAGGTAGCCAATGGAAACTTGAGGCATTGCAAGATAAAATAAGTAAACTTGAGTTCCTTGATCCAGCAAGTGGTTCTGCAAACTTTTTAATCATATCTTACAGAGAATTAAGATTGCTTGAATATGAAATTTTGTCATTGCTTTTGGATGAAGACAAGAAGCAAGTAAGGTTTGAAGCAAGGCGTTTATCCAAGATTAAATTAGGCAATTTCCATGGTTTTGAGATTGAAGAATTGCCCTCTTTGGTATCCAAAGTGTCAATGTATCTTGTAGAGCATCAGATGGATTTAATGTATGAATCATTAGATATCCATAAAAACAATTTGCCATTGCCTAAATCTGCAGACATACACAATGTTAATGCCTTAAGAATTGATTGGAAAGATATAGTAGAGCCTTCAGATAATCTTTACATTCTTGGTAACCCTCCATTTGTAGGCTCAAGTTTACAGACAGATGAGCAGAAAGCAGATATGGCAACTGTGTTTTCAGATTTTAAAAGTTACAAGAACCTTGATTATGTTACTGCTTGGTATAAAAAAGCTTTAGACTTTATGCAAGGTACAACAATTGAATGTGCATTTGTATCTACAAACAGTATCTGCCAAGGTCAACAAGTGCCATTATTATGGAAGCAGTTACATGAAAAATACGATTTCCACATCAACTTTGCCCATCAGTCATTTAAATGGTCAAATGAGGCAAAGAATAATGCAGGTGTTTATGTAGTAATTGTTGGATTTAGTGCTATTGAAAGAGAAAATAAGACTATTTATGTTTATGAAACCCCAACATCCATACCTTATTCATTAAAAGCAAAAAATATTAATAGTTATCTTGTTGATTTTGAAAATGTGATAATTGAACAGAAATCTAATCCTCCGATATGTGATGTGCCTATTATGGTAAAAGGCAGTCAACCTACCGATGATGGAAATCTATTATTATCTGTTGAAGAAAAAAATGAATTACTTATTAAAGAACCTAATGCAGAGAAATGGATTCGTCCATTAGCAAGTGCAAAAGAATTTTTAAATGGAAAGGAGAGATATTGCCTATGGTTGAAAGACATATCTCCTTCAGAATTAAGTTGTTTACCAGAGGTTTGTAAAAGGGTGGAAAATGTAAGGGAGTTTCGTTTAAAAAGTAAATCTAAAGGTACAAGGGATTATGCAGAATTTCCAACACTATTTACACAAGATAAACAACCAAACAATGATTATATAGTAGTTCCATTAACCACTTCAGAAAAAAGAGAATATGTTCCTATATGCTTTTTTGATAAAAATATTATTGTAAATAATTCTGTAGGTGTTATTGACTGTGATGATAAATATATTTTTGGTATAATCACCTCTAAAATGCATATGACTTGGATGAGGTATGTTGCTGGTAGATTAGAATCAAGATACAGATATGCTAATACAATTGTTTATAATACTTATCCATTTCCCAAAAATGTATCTGAACAACAAAAAGAGAGTGTGATAAAAAAAGCACAAGAAATACTTAATGTTCGTGACAATTACCCTAATGAGTCATTAGCTAATCTGTATGATTCATTATTGATGCCACCGCAACTTAAAAAAGCACATCAATCATTGGATAAGGTGGTCGATAAGATTTATCGTTCCAAGAAATTCAAAGATGACAATGATAGAATGAAGTTCTTATTCCAGCTTTACTTGGAATACACTTCAGACTAAAACTGGTCTAAGAATGTCTTTATAAACTCGTTTGTTGGTATTGGTTCGTTCTCTTCGCAGTATTTTTCATATGCTTTGATTATGTCATTGACTTCTCGTAGCTCAAGATCTATGCCGTGAATTTTTTCAAATTCTGCATGTATTTTGCCCATCAGTTCGATATGTGTCATGTAGACCTTGTGGAGTATCATATTCATCACCTTAAATTAAATTGTTGGTCGATTAAATCATATCATTAAATGGTGATTGCATTTTAATCAACCATTTCTTCATTTATCCATTAGTTCTTTTTTTATTGATTGTTTTTACATTCATTCATCTACATTGCTTTGGAAAAATTTCTCGATGTCTTCCTTTACTAAGTCTTCATTGATCTCTTCAAGCAGGTAATCGTTCACATTATCATAAAAATTGCGAGAGATGTCATCTGCCATTTTTGCTAATCTTGATTCTGAAAATTCTTTAGTAAGAAGCTTTGCTCCATGTTCCTCTTCCCATTGCTTATGTTTTTCCCAAGCTAATCTTTCTTCTTCAGTTAAGTAGTTTTCAGCCAATAAATCATACAATAGGTCAGTATATCTTAATATTTTTGTCATGTTAAAGCTTCTTTCATTATGGTATCTGAAACTTTCTTGTACTAATGTTGGTTCATCTTCCATCTTGAATAATGCCTTGATTATTAAAGGCTCAAATTCCTCAAAGAGTTCAGGGTTCTTATGTTCTTCTTTTATTAAGTTATAAGTTATATCCATCAATGCAACTCGTTCGCTGCCTTTTAGTTCTTGAATCTTCATGTCAATCCATTGAGGATTATCCGTATTGTTATAATGATAATCAATTAAATTTTTGATACCTATCATCTGAGCTGCATCTATTGGTTCGCTATTAATTGGTATACTCGCTGGGTTAGTGTTTTGCAAATGTGGCAACTGGCTTTCCACATTAGCCAACCTATTTTCCATGGTTTCAAATGAACTTGTTGCTTTTGCAAGTTCTGCCTTGAGTTCAGCAATTTCGGCATCTTTTTGCTGTTGCAATTCTGCTTGCTTTTGTATTTGCTCGTTCAATTTGATTTTTTCTTTAGCCCATTCTGACCTTTCATCTGCCCATTCTGCTCTTAACTCATCAGATTTGGAATCGAATATTGCATCTTCATCAACTTCAAACAATGATAATTCGTATATGGCTTTATTATAAATTTTTTCAACATCCTCTTTGGTAATGTTCACATAAGAGGGATCATTTGGCATTGGTGGTGCATGTCCTTCCATCATAGCAGAATGACTTAAGTTTGTTGCATGTCGGCGAATAGTGGTAATAAAATATCTTCTTAGTTGGTGTCCGTGGAATACTGGTATATCTTCAATGTATTTCTCTCTATCTTCTTCTCCAATTTCTCCATTACTTATTTTGTCTTCTATTTGTGTTATGTAATGTTCCCTGAGCTTTTTGTTCTTTTTATTGGCTGCTTGAGTGATACTGTTTGGTTTTCTGTGTCCTAAATAGTTATATGTTCTTGAACCGAACAATGCAGCGTCTTTGCTGATTTTAAGATTTTTGTCATGTTTTTTATTGTGTTTGGGAAGATAGTCATTTTTAATCTTTCGAAGGGATTGTAGGATATAGTTGCTGCTTTCTCTGTTGTTAAAAGTCATGCATTTTATTCTATCTTTTATTGTTTTTTGTGGCATAAAGTCCCAGAATCCTATCATGTCTTGTGGTGCATTGTCAATGAAGTCATTCACATCCACATAATTATGATAGCCCATTTTTGCAGTTGCTTCCATGAAATCTCTAATTTTCAAGTTAACGCAATCAGATTCTCTCATTCCTGTTGACATCATGAAGCTCCAAAGTGCGGTTTGTTCCAATGTTGAATCATTAACGATGTATTCGATGTCTTTTTTACTTAAAGGTTTCCAGTCTTTACTATCATCTTCGTTCTTCTTTTCATAATCTGGTAACTTTAAATCATATTTTTCGAAAAAGGATTTAAGTAATGCGACTTTTAGATTGATGGTCTTGCCTCTATTTTTTTCCCTTTCGGTCTCGTAAGGAGCTTTGTTGATTTCAATATAATTTAGGAAGTTGTTAAAATACTTTTTTGTATGTGTGTCGATGTCATTAGGTGAGAATGGGATTATTGCTCCATCAACAACTCTGTCTCTCTGTTCCTCCTTGCAGTTTTTATAAATTTCATATAAAGGCATCACATTAGCATTGCATAAATCATTTAAAGTCTTTTTATATGATGTTTTTGTACTCTCTGTCTTATCTTCTTTGAGTCTCATGAAGTCTTGATAGATTATGTCATCTTCAATATTATAATTATCCAAAAAATTTTCAAAATTTTCTCTATCCATAAAATTCGTCCTCCTGCGAATATAATTTTCTTCTTGCTGTTATATAAATGTTTTCTATTAACCATTCCTTCAGAAAAATTATTTATTGAGTTAACTATTTGTTAACATTGATTTTTTTCAAATCTTTAACTTTTTACTGGGGTTATCGATTTGATTGGGGTGTTTTGAGTAGTGAGGTTTAAATTTTGTTGATTTTTCTGTTTGATTTTTTGTTGATTTTTCGTATTAATTTTATAATTTTTAAAATCATGGTTTATATAAACTTAAAGGTATTTTAGTTTATCAATGATTTGATAGTTAGTTATATAAATGGTGATAATATGGATTATTTCTCAGTTGTTGGAGATGAGTTAAAGTTTTTAAACAATTCTGATATTAGAATAAAAGTCCTGATAGACTTATTGGACGGTCCCTTGAAAATAAGGGATATAAATAAACGGTCTTTATTAAGTTACAGTTCAATTTCAAGCAATATTCATAAATTATGTGCTGAAGGGTATGTTGAAAAAATTCATAACAGCTTCCAGCTAACAAATTTAGGGTTGATTTATACAACTATATTGATGGATTTTAGAGATGTTATTGCTACAATAAGCAATAATGCGGATTTTTGGCTGGATCATGACATAAGTTCATTATCCCTTGAAGATTTAAATAAGCTATCCTCTTTGGAAGGCTCTGAATTGATAAGATGCAATTCAATGGATATCTACAAGACACATAAGGAGTTTAAACGATTATTTAAAAATTCAAAAAATTTGAAGGTCATATTTCCCTATCTTCACCCTGAATATCCTAAATTGATAAGAAGATTAATCTTAAAAGGAATCAAGGTGGAATTGGTAGTTTCTAGGGACATATTGGATAGTTTCATAAGAGACATTGGGAATGATGTTGTTAAGAAAGGCATTTATGATGGCAATTTTTCCATAAAATATTTGGATGAGGATATTAAGATTGCCCTAGCCATTTCCAATGAATTCATTACAGTGGGATTGTTTAAGTTGGATGGGACTTATGATCAAAACAGATTATTGTTATCCAATAGGAAAAAGGCAATTGATTGGGGATTAAGCATTTTTGATTCCTATGCTCAATGTGCTTTGCCTTTGACCTTGAATTAATTTTATTTTAAATTTAGGTGGTTTAATGTTTAATGAAGAAGATTCACCAAATAAGTATGTTGATTTTTTAACTGTTCGATTTTTATTGGCTTCTAAGATGAGGCCTTTGCTATTGTTGTTATTATCTGATAAGGAGTATGATTTAAATGATTTTAGAGAAGAATTGAATAAGCCTTCAGCTTCAATATTGCACGGATTAAAGGAATTGGAACGGATTAATTTAATCAAGAAGAATTTTAAAAAGTATTCCCTATCCTCTAAAGGGGTTTTATGTTCTGCAAGTTTGAAAAAACTTTTTAAGGATTTGTATATTTTTGAAATCAATAGGGATTTTTGGCTTAATCATTCTATAGAATCCATTCCTATAGAGTCATTTAAAAATACCTATCTTTTGAAGGATTCTGTTTTTGTCGAGTCTGATGAGCATAACCTTTCAAAATCCTTTACCCAATACCTTGAACTCTTAAGCAATTGTGGAAATATGGAAATACTTCTCCCCATATTCCTTGAGGAACATTTGGAGATAATACTGGAAAATCTTGAAAATGGGGATAATTTGATTTTAATAACAAATGAGGAAGTATTGTCATCTTTAAAGAAATCCAAATATTATGATGACTTGATTGATTTTTCAAAAAAGAGCCAGCTTATAATCAGAAAAGTTGATTATGACTTAAAGATATTCTTAACAATCTGTGATGATTTCATGTCTTTAAGTCTGTTTTTTAAGGATGGGCTTTTTGACAATTCCTGCTTTATTCTAAATGAACATTCTGATGGGATAAAGTGGGCCAGAATATTGTTTAAGAAGTTTTCTGAAAAGTCAATCAGGGCACTTTAAGGTTTTCATTTATAAAAAAAGGATGTTAAATCTTATTTGGTATTTTTTAAAGTTAGAAAAAGTTAAAAAAAGTATTAGGAGTTTTAAATAAGTATAAAAAAGTATTTGGCTTTTTAAAAATTTAAATAAGTATTAAAAAGTATAAATATATTTTAAAAAAGTAAAAGTTAAAAAAAGTTTAAAAATTTAAAAAAGTTTATTGAAGTTTTGCTTCAATAACTTCTTTTAAATCTTCTATTTTTACTCTTTCCTGTTCTTCAGTGTCCCTGTCTCTTATTGTTACAGTATTGTCTTCTTTGGTGTCAAAGTCAACTGTAATAGCTATTGGAACACCTACTTCATCTGCACGAGCATATCTTTTTCCAATGGTTCCTGAAGTGTCATTGTCTACAGTGAAGCCAGCTTCACGAAGTTTGTGAGTGATGTCAATTGCTATTTCACCGAGACCTTCCTTGTTCATCAATGGGAAGACACTTACTTGAATTGGTGCAATCTCTTTTGCAAACTTGAAGTATTCCTTTTCAAATCCTTCTTCTTCAGTCTTAAATGAATGCAATAATGTGCAGTAAAGGATACGGTCGATACCAAATGAAGGTTCAATTACATGAGGAATGATTCTTTCCCCTTTAACTTCCTCTTCAATGTCTTCAAAGATCAAATGCTCTTCAAGAATCTCGAATGTGCTGTCAAGTTCAAGAGTGAATTTTCCTTCACTTTCGATTTGTTCCTTAAGTGCTAGAACTTCATCATCTGATAAGTTTTCGATATAAGTCTTGATTTTTGGAGAATCCCCTTTGAATGCAGGTCCAAATAACTTTAAGTTAGGCTTTACGATGGTTTTAGATACAAGCTTAGGCTCATCGTATTCCATGTAAATGCTCAATTCCTCATTACTGAACTGGCTGTGTGCAGTTAGGTCATAGTTTCCTCTATCTGCAATACCGATGATTTCAACCCAACCGTATTGGTCAGTCAAGCATTCAACGTCCCAGCAGTCTAATGCATAGTGAGCCATTTCTCCAGGCAAGTGTTGTCTGAATCTCAATACTTCATCAGGAATGCCTAATTCCTTAAGGAATTTTCTTGCAAGATACAATTGGTAAATCAATGTTTCAGAAGATACAACACCTTGGTCAAGAGCTTCTTGAGCAGTGATTTCCAAGGTTTCCTTATCATTCATCTGAACATCTTGAGAGGATAAGTATAAAATTTCATCAGCTATTTGGCTGAATTTAGGATGGGTCTTGTCTTCAGGATCAAGGAATATTTCAGCTTCAGCTTGGGTGAATTCTCTTAGACGGATAACCCCTTGTCTTGGAGAGATTTCATTTCTGTATGCTTTTCCAAGTTGCACAGCACCGAATGGGAGCTTGTTTTTAAAGAATCTGGATAATCTTTTGAATAGGATGAAAATTCCTTGTGCTGTTTCAGGTCTCATGTAACCTACTTTGTCACCTTTTGCTCCGATTTCAGTCTTAAACATTAAATTGTAGTTCCAGATGTTTGCCAAGTCTCCACCACAGCTTGGACATTTGATGTTGTTTTCCTTAACGATCTCATCCATTTGGCTATTTTCCAAGCTTTCCACATCTTCACCGATTGCCTCTTCAATGATGTGGTCTGCCCTGAACACTTCACCGCAAGAGAGACATTTGGTCATTGGATCTGTAAAGTTGTCAACGTGTCCAGATGCCTTCAATACTTCCTTAGGCATTACAGTAGGCCCTTCAATTTCGTGGAAACCTTCTCCTGCAATGTATTGCTTTCTCCACTTTTGCATGATGTTATTCTTTAAGCTTGCTCCAAGAGGCCCATAATCTGTAAATCCAGACACTCCTGAGTAAATCTCAAAAGATGGCCATAAGAAACCTCTTTTACGTGCAATATTAAACATTTTTTCATGATTCATTAATATTTCTCCATAAGTAAAATAATTTTTTAAATTAATTAGAATAGTTATTGAAATAATTATTATAATTAAATAATTTAAATTAATATTTAAATTAATAATTTAACATTTTAATTTTTCTTTTTAATTATTATTATAAGTTTTTATAAAATTAGATTAAAATAAGTTAAATTAAAAAAAGTAAATAAAAGTTATTAGTTAATTATTTTTTATAATCAACTAATTCTCCGATTCTATTTATCACAGAATCAATGGATTTTTGAGTGTAATTCAATTCAATTGCATCAAATTTGCATGCTTGGACACAGTGTCCACAGCCAACGCATTTATCTTGATCAATCTTTATTTTACCATCTTCAAGGCTGATTGCTCCACCAAAGCAGACATTGTCTCCTAAACATTTCTTGCACATTTTACAATTGTCATTGATTGTATGCACTTCAACGTCTTCAAGCCGCATTACCTTGTTGCTTATATCATCATCCAAGTCCGGAAGAACTTTCCATAGGCAACAGCAAGGGCAGCAATGGCAAATGGTCAATAGCTTTTCTTTTGGCCTTACATTCATCCAAACGCTATCGATTTTATTTCTTCCGATAACATGGCTTAATCCTAATTCATCTGCCTTATCGACATGAGCTAAAGCCTCTTCCACAGTTGCGGTTCTGCCGTATTTTGAAGCTATTCTGCGTGATGCAGGACCAATGAAAATGCAACCGAAGTCTTGTGGGTAATCCTCACAATTTGCAGAAGATCTGCAGAGACATTTGTGCATGATTACAATGTCTTCAGCCTCTTTTATGACTTCTTTGATGATTTGGCTTGGCACAAATTCTGATTCGGATTTCTCAAAGCTTTGATTGATTTCAATATTTGAAGTGATGGTCTTATTGACAGCATTCTTATTTGGAAGGACATAAACCTCGTCATCTTCGAAAAGGATTTTATCAATGATTTTTTTAAATATCCTTGACCTTCTTGTCATTCTAGAAAGGAAAAATCGTGTGTGGAAGGTGTGTCCAACTAAAAATGTAGTCACATCTTCATAATATCCTTTTCGTCTATCTTTATCGTCCATAGTTTAGTCCCTTGAATTTTTATTCATATAAATATAATATAGATATAATATTATTTACCTTTAAATATTTTTTGATAACTCTTTTAAGCATTAATTTTTTTATTATTCATTATTATCTTCTTCAATCTTTTTATTTAAACGTCTTAAAATGCCTTTTAATGTATGTGCCTCTCTTCCAGTGATGAAAGCACGGTTTATGATGTTTTTAAACACTTTCAATCCGTTTTTCTTTTTATGATCCGGAATTGATAATGTGTTGATTAGCTTCCCCATATCGCTTAACAGGTATTCCTTTTCAAGTGCAGTGCTTTCCTCCAACCCTTCAACAGGATAGTTGTTCCTGTTTTTAAAGACTTCATAGAGAATCACTGCAGCTGCATGTGAAATGTTCATTATAGGATAACTTGGGTCAGTTGGAATGCTTACAGTGATGTCGCACATTTCTATTTCTGCATTTGTAAGCCCGTTTCCTTCCCTTCCAAAAAGGATAGCTATCTTATCGTTGTAGTTCATTGACTTTCCAAGCTCTTCAGGCTTTATTGGAATCCTTGAAAGGTTATAGCTTCCTCCAGGAGCTCCAGTTGAACCGACTATAAAGTCAATTTCATTGTCCTTTACAAAGTCTTCAACTGTATCATAAATCAATGCATTTTCAACGGTTTCCCTTGCATGCATTGCCTGATAATATGCTTCATCCTTTAGGGTGCATGGGTTGATTAGAACTAATTTATGGAGTCCAAAGTTACCCATGGTTCTTGCCAAAAATCCAACATTTCCAGGAGATTCACATTCTACAAAAACAACATAGATGTTTTCCTTAAGTCTGATAGTCTCTTCATCTTCAACTATCTCCTTAACCTTACCTCTATCGCTTGCTTTGTTTTTGTTTTTCATGCTAATCTTCTGTTGTTTTCATTGCTATTTTTTAGAAGTTATTTAATAGTCTTTTGTTGTCAATTGCTTATTCATCATAAGCCATTTTAAGTAATTGAATAAGATTTAAAGTTTTAACATTTTCAAGACCAATTGCATTCAATCCGTCTTGAATGTTTATTTGACAGAATGGACAGATTGTAGTCACATAATCTGCACCGGTTACTCTAACCATTTCCGCCTTGTCCTTTGCAAGTTGCAATGCAATTTCCGGCTTGCCTGATTTGATTCCGCCTCCTGCACCGCAGCATTGGCAAGGAAGCTCGAGCTCTTCAAATTCTACTCCAGGAATCATTTCAATGATTTCCCTTGGCTGATCCTTAATGCCTTGGCCTCTTGACAAATGGCAAGGGTCATGCCAGGTTACTTTAGTATTGACTTCCTTCATTTTGCTTACATCTAACTTATCTACAAGGAATTCGCTGATATCCTGTACATTAAGGTCGGATCCATATTTTGGATGGTCATTTTTAAGTGTTGCTCCACAACCTGCACAGATGGTGATTACCTTATCGTAATCCTTAAAGATTTCCTTGTTCTTGTCTACAAGCTCTTGAACTACATCAACTTGACCGGTTCTTAAAAGAGGGGAACCGCAACATACCTGTCCTTCTGGAATGTCTATTTCAATGTTATTTGCCTTTAATACATCAATGAGTGCATATCCTACATCTTGAGCCCTGTAATCTACCATACAACCGGTGAATAATGCTACTTTCTCCTTGTTTTCATCCTCATCGATGTAGTATTTGCCTTCTTCATCCCATTTCTTATGTATGGTTTCAATGAATGGCTCTTCAGGTTTGCTTACGGAACGTCCACTAGCCACTACATTGTCTTTAAATACTTTATGAGCATCGAGAGGTCCAAGGTCTCTTGCATAAGCCATTGCTCTAAGCTTTTCGATTGCATCTCCAAAACTGTTGATGTTTTTAGGACAGATTGAACCGCATTTGCCACAGCTTGTACAAGCATACATTCCGCTGTCAAGAGCTTCAATAAGTCTGTCATATTCATCTCTTGGATCGAAGTCAAACTTGGAGATGTATCTTAAGTAATAAGGTCCGAGGAATTCATCCTTAAAGTGCTTTACAACAGGACAAGTGGAAAGGCAAGTGTAACATTCAATGCAGCTTCTGACCTTTTTAGTGTCTTTTATATCTTCTGGCTTAAGATTTTCATGGGAAGTTTCGCTATCGCAATCCAAGCTTAACTGCAATTGCTTAATCTTTTCATCAGCTGAACTTCTGTCCACAATCAAATCCTTAATGACTGGGAAGTCCAATGGTTCGATTAATCTGTTGTCCTTGATTTCAGCTTTACATGCAAGTGCACCATTTCCATTGATTTTCACTCCGCAGGAACCGCATTGTCCTGCAAGGCATGAGCTTCTAAAGCTGATATCAGCATCATATTTTCTGTTGATTTCTTCCAATGCATCAAGCACTTTCATTCCAGGATATTCTTCAATTTCATAAGATTCAATATGAGCTTCCTCATCTGTCTCCTTGTTGAATCTTTTTACATAAACGGTTATCATAGCAATCCCTTTTTTAAAACTATCAAATAATTATTTTATCAATATGATTTTTAAATTGATTTTATATTTTTCCTTTAAATTGCATTTATTTATTTTATATAATATAATAATAAATCACTTTATATATTTTTATTTGTTTTGTTATAAAGTTTAGTATTTTTTAATTCCAACAATTCTTTCATTCAATTCTTAGTAATCACTTTAAAATTTCCTTAAAAATGCCATGTATTAAATATGTAAAGAAACTAATAGTTTATTATGATAATTTATGAAATTTTATAAAATTTTATGGTATTTCATGAAATTTAGAATTCTAATTATTATCTAATACTTACAATTATTATAAAAATTTTAGAGATTAATCGAAATCTCGTGTGTGGTGAATTTATATGGCTTATGATCAATTAGTAACTAGTGAAAAAAGGGATAAACTATTCCTTTTAGGTAATGAAGCTGCTGTTAGAGGAGCTATTGAAGCTGGTGTATCAGTTGCAGCTACTTACCCTGGAACTCCTTCATCTGAAATAGGTAACATATTATCAGTTGTTGCTAAAAATGCAGAAATGTACTTTGAATTTTCTGCAAATGAAAAGGTGGCTATGGAGGTGGCAGCTACTGCAGCTGCAAGTGGCCTCAGGTCATTTACTTTCATGAAGCATGTAGGTTTGAATGTAGCTGCGGATTCATTCATGACAACTGCTTACTCTGGTGTTAAGGGAGGAATGATTGTTCTTGTAGCGGATGACCCTTCACTCTTCTCTTCACAGAATGAACAGGATACAAGAAACTATTCAAGGCTTTCTTCCATTCCAATTTTAGAACCTTCCAATCCTCAAGAAGTAAAGGACATGATGGTTTACGGGTTTGACTTATCAGAACAGTTTGGAATTCCAGTAATTCTTAGGACAAGCACCCGTGTATCCCATATGAGAGGAATTGTGGAATGCGGTGAGATTGAAAAACCTAAATCCACTACCAAGGAAACAGAATCAGATGGACATTGGTTAAGAGGATACTTCGTTAAAAATCCAAGGGAATTTGTACCTGTTCCTGCAAATGCTCTTGCAATGCATGAAAGACTTGCAGAAAAAATGGAAAGAATGGAAGAGACAGCTAATGAATGTCCAGTAAATGAGGTTTATTCTTTTGAAAACGGTTCACTTCAAGGAAAATATGGTGTTATTTCATCTGGTGGTGCCTTCAATTATGCTTATGATGTTGTTTCTCAAGAGAATTTAGGAATGGATATTCTTAAAATAGCATTGTCTTATCCTACTCCAAAAGATTTGATTTATGACTTCTGCAAAAACTTGGAAGGAGTATTCATAGTAGAGGAAGTGGATCCTGTACTTGAAAGGGATGTTCTTGCTGTTCTTGGTGAAAACAATTTGGATTGTCCTGTTTACGGTAAGTTCGATGGAACTTTCCCAATGGTTCATGAATTTAATCCAGACATTGTAAAGGAATCCATCAATAAGGTCGTTTCTGATTTAACTGATGATGCTGAGTTTAAGGAAGAGTACAAATCAGAAAATGGCAAAGAGCTTGAAGGAGATTTAATTGAAATCGTAGACAAGATGGAATTTACTGATGGTTTGAATGATTTGATTGAAAACATTCCAACAAGAGCTCCAACATTATGTGCAGGATGTTCCCATAGGTCTGCTTATTATGCTGCTGTAAAGGCTTATCAGGAAATGGGATATGCTAAGGAAGATATGATATTTGCATCTGACATTGGATGTTACACTTTAGGAATTTCCCCTCCTTATGAAACTGCTGACTATCTTCTTGCAATGGGTTCATCTGTCGGTGACGGATGCGGTTTCTCAATTGCAACCAATCAGCATGTTATGAGTTTCATTGGAGATTCAACATTTTTCCACAGTGGACTCTCTCCACTAGTAAATGCAGTTCATAATAAGAACAAGTTCGTTCTCACAATTTTAGATAACAGAATCACTGCAATGACCGGTGGTCAGCCAAACCCTGGTATTCCAGTTGATGGAATGGGTGATGAAGCTCCTGCTGTTTCCATTGAAGATATTGTAGAGGCAATCGGTGTCAAGTTCCTTAAGATTGTAAATCCTCACAACATCAAAAAGACTGTTGACATTTATAAGGAGGCACTTGAATATGATGGTGTTGCTGTTGTAATTGCAAGATACCCATGCACATTGATCAAGGGACAAAAGAAAAAGGCACCTATGGTCATCAAGGACAATTGTGTAAAATGCTTGACTTGTGTAAAGACTCTTGCGTGTCCTGCAATCTCTTATCTAAATGATGAGGTAGTTGTTGATGAAGCATTATGTAAATCATGTACCGTTTGTATACAAGTCTGTCCGAACAAGGCTATTGGAGCAAAGAAAGGTGATTAAGATGGAGAGTAATGATAATAAGAATTACAGTATTTACATTTCCGGTGTAGGTGGTCAAGGAATTATCAAAACATCTGTAATCATTGGTGAAGCTGCAATGCTTGAAGGTTATGATGTTGTAATGAGTGAGATTCACGGTATGAGCCAAAGGGGAGGATCCGTGTCTACTGAACTTAAGATAGGAAATTTCAAATCCTCAATTGTAGAGGAATCCAAAGCAGACTTGATTCTTGCTTTTGAACCTATTGAAGTCTTAAGAGGATTGAATAAGGCAAACAAGGACACAACCTTGATCTTTAATACTTTCCCTATTGTGCCTTCAACATTGACTCAAACTGGAGAGACCTATCCTGAAATTGATGACATTGTAAAGAATCTTAAGGACAATTTTGATTCAGTTTACCCAATTGAAGGAAATGGGCTTGCAATAGATGCTGGAAGTATCTTATCATTAAATATGGTGCTTTTAGGTGCATGTGTTGCAAATGATGATTTCCCACTTTCAAAGGAAACCGTTGAAACTGCAATGAAAAACAATTTAGCTCCTAAATTCCATGAAATGAATTTAAAAGCTATTGAAAACGGTTATAATGCAATTAAAGACAAGCTTTTATAGCCTTAGGCTATAAAAATTGACCAAAATATTTTTACTAGTTGGGAGTTTCCAACTATTTCTTTTTTTATTTTTTTATATCATTTTTTTGAAGACTACTATTAACAATTTATTCTTTAAGCAAGTTTAATACCACAAATTTTACATATTTTATCTTCTTCCTTAACCCTATTACCGCATTGAGGACAATATTTAGGAAGTTGTGGCTTAGTTGACTTGACTTTCTGATTAAGGAAAATATCTTCTCTAATCTTTCTGTTTTGAATTAGGCAAGCTCTATCCCAATCATGTTCCATCAATGTCTTTTTGACAAAATAAGCTTCGACCATACTGTCGTATTTTCCGAAATGCTCATCTCCTCTTTTCACGCAGAACTTCCTTTCCTTATGGTCGAATATTATTTCCCCTTCCTGTTCTTTCTTATTGAATTTAAGTCCTTTTATCTGTCCTCTTGGACGGCTTTCTGGAAATGGTGGAAGATCCATGTTCTCGTATCTATTTGGCAAATCGCATTCCACAAGCAAGTCATAGTCAAACTTGCAATAAAACAAGCAATCCCTTTCATAGAGTGCATCGGATAGTTTACTGAATTCGCCGTAATCCTTATTATTATATTTGATACGATATTTCTTACCGGACTTCACAATATTTCTGTAAAAATATCTTATATTATTAGTCTCTATCCTAACACCTCCATTCAAGCCGATTAGACGCAATTGCCATTTGTCAATTTATAAAATTTTTTAAAAAAATAAGAAAAAATAATTAAATTTTATAGTAATATTATTATGTTTTAATAATATATTAAATTTTTTAAATCAATTTTTTAAATTAATTTTTTCAAAAATTAATTTTTTTATTTTCAAATTTTTCATTCATATTTTTTAAAAATTTTTTCAGTATCATATTTTTGCATTTCAGCATAATATTTCTGCATCTTGTTAATTTTGGTAAGTATTCATTTATATAAGAATAATCTAACTAATATTATCTAAAAACAAATGGAATTTCATTAATCATTTTAGAAAATTAAAAAATAAATTATAATTAAGTGTGATTGTATGTCTGAAAGTGAATTATATAGTAGAGCAGAGAAAAGAGTGGATGAAAAGATGAGCTTTTATCATCATTTATACAGTTTCATAGCTGTAAACATAATTCTCATTGTTATAAATGTCTTGTTTTCTCGTGGTGAATGGTGGTTTTATTGGGTAACCCTTTTCTGGGGAATAGGTTTAGTATCCCATTATCTTAAAACCTTTGTTTTCTTTGAGAAATTTGATGAAAAATACAGAGATCAAATGATTGAAAAGGAAATGGAAAAGATGAGAAAATAAGCATTGATTTTAAAAATGTTTATTTTATTTAAAAACAATATTTTAAATTGATTATTATTTATAAAAAATTGTTTGGTAATTTTATGAAAGTGAATTTGTTTGTTTCAAAAGACCTTGAGGAGCCTTATGCAGAAATCTATACTGATGCATTGACTGACAATATTCAAAAGGCAATGGTTCTTTTGGAAAATGAAGATGAATATGAGGAAGGAATCGGTGACAATTCAATATTGGCTGTTAAGAAGGGACAGGATATTGTTCTTTTGGACTTTGAAGACATCTTCATGATTAGAGTTGAGGAAAAGCAGACCAAAGTCTATACAGAGGATAAGGATTATTTGATTAAAAAGCCTCTCTATCAGATTGAAGAGAATCTTGACACTAATTTCGTAAGGGTTTCAAAGACTACAATTGTCAATTTGAGAAAGATAAAAAGAGTGGCACCTTCCTTAAGGGGAATGATGTTTATTGAGCTTAAGAACGGATTGAAGGATAATATTTCAAGGAAATACTTATCCGATTTTAAGCAAGCTTTGGATTTATGATTTAAAAATGTTTCAGAATTAATTTTATTTGATTATGTAAAGGTGGTTATATGAAAAGTGATTTGATTGGAAGGCTGGGATTGGGAGCATTTGTAGGGTGCTTTATTGTAATGCTTGTAATGGTCTTGGGGTCATATATTGCAGGTCCTGGAAATGTAACATTCAGTGGGTTTGAAATAATTAATGCGTTCTTCGGATCCATTGTAGTTGGATGGGCATTTTCTTTAAGCGGATTGATTTATGAAAAGGAAGAGTTTCCTCTTCTGATTCAAGTAATATTCCAGATGGTTATTGGTATGGGTGTATTGTTTGCTGTGGCAGTTTACTTGAAATGGATGCCGATTAGCTTAGGAATCGGTCCAATAATTACTTGGGTTGTAATAGCATGCATCTTTGCTGCAATATCCTGGATAGGATTTTACATATATTACACTCTTGAAGCAAGAGATATAAATAAAAAATTGGAATTATCCAACGAGTAAATCAGGATAATTCATTCTTCTTTTCTTTTTTTTAATAATTTTATAAATTTTTTCATTGCTATTTAAATTGATTTTACCTTTTTTTATTTTTATTTTTATTCTTATTCTTATTTTTTGGTTACTCCCGTCAATGTTCCATCTACAATGCAGTCAAAGTCAACCTTATCTAGCCAGCCTGCTTTGGTAAACATGTCCATGTATCCAACACCAATGATTTTTCCATCATCCTTTAGGATTTCTGCAATGGTTTCATTCAATTCATCAACATCAGTATTGGCTTTAGGCATGGTAAGTCCGCCCAATAGGATAACTGCATCAGAGTCATGAGGGTCAGACACCTCTTCGTTAAGCTGCATTCCATATGACTTGAATTCAAACTGATGGCATTTATCAATGTCAGTTCCACTAATGAAATGAGATTCCTTATCTCTAATTGCATATGAGAATAATGCTGCAAAAGGAGTACAGACTCCAGGAGTTCCTAAAAAAGTTACCTTTTCAACATCTCCAACAGCTTCCTTAAATGCTACAATGTTCCCATTCAATCCTTTAAATTCACTAATTGTTTCCATGATTTCACGTCCTGATTTTCTAAAGTTAATTAATCATATGTTTTAATAATTTAATATTCTTTCTAATTTTTTTTTTAAAATAAAATTAATAAAACTTATAATTTAATATTCTTTCTAAATTTTTTTAAATAAAAATATATAAAACTTATTTTAAAATTATTAATAATGAAAACTATAGCAAATGGATTAATCCTAAAAGGCATTGATTTAAGTCCTGTAAAGGAGAACATTGTCATTGATGATGAAAATAACATCATTGAAATCTCCAAGGACGCGGAAGAAGGAGAAATCATAGATGCATCAAATAAGATTGTATGCCCAAGGTTCATCAATGCACATACACATATCGGAGATTCCATCATAAAGGATGAAGGAGATGGATTAAGCTTAGATGAGGTTGTTAAACCGCCTCATGGAATAAAGCATCTTGCATTGGAATCTGCAAGTGATGAAGAGCTCATTGAAGCCATGAGAGAATCAATGTGGGATATGTATAATCTTGGAATAAGCCATTTCATTGATTATCGTGAAGGTGGCCTTGAAGGAGTCAAGCTTATCAAGGAAGCATCTAAGGACATTCCAATAACTCCAATCATTCTTGGAAGAGACAGTTCTTTCTATGGCGAAGACCCTAATTATCATCAAGTCAAGGTGGCTATCAGAAAGCTTCTAAAGCATGCTGATGGTATTGGATTAAGCGGTTTTGGTGAAATTGATACAACAGTTGCTGAAATAATCTGTGAAAAATGTGAAGAAGCACGAAAGATATCCTCCATTCATGTAGCTGAAAGTGAAAGCAATCAATTCACATCAATTGAAAAGACAAGTAAAACCGAACCTCAAAGAGCATTTGAAGCAGGATTCAATCAGGTTGTCCATATGACCAATCCAAAAAATGATGACATCAATCAGCTTTCCAAATCAAATAGCTCTCTCACCATTTGTCCAAGATCAAATGGTGCATTGAGTGTTGGAATAATTCCACTTTTTGAAGTGTTGAAAACAGGAGTTATGCCTTTGATTGGAAGTGACAATATAATGATAAATAGGCCTAATCTTTTTAGAGAAATGGAATTTACATTAAAGATAATGAAGGGTTTCTCTAAGAATTACATAGCGCCTATTGAAGTGTTGAAAATGGCAACAACAAATGTATGTGTAGACAGTCCATTATCTTCAAAAATCAGTAAATCATACATTGAAGTAGGTCAAAAAGGACAATTCATGATCATAAATCAAAAGTCAAACAATCCATATCTTAGTTTGATTAATAGAACTGAAGTAAATGATATTGTAAAGATACTTTAATAAAAGAAATATAATTTAGATGTTTTGATTAAAGTTATATTTATTTAATTAATTTAATTTTTAATAATAAGCTTGTGATAAAATGAGTGAACAATTATATAAAAAGATCTTATTGCCAACAGATGGCTCAAAATACTCAGACATATCTGAAAAGCATGCATTATCAATTGCAGCTACAAATAATTCTGAAATAATTGCATTAAGCGTAATTGAAAACTCTTTTTCAATAGGTCTTCCAGATACCGATACTATCTCTGAAGTGAACAGATTGCTTAAGGAAGAGAATGAAAAGAACCTTAAGAAGGTGGAAAGGCTTAGAGATGAATGTGGTGTGAATGTAAATATCACAACAATGGTTAAGGAAGGTTCTCCTGCAAGGGTAATTCTCGAAACCATTGATGAGGAAGACATTGACCTTGTTGTTATGGGAAGTTCAGGAAAGAGCGGAATTGACAAGTTCTTGATGGGCAGTGTAGCAGAAAAGGTCGTCAAGTCTGCAAAATGTTCTGTCTTAGTTGTTCATTGATTGCATTGAATAGGAGTTTCAAATGAAGGAAATAGAATTTGACTTGGAAAACAATCCATTCATAAACTTCTTGTCATCAAGGTACACCATGTCTGCAAGGGTCAATGTTGAAAACTTGTGGATTAAATCAAAGGAGCAGGATTTGTCCTTTTTTGTCATGTCACTTGGAGCATTGATGAATGCATTGAATGATATTCCTCAAATGAGAAGAAGAATCATAGATGGCAAGGTCATTGAATTCGAGTCATTGGATGCAGTTTGCCCAATAATGGATAAAGAGGAGACAGTCTTTAAGGAAATAAGGATAGAAGGTCCTCAAAGATTCTATAACATTCTAAAATGGCATGATTATGTTGTGGATTATCAGCTTAATGTTTTGGAAGGTGTGGATAAGGCATTTGATGTGGATACAATGGAAAGGGATAAGATAAACATTGCTAATTTTTCATGCATCCCTTGGGTTGATTTCGATTCAATCACCAATGCAACTGCTGCGGGAAATGCAATCCAACCTTTAATCACTTGGGGAAAGGTCAATGAGAATTATGAGATGACTGTATCCATAACAGTTAGCCATATCTTTGTAAATGGGTTGGAACTGGCTAAGTTCTATAAGAATGCTCAAGAGAACTTTGACAGTTTATTATAACTATTTTTTTATTTTTTATTTTCTTTTTTTCCATTCAAGAAGCAGTGATTAAGATTTTATTTTTGCCCATTTTTCAAAATATTTTTTACAATAATTTCTAATTTTTTCATAAAATTATTTGATAATCAACTAAGTTAATTTTTTTATCACTAATTTTTTCCATTTTATACTAAAATTATTTAAATGATAAACAATATATTAACAAATGTATAATAAGAATACTACTTTTTGTTAAAAACTTATAACAAAAATTATATCGGTATGTGATAATTAGGTGTGAAATAGACAAGAAAATAAAATGAATTTAGAATTATCACAATACTTGTTTTAATCTTATTTAAAAATCAATTAGGTGTTACTTATGAAAGTAAAAGATGTAGCTTCTACAGATGTTATTCATGTAACCGTTCCTGGAAGCAGAGAAGATGCTTTAAGAATCATGAAAAAAGAGGATGTATCTGTAGTGCCTGTTATTAAAAATGATACTAACAAATTAGTCGGGATATTAACTCGTTCTGATATGATCACCAATCCTGATGAAGAACAAATTGCTATGTTGATGACTAGAGATTTAATCACAGCAAAGATGGATGATGACTTGAAGACCGTTGCAGAAAAGATGGTGGAAAACAACATCAGAAGAATTCCTGTCGTTAATGATGAAGATGAATTAGTTGGAATTGTAACTTCTTTTGATATTGTAGCTTTAGCTATTGCAGATATGGGAATCAAAGACCCTGTCGAAGATTACATGATTACAACCATTCCTGCAACTTGGGATGAAACTCCATTGAATGTTGCATTTGAAGTAATGAAATTCTTCGGATTAAAATCTGTAATTGGATTGAACTCCAACAACAGAATGACCGGTATCTTAACTGAAACCGATTTCATTGCTGAAAGTGAAATCATCTCTGAGAGAACTGAACACAGCTCTTCTGTAGGTACTGAAGGAGACAAATGGTCTTGGGACAGTACTTCTGTATTGTACATTGAGAAAAACCATCTCAAATTCACAGACAAAGTATTCAAGGATGTTGCAATTAAAGATGTTGTAACTGCAAATACCAAAACTAAAGTCTCTGTATGTGCTGAAAAAATGAGATCTCTTGATGTAGAGCAATTGCCTGTTTTAGGAATCGAAGGAGAGCTCGTTGGGCTCGTCAGAGCTAGTGACTTAATTAAAACTTTATTATAGTTTTAATTTTTTCTTTTTTCTTTTTTTATTCTTTTTTTAATTTTTATATTATTTTTCACTATTTTTTTCATATTGTAATTTATATAGGATATTTTTTGTTCCATAAATTGCTTTAATTTTAATATAAGATTATAATTATATTGTAAATTGATTTTAAATTATAAAATTGCTTTAATTTTATAATTAAAGCATTTTTAGAAAGTTTTATTAATTTTAAAGTCTAAAATATCTTTAGGTTTCGCCACCTAAAAAATTTACAGGCAAGTCAAATTTTAGGAGGTGGTTTAATGGAATTGACATTAAAATTTTTGCTGTTATTGATCAGTGCAATAATTAGTTTTGTTTTAATTTTCCTTGAATAATCATATCCTAATAATAAGCATCCATGGTAAAAAAGTTAGGTTAAGATTTTCCTTGGTGGACTTTTCCTTTTTAATATTATTTCAAGTTCTTCTAAATATTATTCTGAGATAAATTTTATATACAAAAAAATCTATATTATATTCATGGATTATTATTAGTCCTAAAATTGACTTGTTTGGTGTTATTTGAATTCTTTTTAGAATTCATTTAACATTTTTTAAGCTATTTTTCTAATTTTTTTAAGATTTAAAATATTTATATTAGTTTAAATAAATGTTTTAGTATTCATTTTTTTTAATCATTTTTTGGAGCGATAACATGTCATCTGAGCCTATTTTAGTAATAAAGGATAATGATTCAACAATTGGAATCAGAGCAAGGGTTGGAGAGGAATTCTCTGAACATGAAATCCAATTGAATGTCATGCTTGCATATTATTGGGACAATGATCTTCCAGTTATAGAAAGCTTGATAGACCTTTTTGAATCAGCTGTCAAGAGGACAATAAATGAAGTCCTTCCACATGAAAACCTCTTATTGAAATATGATCTTATCACAGATGACGAGATAGATAAAGCAAGCAGATTTGAGATTCATCTGATTGAAGTGAAAGCAGACGATACCGGTTTAAGATTGGATGGAAAAATACTTGCCTTAAAGGGCATTTCATCAAAAGAAGAGTATTCACAAGGAATTTTAGGTTTAAAATTTAAAAAAGAAGATGACTCAAATGATGGAATAATAGTTAAATCTGTTGAAAAGAACATTCCAACTGAAAAGAAGATTTCCTTTAAGGAGTTTGCAAGGCAGCATCGATTAAAAAATAATAATTAAAAAAAATTGAAAAATAGGATTTTTAAAATTAATAATTAATTAAAAAAAAGTAAATGAAGAAGAACTATACAGTTCTTCTAATAAATGGCAATATCTTTACTAAAGATTCTTTTGCATCTTCCTTGTTTTCATTGTTTTCAATGCTTATCTTACCATCTCTAAATATCTTAGACTCTTTTCCATCAATATTAAATTTGATGTATCCAATTTCATCAATAGTCTCAATATTGCTTATATGCTCATTTCCTCTACTTTTAAGAATCTTATCGGTTTCTGAAATATCAATACCAAATGGCAATCTCTTTCTAAGTCTAAGATTATTTGCTCCTTTTTCAAGTTCATCGTCTAGGATAAGCTCATCATCACTTTCGATTGCTTTAAGATTCAATAGGATCTTGTCATATTGTGATAATTTCAATTCTTCAACAATTGAATCTATCTTTTCATTGTCTAAAATAGCATCCAAATCACTTAATTCGATTGTAGCCACATTTTTCTCTTCTCTAAGCTTGACTACATCAGAACCTGTGATTTCTTTCACATATGCTTCACAATGGTCTATCCTATTCACCTTATCGATTGTTACGGTTTCATTAGTCTTGACCCTTGTTGCAAGACATGTTGTGGAATTTGAGTATTCAATATTATTTTCATCAAGGAACTTATGAATCTCAGGAGTTTCAAGTTCAGCTTCAATGAATGGACTTTCAATCTCATACTTGAATTTCATCAATATCCCAGGCCTATCATGAGTAAGGTCTGTTATATTGTTTCCATCTATGATAATTTCATATCCTTCTTCATTAGCTTTTTGTTTAATTGCACCATACATTAAGTTTCTGCATAGTAAACATCTTTTTGGACTATTTTCAACAAACTCATCTACATCTAGGAAGTTACCATCTATGATTTCGTGTCTTATTCCAAGTTCAGATGTTCTTCTTTTTGCAAATTCCAGAAATCCACTTGGAAAAATTTGATTGTCATAAGTGATTGCAAGCACATCAACACCTGCTTCCTTAGCAAGGTATGCAAGCAATGTGCTGTCTGCTCCACCAGAAAAAGCTAAAGCTACTTTGCCATAGTCTTTAAATATTTCTTTTACTTTATTTATTTTGATATTTGTATTCATATTTTGCCTCGTTGACTTAATAATAAATTCATTTATTATTAGTTTAATTTGATTAATCGCCCGAGTTCAATATCATATCAAATATAAAAAAATAATAAATTAACTATTGTTATATTATTTATTGCTTTTAAAATTTTCTATATCAACGTTATATTCTAAAATGAGCTTATTCTAAGTTTTTAATGTATTCCAAGACTTCAATCGCATCCAAGTATTTTATGTCCTTTTCTTTCAATATGAAATCGATAAGCTTGGTTTTCTTTTCATCTTCCATTTCCACTTTTGAGAATATGTTTTGATAGGAACGTTTAGGGTAATAGATCTCTTTGGCAATATTGTGAATGTAATCCTTTTCCTCTTCTGTAATTATTCCTTCATCAACTGCCAGATTCAATTTGTAATCAACATTTACAAGAGCTTCGGATAATGGAACCTGATTTACTGGATCAAAACTTAAAGCCACATCATCATCTGAAGTTATTTCTCCAGATCTGTATGCCTTGTAAACATAACCGATTCCAATCATGCCTAAATCATCAAGTTCTGATGCTCTTAAAGCTCCCATACTGCTTCCTCCAACTACAGTTATTCCCTTGTCCAATGCCTTCATGATTTCCTTATGGGCAACTGCAGGAGTGTGGTGGAAAGCGCCATCGATGATTCCGATTATGTCTGGCTTTTCAGATATTGCCTTTAGGATGTCTCCTCTTTTAACTGGAGGTCTGTAGTCAGCATCAAGTATTGTTTTAGCTTCATCCTCTAAAATGGACAATCCAAGGTAAACTATTATCTTCTTCATCAGACTAACCCTCTTCTTGCTTTTCTATCATATTCTAAAGCACGATTACCTAATCTTTCTTCATCTAATGAATAAAGCTCAGCTTTTGGAATGATTACCCTTGCAACATTGATTCCGATTTCCTCTCTTGTAAGGTCAGTGTATAATATTTGATTAAATCCAGCTTTCTGAACCTCTTCAATGCTTGTTTCAATATCCTTTTTGATTGAATGTGAACTTTTGTCTTCAATGTCTGATAAGTTGATTGTTTCATCTTCCCTTTGGAAGTAATGCTTGTTCATTCTCTTCATGTGTTCATAGCCGGATTTTCTCATGAAGTCTGCTCTGATTGTGTCTTCACGAGTTCCATGAATCTGGGTTGCTCTGCTTTGTGCAACTTCAGTTAGTGCTCTAATTACAGCAACTTCCGGGTTCAAGTGGGTTCCAACACCTAAAGTGAGGAGTGCAGGATCTTTCAGTAGAGTATCATCAGCGCTTGCAGCTATTGTTGTTATCTTCAAGTCTGCTGTAATGTCCATAAGCTTTATATCAATTCCTTGGCTATTGAACTTGCCTAATAGCTCATTGATAATTTCATTGTCAATGTTGTCTTGGCGGATTTCCTTCTTGTTTCTTTTGGTAAGCTCGAAAATGCTCCAAGCATCCCTTTCAACAACTTCAAAGATTCCATGCAAGACTGATTCCTCTATGATGTTTCCAGATGCAAGGCCGTTTGTATTTCCTTTAAAAATAGCTATTGGACTAGGGCTAACTTCCCTTGTTGGAATATATGGGTGGAAAACCGCATTAGATGGTACATAAATTGTCTCTTCACTTATGATGTCTTCAGCTTCAATCCATTCAAGCCTTGAATTTTCCACATTCTCATTGCCGTAATTCTTTGGCAAGAGGAGTTCTTTTGGGTCAAGCACATTTTTTTCATTCTTTATGTTATTGTATGTGTCTACAAAGGTTCTATCGCCATCGATATCCTGCCTTTCAGCAGAATACCTTTCGAATCCTTCCATCATTGCAGATGCCTTTGCCTGCTCTCTAGTAGCGCCCTTTCCTGCATAGACGCTTACGCTTCCAGACTGTGCAGTTGGACGGATAGCGGAGAATACTGGAATCTTGACTCTATCCAAGTCGGTAATGTCGGTCAATCTGGTTATTCCAGCAGTTCTAAGTTTTTTCTCATTTATCTCAATTGTTTCCCTTGGGTCTCTCACTCTATGAGTTCCCTTAAAGAATTTTATTGGAATATCTTCAAACATGTTTTTTATCCTTAGCTATTTTTAAAATTATTTTGAAAAATGTTTTAAAATTTTAAATTTTATAATATTTATATTATGTAATTGATTATTTATATTAATTGTTATAATGAACTTCTAAAGATTTTAAATAATTAGTTTAATTTTTAAATAATAAGTGATAAAAGAAAGTATAGAAGAAAATTTATAATTCAATTGAGGCTTTCAAATGCAAATTAAAGACAATACTATTCATGATTTTCACATAAAAAACATCTTGAAAAAATTGGAAGAGAAAGACTTGGATGCCATGTTGGTGGCTAATTTCAATAATATATACTACTTGTCAGGATACCTATCAACAAGCTTTGCATTCATGATCATTAAGGAAAATCCAATTATATTTGTTTCTGGAATGGATATGGAAAATGCAGGAAACACTTCTTCCATTGATATTGTGAAGTATGAGTCCTTTGATAAGATGATTGAATATCTAAAAGAAGAGGGAATCAAGAGTTTAGCCATTGAATCAGACTTGACTGCAAACGTTTATGAAAAGTTCAAGGATTTCAATCTCACCATCTCCAATGCAATATCAACTGAAAGGATGATAAAGTCTGATGATGAAATTGAAAAGATGCTTAAAGCAACTGAAATTGCACATAAGTCACTCCTTGAATTGGATGTCAGATCCAAGCAGGAAAAGGGGGCAGAAGAGTGGGAATGTGCATATGAATTAGGTTATCTGATGAGAAAGAATGGAGCAACCGTTGAATCATTTGACACAATATTTGCATCTGGCCCTGTATCCTCATTGCCTCATTCAACTCCAAGGCAACATGTTCTTGACACACCTGTTTTAGTTGATTACGGTTGCAAGTTTGAGGGATATTGCTCTGATACAACAAGAACTTTCATCTACACTGAAAGGCAGGAGGAAATCTCTGATATTGTGCTTGAAGCTCATGACAAGGCAATTGAAGCTGTTAAGGCAGGAGTAAAAGCCTGTGAAGTGGATACGGTGGCAAGAGACATCATAACTGAATATGGCTATGGAGATAATTACATTCACAGCACTGGCCATAGCTTAGGCTTGGATATTCATGAAAACCCATCAGTTTCCCTAAAGGATCAAACTGTTTTGGAGAACAATATGGTTATAACAATTGAGCCAGGAATCTATCTTGAAGGAGAGTTTGGAATAAGGATAGAAGATATGGTTTTAGTTGACAAAAAGGGCAAATTGATTGGAAATTTGCCTCAAATATTATAATTTTTCTTTTTAATTTTTTTTCTGATTTTTTCATTCTAATTTTAATTTTTTAATCTCATTATAATTTTACTAAATCGCTTAATTTTTACTTATTTTTAGTTATTTTTTCATATAAATATGATAATGACTTTATTTTGGAATTCAAAGGGTTTAAAATCGTTATATTTAATTATTAATCTTTAAAAATCTATTTTTGGGTTTCACCATCTAAAAAAATCAAACGTTCTTAAAAAATTTTTAGGAGGTGTTGATTTGGAAATAAATCTTAGAACAATTTTATTGTTTCTTGAAGTTCTAATAAAATTATTTCTAATTTTTATTGAATAATCATCTCTGTCATAATGCCATGAAAAAAGTTAGGTTAGATTTTTCCCCTGATGGGCTTTTCCTATTTTTGAATGCTAATAAAAACTTTTAAATATCATTTTTATTATATTATATTTATGGATTTATTGGCAGATCCAAAATTTTTTAAGAACGTTGTGTTATTTGAATTCTTTTAGAATTCATTTAACATTCATTGACTTTTTTTATCCAATTTAATTTTCCAATCTAATTTTAATTTATTAAATCACTTTAATTTTACAATATCATTGTAATTTTTCTTATTTTTTATTATATTCTAATTAAATTGTTTTTTTAAGTCTATAAATAAGTTAAATTTATTAATAACTTATACAAATCTATTATCAATGTTTATTGAAGATTTAATAATCGAATTATCGAATATGATAGAAAATAAAATCAACCAATCTATTTTAATTGCCTTTCAGGAGTACTTGCTTAAGGCAGGAATATTTACATTGGCATCCCAGATTTTAGCAATTATTCTAATGGTTTATATTGCATTCATCATTCTATTTTCAATAGTTTCATTATTGTTATCATTTAATGTTGCAATTGCTTTAGTTTTAGCTATTTTCATTCCAACAATTGTATTCATTTTGATCTTATTTTTAAAAATAGAAAAAAGGGCAAGTGAAATAGAAAACTCAATTCCTGATTTCTTAAGGCAATTGTCATCTATGCTGAAGGTTGGATTAAGCTTGGAAAATGCTTTGGTTGACATGTCTGGCCATGGAAAAGGACCCTTGTATGATGAATTAAGAAGGGTTGTTGTAGAGATAAGGATGGGGAAATCCCTTGATGAATCATTTAGCAATATGGCAATGAGACTGAATTCAAAGGACCTTGAGCGAAGCTTTAAGATAATACTCAATGCCCATAAAAGCGGAGGGTCATTGTCAGATATCATTCTTGATGTAAGTGATGACTTAAGGGCTATGCTTGTATTAAAGAGGGAACGTAAGGCAAGCGTTATGATGTCAATCATGTTTCTAATCATTGCTTCAACAATAGCTGCTCCCTTTGCTCTTGGTATGGTTGGAGTCTATTCCTCCTTCATGATTGAACTTGGAAAAGGAGGAGCAATCTGTGAATTGGCGCCGCTTGCTGCAGAGATTTATCTAATCATTCATTCAATTTTAGCCGGCTTTCTCATAGCTTTGATAATGTATGGGGACTTGAAGAAAGGGCTCAGGTATTCCATTCCAATAACCTGCTCTGCTTTTTCAGTATTCTATTTAATCAACAACTTTGGAGCAGGATTCTTTGGATTAACATAATTGGTGCGATATTATGAAAAAATTAGATTTAAATTTCCCAAACAGTTTCATTAATGACAATAGAGGTCAAGGAGCTGTTGAATTGATATTGATAATTGGAGGGATAATAGTCATCATTCTTCTGGTTGTTTCAATGTATAAGTCATATTTGGTTGATTTTGGCAGTGAAATTGATTCAAATGAAATAAACACTTTAAACAGTTCATTTAGTGATATTGCTTCTAAATTTGAATAGTTTAATTATTTTACCAAAACTTATTATTGAATAAAACAAATAGTTTATTAATTATTTAAAATTTCAAAGTTTTAATGAATAATTTAAATTAAAAAAAGTTTAGGAGTCAAAATCATGAAATTCTTAATTAATGGTGAGTTTATAGATAAATCAGACCATTATGATGTTATCAATCCATACAATGGAGAAATTGTGGATACTGTTCCAATAGCATATAGAAGTGATGTTGATAATGCTGTTGAAGCTGCAAACAATGCAAAGAAGGCATTGAATGAATTATCTGCAAAGGAGGTTTCAATAAACCTTCAAAATGCTTGTGAAGAGCTTGAAAAGGAAAGCAAGAACATAGCAAAACTGATTGTTGCAGAAGCTGGAAAGCCATATAAGCAAGCTATTGTAGAACTTCAAAGATCTGTGGAAACACTTCAATTTGCAGCTGAAGAGGCAAAGAGAATATATGGTGAATCTGTGCCTATCGATGCAACTGGTTCAACTGAAGCAAGATTCTTGGCATTCACTAAGAAAGTTCCTCTTGGTGTTGTTGGAGCAATAACTCCATTTAATTATCCGGTGAATTTGGCGCTTCACAAGATAGCTCCAGCTATTGCAGCTAAAAACACTGTTGTGATGAAACCCTCTATGGAAGCACCTCTTTCTGCATTAAGATTGGCTGAAATAATCAATAATCATTTCCCCGATGGGGTGATTAATTCTGTAACCGGTTATGGAAGCGAAGTTGGAGATGCAATGGTGGTTTCAACAGGAATAGACAAGATATCATTTACAGGAAGTGTAGCAACAGGATTGTTCATCTCCTCAAGAGCAGGAATGAAGAAATTGACAATGGAGCTTGGTGGAAACGATCCTTTAGTCATACTAGAAGATGCAGACATTGAAAAGGCAGTAAGTGCTGCAGTATCCGGTGCATTCCTTTTCTCAGGTCAAGTGTGCATTGGAGTCAAAAGATTAATTCTTGACAATAATATTGCAGATGAATTCATTGACATGTTTGTAAAAGAGGCAAGCAAGTTAAAAATGGGCAATCCTATGGATGAGTCAACTGATATAGGCCCTGTAATTAATGAAAGCTCAGCTCTTAATATTGAAACTTCTGTAAATAGGGCAATTGAGGATGGTGCAGAACTCTTGCTTGGTGGAAACAGAAAAGAGTGCTTCTATGAACCAACCATTTTAGACAATGTAACTATGGATATGGATATTGTAGCTAATGAGACCTTTGGTCCAATTGCACCTATAATCCGAGTGGATGGCCTTGATGAAGCAATCAAAGAGGCAAACAATACCCAATATGGCCTTCAGGCAGGAGTCTTTACAGAAAGCATCCATAGTGCCTTAAGATGTGCAAATGAAATCGATGCAGGTTCAGTTTTAATCAATAAGGAATCCACATTCAGAACCGATGCAATGCCATTTGGAGGATTCAAGTCAAGTGGTATGGGCAAGGAAGGAATCAAGTATGCAGTTGAGGATATGTGCAAGACCAAATTGATAGCATTCAATTGCAGATAATTTCCAATATTTTGATAAAGTATTAATTTAAAGAGGAATAAATTATTATTCAAGAAAAAATTAAAGTTTAAATTAATTTTTTAAAATTTTTAAAATTTTTATGATTATCAAGTGATATTATGTGGGATACTGCTAAAGATTATAGAATTTTAATAGCTATGCATGCTCGTGAATTATTCTTAAGAACTGTTCAAACAGGAAGTTTTAGAGGAAATTGGAATAAGAAAGGAGCTATTGAAGAAACCAAAAGGATGGAGCCAGACTTAAAGTCCTTGCTTTACTGCTATCTTGAAGGAGATACATTGGCTAATTGTGAAGATGTTGATAAGCTTGAAGAAAAGGCTCATAGAATCATTGATTTCCTTGGTGGTGAAGATTGGGCTCATAAGTTTATGAATGGAGCTCCAAAGGATGAAAGGGAAAAGACTGAGGAAAACATTGCTAAGGTCAGATTCTTCCTAGACACCATTTTAGGTCTTAGAAACAGATTCAAATTTGGACCAATTGATGATCCAATCATTGGAGTTGATGTAAAGGTTGGTGAAATCATGAGTGTCAGCAAGCACCCTAATGCTGATTCCCTAATGATCTGTAATGTAAATCTTGGAAAAAGAGCTTTGAAAGTTGTTACCAATGACTTGAATGTAAAGGAAGGTAATAGAGTAGGCGTTTCATTGCTTCCTCCTGCTACATTTATGGAAATTGTTTCTGAAGGAATGTTTTTAGGAATGAATGGTAGCATCTTGAAGGATGTTCAAGGTGAATTGGGCCAAATGCCTAATGGAATACCTATGGAATCATTGAATGAAACCAAAAACATGATTACAAACTTCTTAGATAATTAACCAACGTTTGGCAAACTTTTAGGCAAACTTTTAGAAAAGCTTTGATCAAAACTTTTTCACTTTTTTTTATTTTATTTTATTTTATTTTTTTATTTTTATCAGCATTTTTTTCAATGATTTTTATCTCTATTTAAAATTTTTTTATTAAAATTTTCTTAAATTTTATTATAATACTAACGAACTTACTTAATGACATTAACATGATATTAACATTTTTTTCAGATTTCATGAAATTTTCAATGATATTATCATGATATTATCATTTTTTGGAAAATTTTGAATTTTTTCTCTAAAATTTTACTTATTTTTTCGTTTTAATATTGAAATTTTTCTATTTTTTAATTTTTAGATAATTTTTATTATTATTTTTAATTTTTATTTCAATTTTAGCAATTTTTTTAAATTTTAATACTTATTTTTGACTTAAAAAACATAAAGTATTTATATAAGCAAATAGACATATATTATATAATAGGCTTATTTGATGTTTAATTGTTAAATTTCATATGAATTTCTTAATAAAATCTAAAATTAAAAAATTCATATCTTTAATTATTAATTCATTATCCATAGGCTAAAATTTTTAAAAATTAAAGGATTTTGCAATGTTTTAAGTGCATTGACAACAAACATTTTTATTTGATTTATTGAGTTATAATGGTGAAAAAAATGGTAGAAGTTTCAACTCTTTACGATTTGGATATATATACATTAGCAGGACAGTATGTAGGTCAAGTACACGACGTAGTTTTAAATATCAGATACGGAACTATCTCTAGACTTCAAGTAAAAGCTTTAGAACCTGAAAGAAAAAGTGCGGGGTTCAGAGATATCTTTAGAGGTGGATTCCAGTTCGTACCTGAAGAAGAAGTAGGCAGAACCTTCCAAGAAGGCTTACTTAACATTGAGTTTGACAGAGTAACTGCTATTGGCGACATTATGTTAATTGATCCTCAAGACTTAAAAAGACCAAAACCTCCAGTAGCTGGAGAAGAAATGTCTATTCGCCCAAGACCAGAGCCTGTTAGAGCAGTTCCGGCAGAAGCTCCTGTAGAAGCTCCTATACCAAAAGCACAATAGTTCTTTAACTAAATATGTTTTTAATCTTTGAGATTTTTACCATATCCTTTGATTATTAGCCTATTTTTTCTAAATGTAGTTTCAGATTAATTAACATATTTATTTAATTTTCTCTTTTTTTATTTTATTTTTCATGAAGTGAATTTCATCATTTTTCTTGTTATTATCAATGTTATTAACAATTTATAATAAATGGTTTAAATTTTTCTAGTTTTTATTAAAAATCAAAATAACACTTAACTATATTCAATAAGATAAGTTTTTTATTTAATAAAAATTAATTATTATTAAGGAAAAATTAATTATTATTAAGGAAAAATTAATTATTGTTAGGAAAATTTACATGGATTAATATTTGCTTAATTCAAGAATGATTAATTCAAAAAAATTTTAAATTAATTTTCATTATTTGAGGTGAACTGATGATAGTAGGTATTGTAGGATGTGGAGCTATAGCTAACACTATAGTGAATGAATTCATATCCGATAGTGGAATACAAATAAAATATTTCTATGACACAGACATAGAAAGGGCTGAAAATCTTGCACAGATTGCAAACGGTGTTGCTGTTTTAAGATTAGAGGATATGCTAGATGATGTGGATTTGATTTTGGAATCCGCTTCTCCAATTGCTTTAAAGGTCATTGCATTGGACATCCTAGAAAGAGGCATTGATCTTATGGTTATGAGTGTTGGTGCTTTGATGGATAAGGAATTCAGAAACAAGGTTAGAAAAACCGCTGAAGAACATAATGCGAAAGTATATGCTCCTTCTGGTGCTATTGTCGGTTTGGATGGTATTAAGGCAGCATCCATTGGTAAGATTTCAGAAGCTTCATTGACTACAAGGAAAGCACCTAAATCATTAGGAAGGGAAGTTGAAGAGGAAGAAATCCTATTTGAAGGAAAAGCTTCAGAAGCTGTTGAGAAATTCCCAGTAAATATCAATGTTGCGGCATCCTTAAGTATTGCTTGCAATATGGATATTGATGTAAAGATAATTGTGGATCCAAAAGTGGATAGGAACGTTCATGAGGTTGTAGTTAAAGGTGACTTCGGTGAATTCAGAACAAGTTCTGAAAACTATCCATTCGCTGCAAATCCAAAAACAAGCATGTTAGCTGCATTTTCAGCTATTAAACTCTTAAAGAGTTTTGGTGAATGTTTCTCAGTAGGAACATAATTTAAATTTAATATATTTTTAATTAAAATCAATTTAATTTTTCAAATATGTATTTTGCATAATTGAATTAACTAGAATTTAGGTGATTAGATGAAGGATTATGAGATTTATTCAACTATGAAGGTTCCAAAGAACTCAAATATCATCATACGTTTAGATGGGCGCAAGTTTCATAGTTTATCTAAGGCATTAAATCTTGTAAAGCCTTATGATGAGAATTTCTATAAGATAATAGAAAATGTTTGCCTCGATATTTTCAATCAGTTTGCACCTAAATTCATTTATGCATTTTCAGATGAAATCAGCATACTTTTGGATGAGATTCCATTTTCAGGCAGAGTTGAGAAGATTAATTCTGTATTCGCTTCACTGGCTTCAAGTTCCTTTACATATAATTTATTAAACGATTATTCTAATGAATTTGATTTGGATAACTTATCAGATAATGAAAGGAATATTGTATTTCCTATATCATTTGATTCAAGAATCATTCCAATCGATGATGCATCTATATCTGAGTACTTCAAATGGAGACAAGATGAATGTTGGAGAAATTGCATCAATGGATATGGCACCTGGGCACTGAAAAAGGAATACGATAAGGAAGAAGCTAATGAAAAGATAAAAGGGTTGAAATCAAATGAAATCCATGACATGCTATTTGAAAGAGGAATAAACCTTAATGATGTGGACACCTGGAAAAAGAGAGGAATTGGAGTCTATAAGAAATCATGGGAAATTGAAGGATTCAATCCTAAAAAGAATGAAAAGACAGTTTCTACAAGGTCTGAAGTTTTTGTTGATTATGAATTGGACATCTTTAGCAAAGAGTTCTTTGAAAAATTATAACTTTCAATAATATTATGTTAACTATTTTTATATGATTTAAAGTGATATTATGGGATTTGAAGATTTAGTTTCAAAAATGAATAAGAGGAATCAGTTCAGGAAGGTCTGTGTTGATCAGGGAGTGATTGATTCTGTAGTGTTCTATTCTAAAAAATCATATCCTAATGAATTTTTAGCAATGCTTGACGGACATGTTAAGGATAATGTTCTATATATCACTGGCTTATTGTTCTTGCCTGGTGAAAGGTCCCATACAAGCGCAAGCTTTAATGATTGGATGATTCCACCTAATCAGAAGAAATGGGGATCTGTACATTCCCATCCAGGTAACAATGCAAATCCGTCCCATGCAGATTTGATGACGTTCTCTAAGCATGGCCCATTCCATATAATCGTCTGTGAACCATACAGTTTAGAGACTATGAAAGCTTACAATGCTTATGGAGAGCCAGTTGGCTTTGAAGTTGGAAACTTTAGGGATGAGAATAAGGATTTGATGCTTGAGGACTTGAATCAAATCAAAGAGGAAATTGATGAAATGGATGGAGAAGATCTAAGCCCATCATTCTTTGATTTGGATAAGGATTTGTCCTACTTTGATGATGATAAGGAAAAGACCAATAAGTATTCACATGAATTTAGTGAAAATTATGATCCTTACAGCATTTCCGATGAGGATTTGGGAGCTATTGACTTGAATCCAACTGTGGTTGAAATAGGTGGAGAGAGAATCAATGGTCAAAGTCCTAAATTAGGGATTGTCATTGAATTCAGAGATGGAAAACCTATTTTAAAAGGAGTTTCAAATAAATTCCTCGAAGAGGATGATGAGTAACCACAAGTCAAATAAAAAAGATTTTATTTGCTATTTTTATTAATTTTTATAATTGAAAAAAGATAAATTTTTTAAAAAGAGAATAGATTAATTATTTGCTGTTTTTAAAATTTTAAAAAAAGAAAAAAGAAAAAAAGATTAGAATTCAATGAATTCTAATTAAACTATTTTTTAACAATCTGCTTAAAGAATTAAGCTAGTTGCGTCATAAACGTTTTCTAATTGTTTAATCTCTTCAACAGCTTCTTTAGTAGCAGGCTCATCCAAAGTGAGAATCATGATAGCTTCTCCACCAGAGGAGTCTCTTCCAACTTGCATGATACCGATGTTGATGTTCTGTTCACCAAACTTGGTTCCAATTGCACCAATACTTCCTGGGATGTCTTTGTATTTTGCAATGAACATGTTTCCTTCAGGTTTTACATCTACCCAGTAGCCATTGACCTTAATGATCTTAGGTTCGTGCAAGTAGGTACCGTCTGCAGACATTTGGCCTGATTTGGTTTTTGCAGTAACCTTAATCATGGTTTCGTAGCCTTCGCTGTCATCGCTTACTGCTTCAGTGATGCTGATTCCTCTTGATTTTGCAACGGTAGTTGCGTTTACAGCATTTACTGCAGTTTCAGTGATTGGGTTTAAGATACCTTGCAAGATGGTTCTTGTGAACAATTCCCTATTTGGAAGTTTAGCGATTTCACCTTTGTAGGTGATTTCCAATTTTTTGATAGGGCTGCTTGCAGATTGGGAAATGAAGCTTCCTAATTTTTCACAAAGCTCTAAGTAATTGTTGGTTTCTTCAAATTCGCTATTGTTCATACGAGGCATGTTGATTACGTTTTTAGGCATGTCTCCTTTGAATAAGGTAATTACTTCATTTGCTACGATGATAGCTGCATCCCTTTGTGCCTCTTTAGTGGATGCTGCAATATGAGGAGTACATACGATATTGTCCAATTCGAACAACTTGTTTTCTTTTGCAGGTTCCTCTTCATATACGTCAAGACCTGCTCCAAGGATTTCTCCATTTACCAATGCATCGTATAATGCATCTTCGTCAATGATTCCTCCACGTGCACAGTTGAAGATAAGTGCAGTGTCTTTCATTAGTTTGAATTGTTCAGTTGAAATTGAGTGTTCGGTTTCAGGAGTGAGTGGAACGTGGATTGTAATTACATCTGCTCTGGTCAATACATCTTCAATGTTTTCGTATAATTCAACACCCATGTTTTTAGCAACTTCAGGTGGTAAATATGGGTCGTATGCAATTGCATCCATTTCAAATGCCTTACATCTGTTTACAACTTGGGATCCGATTCTTCCCATACCGATTACACCAAGGGTCTTGTTTCTAAGTTCCATACCCATAAATGCCTTTTTCTCCCATTTTCCTGCTTTGGTTGATTTATCAGCAATAGCTATTTTACGGATAGTGCTTAAGATGAGTCCCATTGTGTGTTCCGCTACAGTGATTGAAGTGGATTCAGGTGCGTTAACTACCATAATACCTTTTTGGGTAGCTGCATTTACGTCAACGTTGTCTACACCTACACCTGCTCTTGCAATGATTTTAAGATTGTCTGCCTTTTCAATGACTTCAGCAGGCAATTTGGTTCTGCTTCTTATGAGAATTGCATCATATTCACCAATGGTTTCAAGTAACTCTTCAGGGGTAATGCTAGTATCCACCACAACTTCACAAACTTCTTTTAAGTTTTCAATACCTTTTTCATTTATTGCATCTGCGACTAATGCTTTCATTATTTCACCGTTTTTTATTCGAAATAAATTATGTAATTTTAATATATTGATTAAGATTAAAATTAATGATAATTATAAAGGTACTTCGTATATAGTAAATCTAGTTTTTGGATAATTTATTTTATAGGAATTCATACGAAGTACCTTATAATATATTATGTATTGTTTACATAATATTTAAAATATTTGTTGAATAATGAATATTTTTTAAAATAAACTTTATATACTTTATAGCCCTATATAAAACTAATTAACTTATGTTAATTTAAAATTCACTAGAAAAATAATGTGAGGTATTAAAATGGTAAGTATTGAAGAATTTCCAATTGCAAGTTCAGATCATATTCCTGGATACAAGATTGTAGAAGAAAAGGGATTCGTATACGGCTTGACCGTACGTGCACGTGGTATTGGTGGAGACATTGGTGCAGGATTAAAAGGATTGCTCGGTGGAGAAATCAAGCAATACGTTTCAATGATGGAAGAATCCAGAGATGAATCAATTAAACGTTGCATTGATCATGCTAAGGAATTAGGTGCAAATGCAATCATTACCATGAGAATGGATTCAGACAGCATTTCCCAAAACATGCAAGAAGTTTTAGCATATGGTACTGCTGTTGTAATTGAAAAAGAGGATTAATTCTCTTTTTACCTTTTTTATTTTTTATAATCCTTTAACTTTTCTCATCTTTTCTTAAGCTTTTTTCAAATCATTAACTTTATAAGTAATCACTTCAAAATATATAACTACCGAACGGTAGGTAGGTAATATGAACACTAAAGAAAAGATATTTGATGTGTCTTTAGACTTGTTTTCAAAAAAAGGTTATGATTCTGTTTCACTTAGAGAGATTGCAGAGGAAGTGGGAATTAGGAAAAGTTCAATATACAGTCACTATTCATCTAAAGAAGCGATATTGATGGATATATTTAATTACTTAAGAAACCTTTTTGAATATGATGAATTGTTGAATAATGAAGACTTGAACTTGGCTGCAGACAACGAATTTTTAATGGAAAACCCAGAACTGTTCTATCATAGGGGTTCTGAAGCCATCAAGGCAATGTTCAGCGAGGAGAGAAATCTAAAAATTTGGAAATTAATCTTTATACAGATGAATCATAATGATAAGATAAGGCTCTTTTTCCAGGATGAGATTCTTGTCAAGCCATTGATATTTTGGAAAGGATTCTTCAGTATTTTAAAGGAAAATGGTATTATTAGAGAAGATTGCAATCCTGAACTTTTAGCTAAAGAGTATTATAGTTTTCCAATTTATTTGCTTCTTGAAATATGTGCAAAATATGATGACATTCCAGAAAGTACATTAGAAAATTTCTTTGAGGAAGCGGAAGAGCATGCAAACTTCCTATTGGATTGTGTGAAGGTGAAATGATGGGTGAGGATACTTTTAATTTAGAGGAATATCTTGCTGAAGGAGCAGAGATAATTGTTAAAGATGCAATTAAAGCTACTTTCAGGAATCCTAAGGAAAGCTTGTTTTTGGCTAAATTTGCAAAGCATACAAGAAAGGCCACTGCAATTAGGGAAAGCTATGGCAAAGAGGGTAAGCATATTCCTGTTTTCTTAATTGCAAGCATTACAAGCAGTTGCAATTTGCATTGCACTGGATGCTATTCAAGAGCGAATGAGGCATGCAATGACAATGAACCTTTAAACCAATTAAGCGGTGATGAATGGGGAGATATCTTTGCCCAAGCAAAAGACCTTGGAATAAGCTTTATTGTTCTTGCTGGCGGAGAGCCAATGATAAGAGATGATGTTATCATAAAAGCAAGCAATTTTCCAGAGATTCTATTCCCAATCTTTACAAATGGGACATTATTGAATAATGATTATTTAAGATTGTTTGATGAAAACAGAAACTTGGTTCCTATCTTTTCCATTGAAGGGGACGAAGAGGTAACTGATCTAAGAAGAGGAGAAGGAGTTTACAATCAGCTATTGAATTCAATGGAATTGATGAGAAAGAACAATATTATATTCGGAGCTTCTCTTACATTTACAAAAGGCAATCTCTCCAATTTGCTTTCAAGGGAATACATCAATCAATTAAGGGATTTTGGATGCAAAGTGATATTTTTCATTGAATACGTTCCAGTAAATGAGGAAACAATAGAACTTGCTCCTGGTGATGATGAAAGGGATTTACTATTGGATGAGCTTGAACTTCTCAGAAAAGAGTATGATGATATGCTGTTCTTATCATTCCCTGGAGATGAAAAGACCTCTGGAGGCTGTTTAGCAGCAGGAAGAGGATTTTTCCATATCAATTCCCATGGTGGTGCTGAACCTTGTCCTGCTTCACCGTATTCTGATATTAATGTTAGAGATTCATCTCTTCTTGAAGCATTGGATTCAAAATTGTTCAGGTCTCTTCGTGATGGAGGCATCCTTTTGGATGACCATGAAGGAGGCTGTGTATTGTTTGAACACAAGGATGAAGTGGAAAGAATATTAAATGAATGATTTAAACTTTTTAAATTATTATCCTTTTCTTTTTTTAATCTATTTTTCCACTATTTTTTCTCTATTTTTAGCCATTTTTCGATAAATATAATAATTATTTAAATTAAATTTTTATTTAGGTTTAAAATTATTTTAGAATTATGGAATCATAGAATTATAAAAATTTTTATTCAATTTCAATTTAGGTCGTGTTTATTATTTTTAATGAAGATTTAGAATTTAAAGGAAAATCAATCCCTCGTGTAGTTTTGGGAAATGCACCGTTTCTTGCAGATGCCTATTTTGGCCATAGGACTCGTTTGTATAATTTAGACTTGCTTAGAAACCCAAACAATGTTAGCAAGATAATCGAAAAGTCATATGAATGTGGAGTAAGGTCCATCAACTTGGCAAACAAGGAAAATCTATTGAAGGCATTCAAAATAGCTTGTGACAATGGAGTTGAAATGCAATCTGTTTCCACAATAGGAAAGACAGAAATGGATTATGTTTTCCCAAATTATGAACAGGCAAAGATGGAAGCTACCTGGAAGGAAGACATTGAAAATTTGGCACAGTTTGATAACTCTGTAATGCTTGTAGATGAGTTCCTTATAGACACATATGATTGGGATTTCATAACTGAGATATTGGATGAAATCAATGGTGCAGGTGTTCCAGCAGGAATAATCACTTCTTTCCCATTCAAGACAAGTGAAGAATTGATTGATTCCCCTATCCTTGAAGATAAAAGTCTGTTTGACTTTTACATGATTCCAGTAAACAAGCTTGGATACATGATGGACATTCCAGATTTCAGGTCTGATAAGCAGGATGAACTGAAAGGAATGCTTGATAAAATTGATAAGAAGGTCATAATCAATAAGATTTTGGCAGTTGGCATTCAAAGACCAGAGGAAGCTTTCAATTTCTTGAATACTTTGGATTTTGCTGATATGGTTTCTGTTGGAATTGCAAGTGAAAGAGAGGCAGAGGAAACATTCAAAATTTTAAATGAAATTTAATATAAATTTATAAATATAACTATTGTTATAAATTATATTGTAGATTATAATAATATTGAAATTAAGATAATTATTTATTTTTATTAGTTTAAGGTGAAGAATATGGAGTTCATTAAGAAAATCCCTGCAATCAGATGGGAAAATGGAAAATATGAGCATGTTGAGGAAGAAACTGTTGAGGATGAAAACATATATTTCTATATAGACTTCCTCCAGCCACGTAAATTTTCTACATATCCTGCAGATTTGGATGATTTTGCCATTGGATACTGTTTAGGGGATGGATTGATCAAGTCTGTTGATGAGATTGTAAGCATTGAAATCGATGACAAGAAGGTCATCATCAAAACTGTCAATATGCACACTCCAGAAATCGACCTTGAAAGTGATGATCTGGTTCAGGAAAAGGAAGGCGGAGCTAAACATGCTTGTGCCTGCAGACTTTTGGAATATCAGGGAGTGATGTCTGATAGTGCAGGAGGATGGAGAACTGAACTCAAATCAATTGAACCAGTTGAATCTGACTTGGTAGTAAATGCAACTGAAATTATTGAAAACATGAAAAGGCTCACAGCTAAGGCGGAAATATGGCAAGAGACTGGTAGTGTCCATGTTGCACAATTGGTTTATGGAGACCAGTTCATTACCCGTGAGGACGTAAGCCGTCATGTAGCAGTTGATAAGGTAATCGGTGCAGCAGCTAAGGCAGGATTTGACTTATCCAAATGTTATGTATGCTATAGTGGAAGAATGCCTGCAGATATGCTAATAAAAGTCGTTAGAGTAGGTATTCCTATATTGGTTTCAAATGCGGCTCCTGCAGGATCTGGTTATGATATTGCAGAAAAGGGAAACATCACCATGGTCGGTTTTGTACGTGGTGACAGATTTAACCTTTATACCGCAACAGAAAGAATCAATTTGGATAAATGATTCTTTTTATATTTTTTTTAATCAATAATATAACTATTGTTATAATAATTTTATTTTAAATTTTTTATATTTTTTATTTAATTCAATAAAGTGATTGTATGTCAAGTGAAAATCAAAATAAGGTTTATAATCTTCTTATAAGCAAAGGGATTGATTCCTATAATGAATATGAATTCTACAAGGAAAGGATAAACAGCCAAAAGGAGTTCAAATGGAATGAATACAATACTCAAGATGATGAGTTGAATGATGAATTATTCGAAAAAATAGATGTGATTGTATTGCTTTATGGTCTTTATCATCAAAATGAGGAAATTTGTGATGAACTGATTGAGAAATCACAGGAATATGATATTCCATTGCTTTTTGTTCGTTCTTTTGGGGTGGAATATGTTGTGGAAGAAATAGTTGAAAAAGTAGATGCAGTTGTTGGCTGGAATCCACATTGCATAATAGATGCAATTCAAACCTTGGTAAAGGGTGAAGAAGAGTGGATCAAGCCATGTGACATTGAAGAGGAATCATAAATTCCTCAATTTATTCTTTTTTTAAAATATTTATTTTCTAATCTTTTCTACATAGATATTGATTAGAATTACGATAATTGCGAGTATTCCTAATCCTAAAATGATTGGATTGACAATTCCCACATAAAAGGTCAATATAATCGCCAATATCAATGCAATAATAAGAATGATCATTCCTCTATTTTTTTGAAAATCCATATTTTCACCTGTAATTTGATAATTTTAATTCAAATAAAAATTTATTAATTGTTTCTTCTTTCCCTAATCAACCTTAAGAACTCTTTTGAATTTTCAACCTCTTTCATTTCCCATGACTTGATTACTGGAATTCCATCAATGGAATCCTTAATCTTATCATCCTTAAGCACGAAGAATGGATCTGAAGATGTTACAAGGGAAAGGTCCTTTAAGCTGATTGCCATTTTCTTCAATGTTTTTGTATTCTGCTCATCCTGAACATTAAGATTTGCTATAAGTGGAGTTTGCTCTTTCTTTCTGGTAGCTATTTCAGCTTTAGCAAGTGCATCAAATGGACTTTTATTGGTTGAAACCACACCAAAACCTAATTTTGCCAAGTTTTGAGCATTTGTTCCTTGAGTTTGATTTAGGCTGCTTGTATCTGCCTTTAGCTTAATGTCTTCCTGATAAGGTTCAAAAAGGTCGATGTCAAGGGTAATCTTTGTATTCAAGATTTCTTCAAGGAGCATTGCAGTTTCAGTGTTTGCTCTCACCATTCCATTTTCATACTTGTACATTGTAGCTCTTGAAACATGTGCCAAATCAGCTAAATCCTTCAAGGATAAGTTGTACTCTTCTCTGTATTCCTTCAGAACATTTCCATTGATTTGAACGTAATATCCTCCACGGTCTGCAAGAATTTCCGGATATTCGTCATAGACAATCATGTTCTTCAAGGTTTCAAGGCCAATTGCAGGAAGCCCATGCCTTTCGTAGACAACATCCTCTTCCAAAATATGATTTTTGGATTTGACTCCTACAATGATTGGGCTAGCTAAGAAAACGTTGGAGATTTGCCTTATCTCCTCTACATGAGATTCATTTATGCTATCAATATTCACGAGGACTTTCAAAAGTAGAATAAGCAATTTCTTACGAGCCACTATATCAAAACAGCTTTGTTCATAAATGTTGGATGTTTCAAAGCCCTCTTTGTTTAGCAGTTGATAAACCTCTCGTATTAATTGATTCCTATTTGTTATTGCCATAGGATTGCCTCGTATAAATTAATTATTTTTGATCTATTTTTTGATAATCTTAAGATAGAATTTATTAATTAGTTTCAATAAATTTTAATAATATTATTATCTTTTAAGATTAATATAAAATTGACTATTTAATTTTCTAGATTTTTGATTATTAATAGTTAATCTTTAATCGCTTAACTAAACTTTAATTAATCATAGTGGAATTTCAGTGATTTATATGGATTATTTTTATATTGGAATTGATGATACAGACTCTCCAGATGGGATGTGCACAACATTTCTTGCATCAACTATCCTAAATGAATTTAGGGATAAGGGTATCGAGATTGTTGGCCATCCAAGATTGATTCGCCTAAACCCTTTTGCAAGATTCAAGACAAGAGGAAATGGGGGAGTCTCATTCAAATTGGGCATGGATCAAAACATTGCTTTGGCAAAGGAAATTGTCCTTAGGTATGTTTCAGAGCTTTCAATGTTTGATTGTGACAATACCAATCCTGGAGTTGTATTTTATCAAGGTGAAATCACTGAAGAGATGATTGATTATGCATTTAAGGCAATCTATTCAATAATCACTATTGATGAAGCTGAGGAATTTGCAAACCATATCGGTGCTGAAATCCATAAGTTCAAGAAAGGAAGGGGGATAATAGGTTCTATCGCAGCTATTTCATGCCCTCTTGAAGACTATACATATGAGCTATTGGCATATAGGCATCCATCAAGATATGGAACAAAAAGGAATATTGATTATGATTCTGTAGTTAAGATGGATAAGGAGACTTATCCGGAAACCTTTGAAAACATTGATGGTAAGTATTTGGCTATCGAACCTAAAACTCCATGCCCTGTATTGTATGGTATCAGATCTAACAGTCCTGAAGTTCTTGAGACTGCAAGGGATATTGTCATTCCAAATGAGAAAATTGTCGATTCATGCATTTTCAAGACAAACCAGCATACTGACATGCACATTCAAAATGCAAATTCTATTGATGAGCTTAAACAGTATTCCTGCTATAAGATAAAAGGAATTGTCAAGGACAAGCCTCATATAATTGAAGGTGGGCACATGTTTTTCACTTTATATGACAAAACTGGTGAGATTGAGTGCGGAGCATATGAACCAACCAAGAACTTTAGAAAAGTTGTAGCTAAATTAAGAGCTGGAGATGAAGTGGAGCTTTATGGTGGAATAGGTGAACAGAACACTTTCAACATTGAAAAGTTCCAAGTCATAAAGCTAAATGATTTTGTTTACAAAAATCCTATTTGCGAATGCGGCAAGAGAATGACTTCTGCTGGAAAAGGAAAAGGATTCAAGTGCAAAAGCTGTGGTAATAAGATTGAGTCAGATGAAAAGGTTCCTGAAAAGATAGAAAGAACTTTAATCAATGGCAAATTCTACGAAACTCCAGTTTCAGCTAGACGTCATTTATCTAAGCCTTTGATTCGTATGAATTTGGAATAATTCTTATTTTTCTATGATTTTTTTTTAAATAATTTTCATTTAATCTTTTACATTTTTTTTTAAATAATATTGCTTATTGTTATTATTTAACCAAGTTACATAATATTTGTCTTTATTTAACCTAGTTATGTTCTATTTGTCATTATTTATCACTATTAATCACTATTTGTCATTTTTGAGGAAAAAATAGATTAGTTTATAAGTAATAAACTAAAAACTTAAATCTAAGAGTGTATTTTTTATTTTTGAAAAATTTTTCATATTATAATTAGGAGTGGTTTTATCACTGATCAATCTTCACACCCTTTTAGGGAAAAAACGGATAGGGCAATTAAGAAGAGACCTCCATGGAAGGAGTATAATTTACATATTGTCGTGTTTATTTTAGTTATTATTTCAATGTTCATTGGAGTAAAGGAGATTAAAATAACAGATACTATCAGCATTTTACTATTGCCTTTAATCTATGCTTTGGTAATGGGATTAGGTCTTTATTTGGCAAAGCCTATTAAGTTTGTAGGTAGTAAGCAGTCTAAGGTAGCTGAGGGAGCTATGGTTTTATTCATCGGTGTTCTAATTGCTAAATTGGCTATTTCAAGTGGGCAATCCATCAATATTATTTTTCAGGTAGGTCCTGCTTTGATTTTACAGCTTTTAGGAGATTTAGGTACCCTTATTGCATTGCCTGTTGCATTGCTTTTAGGATTTAGAAGAGAAGTTATAGGTATGGCAAGTTCCATTTGTCGTGAACCTAACTTAGGAGTTATCATTGACAAATACGGTTTCAAATCCCCTGAGACTCGTGGAGTTTTAGCAATTTTTGTTATAGGATCAATTATCGGTACTCCTTACATCAGTTTCCTTTCAAGCATATGTGTTTCACTTATACCATTCCATCCATATGCATTTGCTATGGCGTCTGGTATAGGTAGTGCAAGTATGAATGCTGCAGCATTGGTTCCATTAGTGCATTCGTACCCAGCTATGGCTACTCAACTTGAGGCATTTGCAGGGTGCAGTAATATTCTTTCATTCTGTTTAGGAATTTACATGTGTATTTTCATTTCCTTGCCTATTGCAGAAAGATTGTATAAATGGCTGTCTCCTATTATAGGGCATGATGATGAACATACCATTGATGATGAATATGCTATTGAAGGGGTAAAGGATGATAAATATGCTGCTTCAGAGGATTTAAGTTCAGGTAAGCTTAAAAGATGGGCTACATTTCTTGTAATATTTTCATTTATCGTAGCTATTGGAAATTTCGTAGGTTATAAAACTCCAATAAGTGATGTATTCATTGGAATGCTTTTGATTTCACTTATTACAATTATAGGTATGTCTCTTGAAAGGCTTGTTCCATGGAATATCCAATCAATCATTTATATAAGCTTAATTGGTATCATAGTTGCTATTCCAGGTGTTCCAACTGCGGACTTTATAGTTCATTATGTTTCCCAAGTCGAATTGACTACAATCTGTACTGCATTCTTGGCTTATGTCGGTATTGCAATCGGTAATGATTGGGAAGAGTTCAAGAAGATCGGTTGGAAAGGAATCATTATTGCTATGATTGTAATCACTGGTACTTACCTTGGTTCTGCAAGCATTGCAAATCTAGTTTTATTCTTAACAGGGATGATTTAAAAGATTCCTTTTTTCTTTTTTTAATTTATTTTTTAATTTTTTCAAAATTTCTCTTATTTTTGTAAGTTTTTTCATAAATTTTTTAATGGACTGATTATTTTTTAAAACTTCTAATCTAAATTATCAATAATTTATCATGATTTATAATTTTTAAAAATTAAATAGATTAGTTTATAAATAATAAACATAAAATCTTTAATCATAACTTATTTTACTATGTAAAGTTTTAATGTATACATTAAATTAGGCGGGATTTTATTACTGATGGTCAACAACACCCTTTTAGGGAAAAAACGGATAGGGCAATTAAGAAGAGACCTCCATGGAAGGAGTATAACTTACACATTGTTGTATTTGTCTTGGTTATAATCTCCATGTTCATTGGAGTCAAGGAGATAAAAATAACGGATACTATCAGTGTTTTATTATTGCCTTTAATCTATGCGCTTGTTTTAGGATTGGCTCTTTATCTCGCAAAGCCTATTAAATTTGTCGGACCTAAGCAATCTAAGGTAGCTGAAGGGGCTATGGTTTTATTCATTGGTGTCTTAATCACTAAATTAGCTATTTCAAGTGGTCAGGCAATATCCAGCATTTTCCAAGTGGGCCCTGCTTTGATTTTGCAGCAAATAGGTAATTTAGGAACTCTTTTGGCATTGCCTATTGCACTGTTTTTAGGATTTAGAAGGGAAGTTATCGGTATGACAAGTTCAATTTGCCGTGAACCTAACTTAGGTGTCATTATCGATAAGTATGGTTTCAAATCCCCTGAGACTCGTGGAGTTTTAGCTGTTTTTGTTATCGGATCAATTCTCGGTACTCCATTCATCAGCTTCTTATCAAGTATCAGTGCTTCACTCATTCCTATGCATCCATATGCTTACGCTATGGCTTCAGGTGTAGGAAGTGCAAGTATGAACGCTGCGGCTCTTGCTCCATTGATGCATATGTTCCCATCAATGGCTACTCAGCTAGAGGCTTTTGCAGGATGCAGTAACCTTCTGTCATTCTGTTTCGGTATTTATATGTGCATATTCGTTTCACTTCCTCTTGCAGAAAGAATGTATGATTGGTTAGCTCCCCATATCTTAGGGCATGAAGAGATAATAAGCATTGATGATGATTATGCCATTGAAGAAGTAAAGCATGATGAGTATGCAACTACAGATGATTTGACTATCGGTAAGCTTGAGAGATGGGCTACATTCCTTGTATTGTTCTCATTCATTGTAGCGGTAGGAAATTTCATAGGATTCCATACTTCAATAATTGATGCATTCATTGGAATGCTCTTGATTTCACTCATTACAATCGTAGGTATGGCTCTTGAAAGGCTTATTCCATGGAATATTCAAGCAATCATTTATATCAGCTTAATCGGTATTTTTGTAGCAATTCCAGGTGTTCCAACAGCCGACTTCCTGGTTCATTACGTTTCCCAAATTGATTTGACTACAATATGTACAGCATTCTTGGCTTATGTCGGTATTGCAATCGGTAACGATTGGGAAGAGTTCAAGAAGATTGGTTGGAAAGGAATCGTCATTACATTAATCGTTATTTCAGGAACTTACCTTTGTTCTGCAGCTATTGCTCATATAACTTTAGTTGCTACAGGAATGGTATAATACGATATTTTTAAAAAAAGTTTTTTTTATTATTCCTGAAAAATCATTTAAAAAAAGTAAAAAGATAGAAAGATTCTATCTTAATTTTTTAATTTATTAATTTTTTAGTTTTTTAGTTAATTTCCATCTTCGTCGTCATTTCTTTTTCTAAATGCAATCAAAATCAACAAAAGCAATGCAACAATTGCAATAGGTATCAAATAATTAATATTATTTGCCAAATCATTAGAATTCATCTTATTTTCATTTTCACTAGCATTAGTCTCTTCATTTGAATCATCATCTAATTTTGAACTAATAACTTGTGATTGAACTGATTTAGTCAAATCCCTTATTTTAAATTCTTTCAAATTAAAATCTTGCTGTTTTCTAAAATCATTTGTGTCATCTATGGAATCTGATGATTCGGAATTGGAATCAGTGTCATTGGAATTTGAATCCTTGTCTGCATGTTCCTCATCATTATTTTCCAAAATTCTTAAGCTAATGGTTTGGTCATTGACAGTTGCATTAACATTATTTTCAAATTGAACAGAAATTGATTTCAAAAGATTTCCATTATCAATATTCACTTCATAGCTATTGATTTCATTTTCCTCATAAAGAATTATGTTTCCTCTAAGATTAGCCAGTTTTGAACAATTTTCTAAATCATAGAAATTATTGTTTTTATCGGTAGTTTGATTGAAGCTTATCATTAATTGGGATTTTGAATTCTGCTTCAATGGAGTGATGTTAGTAAAGTTCATTATAATCCATCTGAATTCATTTGAAATATCAATATTAATTATTTTTTCAAATTCCGGATTATTGGAACCCCACCAATTATTGTCCAATGAAACGCTGTTTGCTATGCTGTATATGCCATATCCTTTTGAATCAGTATTGTTGATTATGGAACAATGGCTAATGGAGGCATCGCTTCTTGCAATTACTGCACCACCTTCTCCACCTGCAGTATTGTTTTCCAATAGGGAACCGATAATCATCAGGTTTTGATTAGTGTCTATTGCACCTCCATTTACAGTTGCCCTATTGCCTGTAAATATTGAATTGATTATGGTTAAGTCTCCACCATTGTCAATGGCTCCCGCACCATAGGCAGAATTCTTGCTGAAATAGGAGTTTTCAATGGTCATTATTCCATTATTGTCAATTCCTCCACCATAGCTCAATGCCTTGTTTGAAAGGAATTTGGAGGATGTGATATTTGCAATCCCCCCACTTGTAAAGATTGCTCCCCCTTCATCTGAACCGGTTGTTAAATTGAAAATAGATTTGTTGACGTTTAGGTTTCCACTACTAAAAATTACTCCCGCTTTATGTGTGACGCTTTGACCTGTAAAATTGGAATTGGCTATAATTGCATTGGCAGAATTGAAAATGGCCCCTCCTTCAAATGCAGTATTCTTATTGAATGATGAATCATATATCTCCAAGTCCTTTGAATTGTAGATGACTCCACCATATCTTCCACTATTCGATTTAAAAAGGGACCCATTAATTTTCAAAAGACCTTCATTGTATATTGCTCCTCCATCATTTCCCTTTATATTTTCAAATGTAGAATCATATATATTTAAAGTTCCTTTGTTGTAAATGGCGCCTCCGTTCCCATTTCCATTAATAAAACATAATCCATAGAGGTTTAGCTGAGTGCTTTCAGCAATGTCGAATATTCTGGATTTGGAATCTGCATCGAGAATTGTGTTGATTTTGCTTTTATCTTGATATCCATAGATTGTTAAATTTTTATTGACCTTTATTGGAGTTCCATTTCCTTTATATGTTTTATTTTCCAAGTAAATTGAATCTCCTGCATTGGAATTATCAATCAATTTTTGTATGGATTCAAAACCATCATCATTATCCTCATTTAGATTATCCTCTTCCAGCATGATGCAATTTTCATTACTTCCTATTGGATCATCATTTTCATTTAAAGCCATATCCTCTGTTGCATAGACTGTATTTAAAAGTAATATCGATAATATGCTAAGGATGAAAATTAATCTCAATTTCCCATATCCTATCATTTCACCTCCAAATATTATCAATTTCACGTTATTAAATAGTTTTCTTAACGTTATATTTTCATATGTCCAATTTATTATTTATATTATTTTATTCCAAGTCCACAAGTGATAATTATCAATAGTGATAATTATACAAACTTATTATATAGAAATTATAAAGATAAGATTATGATTATTAATCAATTGTCTGAATATTTGATTCATTTAAGATATGATGATATTCCTAAAGAAGCTATTGAAAAGGCTAAATTATGTTTCATTGACTATTTGGCAGTCTATCTAAGAGGTTTAGAGAGTGATAATGCCAAAATAGCTTTAAAAACCGTTTATGAATTATACGGTGAAGATTTCAATTCATTAAATAAAGGTTTTATCAATGGAATTGCTTCTCATAGCTTAGATTTGGATGATGGTCATAGATGGGCACAATTGCATCCGGGGTCCGTTGTCTTTTCAACAGCTTTGGCAATGATATCAGATAAGAATTTAGATATGGATATCACTTCAGAAGAGTTCCTTGAAGCGATTATTGGAGGGTATGAAATAGCTATTGCTCTGGGAATGCTCGTTAATCCTAATCATAGAAATCAAGGATTCCACAGCACTGGAACAATAGGAACATTTGCTGCTGGAGCAGTCGCATCAAAGCTTTTAAGATTGGATAAGGAGAAAACAGAACATTGTTTTGGCTTATGTGCAACCCAGTCATCCGGACTTCTTGAAGCGGATCATGCAGGAACAATGGGGAAATCTCTGCATGTTGGAAATGCAGTTTACAATGGAATATTATCTGCATATCTCGCTAAAAATGGATTTACTGGTGGTGAATCATTAATTGATGGAAAAGAAGGATTCATTAAGGCAATGGCTTCAGATTTATATGAAAAGCATTGTGATGAGAATGGCAATTTAGATGGCTCCAAATTATCCCAGTTCATTGATATAAACTTAAACAAATTCCATATCAACAACGTCTATTTGAAGAAATATCCATTCTGCAGGCATATTCATTCAGCTATTGATTCTACTTTAGTTTTAAAGAATGAATGGAATGATTTGAAAAATTTGGATGATTTGAAAATTGATTATTCAGACATCTCTTCAATTGATATAGAAACATACAGGATTGCAAGTGAGCATGACAATTACAATCCTAAAAATGCACAGGACTTAAAGCAATCATTGCCTTATGCAGTAGCCATTGCATTGGTTTTAGATGATTTAAGCTTGGATTCTATTGATGAATTGATTGACAAGGGTCTTTTTGATGAAAAATCATCTGATAAGGACATTTCAATGATAAAAGAAATTGTAAGCAAGATCAATATTGATAACAATGAAGAATTGAATCAAATGACTCCAGAAAAAAGACCATCTAAAGTAACAATAAAGTTCAGTGATGATTCATATGAAATCTTGGAGGAAACCACTTATTATCCATTAGGAGAAGTGGAAAATCCTTTAAAAGAAGGGGATGTTTTAGAGAAATTCAAACTTTTAAATCCTAAGTTTAATAGGAATAAGTTACAAATAATTAAACATATGGAAAATTATTCAATTCAAGAAGTTTTTGAAGAATTGGATTTATTAGATTAAAGTTTATTGATTTAAAAATGGTATTAATTAAAGATTATCAAATAATTAATTATAAAAAGTGATTTTTATGATGGATGAAACTAAAAAATCATTGGAAAAGTTAGGAATCAATGAAATACATGATGATTATGTATCCAAAAAGAGATTTGAAGATGGGGGTCAATACAGATTTGAAGTTCCTGGAATACAAGGTCCTTCTGCACTTGAATCTCTTTTAGAAGCTTCCAATGATTATGACTTAACAATTCATAGAGCCACTCAAACCAAAGGAATCATGTTCCTATTGGATGATGAAATAACTGATATGGTGAATTTGGCAAGTGATGCAAATATGCAATTGTTTTTAGCAGTTGGTCCAAGGGCTCCCTATGATACAAGTGCAACTGTTCAAACTGAAGAGGGAAAACGCATAGGATATAGGTTAAGAGGTTACAATAACCTTGTTTATGCCATTGAAGATGTTAAAAGAGCAGTTGATTTGGGAGTTAGAGGCATATTATTATACGATGAAGGTTTGCTTTATGCTCTTTCTAAAATGAGAGATGCAGGAGAACTTCCTAAAGACCTATTATTCAAGTTGTCTGCTCATGCAGGATGTTCCAACCCTGCTTCAGCAAAGCTCTTTGAATCAATCGGATTGAACTCACTTAATCCAGTAAGAGACCTTCAGATTCCAATGTTGGCATCATTGCGTGATGCAATAGATATTCCAATTGACATCCATACTGAAAATCCAAAGTCCACTGGAGGATTCATACGCCATTATGAAGTCCCTGAAATGATTAAGGTGGCAAGTCCCGTCTATTTGAAGACTGGAGGATCCGTTGCAAAGCATCACAGTTGGGATACAACTGAAAAGGAAGCTCGTCAAAGAGCAAAACAGGTTGCTTTAATTAGGGATTTGATTGAAAGACATTATCCTGAGGCTATAATGAGTAAATTATAATGAAAATAAATGAAATAAATTAAAATAATTGTTTTTATTCATTTTTTCAAATAAATTATTGTTGATATTATGGATTTGATTGAAAAGGTTCAAGATGCAGTTGTAAATGCAGGCAGTTCATATAGTCAAGACAGGCTATCTGCTTATGAAAAGGCTCTAAAGTTGGAAAAGGAGCTAAACAATGAAAATGCAGTTTGGGCCTTGGAACAGATGATTGAAAACTTTAAGGTAGCTGATGAAAAGAAGCTTCCATTATGTGATGATACTGGAATTCCACATGTCTTGATTGAAATAGGTCAGGAAAGGGAAATTCCTAAAGGATTTTTCAATGAAATCAATACTGGCATTGCACGAGGACTTGATAAGCTTCCAGGAAGACCAATGGCTGTTAAAGGAAATGATATTGAACGCATTGAGCAATCACAAGGTTTATACAATGAATCCAATATGATGAAGCCCGCTTCCTTTTTAATAGAAGAGAAAGACGAATCCACTTATGGAAGATTGATTGGAGTGGATGATGATAAGATAAGAATCACAATTCTATTGGAAGGAGGAGGTCCTGAAATAAGGGCAAAGACATATAGGGTTTTCCATAAAAGAGACTCAAATATAGTGTTTGGTGAGGCTTTGGATTGGCTAAAGGAATCATTGGCTATGTTAGGCTGCACTCCATCAATTCCGACTATCGGAGTTGGAAGAACCCATTTTGAAGCTAATGCATTGATGATAAGAGCAATGGCTCATGGTAATTTAAGCAATCAATCCAATATTGAAAAATACATTGCAGAAGAGTTGAATAAGACAAATATCGGTCCTTTAGGTCTTGGTGGTAAAACAACTGTACTTGGCTCTTTTGTAAATATTGGTTCTCAAAGGGCAAGTGGAGTGAGAATTGTAGCAGTAAGGCCTGCATGTTTTGTAGAGCCAAGAGTTTCAAGTTTTGAGTTTTAATTATCAAATTTTTTAAAATAAAATATAAATGAAAGATGAAAAAAATTATTATTAATGATTATTTAGATTATTTATGATTATTTAAGGAGAATATTATGAACGATAATCCAAAACCTGGCAAAAATGGTTTTAAATTTCCTGAACACAGCATAAAAACTAAGATTACTGATGTAAAGCCTAATGAATTGGTTACTAGAGGTTATAATCAGGAAGATTTAATAACAAATCTTAGCTTTGCTGAGATGGTATTTCTATTGCTTAGGGAAAGGTTACCTGATGAAAGGGAATCCAAGATCTTTAACCATATTCTTGTTTCATTTTGCGATCATGGTGTAACTCCCCCTAGCACACAGTCTGCAAGATTGATAGCATCATCAGGTGCAAACATCAATAATGCTGTTGCAGGAGGATTGCTGTCCTTTGGTAAAAACCATGCTGGAGCTATTGAAAAGGCTATGGAATTATTCCACGAATCAATCAGTTCATTGAACCTTGAGGAAACTGCAGATGAGGATGTAAACAGGAAAATAGCAGCTAAGGCTATTGAAATTGTTGATAAGTATCAATCCGAATCCAAAAGAGTTCCTGGTTATGGCCATAGATATCATGATAAGGATCCTCGTGCAGTGAAATTGCTTGATTTGGCCATTATGGAATCATCCATTGGACCACATACAAAATTGGCACTTGTAATCGAGAGCATACTTTCTGATAGGAAAGGAATTTGCTTGAATGTGGATGGAGTCAATGCTGGATTGCTTTCTGATTTGGGATTTGACAGCTCTTTAGGTTTAGGAATTTTCATGATTGGAAGACTTCCTGGACTCGTAGCTCATGCATATGAAGAGATGGAAGAGGAAGAGAAATTCAGACGCTTCTGTGATTTGGAAGACATCGTTTATGAAGGCTTTAAAAATAGAGACATTAATGAAGAATAATTATCATATTTATCATAATTATCATATTTATCATAATTATCCTAATTACTAATTGTAATAATTATCCTATTATATGGAGAAATAAACATGGAATTTTTTGATGTAATTGAACAAAGATACAGTATGAGAGGCTTTGAAGATAAAGAAGTCGAGCAAGAAAAATTAGACATGATATTAAAAGCTGCTCAACTTGCTCCAACAGGAGTTAACTTCCAGCCTTTTAAGGTAATTGTAATTGACACTAAAAAGTATAAGGAAGAATTGAAAGGAATCTACAGTCCTGATTGGTTTACACAAGCACCAATTGTCCTTTGTGTAGTTGCCTCTAAGGAAAAGGCTTGGACTAGAAAGTATGATGATAAGAACATTGCAGACATTGATGCAACCATTGTTATGACCCATATGATTCTTGCAGCTGAAGACGTTGGCTTAAACACTTGTTTCATAGCAGCATTCAAACCTGATAAGGCAAGGGAATTCTTGGCTTTAGACGATGAATGGGAACCTGTACTGTTCACTCCTTTAGGTTATGGAAATGCAGAGCCAAGAGACACTCCTAGAAAAGCTATTGAAGAATTGGTCATTTACAAATAATTATATTAATGAAACGATTAAGATGATATTATGAGAATTACAAAAAAATCAATTATTTTACTTGCTTTTTCAGTAATCCTAATGGTTTTAGGATTATGGAATTATGTTAGTGCACACCCAGTGACTTATGATATAATTGCTTCAAGCGTTGTGCTTATTGTAGTTGGATGGACACTTGCAATGTCTGTATTTGAACCTAGCTGGACTAAGGCAGCTATTCTCATTGATGGGTTAATTTTCATTTTAGTAGGTATTACCTTCCTATTAATGCCATATAATCTTATTTTCATTTTATTTGGTATTATATTGCTTGCAATAGCTATTGCAGCATACCTTGGAAAATTGCCTGTGTCCTTTTTAAGATTATTCCATAAATAATCTTAAATTTTTTCCATTTTTTTTAAATTTTTTTATTCATTTTTTTATTTTTTTTATTAATTTTTTCTTCTTTTATTTCATTTTTTATTTCTATTTTTTTCAATTTTCAACAAATAATTTTTTAAAAACTTATTCATTTTTCACATAGTCTATTTTTTTTTAAATTTTCAGCTGTTTTTTCTTTCATGAAATTTCAAGATTTTTTCATGAAATTGATTTTTTAGAATTTTAAAAATCTTTATTTTAATACTTTATTTTTGATTTTTATTAATTCTGAGCTTTTCAAATCCTGATTATTTTTTTCTTGACTCATTTCATTTTTTCATTAATTTAGGTTAGAATTTTAAGCTTAAAATTCAAATTATGATTTCATTATAATTTTACTATTATATTATATTATTAAAATATTTTAATAAAATATATATATTAACAAAAATAAAAATATGATTACCATGGTGATTTATTATGGCAGGGATATCAGAAGCTATTACCCAAATAAAAAAAGCTGAAAGCGATGCTGATTCCTTAGTAGAACAATCAACAGTCGATGCGAAAGCAATGATTGATGAGGCTACTGTTAAAGCTAATGAAATGATTGAACTTGCTAAGAATGAAGCTAGCGAAGAAGCTCAATCTACTGTTTTTAATGCAGAAGAAAATGCAAAGAAAGAAGCTGAATCTATTACTTCTCAAGCAGAAAAAGATGTTGAAAGCATCAAAAATGACGCAAGAAAAAATATAGACGAAGCTGCTTCAATTATTGTTAAAAATATTTTATAGTGTGAGATAATGTTTAGAACTGCGAGAATGCGTAAGCTTAATGTTATAACTTTGGACAAATACGCTAGTCCTACGGTCAGTGCACTTCACGACGAGGGTATTGTTCAAATAAATGATATTTCTGAACGTATTCAGCAAGATCCTAAGCTAGCAGAACTTTTGAAACCTTCAAAAGTTACACCCCACACCGGTAAGCTATCTTCACTTCTCATGAAGACAAGCGGTATTTCCGATTTGCTTGGAGATGCCTTGTCTGAGAATAGAGGCATGAAGGATTTGATAATGTCCTTTATCAATCCGGACCTTCCAGTTCCAAAAGAAGTCGAGGATGTTGATACTGAAAGCTTGATAGCTTATGCAGAATCAACATTAAGCCAGGTCGAAGGTGAAACAAAAGGTATTGAAAATAAGTTAGCCGCACTAGACAGTGAAGAGAGTAAACTTGAATCCAATAAGGAGTTGGCTAAAAAGCTAAAACCTTTAGATATGGACTTAGGTCTATTAAGCGATTCCAAGTACACTTCTACCATTGTTGGTAGGATCACTGCTGAGTCAGCTCAGAAATTCAAAGATGAATACAGTAAGATTACAGATGATCTCTTCTATGAATTAGTTCCAGACGAAGAAAAAGAAAGTTTTATCATGGTTGTCGTCGTTGCTAATGAGTATAAGGATGATATCTATACCTTACTTAGGAAAAATGAATTCGAGAAGTTTGAAACTGAAGGTTTAGAAGGAAGACCTGATAGTCTTATTTCCTCTTCTGAATCCAGACTCCAAGCTATCGAAAGTGAAAGATCCCAAGCTAAAGCTGAATTGAAAGTTGTAGCGGAAAAATGGGATGATGAAGTTCTTGCTTTAAAAGAACAATTAGAAAATGAGAAAGATAAGAATGAGGTTTTCGCTGGTTTTGCTGAAACTGACAAGACTTATGTCTTTGAGGCATGGGTACCTGAAAAAGATGTGGAAAAAGCTCAAGCTATTATTGAGACCGCAACTGAAGGCCATGCAATCATGGAAGTTGAGGAAGTTCCAGACAATGCAGAAGACGTTCCTGTATTGCAGCAAAACAATGCATATGCAAAACCTTATGAATTGTTAGTTGAAATGTATTCCCCATTGAAATACAATGAAATTGACCCTACTTTATTTGTAGCTCTTACATATCCTTTCTTCTTCGGTTTCTGTTTAACCGATGCAGGTTATGGTCTTTTAGTTGCAATTATAGGATTCATTTTATACAGAGGAATGGGTAAAATCAATAGAACCATGCATGATGGTGGTTTAATCATCATCGCAAGTGGTGTATGGGCTATTATTTTAGGTCTGGTTACCAACGGTTTACTTGGGGACCTATGGACTAGAATATTAGGTTGGGGCCCTGCTCTCCCTACAGTTATTGATTCCATTAATGCGTTCAAATATCCAGCAACTATCTTAGTTATTGCTATTGTAATTGGTATTATCTACACCAACCTTGGTTTCATCTTAGGTGCAATTGACAATTTAAGATACGGCGAGAAAAAAGAGGCAATCGGTTCTCAAATCGTATGGTTTGTATTTGAACTTGGTATCATTTTATTGGTTTTAGGATTCTTGTTCCCAGCAATTGGAATGATCGGTATGGCATTAGGTGCAGTATTAATTGTTGCTGCTCTCGGTATGCTTATCTGGGGTAACGGTGCTTACGGACTTATGGATGTATTTGGATTCATGGGAGATGTCCTTTCATATGCTCGTCTTTTAGCTCTTTGTTTAGCTACTGGTGGTATTGCAATGACTGTAAACATCTTGACCAATATGGTAAATGACATGATTCCAGTTGTAGGTATTGTTTTAGCTATTATCATCTTTATTGGTGGACATATTGCTAACTTCCTTTTCCAAGTATTAGGTGCTGGTGTTAACGCTTTGCGTCTTAACTATGTAGAGTTCTTCTCTCAATTCTATATGGGTGGAAAACATTCATTCGAAGCTTTTAAAGCTAAAAGACAATTTACTAAAATCAAAAAATAGACAAAATTTAAATTTATAGTTTTATAATTCAACGCTTAAAGATGAAATTATTGGAAATGTGATTT
>NZ_JBGUKT010000012.1:0-2543 GCF_045114555.1 Methanobrevibacter sp. | reverse complement strand
TATTAAATTAAATAGCCTATTTAAAGATTAAATAGGTTATTACTCGATTTACCAAACTTCTTTTCTACAAGTTCACCCTCATTATTATCATTGGACGTTCAAGACTCCAAATAGTATTATTAATATTAATCCAACCATCCTCATCATCAGAGTCAACACTACCAGAACCACTATTTAACAAATCCTTCAAAGCCACAAAAACATCACCTCCACCCATGTTAATTGTTCCATGTTAACAGTATATAGAAACAATAAGAAAATCAAGGAAAAAAATATACTTCATGTAAAAAGGGATTGTATAGTAACTTACCAAACTTTTAATATATACGAATACATATATAATAATATGGTTAGAAAAAGTAAAATTAATGTTGGTAAAAATACTAATTTAACAGAAATTAGAACTGAACTAAGTAAATATAAACATATTATACGTTATTATGAACGATTAATAGCAATGGAGTATATATTAGAAGGAAATAACATTGCACAAGCTGCTAAATTCATTAATGTGGATTATCAAACAGTACATAGATGGGCTAAAATATGTGAAGAAAAAGGAATTGAAGGTTTAAAACCTAATTTTGGTGGAGGAAGACCTTCTAAATTAAATTTTGAACAATTAGTTCAACTAGATCAATATATACAAGAAAATAAAGGCATGACACAAACAGATGTATTGCATTATATTGAAGAGCAATTCAATGTAAAATACAGTTTAAAACAAATTGGGGTTTTAATCAAAGGATTAGGTTATAATTACAACAAAGCATATCCAAGATTCTCTAAGACTCCATCTGATGCTGAAGAACAATTAAAAAAAACTTAATCGAACATAGCGTTACTCAAAATGATATTATAGTATTATTTGACGAATCATCATTCCAAAACCTACCAAATACAATTAGAACATTATCAAAAAAAGGAAAAAAGAATATACAAATTGTTTCACCCTACAAATTTAAAATAAACGCTACAGGATCATTAACCATAAATGGTAACTCTAGTTTAACAACAACACATTCATCAACTGGACCAGAAATAGCTTTAGCATTCATAAACCTTAGAATAGCAAATATGAAAAATAAAAACAATAAACAGATTATGGAAAATATTTTAAATGAAATAGATTTATCCGAAGAAGAAATAAATGAAGGATTAATCTCAAAAAACTTACTAAACACACAGTTCATTGAAAAAATAGAAAAAACATTACATAAATACGAAAAAGAAACTACTGATGTAATCGCCAGAATAGTAGGAAAACACTGCAAAAGCGCATCATTAGATAATATTTCTAAAAGAAGATTAGAACAACGTGAAATAATACTTGAATCATTAAACACTGACCAAATAAAAGAAATTAATAATAATGAAGAAAGAATTTGTCTTGTGTTAGATAATTACAGTACGCATAAATCCAAGTTTATAAAAGAAATAGCAGAAATTCTTAATATAACCCTAATATATTTACCGCCTTATTCTCCACACTTAAATCCGATAGAACAAATATGGAGAATATTAAAAAGAAGAACAAAACAATATTTTCTAGAATCTAAAGAATTCCTAGAAGAATTGATAATAAAACTCTACGATGAAATTATAGAAAATAATAATGTCATAGATGAATGGTACGAAACATATATCCCAAAAGTTTAGTAAGTTACTATAAAATAAAATTAAAAAAAAAGTAATCCATGAGAAGTATCATGGATTTCCCCTAATACAATTAATACTTTAGACTAGATTCTAATAGTTTAATTTATAGGTAATTTAACATTGAATGATAGGATTTAACCTACTTACATTGGAGGCATTCCGCCCATTCCATCCATACCTTGAGCTGCTGCTACGTCTCCTTGACTGGATGATGCAATTACGTCGTCAATTCTTAAAATCATTTCAGCTGCTTCTGCTGCAGATTGAATTGCTTGTTTTTTAACTCTTTGAGGTTCGATAACTCCAGCTTCTTTCATGTCAGTTACTCCACCTTCAAATACATTTAATCCCATGTAAATTGAATTTTCGTGTGCTGCTCTTAAGTCTACTAAAGAATCGATACTGTCAAGACCTGCGTTTTCTGCGAGTGTTCTAGGAACTACTTCTAATGCTTCTGCGAATGCCATTACAGCTAATTGTTCTCTTCCGCTGATGGTTTCTGCGTAGTCTTTTAAACCTTTTGCGATTGCAATTTCAGGTGCTCCTCCACCAACTACTACTTTACCATCTTCAACTGTAGATGCTACTACACCGATTGCGTCTTCTACTGCTCTTTCGATTTCATCTACAACGTGGCTGGTTGAACCTCTTAATAATAAGGTTACTGCTTTAGGATCTTTGCATTCTTTTACGAAGATCATATCGTCACCGGATACTTTGTCTTCTACTACTGAACCTGCTTCTCCTAAATCATCTGCTGTTAAGTCTTGGATGTTTGTAACGATTTTTGCACCGGTTGCTTTTGCTAATTTTTCCATGTCGGATTTTTTAACTCTTCTGGTTGCAATGATTCCTGCTTTAGCTAAGTAGTGTTGTGCTAAGTC
>NZ_JBGUKT010000011.1:0-53842 GCF_045114555.1 Methanobrevibacter sp. | reverse complement strand
ATACTGGCTTTGGAGAAGAGGTTTCTGTATATAATGAAGGTTCATGGGTAGTGCCAAATGGAGTCTGTGATGTAGACAATGAACTTGCAGATGAAATCATCAAGAACTCCAATTTCGCTAAGGCGGATTTCAATGCACACTTAAAGGAACATAGTTGTGAAGTTCAGCTTCCATTCCTAAAGTACTTTGACAGCAACTTCAAGATAGTTCCAATATGCATGATGGATCAATCTGTTGAAACATCTAAAGATTTGGCAAATTCCATCTATGAATCTAGCCAAAACATAGGAAGAAAAATCACTTTGATTGATAGTACTGATTTATCTCATTTTAAGTCTCAGGAAAAGACCATTGAACATGACAACCTTGTGTTTAATGAAGTGTTCGATGCAAATACTGAAGGGCTCTATCAAGTTGTAAAAAATAAACAAATTAGTATATGTGGATACGGCCCAACTATGGTAAGTATGGAATTTTCTAAAAAATTAGGCCAAAAGAACTTTGAACTCCTGCAGCATTCAACAAGTGGTGACATAACTTTGGATTATGCATCTGTTGTTGGTTATGGTTCTGGTGTATGGTATTAGATTTTTTTAAATTGTCTTTTCTTAAAGAGGGATTATGAAAAAATAATTTCAAAAAATTTAGAGGGGGATGTAAAATATGAAAACTTTTAATAAATACAGTTTGTATTTCCTAACAGCATATGCTCTTGTATTATTAGTCATCGGAATACTGATGTGGAATAGTCTTGCCATAATTCAAAAAATAATCATAATAGCAACATGTATTGTAACATTGCATGAATGGGAAGAACAGCGTTTTCCCGGAGGATTTTTTGATGTAATGTCTAGGATATGGCAAATAGATCTTTCCAATATAGACCTTCATGACATGTATGCTAAACCTGATATCTACATTTTTGCAATAACTTTTTTAGCATTGATTTTTCCAAATACTCTCTTTTTATCCTGTGCAGTACTGCTTCTTGGGGTATTTGAAGGTTTTATACATATAATGGGGATTAAGCTTGCAAAACTGGAAAAACCTTATACTCCTGGAATGATTACAGGGGAACTTTATGCCGTATTTTCTATTTCTTGCATAATCTTTCTAATTGAGTCAGGAATGACTGGTCTTATGGATTGGATTTTAGGATTTATTTGGATATTCTTAACATTTTTAATTATGGAATTCTTTGTTTGGAGAACTGCAGGCATAAGCCCTAAAGAGTTTCCAAGCAAGGTAAGATCTGTAATTTTTAATAAGGATTAAAGTTTTAGATTTTTAGTTTTTTTTAATTTAATTTAATTTAATTTTTTTTATTTTATTATTGGGATTGGTTGATTATGTCATCAAGTAAGGAATATTTGGAATACATTTTGGAGCAACTTTCAGATTTGGATGAAATTTCCTACCGGGCAATGATGGGAGAATACATTATTTACTATCGTGGCAAGATTATTGGTGGAATCTACGATGACCGTTTCCTCGTAAAACCTGTAAAAGCAGCTATTGAGATGATGCCAGAAGCAGATATGGAATTTCCTTATGATGGTGCAAAGGAAATGGTGCTTGTGGATGATGTGGATGATAGAGAATTCTTAAAAGATCTATTGGAAGCGATGTATGATGAGCTTCCAGCTCCTAAGAAAAAGCGTAAATAACTTTTTTCATCTGATTATTCTTATTTTAAATCTTCGTAAGTCCATTGTTCGAGATTTTCTACTATTAGATTCACAATTCTTAAGAATTCAAAGTCACAACCTCCACAATCTATAACAATAGCTCCATCTTCAGTCATGTAATAATCTACATCTCTTTCTTTTAAATATAAAGTTTTTTCTATTTATTGTTCAGTTATTTTTCATTTTTTTGCCAATTTTCACAGCTATCATCTTGATTGATTAGCTTTTCATGATACTTGCAAAAGAATTGGGTGCATAAGTCCATGTCAAACTCTAAATATTTGCAATTGTAACATTCTTTTTCAATATTCCTTTCCATATCTATAGTATACTTTTTATACTATTTAAGATAAATTTATAAATATATTAAATTTTATACAATTAAAAAGAATTTCAAAATCAAATATTGGATTTTAGAATAGTGAATTTTAACTTTAAAAAAATGAGGGAGAATTAGAGATGAGACATATATCAGTAGCTTCTGCACCGGGAAAGACAATCCTTTTCGGTGAGCATTCAGTAGTTTATGATGAACCGGCTATTGCAGGTGCAGTCAATAAAAGGGCTACAGTAAGCATTCGCAGATCAAATAACAATTTCTCCACATTAAAATCCAATGATTTAGGTTTTGAAGTGAAGATGGACACTCGTAGAGGAACTTATACATTAGTTAGAGGTAAACCTGGAATTATTCGATATATTCTAAATGCCATGGGGAAGTTTCATGACCACAGTGCAATTGATATGAGCTTATCCCTTAATTTGCCTATCGGTTCCGGTTTAGGTTCTTCTGCTGCTGTAACTGTCGCTACAATTGCTGCATTGCATCATTTTCATGGTGTTGAATTCAATAAGGAAACACTTGCACATGAAGCCCATGGAGTTGAAGAGGATGTTCAGGGAATAGCAAGTCCATTGGATACATTGATAAGCACCTATGGGGGATTAATCTACTTATCTCGTGAAAAGAGAATAGTCCGTTTTGACAGTCATTTGGATGCTCCATTTGTTGTGGGATTCACAAATAAGTATGGAAACACTGCTAAAATGGTTAAGAACGTAAAGACATTAAAGGAAACCTATCCTGAATTGGTCAATCCTATAATCTCTACAATGGGCAAGATTGCTAATGAGGCAAGAGTTGCAATCATAAAGAATGATGTGGAAAGGATAGCTGAACTCATGAATTTGAATCAGGGATTGCTTGACTCTTTAGGTGTAAACACTTATGAATTGTCCAGAATGATTTATACTGCTCGTGACAATGGAGCGCTAGCATCCAAAATCACTGGTTCTGGTGGTGGGGGAAGTATAATTTCCCTATGTAGGGAAGACAATGTGGATGAAGTTGCAGAGGCAATCAATGTTGAAGATAAAACAATTAAAGTCAAGTTCTCAAAGGATGGTGTTTTAGTAAATAGGAGGGCTCCTCCTTTACCTTAGATTTTGTGATTGCAATGAAAACTGTTTATAATTATTTTTCATTTTTCTAAATTTATTTTAAATATTATTTTAAATATTATTTATAATATTTTTTTAAATATTATTTTAAATATTATTTTAAAAATTATTTTTAATTATAGTGTGATTTTATGATTATTTTAAAGATTGGCGGAAGCATATTAACTGAAAAGGACTCAGCGGAACCTAAAGTGGATTATGAAAACTTGAATCGTATTGCAGAGGAAATCAGAGAGTCTTTATATGCTGAAGAAATCAGCAATGACTTGATAGATGGTCTTGTAATTGTTCATGGTGCAGGCTCATTTGGTCACCCACCTGCTAAAAAGTATCAAATTGGCCAACCTTTTGAAATGAAGGATTACCTTGAAAAGAGGATAGGATTTGCTGAAGTTCAAAATGAGGTCAAGAAATTGAATTCAATCATCTGTGAATCCTTGATTGATCATGGCATTCCAGTTATTGCAATACCTCCATCTTCCTTTATAACATCACACAATAAAAGGATTTATGATTTTGACTTGAACTTAATAAAGACATATCTTAGGGAAGGTTTTGTGCCTGTTCTCTTTGGAGATGTGGTTATTGATGATGAAGTGAAGATTGCAGTTATCTCCGGAGATCAAGTCTTGCAATACATTGCTAAGTTCCTAAAGTCTGATAGGATTGTCCTTGGAACTGATGTTGCAGGGGTTTATACTAAAAACCCTAAAACTCATGATGATGCAGTTCATATTGATGAAGTGAACTCCATTGAAGACATCAAGTTCTTGGAATCCACTACCAATGTTGATGTAACCGGAGGAATGGTTGGAAAGGTAAAAGAGCTTTTAGACCTTGCAGATTATGGAATAAGTTCTGAAATCATCAATGCAAATGAGGAAGGGGCCATTGCAAAGGCATTGCAGGGTATGAAAGTGAATGGAACTAAAATCTGCAGAAAATAATTTTAGTTCTTCATTGCTCTTTTTTACCATTATTTTTTCTTTTTTAGTATTATTTAACCTCTTTTTAAACAATTTTTTCTTAAACTACTCTATTTTTACCCAATATTTAAATATAATGAAAATAAAAAATTATAAATAGTTAAAATATATGTAATTTTCATATATTTTGAATTTAAAAAATTAGAATTAATATTAAGTCGGATTTTAATGTTTTTAAATTCATTCGGGACCTAATTAAACACGTAAGAATATTTTATTTAATTTAACTTTTATTTATAAGGGCTTTTTTAAATTTAATTTTTCTATTTATAAGAATTTTACAGTTATTAGTTTATTTTAGATATTTAAACTACTTTTAAAGGTTTACTATTTAAAAAATAGTTATATTTGATTGCTTTTTTTAGGTTTCCATGTTTGGATATTACTTAATATTAATTTAAACATATTATACTTACAGTTTATTAATTATAAAAGAGGAAACAATGATTTCAGATAGAAAATTAGAACATCTATTGATTTGTAAGAATTATGATGTTAATTATAAGGATAAGACTACAGGCTTTGAGGATATTGAATTGATCCATAGGGCATTGCCTGAAGTTCATAAAGAGGAAATTGATATTTCAACAGAAGTTTTCGGCAAGAAATTGGAATCCCCTTTATTCATTACAGCAATCACTGGAGGACATCCTGCTGCTAAGGACATCAATAAGGAATTGGCTACTGTTGCAGAAGATAAGCAAATAGGTTTAGGTTTAGGTAGTCAAAGGGCAGCTATTGTAAATCCAGAACTTAGAGACACTTATGATGTTGTAAGGGAATATGCTCCAAATGCACTTGTTTTAGGAAATATTGGAGCACCTCAATCTGATTTGGCAGAGGAAGCTATTGAAATATTGGATAGTGATATCTTAGCAATCCATTTGAACCCTTTACAGGAAGCTATTCAACCTGAAGGAGATGTTGATGCAAGAGGATACATAGATTCAATAGCTGAGATTTGCAAATCAGTTAAGGTTCCTGTCATGGCAAAGGAAACCGGTACTGGAATTAGTGCTGAAGATGCAAAGACTCTTGAAAATGCAGGAGTAAGCTTTATTGATATAGAAGGTGCTGGCGGAACCAGTTGGGCTGCTGTTGAAACCTATCGTGCAGATGACAGATATTTAGGAGAATTGTTCTGGGATTGGGGAATCCCTACTGCTGTAAGCACTGCAGAAGTAGTGAATTCTGTTGATATTCCAGTTGTCTCTTCTGGTGGTATCAGATCAGGTCTTGATGCTGCAAAGGCAATTGCACTTGGTGCAGATGCTGTTGGTATGGCACTTCCTGCACTTAAAGGAGCTTATGAAGGGCAAGACGCTTTAGTCCAAATGGTGGAAAGGTTCAATGAATCATTAAGAATTGCAATGTTTTTAGTTGGAGCTTCAAATATCGAGGAGCTTAAGAATTCAAGTCTCATCATCAAAGGAGAAACTAAAAACTGGTTAGAAGCAAGAGGCTTTGATACAAAAGCATATGCTAGAAGATAATTCATAAGATGATTATCTTAAAAAATTCTATTTTTTAATTTAAGAGTTTTAACTCTTATTTTTATATTATTTAGAATGTATTGTACTTTATAATTTGAAAATAAATATCATACTAATTATTTTACGGAAAAAAAACAAAAAGGAGGCAATAAATGACTGTAGAAGTTATTGCAATAGGTGGATATGAAGAAGTAGGAAAGAACATGACTGCAGTAAAAGTCGGTGAAGATGTAATCATCTTTGATATGGGTATCCACTTAGACAGAATAAGCATTCACGAAGATACAGATATTGATAGAATGCACAGTTTGGATTTAATCGAAAGAGGAGTAATTCCAGACGATACAATCATGAAGGATGTAGACGGTAAAGTTAAGGGAATAGTATTCTCACATGGTCACTTGGACCACATTGGTGCTGTTGCCAAATTGGCTCACAGATACGATGCACCAATCATTGGAACCCCTTATACCACTGCATTAATTGAAAAGCAAATTAAAGGAGAACGTAAATTCAAGGTAAACAATCCAATCAGACCATTAAACCCTGGAAGCAAGATCAAGTTATCCAAGGACATTACATTGGAGTTTGTACAGTCCACTCACAGTATTCCTCAAGCTGTGTTCCCTGTATTGCACACCAATGAAGGAATAATCGTTTATGCATTGGACTTTAAGTTTGACAACCATCAAAAGGTTTCCCCACCACCTGATTACAACAGGCTTAGGGAATTAGGTAGAAAGGGAGTATTGGCTCTTATTGTAGAGACTACCAATGCAATCAATTACACTGAAACCAGAACATATTCAGAAAAGGTTGCAAGAATAATTCTTGAAGACTTGATGAGAGAACCTTTAAAGGCAAAAGAAGGTATGATTGTAACCACTTTCTCATCTCATATTGAAAGGATTCAAACCATTGCAGACATTGCAAAGGACAGCGATAGGGAAATTCTATTCTTAGGACGTTCCATGGAAAGGTTCTGTGGAATCGCACAGAACTTGGGAATCTTGAAATTGCCTGCAAACGCTTATGTTTACGGATCTCCTAAAGCAGTCAATAAGGCTCTTATGAAAGCTGAAGATGATAGGGACAAGTTCTTGCTTGTAACAACTGGTCACCAAGGTGAACCTGATGCATTGCTTCCAAGAATAGCAAGTGGAAGAACTCCATTCAATGTAAAGAAAGGAGACAATGTCATATTTTCAGCACCTATCATTCCAAATCCAACCAATGCTGCAAACAGGCATATTCTTGAATCCAAACTAAAGGCAAATGGCGCAAGAATCTATGCAAATGCTCACGTTTCCGGACACGCTGGCCGTGAAGACCATAGGGATTTCTTGAGAATGCTTAAGCCTAAGCACATCATTCCTGCTCACGGTGAGCTTGAGATGTTAGTTGCTTATGGAGAGCTTGCAGAGGAAGAAGGATACAGAATAGGAAACAATATTCATATTTTAAGAAATGCACAAGCTCAGGTCTTTAATGGCCACTAGTTAATCTAATTAACTTATTTGGGCTCATTTCTTTAAAAAAATAATTATTATTAACAAATTTTAATTAAGTATTTAATTAAGTATCAATAAATATTATGCTAGAGGGAGAATTATGTCTGATGTTACTGATGTCTTAAAACAATATTCAAAAGATGTTGTAAAAACCATTGAAGAGAATCTTAGTGTTATTGAACCACAGGATTTACAGGATGCTTGTCTTTACTTAACTAAAGCTGGCGGTAAAATGCTTAGACCAGCTCTTACTTTAATCTCTGCAGAAGCAGTTGGAGGAAAAAAGGAAGATGCATTGAAAACTGCTGCTGCTTTAGAGCTTATTCATACTTTTTCACTTATCCACGACGATATCATGGATGATGATGACATGAGAAGAGGAATGCCTTCCGTACATAAGGTATGGGATGAACCTGTAGCTATTTTAGCAGGAGATACCTTATTCTCAAAAGCATTTGAAATGGTAATTGATTCAAAAGAGGAAAATGCAAACCCTGCAAATGTTGCAAATGCATTAGCTACTGTTGCAGATGCTTGTGTAAAAATCTGTGAAGGTCAAGCTTCCGATATGAGCTTTGAAGGAAACTTTGATGTGAAGGAAGCGGAATATTCTGAAATGATCTTTAAGAAAACCGGTGCATTGATTGCTGCAGCTACTAAAGCAGGAGCAATTATGGGTGGAGCAGATGATGAAACTGTCAACGCATTATATGAATACGGCCGTATGATTGGTACTGCTTTCCAAATTCAAGATGATTACTTAGATGTAATCAGTGATGAGGAAGACCTTGGAAAACCTGTCGGAAGTGACATTGCTAAAGGTAAAATGACTCTTATGGTTGTTAAGGCATTAGCTGAATCTGAAGGCGAAGATCATGAAAGATTGCTTGAAATCTTAAAAGAAGAAAATTCTTCACAAGAAAACATTCATGAAGCTATTGATTTATTCAATAAATATGGCTCCATTGAATATGCTCACAATCTCGCTTTAGAAAACGTTGATGGCGCTAAGAAAGTACTCGAAATATTGCCTGACTCTGAAGCCAAAGCAATGCTTATCGCTTTAGCCGATTTTGTTATAGACAGGTCTTCTTAATTTTAGTATTTTCTTATTTTATTATTTTTTTTTAATTATTTTCATTATTAATTATTCTTAAATTTTGTATCTATTTTTAACTTATTTTCATTTTCTTACTTTTTTTAAATTTTTGCATCGATTTTTACTTTTTTTAATCCATTTTACCCTCATTTTATAAGTTTTTTAAGTTAAGTTTATAAATAATTTAATTTAAATTAATAATTATAATAAGCTATTTTATTACTAGTTTTAAAAAAATTAGTTAATGGGGAGGTTTATGTGGATTTAAGACGTTTATTAGTGGTATTGTTAGTGATTGCTGTGGTTTTGGTTAGCTCTTTCTTTTTATTGAATTATGATGAGACTGTAAAATATAATAGAGTTAGCCTTACAAACACTTCAAGCATAGAAATGCCAATAAGTGATCAATCTACAACTGCTGTGGTTCATAATGGAATTAACCTTATTAATGACACTAAGCATGATTTAACAGTGATGTATTTCAATAGCGCACAAGGCAATCAGGTTGCCGCGGTTGAATTGGAGTATATCCGTAATGATTTTATATCAAATTCCGTTCAGGAAACATTAGGAAATCAAGCCATTTGGCATAATGAGGAAAATGGAACTTATATGGCTTTCATTGGAAATCATGTAACCCATGACAACATTTTGATTATATGTAAAGATCCTGAAATGTTGGAGCATATGATTACTTCTGTAAAATATCAATACTTCAATGAAGAAACAAACAGTACAGAAACCATAACCGGAGATAATGCAAGTGCTGTTGATAATGCAAGTGCTGCTGTCGACAGTACTAAGTCTGCTTCCAATCAATCTTCATCAAGCAATGTGCCTGCAGGTTATTATTGGTCTGGTCAGGATGCAGATTATATTAGAGAATATGATGATGCTAACGGTGTTCATCATATAGACCGTCTACATGGTCCTAATGAAGCTATTGACACAGTAAACAATAAGCATTATACAAATGGTGTAGAAGATACAGAGGCCTATAATAAAGATTTTAATTAATTTTAATTATTTTCTCTTTCTTCTTTTCTTTTTTAATTTATTTTGATTATTATCTCTTCTTTATATTGTTTTTTTCATAAATATTATATGTCATATGATTTTAGAGTAGTGTCATTAAATTTAAGAACGAAACCTTTATATACTAGTTTGTGTATAATACTTATTGTGATTAGAAAAAACTTAAGTAAAATTAAGTCTTGCTTATTTTTTCAATCATTAAAAGTTTCATTAAAATTTAGAAACTAAAAAAATGTTTCCAAATAGTGAATTGGTGCAGATTCAACCTCTCTAAAATGTTTGACTTTAACACCTTTTGCTTTGATTCGTTATTCATATGTATGCACTAAATTTTAATGGTTGAAAAAATAAGATCTAATCCAAATCAATATCCAAATTAATATCAAATAAATTATAAAAAAATGGTTAATTAAAAAGCTGAAATCAATCTTATGTTATTCATAAGCTAAGGAATATAAACTGGGGGTGAATTATATTCCTTCTTGTTTGAATAGGAATTGGGGGTGATTCTTATTCAATCATGTGCTTATGAAACTTTGATTATTTCGATTGATGTCCATGGAATATAATTTGGGGGTGAATTATATTCTTTACGTTTGGGATAGGAATTGGGGGTGATTCTTATCCTCAGGAAAAAAGGTAATGGGGGTGTTATCTTTTTTCCCTTAATCTTTAATCATTTTATTTTTTCATTTCCATAATCTCTTTTTTTATTAATTATGCCCTTAACTTTAAGAACAAGTAATTATATAATAATATATAGAAATATTGTTATGTTTTTATTTTAATCCATTAGGTGAGTATATGATTAAAAAATATAAGTTTGATGAGATTGCAGACATTTTCACTGGAATTAGAGTCAAACGTTATCAAAAAGGAATTACAGTAGAGCAGAAAGTGTTGAAGAAGACATATGAAGACAGCTCAAAAATTGAAACTGATATTGAACTTGTTTCTGAGGATATAAATCCTAAGTTTTACTCCAGGAAAGATGACATTGTGATCTTGCTTGCAGGATCTACTGTAAGCAAGCTTGAAGAGGAGGGAATAATCATCCCTATGTATTATGCTGTTGTAAGGGTTAGGGAAGGATTTGATGTGGATTTCATCTACCATCTTCTTAAAAGTGACATTTTTCCAAGGGAATTGCATAAAATCGTGGAAGGAACTACCTTAAAAATCATTAAAACCACTCACCTAAAAGAAATTACTTTACCTATACCTGATTATGAAACTCAAGTGAAATATGGAAGATTATTTAAATTGATGGACAAAAGAATCAATCTAAACCAGGAATTAATTGAATTGGAAAGACAGAATGAGAAATTGATCATGAAGAACTTATTGGAGAGATTAGGGGATAAGTGATCTTTAAGTTGATGATTATAATTATTTAAATTTGGGGTTATGATATGGAGAATGTTTTAGGACGTCAATTATGGTCCATTTATGAAGATTTGAAAAGGGAAAAGAAGATTGGTTTCTTAACTGATGATGAGTTTCAAAAGTATTTCCTAGGTTTCATTTCCTATAAGTATCTATCTGAAAAACTAGAGGCTTACATTAAAAACAGATTAAAAGCGAAAAACATTAATTTTGAAGAAGCCTATAATCTTAAAGCTTATAAAAAATCCTTAAGAGAAAAGTCCATTAAAGATATAGGGTACTTTTTAAGACCTAATCTCTTATATAGAAACATTGTCTCTTCAAAGAATTATGGAAATATTATTATAGAGGAATTGGATAAGGCATTCACAGAAATCAGCGATTCTTCAGTGGGAAGAGAAAGTCAAGAGGATTTCCAGAACCTATTTGAAGGAGTGGACTTATATGCATCTCAATTGGGGAAGACAATAGATGATAAGAATCGTGTTGTATTCAATATATTGGATGCATTGGGGCCAGTTAATTTTGATTTGGATAAGGAAAGCAGGAACAACACTCTTTTAAGCAAATCAATTCTTGACAATAGAAAATTCAATAGATCTGATTATTCATATTCAAGGGATAAGCGTTACAGAAAAATGAATAACATTAAGGCGGATTTCGACTCTTTAAATTTCTTAGTTGATAAAAAAATGGAACGTGATTTAATAGAGCCTAATTATTCTATAGAAGAGAATAGCTTAGATCATGAAATTTCAGAGGAATACAGTTTAAAAAAGGATAGCTATCACAAAGATGAAACTTATGAAAAGTATATCGATGATTTGATTGGAAACAGTTTTGAATATCTATTGAGTGAGTTTTCCTTGAATTCATCAAATTCCTCAGATTACTATACTCCTAATGAGGTTTCCACTTTAATAGCAAAATTGATTTCTTCCCAGAAATCAAAGCTTGAATCCGTTTACGATCCATGTTGCGGTTCAGCTTCCTTGCTTTTAGAGATAAATAAGGAATTGCCTTGTGATTTTATCTGTGGTCAGGAACTTAACGCATCATTCTATAATATTGCAAGGGAAAACATGATTCTGCATAATATCCATTATAAGGACTTTGACATAAAGCAAGGGGATAGTTTGGAGCAGCCACAGCATTTGGATTATACATTTGATGCTGTAGTGTCTCAGATTCCATTTAACTCCAGATGGACCGCTGACAGGAGTTTTCTTGATGATGTAAGGTTTTTGGAATATAATATTCTTCCTCCACATTCAAAAGCGGATTATGCATTCATTCAGCATATGCTTTATCACTTGAATAAAGATGGAATAATGATTGTCGTTGCTCCTCATGGAGTTCTATTCAGGTCTGCAGCTGAAGGAAAAATAAGAAAGATGATTGTTAGAAGATTCAATTATCTTGATGCAGTCATTGGACTACCTGCAAACATGTTCTACAGCACAAATAATCCTGCTTGTATGATGATCTTTAAGAAAAACAGGAAATCTGATGATGTTCTCTTTATTGATGCTTCCAAAGGATTTGATAGAACCAAATTAATCAACTATTTGCAGGAAGAGGATATTTCTAAAATCGTAAGCACTTATAGGAATAGGGAAGAAATAGAAGGTTATTCCCACAGAGCAAGCTTAAATGATATCAAAGAAAATGATTTCAATTTAAACATTCCTCGTTATGTTGATACTTACGAAGATGAAGGTGAAGACATCGACTATGATGAGTTGGTATCAAGACATAAATCTGTAAGTGATGAGATTAATATGGTTACAAGAGAGATTGAAGAGACCTATAGGGAGTTAAACATTGAAAATGACTTATTTAGGTAGATTTTGATATTCTCTTTTTTATCTTTTTTTTAAATTATTTTTTCAAACAATCTTTTTTTATTTTTTTCATTTTAATTAATTTTATTTAATTTAATTTAAATTCGATTTTATTTTATTTCATTTTAATTAATGATTTTATTTTTATTTATTTATTTATTTTCAAATGCTCTTGGAACAAGGGTTTATATTTATTTAAATAATATTATAATCAAGGAACGTGTATTTTTTGGTGAAACAATCTTATTGTCTTAAGATAAATTCATTGGATTATACAGTTTCCTCTTATCGGAAAATACTTAAAACTACGAGTTTAATCAAGGATTTATTATGGGATTATTCATTAATTAATACATAATATCTCTTTGATAAAATTCTTTTGATTATTCTAAATAATACTTTAAAGAAATCATTACATTCGTCTTATCTCTATTTGGAATAATCAAATTTTTTTATAAATAAAATAGATTAATATTTTACTTTTTTTAATTATATTTTACTTTTTTTAAATTTATTTGAAATTTTTAAGAGTAAATAGCTAGTTTTTTGCGCTATTGATAGATAACTATTTATATAGTTAAAAAATAAAATATATTCATAGAATTATTAACTATACTTTTAGAATATTCTTTTAACATATCACCCCCTTTACATTAGTTTCTAGTTTTCTTTTTTTGGTATAGTTATTAATTCAGGTTTAGAGCTTAGATTTTTTTATCTAAGTTCTAAACAATAATCTTTTTTAATTAACTTTTTTTAAATTTTCATAAATATTTAATAATGTGAAAAGTCAATATTATAATTGTTATTTTTATAAAAATTTATCCAATTTTGATAGGTGAAAAAATGAGTAAAACTTATATTTTTGGTCATAAAAGTCCAGACACTGATTCAATTACCTCTAGCCTTGTTATGGCTGATTTGGAAAGCAAATTAGGTAATGATGTCGTTGCATGTAGATTAGGAAGTCTTAACAAAGAAACTGAATACGTATTGAATTACTTTGATATTGAAGCTCCGGAATTAATTGAAAAAGTTGAAGATGGTGCAGAAGTTATTCTTGTAGATCATAACAGCCCAAGCGAATCTGTTGACAATATAGAAAATGCAAAGATTTTAAAGCTTGTAGACCATCATAAAATAGCTTTTGAAACTTCTTACCCATTATTTATCAGAACAGAACCTGTAGGATGTACTGAAACTGTTTTATTAAAGTTATATAAGGAAAACGGATTCACTCCAGATAAAACCATTGCCTCCTTAATGTTATCTGCAATTATTTCTGACACCTTGCTTTTAAAATCTCCAACTACCACTGAAGATGATAAGGAAGCAGTAAAAGAGCTTGCAGAAATCGCTGAAATTGATTATGAATCTTATGGATTGGAAATGTTAAAGGCTGGAACTGACTTGTCCAGTTTCTCTATTCCTGAAATCTTAAGCTTAGATGCAAAGCAAATTGACTTTAAAGATGTAAAATCCATTGTAAATCAAGTGAACACTGCAGATATTACTGATGTAATGCAAATGAAAGGTGATTTGGAAGCAGGCATGGAAAAGATCATTGAAGATGAGAATTTAGACTTATTTATGCTTTTAATCACTGATATTGTTAACAGCAATTCTCAAGTAATTGCGCTTGGTAAGGATGCTGCACTTGTAGAAAAAGCTTATGGTGTAAAATTAGAGGATAACACTGTCTTATTGGAAGGGGTTGTTTCCCGTAAGAAACAAGTGGTTCCTATAATGACTGAAAATGCTTAAATGGCATTTTTGGTTTAATTTTTATTTTATTTTTTGATTTCGTTTTTTTAAAATATTTTATTATGAGGGGGTAAAAAATGTCAAAGTTTTGTCCAAATTGTGGTCATGAAAATAAGGATGTTGCAACATTCTGTGGAAATTGTGGAAGTAAATTGGTTTCTCCAGATTTCAGCACCAATTTAAGGGATAATGGATCTTCCACTAATAATTCAACTACCACTACAACAACTACAACTACTTCAAATGCTAGCAGCTCTTCCAGTTCCAATGATCTTGGTTCTGTATGTTGTGGTGTGCTTATAATATTATTTATAATAATTCTTATCATGTCAATAGGATAATTTAGGGATAGAATGGATTTCAATCAATTTGGGGACAATTTAGAGGATTCCACTAATTTTCTAATAGAAAAATTAAGTGAATTGCATCCTTGGGATGATGAATGGAAATACGATATTGCAGTTAAATTGGTTCCCATATATGTAGAGGAAATCGATAAATTCAAGGAATATCTGGAATCCGTGGGCTTGGATTTCACCGAAGAGAATTTCGATAATATCCTTAAGTTCTCATCCATTTTGACAAAGGATCAAGTCAAGCTTCTATTTATGGGGGATTTGGCTGATATCCCATTGATTTATGATGGCAAATACTTAAGTGATGATGAAAGGATTGACTTATTGGTTGAATACAAGACACGCTTAAGGAAAGTAGAGCCTAACTTGTATCTGTTCTTTAATCATGTGGAAAATTACTTGGATTAGCTATTTTTTAGCCCTAAATTCCTTGATTCTTTTTTTTTCTTATTTTTATATTTTTAAAACTTTTTTAGCTATTTTTATATATTTCGAAAAACATATTATAATTAATTAAATGTTGTTTTAGGTGACACAATGTTTTATAGAAAATTAGGAAAAACTGATTTAGAAGTATCTAATTTAGGTTTTGGATGTATGCGTTTACCTCATAAGGAGCATTTTTATGAGATTGATGAGGTGGAAGCTGCAAAAATGTTCGATTATGCAATTGAGCATGGAGTAAACTATTTTGATACCGCTTATTCTTTTCATAGTAAAAACAGGAACTTAGGAGGAAATGCTGAGCCATTTTTAGGCAAGTACCTTGCTGAAAGAGGCATTCGTGATGATGTTGTCATTCAAACCAAATTGCCTGGTTGGCTTGTAAACAAAAGAGAAGATATGGATAAGTTCCTTGATTTGCAACTCGAAAGATTGCAAACCGATTATATTGATGTTTACATGCTCCATTCCCTTAAGATAGACTTCTGGAACAAGTTATATGGTATGGATGTATTGGAATTCCTGGACAGCATTCTTGAGGATGGAAGAGCTAAGTATGTCGGTTTCTCATTCCACGATGACTTGGATGTTTTCTTCAGCATTATGGATTCCTATGACAAGTGGGATGTCATATTGACTCAAGTGAACTACCTTGATGAGGACTATAAAAGCGGTCTTGGTGGTTTGGAGTTTGTTGGAATGGCAGGACTTGGAAATGTAATTATGGAACCTCTCAGAGGTGGAAGCCTAATCAATAACATTCCTGATGAGGTTCAAGCACTTTGGGATACTGCTGATAAGAAAAGAACTCCTGTTGAATGGGCATTTGAGTATTTATGGGATAAGCCTCTTGTAACTTCTGTTTTCAGTGGTATGAGTAATATGGATCAAGTAAAACAGAATATAGCCATTGCAGAAAACTGTGATGTAAATTCAATGAGCGAGCATGATAGGCAAATCCTTAAGGATGTCACTCAAGTCTATAAGTCAAGGGAAGAGATTCCATGTACTGGTTGCAGATATTGTATGCCTTGCCATAATAGGGTGGACATTCCACATTGTTTCAAGCAGTATAATATTGCAAAAAGTCTAGATTATATTGATAAGACAGCAGCCCCTTATTTCTGGTTAGTTAATAAGGATGAACGAGCAGACAGCTGCACATTCTGTGGTGAGTGCAATATTCAATGTCCACAAGGAATCGATATCCCTGCAGAAATGGAAAAGGTGTTTGATTTCTTCCATGACGAAGATTATGTATAAATTTTTTATTTTATTTTTTTATTTTTTTAATTTTTTAATTTTTTAAAAATAGTGTTAATTTTTATTTTATTGTTTTATTTATTTAATTTCTATCCTTCTTTCTCCACCAAATCAATACTAAATCAGTTTTATCTTTAGGATTAACCCAGTTTCCTCTCTCATTTTTAGTGAATATTTCCTTAAAGTAATTTTCTAAAGCAATTCTGTTTTCTTCTTCCAAGTCTCCAAGTCTCCAAATGGACCTGTCTATTGCTTCTTCGATGCTATGATATTCCTTTAGATTTTTACATTCCAATTGAAGAACATTTGCTTCAATTCCAAGACTTCTTAAAAGCATAACTAAAACCATATAGTCTGTTCCTGCTTTGAATGGTTTTCCAGCTATTTTTGCCTTTTCCTTTTTGTATTTGTGGGTTGAAGATCCAAAAACAGTTATATAAACATAGTTATTTGCAATTTCATTAAGAGTTAATAATGTATTTTTTATATTAGCTATTCCATTTAAGCATCTGGATGCAAGTACAATATCATAATTGCGTAATTCCTCAACACTTAAATCATTAATGTCCTTTTGAATAGTTCTAATATTCTTTATATTTTCCTCTTTGGCCTTTTTATTTAGTTCTTCAAGCATCAATTCTGATTTATCGATTCCAGTAACTGATTTTGCTTTTTTAGCTATTTTTCTAGTAATTGTGCCTTCACCGCAACCTATATCAAGAACTGTATCATTAGAAGATATTCTCATTTCGTTGAGCAAAACATCAGGATAATCATCATTTTCAAGCCATTTGCCATATTCGCTAGCTATCTTATCCCAATCCTTTTCTTTTTTGAATCCTTTTTTGAGAGATTTTTGCCAAATGTATTCCCAATCAAGTTCTAAAGGGTTTATTTCATCTTCTAATCTCATGATACACCTATATTATAATTTATTAAGATTATTTTTTCCACCAATACAATACCCAATCTGCTTTATCATTTGGATTTGAAAGCTTTCCATTTTTATTCTCTTCAAGAATGTCTTCAAGGTATATGTGTAACTGTTCCTTCTCCTCATCATTTAGGAAATCCAATCTCCATTTACCATTATCCATAGCATCCTCAATGCTTTCGTATTCCCTTTCATGGCCTATGTTCAGGCTTTCCACATTTGGATAGATTCCCATATCTATAAGTATGTTGAAAAAGTATCTATGAGATGGAAACTCAACATATTCCTTATTGATTGAATCATAGAATTCCTTTTCAATTTTCCAGTTGTTTGGTCCAAAAAGGGTTATGTAAACATATTTATTAGCTATTTCATTAATATTTGCAATGGTTTCCTTTATATTTAGAATTCCATTCAATGATCTTGAGGCTACAACAATATCATGCTTTCCTACATTGTCAATTGTTATTTTGCTCAAATCCTCTTCAATTGTTTTGATATTGTCCATATTCTCCTGTTGAGCTTTTTCATTCAATATTTCAAGCATTTTATATGCAGAATCAACTCCAGTGACACTTTTCGCTCTTTTAGCAAGGGGAATTGTTATAGTTCCGTCACCACAGCCTAAATCAAGAATAGTTTCCTCTTTGTTTACATTAATCCTTTCAATCAATTTGGTGTGATAGTCATCTCTTTTGGCAGACTTTCCAAAATTCGGTGCTGCCTTATTCCAATCTTTGCTTCTATCCTTTTTTGCTTCAAGCTTCTTTGCCCAGAAATAAGCCCAATCTATCTCTTCCGGATCATTAATTTGGAAAGCCATCTTATCACCATATTTGAATCATATATAAAAAGTCGTTTTCAAAATGCTTAATTCTTGTTTTCCTCTTTCATTTGCTTTTGAACTTCATAAACGTCAGAGACTGCTAATGTTCTTTTAAAGTCAAAACGGAAGTTTTCAATAATCGCACCAAGCTCTCTCATTGTTGAATCGAACTTTTCAGTCTTTACAGGAATGTCACATAAGCTGTCAATGCTTTGTCCAAGCTCATCAATGTACTTTGGAAATGTTTCATTTGCATGATTGAAGAAAACGTCGTATTCCTCAGGATTTTCTATATTGTCATTTCTGATGTTCTCTTTCATCTTTTCATAAAAGTCATTGTAGTAGGAATAGCTTTCCCTGAATGAATCAAGCAATTCAGCTATTCTGTCAGACATCTTGTCAACACAATTCTCTTTGGTTTCTTGTGTTGCATCAGTTGCAAGAAGTGGCATATTCGCTCTAAATAACAATCCTACATCACTTAAATTTTTATTTAAACCAGTAATTGCCTTTTCAAAAGAATCTATATCCAATTTTCCATCCATTTTATATTCCACCTTTTATTATTTAGTATTTGTAAATTATTTTTTTGTTCATAGAGAATTTTCATTTCATTTTCAATGTATACAATAGATAATTTTTCATGAATTTTCCTTTATATATCAATCATTTTTTTCATTGCCTATCATATTTAAAAATTTGATCTTTCTCATCATCATATAATTTTATTAATTGCCTAATATTTATAATTAGTTTATTTTTTTCTAATTCTTTATAAAGGAAATTCATTATTTGACAAAAATTTTCATATATTAGAGAGAGGTGTATTTCTACTGTAAAATTTTTGAAATTTGCTACAGTAAAACCATTTTTTTATTAGAAATTTATTTATTAAAATCCGCTTTTTTTACATAGTTTCATATAGTAAATTTTTCCATTATTTTTTCATTAATTTTAATTAAAAAGATGAATGATTAAATCATATCTTATTATGAGTACATATAAAAATATTCATCGTTTTTTCATTTATATCATTTCATGTCAAAAATTTCATTTGTTTGTACTAATTTATCTACATCACATTAATTTTAATTACAAAAAACTACAAATTTATAATTATGAAGAAAGTAAAGATTACAATTTTAAAAACAACATTTCAAGAAGATCTTGCTAAGGAATATGGTGTTGATGGTTTATCCACTTGTCCTTTAATGAAAGAAGGTGAAGTGTATTATGCAGATTATGCTAAACCTGAAGGGTTTTGTGATGAAGCATGGAAAGCCATTTATCAATATGTATTTGCATTAGCTCATGGAGCAAGTGAAATATGGTACTATGAGGACTGGATTAAGACTCCCGGAGTAGCTATTGTGTCCTGCAATGATGGCTTAAGGCCAGTAATTATGAAACTTGAAGCTACTGATGTTGAGGCTGATGTAGAAAATTAAATTTATCAGATATATTTAGGTATAACTAAATATCTGTTCTTTATTCTTTCAAATAGGCAATTATATCAAATAATTTAAATATCAAAATACTTAAAGATATTATTGTCTGATAAATTCGTTGCTAAACCTATTTATTAGATTTGCCTATCTAATATGTTTGTAATTTTATTACATTCATATTAGATTTATACCTATTTTTAATTTTGATAAAGTTTTGTGCTTTGATTTATTACCTATTTTTAATTATATTTATATAAGTTTAGTTTCATAAATTATAACATAATTTTAATTAAAATTATTAATTTAATTTATTGTAAAATATTTTTAATATAAACACTTTTTTTTTAAAAATTTATTTATTTGTGATATTTATGGATGAATTAGAAGAAATTGTATTTAAACATGCATTATTGAATGCTGCTAAACATAAGGGAAGTGCAAATCCTGGAGCTGTTATGGGTTCCATTATGAGCAGTGAGCCAGAACTTAGACCAAGAGCTAAGGAAATTGGTTCTTTGTCTGGTAAGATTGTAGCTCAGGTAAATGCACTCTCTCCGGAAGAACAAAAGGTAAAAATGGAAGAATTGGGAGTTGCTGTTGAAGAGAAAAAGCAAAAGAAAGAGGAAGGTCTTCCAAAGCTTCCAGGTAAAAACAAGGATGTAGTAATGCGTTTTGCTCCAAACCCAAGTGGTCCATTGCATATTGGACATGCAAGGGCAGCTATTCCTAATGGGGAATATGTAAAGAAATGTGGCGGAAAGTTCATATTGAGAATTGAGGATACAGATCCAAAACGTATTTACGAACCTGCTTATGAATTAATCCAGGAAGATTTGAAATGGTTAGGAATCGAACCTGATGAAGTGTACTATCAAAGTGATCGTTTTGAAATATATTACCAATATGCTGAAGAGCTAATTAAGCGTGGAGCAGCATACATGTGTACTTGTGATGGTGGAGAATTCAAAAAGCTTAAGGATAACTGTCAAGCTTGCCCATGTAGGGACAATACCGTAGAGGAAAACATGGAACTTTGGAAAAAGTTCCCTGAGATGGAAGCAGGTGAAGCGGTACTTAGAGTTAAAACTGATATAAATCATAAGAATCCAGCTATTCGTGATTGGGTAGCAATGAGAATTGTTGAAGAGGAACATCCAAGAATGGGCACTAAATACAGGGTTTATCCTATGATGAACTTCTCTGTATCTGTAGATGACCATTTGCTCGGCATGACCCACGTATTAAGAGGAAAAGACCACCTTGCAAACAGTGAAAAGCAAAAGTATCTTTACCAGCATATGGGTTGGGAAATTCCTGAATTTATCCATTACGGCAGATTGAAAATGGAAGACATTGCACTAAGTACCTCTAAGGCTATGGCTGGAATTGAAGACGGCACTTACAGTGGATGGGATGATCCTAGACTTGGAACCTTAAAGGCAATTGCTAGAAGAGGAATCCAACCTGAAACAATTACCCAATTGATGGTGGAGATAGGTATTAAAATGTCTGACTCTGCAATCAGCTGGAAAAAGATTTACGGCTTAAACAGAAATATCATTGAACAAAAGGTAAACAGGTACTTCTTTGTTCCAAATCCTGTCAAAATAGATATTGCTGATGTGCCTGAAGAAGATTTAGGATTAGCTATTGAAAGGCCATTGCACCCTGACTTTGAGGAAAGGGGAAACAGAACTCTTGTATTCAATAGTGAAGTTTATATCCCTCAAGCTGACTTAAGTGATGGAATCAGCCGTTTGATGGATGCAGTTAATGTTGAAATCAAGGATAATGATGTTGTTTTCCACAGCAAATCCTTTGAAGATGCAAGAGATGCAAAAGCAAGAATCATTCAATGGGTTCCAACTGATGCGATTAAGGCTAAAGTTGTTATGGATGATGCTTCTGTAACTGAAGGGCTTTGTGAAGTTGATTGCAAGGACTTGAAAGTTGGAGATATTGTTCAATTTGAAAGATTCGGTTTTGCAAGGCTTGATGAGATTAAAGATGATGAATTAATATTCTATTATGCTCATAAATAAGCATAATATTTATCTAATTAACTTATATGGAGGTTAATATGAAAAAAGTATTATTCTTAATGTTTTTCACTTTGATATTTCTGTCTATCACTGCAGTTTCAGCGGAAGATAGTGGAATTTTGATCAATGATGATAATTCAATTGGGCAAGCGTATGAAGTTCTAAGTGGAGAAGAGATGCTCAGTGTTGATTCAACAGATGACAGTAATAGTGGTGACTCTGTTGGTGGTGATGGTACTGATTCAACAGATGACAGTAATAGTGGTGACTCTGTTGGTGGTGATGGTACTGATTCTACTGGGGATGGTAGTGGTGACTCTAATGATGATGGTAATGAAGTTTTGGATGAAAAGGCAAATTCTACACTCACTGCATCGGATGTTAATGGATATGAATCATTTACAACCACAATAAGCATTATATTAACAGCAAATGGCACTGCATTATCTTCAAAACCTATTCAAATATTATTAAATGGTATTATATATGATAAGATCACTGATGCAAATGGTGTTGTTAAGTTAGATGTCAAATTAACTAAAGGTGTTTATTTAGCTGAAATACTTTATGATGGGGATGATTTGACAACAAATGCAAGCAAAACCTGTAAAGTGATTATAGAATCTCCTATTAAAACCAAATTAAAAATTGGTGACAAGTACATTAATTATCGTCAAGGTTCCAAGTGCTTGTTTTATGTAAAATTGCTTGATGCCAATGATAATGTTATCAAAAATAGGAAAGTGACATTTAAAGTTGCAGGCAAAACTTACACAGCCATAACAAATAAATACGGGAATGCTAAAATTTATTTAAATCTTAAAAAAGGAACATACACTGTAAAATATTACTATTATAAAAGCAATGCTCCTTATTTAGCGTCAAACGGTTATTTTAAGATTAAAGTCAAACCAAAAATAGCTAAAGGAAATGGTTATTGGTTATGGTCTTCAGATATGAAAAAGGTTAATCTTAAAACCCTTGCAAAAAAAGGAACCAAACACATTTTCCTTCACGTCAAAGCAATATCTGCACACGGTAAATCTGCAGTAATATCTTTTATTAAAAAAGCACATAAAAATGGCATTAAGGTTCATTTATGGATGCAGGTCTGTTATAAAGGGGGTAAATGGGTAAGGCCTATTGATGCGAATAACAAGATCAAATATTCCTTTTTAAATAAGAAGATCAAGGAAGCTAAGAAGTATGCGAAAATAAAAGGTGTTGATGGCATTCACTTTGATTATGTGCGTTTTGGAGGTAAAGCATATAAGTATGAAAACCCTAATCGTGCAATGAACTACTTCATGAAAAAGGCTTCAAATGAAATCCATAAGATTAAACCGAATTGCATTGTTTCCGCAGCCATTATGCCCGAACCAAGTAAGATGACCGAATATTATGGGCAAGATGTTTCAACAATAAGCAAATACTCTGATGTATTGTTGCCAATGGTTTATAAGGGAAACTATAAAAAAGATAGGCCATGGATTACATCTGTGACAAAAGCATTTGTTAAACAGTCTAATGGTGCTCAAGTTTGGACTGGTTTGCAAGCATATAAATCTGATTCCAATCCTAAAAAATTAAGTCATTCCACTCTTCTTAAAGATGCAAAAGCAGCTATGGAAGGTGGAGCAAAAGGAGTCGTATTATTTAGAATTGGTGTAAGTAGGTATTTAAATTTTAAAAAGGTTTAAATACCTTTTCTTTTTTCTTTTTTTTATTTTAGCTTTTTAGTTTATTTTTAATTTTTATTTATTAAATATGGGGTTATTGAAATAATAATTCTTGAAAATCTATCATTATTAATGTAAAATTAATAATTTGCCTCTATCTTTAAAGCAAAATTGCAACATAGATTGCACAAAAAATATTAATTTTATTGCCAATTATTTTTTTCATTTTGTTTAGTAAGTGCTTATTTAATGAATCAAATATATAATTATTTTATACTTATGTGATATATTAATGCTGATTGATGAGTTAATCCACATATCAATTTTTTAAAAGATAAAACATTCAATTTTTTAAAAGATATTAATTAGGCAATGAAAGAGAAGAAATAAAATATTTTTTAAAAAATTAAAAGAGGATAATAAAATAAAAATAATTAAATAAAAAAAGTAAAGAAAAGGAAATAAATTCATTTAAAGATTAATTCGGTTTTTTAATAAATAAATTTATTTTTAATAAAAATTTAAGTTTTAAGATTTAAAAATAGAGAATTAAAATAGTAAAAACTATTTAATCTATAAATTATTTTAAAATCTTTTTGACTGTATTGGATTTGACCCAAATCTTTTTAGATCTGTATCTTACTCCAATGTAGCCTGGTTTGAGTCTTAAGATTTGACTTGAATAGCTTTCACCATTGATGTCAAAGATTACGATTTGACCTACTTTTAGTTCAAATAAGGTTCCATTGATATAAACCTCTTCAACATCGGTTTTGGCCTTATGCATCATCAATCTTTTTTGACCTTCTTCCACAGGCTCTTTAGCAGGAGCAGCTTTTCTAGTGCGTTTGGATTTTGCTTTAGCTTCAGACCTTTTACGGAGCTCTTCTTCGCTAATGCCTTTTGATCCTAAAATTTTTTTAGTGTTTTGTGCTCTGCGTTCTTTTTCTCTTTCTTTTGCTTCAATCTTCTTATAATCCTCTTTGGTGTAGACATTTGCATCTTTTTCAGAGGTTTCATCAGTCACATCATCATAGGAATCAGACAATTCCTCGTCTTCTGTTTTATTGTAGGATTCCTTGTTGATTTCCTTATAGATTTTGTCCACATCTTCATTAGGTTGATTGATTGCTAAATCCCTTTCTTCCTCATGGATTGGAGTTATTGTAATTGTGTCTCCGATATACTCAATTCCATCTCCTAAGTCTTGAGCATAATCATCTGGGACTATATCGTCCTTAGTTTCAACAACAACTGGCTCTTGAGGAACATTAGCTTTTCTGAAGTTTCTAATGGATTTGATAGCATTGTTGATTAATTCATTTCCAGTGGAGATTCTTTCTTCTTCACCGGAATTGATAGTAACAAAATCATTTTCAGGGCTTTCATCCACTTCCACCTTTTCATCCTTATTCAAGAGGATATGCAAATCATCATAATAAACATCGTCTGAACTTTGAGAATCTTCTTTTTGAACTTCTGCTTTAGCTTCCTCTTTAGATTTAGTTTCTATTGCAGGTTCTGCTTCAGCTTCCTCTTTAGCTTCAGATGCTTGCTTAATCTTTTCGATAGTAGATTCGATATTAGGAGTTTCAGTTTCTTCCTTAGCAGTTTCAGTTTCCTCTTTGATATCTGCTTCTTTTTCAGCTTCCATTTTAGTGTCAGCTAATTTTTCTACATCTCCTTTAGCTTCTTCAATTTTCTTAATCAATTCAGCAGTATCTGCTTCAGCCTTTTCAACTATATCATCTTTTGTTTCTGCTTTTGCAGTTTCCTCTTCAATTTTTGCAGATTCTTTCATTTCTTCAATTGTTTCAGCTGGTTTTACAGATTTAACAACTTTGACACTGCCTTCACCATCTTCAACAACTAACTTTTTAGCTTCACTTGCAATGAATTCCTTTTGTTTTTCAGTCATTGGCACTTGACGAGCTTCAGGTTGTTTTTCTTCTTGTCTTGCACTGTTGATGGTTGCAGTGTGTTCAGGTTTAATAGGCTCTTGGAAAGATTTAACTTCCTCTTCCTTATTGATTTGAGTTTTCACTCTTTCAGGGGTTCTATTAACCTTTTTAGGGACAACTTTATTAGGTTTTTTAGTCCTTCTAGGTTGTTTTTTAGGAGCATCTTCCATAGATTTTGCTCTTTGCCTAAGTAAAGCAGTTGTTGAGCCCATTTCCCCATTTTCAACATCATCAATAATATTTGCGTATAATTGAGCTTCACTTAAATTAGCACGGGTTCTGTTTGGAGACCTTCTGACTCTTCTACGTTTCTCATCATCATAATCTGATCTAGTGCTATTGATGAATTCTTCTAGTTTTTCCTTGTCATTATCTTTTTCCTTTTCTCTATAGTATAATTTAACAATTATTATGGAAATTATCCCAATAACTGCTATGAGAATAAGCAATATTGCTGTCATTTCTTTCATTTTTTCTCACCGAATTAATCTTATTTAAATCTTTAAGCAAGTTCTATAAACATATGCATAACTATGCAATTAGTAAGTAGAATATAGAACAATATAAGTATAATATAGTAAAGTATAGGTTATCTTATAGTATTATATGTATATCTTTTTTATTTTATTTATACATTAGTTTTCAACTAGCTTTTGAGTAAAAATTTTTAGTGTGAATTTTAAAAAATTATTAAATTTTTTTATGAATTCATTTTAATAATAAACAATTTTAAATAATATATTTAATAAATATTTAAGTGTTAAATAGTTAGAAATTTAGTTAGAAATTATTAATTAAGTTAATTTTAGATATTTTAGATTTTTAAAGGGTATATTAATTATAATTTGATGTTTTAGATTTATTAACTAACAATTTTAATTATTTAAATTTTAAATTATGTCTGAGGTATAAACATGGTTAAAATTAATGAAAACTATCTTTTATTGCAAAATAGTTATCTTTTTGTTGAAGTAAATAGACGTGCAGCTAAATATATGGAAGAAAATTCTGATAAGAATGTTATCAAAATGGGTATTGGAGATGTAACAAAACCATTAGTCCCTACTGTAATCAAAGCTTTTAAGGATGCAGTGGATGAAATGGCTGAAGCTGATTCATTTATGGGATATGGTCCTGAACAAGGATATGACTTTTTAGCTGAAGCTATCATTAAAAATGATTTCAATAAATGGGGAGTGGATTTGGACCTTGATGAGGTATTCATTTCAGATGGTGCAAAATGTGATACCGGTAACATCCAGGAAATATTTGCGTTGGATAACGTTATTGCAGTAACTGACCCTGTTTACCCAGTATATGTTGACACTAATGTAATGGCAGGAAGATCCGGTAACATTAAGGATGATGGAATGTATGAAAATATTGTTTACCTTCCTTGTACAGAAGAAAATAATTTCGTACCTGAACTTCCTAGTGAGCCAGTTGACTTGATTTATCTCTGTTTCCCAAACAATCCAACTGGAACCACTTTAACTAAAGAGGAATTGGCTAAATTCGTAGAGTATGCAAAGGAAAATGATGCGCTTATCCTTTTCGATGCTGCTTATGAAGTTTTCATCACTGAAGATGATGTGCCTCATACCATCTATGAAATCGAAGGTGCAAAAGAAGTGGCTATTGAATTCAGAAGCTTTTCAAAAACTGCAGGATTTACCGGTACACGTTGCGCTTATACAGTTGTTCCTAAGGATATCAAAATCAAGGATGCTCTAGGCAATGAGCAATCAGTAAATGCATTATGGAACAGAAGACAAACCACTAAGTTCAATGGAGTTTCCTATCCTGTTCAAAAAGCTGCAGAAGCGGTTTACTCAGAAGAAGGTCAAAAGGAAATTATGGAAAACATTGAATATTACTTAGAAAATGCTAAAATAATTCGTGAAAGCTTATCCGATATTGGATTGAATGTTTATGGTGGAGTCAACTCCCCTTACATTTGGGTAAAAACTCCAAATGACATGGAATCCTGGGACTTCTTTGATTTGCTTTTGGAAGAAGCTAATATTGTCGGTACTCCTGGTTCCGGATTCGGTCCAAGCGGTGAAGGTTACTTAAGATTAACTGCATTCAATACCTTGGAAAACACTAAAGAAGCTATGAGCAGAATTTCTAAATTATCCTTCTAGATTTTAGTATTGATATTTGGATATCAATTCTTCTCATTTCATTTTATTTTTATAATATTATTATTGTTTATTTATGATTATCTGGTGAAAAAATGGAAATTAATTCTCTTTTAATTGAAGAAAATGATGATTTACAGGATTTATTCTCTAAATATGGTGCTTTAGCATTGGAAAAACAGGAAATCTTATCTTCTATTGTTGGAAATGCTGAACCTGAATTGGATATTGAAAAAGGAATTGTCAGATTTGGTGAAAAGGAATTCCCAATTCAATTGATAGGATTCTTGGATCCTGATGAGAATACATGGTCTTGGGCATGGGATAACGATGATATCGGTTTTCCAGAAGACTTAATTGAAGAAGCAAAGGCAGTCAAGGAATTTGGAGAAAAACAAAATATCCCCCAATTAGTTGAAAATGTATTTAATGCAAGCTTGACAGAAGCTCATATTTTAAACATGACCATTTCTTCAATCTTCAATAATGATGCATACTGTGCAGTAAATTATGGAAGCTTTGTCTTCTTTGTAACCATTGAGTCTGATGAGATAGAGATTAGTGATGACATTGATGTATTTGCAAATGTAATTAATGATTTCCATCGTAAATTTGAAGTAAATCATTTAAAGGCTTTAAGAGGTTATGCTTTAAATAAAGGTTATGAATACAAGTACAGGGATGAGTTTTGCATTGTTAAAGTTGGAGATGACACTATAGTTGTCACTTTGACTGAAAGAAAAAACATTTATACCATTAAAATCATTAGAGCTTAATGATTTCTATTTTTTTATTTTTCTACTTTTTTTATAATTTGCTTATTATTTTTTAAGTAAAGTCTATGGGTGTTATTATGGATAAGGAACTGATTGATGAGATCAATTATGAAATTCAGCTATTGATCAAGAGCGGTTTTTATGGTGATGATGAGATATTGGAAATCATTGCTGATGAATTTATTGAAGAGGACATATCTGACGATTTGATTTCTAAACTCCTTTTGGAAAATAAGGAAAACCTTGAAGATTTGGAAGGAGATTCTGACGATTTCCTTAATTTGAAGAGTGCATTTTGCGATTTGACAAAGGAAAATATCATTTCCATCCATAATGCTGGCTATGACATTGAAGAGGGAATTCAGGATTCATTTGAGCTCTTTGTACATTTAAGGAATAATAAATTCGATCCTATTGGATTCTGTTTCTATGCCTTTGAAGATATTGAAAATGTGATAGCGGATAATTCATTGAACATAGCTTTCGGTGATTTTGAATATGATGAAGAGAAAGGTTTGGAAATAGCTAAAAAGATTGTTAAAACCTTGAAGGGCTATGGTTTTGAAATCAATTGGGGGCAGTCCGTAGATGAGATAATTGAAATAGAGAATTTCAATTGGAAAAAGCAATATGATGGAAAGGATTATTCCATGGATGGGGCCCTTGAAGATTTTATTAGATTAAACAGTGAAGAAAATGAACAATAGATCAAAAGAGATTATTGAAGATGCAGTTTCCCAAGGAAAATGGGTATGGCTGGAAATAGATGATAATTCAAATTCACTTTATCTAGAATTTGAAAATCTCAAATTGTCCTCAAGGCCTATTTTAGACAATTCATATAGAGGCGAATTAGCTATTCGATTTGGCCAGAACATTTATTTTGCAGTCTTTTTTAATGAAAAGAAAAATCTAGATTTCTTAAGATTCGATGAGGATTATCTGAATCAATTGTTGAATTCCAATGAATATCTCTCCTTAAGATATCACTATTTCTATCAAGAATTTTCAAAAAAGGTCATTGAATTCAAATTCCAGAATCATGATTATTTAAGCGAAATTGAAGAAAAATACAAGTTTAAGAAGGTTTTGGCAGATAAAAGAAGTGAGAATGTGAATAATGATTTTCTACTGTCATTTGAATGTGAAGAGATAGCTATTGTAGTAGGTGGAGACTTTATAAATTTCTTCAATGACTTTGAAGCATTGGATGATGATGAGATCAAAAGGGTTTCCAATACTTGGATGATGTACTATTTGGATTACTGGAATAAGAAAGGAACCGATAAGGAGTATGATGAAGACCTTCTTTGTGAAGAGTTTCCTCTAAAATAAGCGTTTTGGTGAATTTATGGAACAATTGGAAAAAGGGTATAATTATTTGGAAAAAAATAGCTATTTCTTTGGAGAAGTTCCAAATAACCGTGCCGTTAAGATAGCAGACTATAAGTTCTTTTGGGATGCTACTGATGAACTTGCTCCTTTTGGATGTGAAGAGGCATACATTGCTTTTTGTGAAATATCTGAGTGGTTGGCTGAAAATCCAAAAACTCCAATAATTGAATGTTTCATATGGATCTTGGAATCTTGGGATTTGGAATTGGAGGATTTCAACGATGATATCATTGAAAGTGAAAATATATTAAAGCTCATTCAGGATATGGACTTTTATGAGGAATTGATGAGCCTGGATTATACTATAATAGCAACTGGATTCGGACAATTGATTCTACAGGGAAAAATTGATGAGGATGTAAAGAACATTATTCAATTATCCATTTTGCGTCAAATGAATTCCCATGTATTGGATGCATTTTTAGGAAGCAATGAGCAATTCAAATACGAGAGATACATGTATCTTCAAAAGCTTTTGGAAATATTGGAAGATGCTTAATATCTTTTAGTTTTTATCTATTATGCTGATTTTTTTCTATTATTTTGTATATTTTTCAAGCTATTTTTTCAATATTATTCAGTCATGATAATATTTATAAATGTTGAAAAATAAAATATATATGGTCAATGAACTATTTATTTAAATTTTAAATAGTTTAAAATGAACTTTTCTATTAAACTATATTTAACTATATTTAAGACTACTAAGACTAATAAAAACTGATAAAAACTAATGAAATTAATTAAAATTAATTAAACTAACTAAAAATATATTTAAAGGAGATTTTAAATGACTTGTAGTATACTAGTTGGTGGAGCTTGGGGAGATGAAGGTAAAGGAAAATGCATCACCTACCTTTGTGATAATGATAAGCCAAGCATTATTGCTCGTGCAGGAGTCGGACCAAATGCAGGGCATTCTGTTGAATTCAATGGAGAAAAATATGGTTTAAGATTAACTCCATCTGGTTTTGTACATAAAGATGCTAAACTCATGATTGGTGCAGGAGTTTTAGTAAATCCAGATGTATTATTTAAGGAATTTGAAGATTTAAAGAAATATGATGTAAAGGAAAGAATGGTTGTAGACCCAAGATGTGCAATCATTACTGAAGAACACATATCCAGAGATAAGAATTCCGAGCATTTGGCTAAAAAGATTGGAAGTACTGGATCCGGTTGTGGGCCTGCTAATTCAGACCATGTAATGAGGTCAGTTGGCCTTGCAAAGGATGTTCCAGAACTTGAAGATTATCTTGCTGATGTCTCTCTCGCATGCAATGAAGCTATTGACAATGGAGAAGATGTATTCATTGAAGGTTCCCAAGGATTTGCACTTTCACTTTATTACGGTTCATATCCATTTGTGACCAGTAAAGACACCACTGCATCAACTTTTGCAGCAGATGTTGGTGTAGGTCCAACTAAAGTGGATGAAGTAATCAATGTATTCAAATCTTACATTTCCCGTGTAGGAGAAGGTCCTTTCCCAACAGAAATGACTCAAGAGGAAGCGGAAAGCAAAGGCCTTGAAGAGTATGGTGTTGTAACTGGAAGACGTAGAAGAATCGGTTACTTTGATATGGAACTTGCTAAGGAATCTTGTAGAATAAATGGGGCTACTCAAATAGCTTTAACTTGTGTTGATAAGTTATATGACTGTGCTCGTGTACAGGATTATGGTCAATTATCTGCTGAAACCAAAGCATTCATTTCTGAAATAGAACAAGAGACTGGAGTTCCAGTAACAATCATTTCAACTGGGCCAGACTTAAAGGACACTATTGATCTAAGAAAAGAATTATTATAATTCCTTTTCTTTTTTTAAATCTTTTTTTACTTTTTTTATAATTTGTTGAAATCATTTTTCACTGTTTTGCTTTTTTTTACTTTTTTAAATTTTCTCGTTTTGCTATTTATATTAATTTTTAAAAAAAGTTTTTATTAGAAAAAAGTTTAAAAAATCATATTTAATAAAAAGAGTTTATTATTATTATTATTATTATTATTATTATTATTATTATTATTTTTTAATGAAATTATAGAGTTTAAAAAGAGTTTATTAATAGTTTTAATAAAATTAAAGTGTTTAAAAAGAGTTTAATAATAGTCTTAAATAAAAAATAAAAAAAGAAAAGGATATGTAATTTAGTCATTTGCTAAATTATCAAAGTATCCTTGGATGAAAATAACTGGAGTTCCCTTATCTCCAGAACCACTGGTTAAGTCACATAATGAACCGATTAAGTCAGTCAATACTCTTGGAGTGGTTCCTTCTGTAATCATTTGTCCGGTTAAGTCTTCATCTTTTTGTCTGATTTCTTCTTTGATTGCTTCTTTCAATTCGTCTCCTTTTAAGTCAGCGAATTTATTGTCAGAAACATATTTCAATTTGATTTCATTAGGATATCCTACCAATCCATCGGTATGTGCTGGTGAAACAACAGGATCCGCTAATTCCCAAATCTTTCCGACAGGGTCCTTGAATGCACCGTCACCGTAAACCATCACTTCAATTTGTTTGCCGGTAAGGTCAATCAATCTTTTTTGAACTTCTCTAACTAAGGAGTCTCCTGTTTTTGGGAATAATTTTAATCTTTCTTCTGTTGCCTTGTTGGAACCGAGTAATCCGAAATCAGGGTTGCATCCGGAATCTCCAATAGGTTCAGTTAAGACTTCGTGGAGTCCGAAAACATTAGCTCCTTCTTCCTTAAGCAATTTTGTGGTTTTTTCTCTGGTATGGATATCACAGGTTAAGACATCAGTGTTATAGTCAAGGATTGTTTTTACATCATTGGAGAAGACGAATTCAACTTCACAGTCTTCGCTTTCAATCAATTCTCTGTAAAAGTCAATCATGTTAATTCCAGTGAATGGGTGTTTCCATGAACCGAAAGTTTCATTATATTCATCTTCAGTGATGACGCTTCCTAAGTTGTATTCGCTTTTTTCTAAAACATCTTCATCTAAGATACCATTTCCAACTTCATCTGCAGGGAAAGAGGTTAAGAGAGTGATCTTGTCCATTGCTCTTGCAATGCCTTTTAAGATAATGGAGAATCTGTTTCTACTTAAGATAGGGTTTGTCACTCCAATGTTTTTAGATGGGAACTTGTTTTCTAGATCTTCTGCAACATCATCTACAGTTACGTAGTTTCCTTCTGAAATACCTACAACTGCTTCGGTAATTGCAACGATATCCTTGTCTCTGAATTCGAATCCTTCACTTTCCTTTGCTGCCATCAATGAATCTACAACTATGGTAGCTAAATCATCGTTTTCTTTAATAATTGGTGTTCTTATTCCACGTACAACAGTACCAACACATCTCATTTTTATTACTCCTAATAAACATAAATTTGTTGGATTGTATCCAACAACCTATTTATTTTATTTTTTTAATTATATTTATATGTTTAGATTATTTCATTTGCATTGAATATTTTTGGATGTTTTTTATGAATTTTTTCATCCGATTCTTTTAATTTTTCAAGTAATACAAACATGACAAAAATTATATATATTTTAATAATAATAATCTTTATCATGAAAGATATTATTAATCCGAATGTAGAAATTCCTGATGATCAGGTAGCTATGGCATTCTTTAGGAGTGTCCGTTGGGTTAATGGAGTCTATTGTCCTAAATGTAAATCATATAATGTCAACAGTAGGGGAAACCAGGGAAGGACTAGAAGATATGTGTGCAAGGATTGTGGCGCTAACTTCAATGACTTTTCAGGAACTATCTTCCATAAGAGCAAAATACCTCTAAATGTGATGTTATACATACTCTTCAATTTGGATAAGAAAACAACCACTCAGTTGTCTGAAGAGTTGGATTACAGCAGACAATGCATTTCAAGGATATCTAAATTGTTTAGGGATAAGCTATTGAGCAATCCAGAATTCTTTGATATAGAGGAATGATTCAAAAATTTTTTCTTAAAAATTCATATTGTTTTTTTTTATCAATTTGTATTAATTTTTGAAGAGCCAAAAAATATCAATGTTAGCATATTGGTACATATTTTTTTATTTTTGTAACTTTTATAGTACAAATATGTTAGCATATCGGTATTTAACAATTGTTATATATTTCTCCATTAACCTAGTTAAATCTTTTAAAATGGTTCATTTTTTGATGTTTTTCAATTATCTCTTGAAATAATTTATTTTTAGCCCTATTTTTTTAATTTAACACGTTTTTAACAGTTTAAATAATATATATTTAATATTATTGTAGTTATTTTTTGTACTATTAATCTATCATGCCTTTATTTAATGAAAAACATTATATACTTTGTTTATCAATCTTTAATATAAGTAATAAGTTTTTAAATTATATTTTATTAATCCATAAAAGCTAATTGATAAATACCTTTTTAATTTCAAATTAAACCTTTATTTTAAATGATTAGTTTTTTCTAAATTATTAAAATGATTTATAAAAAAAACAACTTATTATTTTAAAAGTTTTTATATGGAAATGAAATCTCAAAATGAGATTATATAAGAACCATTTTGTTTAATTTTAAAAATTAAAGTGATTTTTATGGATAAAAAAATTTTAGCAATTATTGCTGTTGTTATTATAGCTCTTGTAGCTGTAGGTGCTTACTTTGCAACCAGCGGTGGTTCCGGTGACAATGTTGTAAGAATCGGTCACTTACCATCCGATCACGACACCGCACTTTTCGTTGCACAAGAAAAGAAAATGTTTGAAGATCAAGGTCTTACTGTTGAATTAACCCAATTTAACAATGGTGGAGACTTAATGACTGCTATGGCAAGTGGAGATATCGATATTGGTTATGCAGGTATCACTCCTGTAATGTCTTCCATTTCTCAAGGAGTTCCAGTAAAAGTTGTATCCGGTGCTCAAATTGAAGGAAGTTCCATTGTTGCAGGTAAAAATAGTGGTATTAACACTGTTGCTGACTTAAAAGGCAAAACTGTAGCAACCCCTGGTGAAGCAACCATTCAAAACATGCTTTTAACCTCTGCTTTAACCGATGCAGGCGTATCTACCAGTGATGTTGAATTCACTACCATGAAAGCTGCTCAAATGACTGATGCTTTAAAAGCTGGTCAAGTTGACGCTATGATCATTTGGGAACCATATGCTTCCATTGCAGTTAAAAACGGTGACGGTAAATTAGTTGAAACCAGTGGAGAAATCATTCCTGGTCACCCATGCTGTTGTGTTGTAGCAAGAGAAGACTTCATCAACAATCATCCTGAAGAATTGAAAAAAGTCTTAGCTGCTCATGAAAATGCAACTGCATTCACTAATGAAAACCCTGCAGAAGCAGCTAAATGCTTACCTGAAGACATTGTCCCTGACCAAGAATTGCAAGCAAGTGTAATCAAAGACACTACTTTCATTTCAGGTTTAGACAGCAGTTACAAACAAAATGTAATGGACTTCATGGATCTTGAAGTAAAATTAGGTCTTTTACAAAAACCTTTAACTCAAGACCAAATCTTCGCAGATTTATAATTTTATAAGACTTGCTCTTTTTGAGCAATTCTTATTTTCTATTTTTTTAATTTTTTTTATTCATTTACAATTGACTTTTTTTAAATGCTAAATTATTTATATCATTGGATATTAATTATTAATATATGAAATAATATAATTCATTAAGTAATTATTATTGATTTTTTGATAATGAATGATTGTTAGTTAATAAATTATATTAAAACAATTTTAAGATAGTGATTTATGTGGAAATTAAAAAAGAATTATTACCATTTATCTTACCTGCAATACTCCTTATTATTTGGTATTTGCTTACTGATGGTTTACATTTGATTCCATACTATATTTTACCAAGTCCTTTAAATGTATTCACTGCGGCTTGGACTTTATTAAGCAATGGAAAATTGTTTATGCATACCTCAAGTACTCTTGTAAAAGTATTTTCAGGTATTATCCTTGCATCAGCAGTTGCAATTCCTTTAGGAATAGTTCTTGGATGGTATGAAACTTTAGATAGATTAAGTTCCTTGATCATTAGTATCCTAAGGCCTATTCCACCTATCTCATGGATTCCATTTTCCATTTTATGGTTTGGTATAGGATTATCTTCAGCAGTATTCGTAATCTTTATCGGTTGTGTATTCTCAGTGCTTGTATACACCATTGACGGTGTAAAGAGAACTGATAAGGTATTGATTGAAGCTGCTCAAACTTTAGGTGCTAACAATTGGAATATCTTGACTAAAATCGTGCTTCCTTCTGCATTGCCTTATATTGTATCAGGGCTTAAGGTAGGGGTAAGTATCGCTTTGATGTGTACCGTATCCGCTGAGATGATTGCTTCAAGCAGAGGTTTAGGTTATATGATCTTGACTGCAAGTCAATTGTTCCAGCCAGGAACTGTAGTAGTTGGTATGATAATTATTGGTATAATCGGTATTTTATTTGATTATGGATTTAGAAAGGCACAAGATAGAATATTCTGGTAAAGATAAAGAAGAGAGAATATTTACCAGTTTTAGATATTAGTAAAAGGTGTTTATATTGGCAATTGATATAAAAAATGTTTCTAAATCATTTATTACAAAAGATAAAGATTTCATGGCTTTAAAAGATGTGAATTTGCATGTTGATGATGGGGAGCTTATCTGTCTTTTAGGGCCTTCCGGTTGTGGAAAGACAACCCTTTTAAGAATGGTTGCAGGTTTGGAAGAACCTGATGAAGGTGAGATTTACGATAGAGGGGAACTTGTAGAAGGCCCTTCAAAGGAAAGAGGGTTCATTTTCCAGCAATATTCTTTATTCCCTTGGTTAAATGTTTTAGATAATGTAATGTTTGGTTTAAACTTATCTGGTGAGCATAGTAAGGAAGAGAATCTTGCTGCTGCTGAAAGATATCTTGAAAGAGTTGGATTGGCTGACTTTAAATACAGTTATCCTCATGAGCTTTCAGGTGGTATGAAGCAAAGGGTAGCTATTATCCGTTCCTTATTGAACCACACTCCTGTCTTGCTTATGGATGAACCGTTTTCAGCAGTTGATATGTTGAATAGGCATACATTGCAGGAACAATTGATTGGAGTTTGGAAAAGATTTGAAACCACAATTCTTTTCGTCACTCACGATGTTGATGAAGCGGTCTATTTGGCAGACAAGATTGTGATTATGGATAAAAGGCCAGGTAGAATAAAAGATGTAGTGGAGGTTCCTCTTGAAAGACCTCGTCAAAGAGAATCAAGAGAGTTCTTGGATTTCCAAGATGAAGTTGAAAAGCTTTTAGGAGTCTGGGAACCATAGATAATATATGTTTTAAACTTTAGTTTAGAATTTGATACACAAAGTTATCACTTTTATAGTGATAATTCTTTTTTTTATTTTTTAATTCTTTAAAAAAGAGTTATCTATTTTTATTTTTTTATCTTAAAAAGAGAGCACTATTTTTATTTTATAATACTTTAGAATTAAAATTAGGATTTAAAGTACCGTATCTGCCGTTTTTAACGGATTCATAAATGAATTTGGTGGATTTTTCTATAGCTATTTTTAAATTATCCTCATCTTTGCTGTTTTTGTCATTATTGTTTAATAGAACAAGATTTGCACAAATTGCAGCAGATAGGCTGCATCCTGTTCCATGCAAGTTTTCAGATTTGATTAGATCCTGATGTAAAGTGCTTAATTCCTCTTTTTCCTTATTGTAAATAATGTTTGTACCATTAAGATGTCCGCCAGTAATCATCACATTACAATATTCTCCAATCTTATATGCTGCTTCCTTTGCATCTTCAACACTTTCAATTTTCATTCCTGAAAGTTTTTCAGCTTCAGATACATTAGGAGTTACAATAAGTGTTTTTTTGAGGAGATATTTCTTTAAAGCATCAGCTATTTCCATCTTCGCAAGTGCATCTCCTGCACTAGCTACCATCACTGGATCAACAACTATGCTTAAATTGTATTCTTCGACCTTTTTACTTACAAGTTGGATGATTTCCTTTGAGTATAATAAGCCTGTCTTTGAGTATTTGATAGTGTACTCATCAAAAATAGAATCTATCTGTTCTGAGATATATGTAGTGCTAACAGGTTCAACAGAAAACACTTTTTTAGGGTTTTGTGCAGTGAGTGCAGTGACTGCTGCACATGCATGAACACCATGTGCTGCCATGGTCTTGATGTCAGTGCTTATTCCTGCTCCTCCTGAAGGATCGAATCCTGCAATTGTTAGTCCTATCATAATATCACACAAATATTTTTTATAAAATTCTAAAAAAATTAAAAATTAAAAATAAGAAGACAAATAGTTAAAAATTATTCATCTCTAGTAACCTTAAGTCTTTCATGGCCACGGAATGATTCCACTTTGATTCCAAGTGATTCCAAGTATTTCTTGGTTTCTGTTCCATTTCCATGAAGCATGATTTCTCCAAGGTCTTCGGTGGTGTTTACATCAAGTGCCATATAGAATGAATCATGAACCAATGGGACCAATTTCTTCCTTTCTGCCTCTTCAATATGCTTTTTGAAACTGAATCCGCCGAATTTCATGTCAATGGACAATGGCTTGATGATCAATGCATTTGTTCCTCCACCTTTTGAAGGGACAATGATGAAATCAAGGTTTTTAGCTTGGTCAATAAGTAGCTTGATGTTTGTCTTTCCAATCAATGGAATGTCAGATGGCAAAATTATGACTTTTCTTGTTTTCTTTCTGCACCATTTCATAGCTTGTTTTATGGCTTTGTTTAAAGGGCCTTCATCACCATTTTTTGAAGTCTTTGATGATTTGTGGTCCTCTTCAACAAGTGCAGTAAGTTCCAATTCCTCTGCATATGCCAAAACCTCTTCATCCTTACTTATTATTATGATATCATCTACAATAGGCTTTAATGTGATTGCAATGTCCTTTAGCATTGCCTTTAAAAGATTTTTTCTCTCTTCAGGTGATAAAAAAGGAGATAATCTTGTTTTAGCATTTGCAAATTGGTTTACTGGAATTATTGCATAAATCTTATCCATTTCCATTCCTCTTATGATTCTAATGTCTTGATTTAAATTTATTATAAATATTTTTATAACTAGTATGTTTTTGCCATTAATGCTAAATGTTTAGCTGGCTTTCCGCAATGTGGACAGACCTTATCGGTTTCAATATCCTCTTCGTTTATTCCAAGGATATCCACGCCGGTTTCCTCTTCAATTGCTTTTCCACATTCCTCGTCTCCACACCAGTAGAACTTAACGACCTTTCCTTCATCAACAATGTCAGATACGTTGTCAAGACTGTCTAAGGTTACTATTTTCTCTTCCTGTTTAGCCCAGGAATTAGCTTTCATGCTTTCTTCAACTTCAACTAATAAGCATGATACCTTTTCAGCAATGTCATCGTCTAAGCTTACTTCAATCTTTTCACCTGTGTCTCTTCTTCCAATGATTGCTACGTTGTTGTTTAAGTCTCTTGGACCTAATTCAAATCTGAGAGGAGTTCCTTTGAGTTCCCAATCAAAGAACTTTTTACCTGGTCTGATGTCTCTTGTATCCATTTGGACTCTGATTCCTTTAGCTTCCAATGCATCCTTGATCTCATTACATTTAGCCATCACTTCCTCTCCACCATCCTTGAAGATGATTGGAATGATAGTGATTTGCTTTGGAGAAATCTCTGGAGGCAATTGAAGACCTTTTTCATCTCCATGAGCTGCAATTGCCGCTGCAATCACTCTGTCAGAGATACCATAACAGGTTTGGTAAGCGTATTCATGGTTTCCTTCCTTGTTCTCGAAGGTTATTTCAAAGGTATGTGCAAAGGTTTGGCCTAAGTTGTGAACAGTACCAATCTGCAATGTCTTTCCATCAGGCATGATTGTATCGAATGCCATGGTGTATTCTGCACCAGGGAACTTGTCCCAAACTGGTCTTTTGCTGATGAGATAAGCGATTCCAAGTCCGTCAAAGAATTTCTTGTAGAGTTCGATACCAGTTTCAACCTGTTCTGCAGCCTCTTCAGCGCTTGAATGTACTGTGTGAGCTTCTGCAAAGGTAGTGATTTCCCTTACTCTAATGAGAGGTCTTGTATGTTTGGTTTCATATCTGAAGGTGTTTACAACTTGGTATTGCTTGATAGGAAGGTCAATGTGTGATCTTACCCATAATGCAAACATAGGATACATTGCGGTTTCACTGGTTGGTCTGATTGCAAGCTTTTCGTTCAATTCTGTTTGACCACCGTGGGTAACCCAATATACCTCATCTTCAAATCCCTTTACATGAATTCCCTCTTTTGCAAGTTCTGCTTCAGGAATGAGTAAAGGAAATAGGGTTTCGTCATGCTCTTTGTCCATCAAGTCTCTAAATATGTTTAAAGTTGCTCTTCTGATTTGAAATCCATAAGGACGCCATACAGCCATTCCCTTAATAGGATATCTTGAATCGGTTATATCTGCATTTTCTAAAATGTCATGGAACCATTCACTAAAATTTTCCACATTATCACCTAATTTTAATAAAATAATAAGTTTAAGTTAAATAACTATAGAATGGGTTTAATATCTTTTTTTTACCCAATAAAAGTTATATAATATTTATAATATGTTTTTAATTTATTATATAGTTTATTAGTTTTATGCTAATTTTTATTTTGTTTAGCTATTGGATTAAATGATTAGTTTTCAAAGCAGAATAAAATATTTTCATTTTTAAAAACTTAAATCAAAACTTATTTAATTTATAGAAAACATATATTAAAATAATATTAAATAACATGCTAAAAATTTAAGAATATTATAGATTCTAAAAATTATTCAATGGAAAATTGATTTTTAAGGAGATAACATGGATTCTAAAACAATTCAAATGCCAAGAGAAGTGCATATTGGGCCTAATGTCCTTGATGACATAGGTGAAATATGCAAGAATTTACGCTTGTTTGATGAAGCTCTTGTCGTATCAGGTTTTCATACATTTGATGTGGCAGGTAAGCTTACAGTAGAAGCTTTGGAAAAGTCCGACTTTGGAGTTGAAGTTGTAAAGGTAAAGGATGCTTCAATGGAGTCTGTTGAGATGGTGCAAGAAAGAATAGCTAACGCTTCTGTAGTGTTAGGTGTAGGTGGAGGAAAGATCATTGATGTAGCAAAGCTTGCTTCCACTAATGCGCATAACTATTTCATTTCCGTTCCAACAACCGCTTCCCACGATGGTATAGCATCACCAATGGCTTCCATAAAAAATGATATAGGTTCAGTTTCCAAGAGCGCTAATTCTCCTATGGCTGTTGTTGCTGATACTGGCATAATTAACGATTCTCCTTTTAGATTAATTGCTTCCGGTTGTGCAGATATTGTCTCTAATTACACTGCAATAAAAGATTGGAAATTGGCATACAGATTAAGAAATGAACCATACAGCGAGTCTGCTGCTGCATTGTCTGAAATGACTGCAAAGCTTATCATAAAGTCTTCCGACAGCATTAAGGAAGGGCTTGAGGAAAGTGCAAGAATTGTTGTTAAGTCATTGTTCAGCAGTGGTATGGCAATAAGCATTGCAGGGTCATCAAGACCTGCAAGCGGTTCTGAACACTTATTCAGTCATGCTTTGGATAGAGTTGCCAAAAAGCATGCATTGCATGGTGAGCAATGTGGTGTAGGAACAATAATGATGATGCATTTGCATGGTGGAGACTGGAGATCCATTCAAAATATATTAAAGACAATTGGTGCTCCAACAACTGCAGCTGAATTGGGTGTAGATGATGATGAGATCATTGAGGCATTGACAATTGCCCATACAATAAGGCCAGAAAGATATACCATTTTAGGTGATAACGGTCTTACAAGAGAAGCTGCAATTAAATTGGCTAAAAAGACTGAAGTTATTTAAATTGTCTTATATTAATAAAATACATAAAAAAAGAATTCATCTCTTTAAATTGGCATGTTAATTAAGTAAATGAATTTAAATTGGATGATTATATGATTACATTAATTGGAAAAGAATTAGCAAAAGAAGGAGTGAGTTTCATATTCCATGAGCCCGCAGATGAATGTGCAAACTGTAGATTCAAGGCATCTTGTGTAGATTCCTTGGAAGAGGGACATAGGTATACAATTACAGAAGTTCGTGATGTTGAACAGAAATGCCCTATCCATGAAGGAGAAAAGGTTCAAGTGGTTGCTGTTGAGAATGCGGAATTCACTATCTTGACTGATTCAAAAGGGGTCTTTGAAGGTTCAAGCTTTGACTTCAAGCGTCAAGGATGTTCAAATAAGGACTGTGATTTCAGGCATATGTGCTTCCCAGATGGAATCTCCAAAGAGGAAAAGGGAGTTTATGTAAAGGATTTAGGAAAATTCAAGGATTGTCCTAAAGGAAACGAATTGGTTAAATGCATTGTTAAAATTCAAGATAAATAATTTAAAATTTAATTCAGTTAAGATTCAAGATAAATAATTTAATTTATTATGCATAGTTTAAATTTACGATAATTAGTTTATATTATTAATAATTATTATTTGGTGTTAATTATGAGTCAAATGAAAAAGGATTGCGGTTATGCTGCAGCTGATTTGGTAAAAGACGGTCAGGTTTTAGGTCTTGGAACTGGTTCAACCACCCTTTACTTTATTGAAAAGGTAGGTATGAGAGTAAGGGATGAAGGAATTGAAGTCATTGGAATTCCAACTTCATTCCAATCAAGATTGCTTGCTCGCCAATGGAACATTCCACTTACAGACCTTAGTGAACATGAAATCGATTTGGCTGTTGATGGTGCTGATGAAATCGATCCAGACTTCAATTTAATCAAGGGTGGAGGAGCAGCACACACTTTGGAAAAGATTGTTGATTATTCCGCAGATGAGCTTGTTATCATTGCAGACGAATCCAAGCTTGTAGATGTCTTAGGCGCTTTCCCACTTCCTATTGAAATCATTCCAGAGTCCTTAAATCCTGTAACAAAGGCATTGGAGGATATGGGTGGTAAAGTGGATATAAGAATGGGTCAAGCTAAGGATGGGCCTGTAATAACTGATAATGGTAACTTCATCTTGGATGTTGCTTTTGGCCAAATAGACAATCCTATACCTATGGAAAAAGAGTTGAATACTATTCCTGGTGTTGTAGAGAATGGATTGTTCACTGAAATGGTAGATAAGGTCATTATAGGTTCTAAAGACGGTGTAAAATACTTATAGTTTTTATGCTGTTTTTCTCTTTTTTCTTATTTTTTTAATATATTTTTAATTAATTTTCATTTTTCTTTTCATATTTTTTTAACAATTTTTTTAAATCATTTACTTACTTAAAGAATAGTATATATAATAGAATTGAGAAAATTTAATATAATTCTAATATTAATTAATTCTCTTTTAAATTAATTTTTATTCAATAATTTTTCAAATTTATTCATTATGTTTAAAATTGATTAATCTTTTCTTATTAATTTATTAGAATGTTTATAATTCAAAATTCAACTAACTATAAAGAATAATGTATTTATTTAGGATTTGAGCAAATGAAAGTTGTTATCGTTGGTGGTGGAGCTGGAGGAATATCCACAGCTTCAAACCTTAGAAGATTAGATAAGGAAGTTGAAATTATTGTACTTACAAGAGATAATCATGTCTCTTATTCCCCTTGTGCTATCCCTTACGTATTGTCAGATAGAATCCATTCATTTGATGATATCGTAATGAGATCTGTTGATGATTACAAGGCAAAGAACATTGATGTCATGCTTGAGACTGAAGTCACTGCTGTTGATAGCGCTAAAAAAACAGTAACCTATCTAAAGGATGGGAAGGAAAACACCATGAGCTATGACAAATTGGTATTGGCTACTGGTGGAAGTCCATTTGTCCCTCCTATGAAAGGAGTTGATTTAGATGGTGTATTCAAGATAAGAACCTTGGATGACGGTAAGAGAGTCAAGGAATGGGCTGAAAACTGTGAAAGCGCTTTGGTTACCGGTGCAGGGTTAATCGGTATTGAAATAGCATATGCATTCAAGAAAATGGGATTGAAGGTAACCTTATGTGAAATGTTACCTCAAATCGTTCCACGTTCCCTTGACCCTGATATGGCTAAAATCATTACAGACTACTTGATTAGTGAAGGCATTGATGTTGTGCTCGGCCAGCCTATCACCGAGCTTAAAGGTGAAGATGGCAGAGTCAAGACTGCTGTCTTTGAAGATGGAACTGAAGCTGATGCTGATATGGTCATCTTGGCTACTGGTGTAAGGGCAGAGCTTACATTGCCTAAAATGGCTGGATGTGACTGTGGAAGATGGGCTGTGCTTGTAAATGACAGAATGGCAACAAGCGTACCTGATGTTTATGCTGTTGGTGATTGTGTAGAGTCCTACAGTGCAATACTTAGATCAAACACTGTTTCCCAATTAGGTACAACTGCTGTAAGGCAAGCTAAGACATTGGCTCAAACTCTTGCAGGAAAACGTTCAAGATTCAATCCTGTCTTGAATTCAATGGTTTCCAAAGTGGGTAAATTGGAATTCGGTGCAGTAGGCCTTACAAGAAGCTTTGCTCAACAGAACAGCATCAAGGCAGTTGTAGCAAAGGTTGAAGCGTTGACAAGGGCAAGATACTATCCAAATGCAAAGCCAATGAACGTTAAGGTCATCTGTGATGCAGACGGTACAATCATTGGATGCCAAATCATTGCAGAGGAAAGGGTGGCTGAAAGAATTGATACAATGACTTTAGCTATCACTCAAGAGCTCACTTGCTTTGAATTAAGCAATATGGAGTTTGCTTATGCACCTCCAGTGTCTATGGTTATTGACCCATTGGTAATGGCTGTAGAAGAAGTAAGTAAGAAGTTTGATAATTAAATAAACTTTTTATTTATTTTTTATTTCTTTTTTTATTCTTTTCGCAATGTTTAATTTTTATTTTTACATTTAAATTTCAATTCATTTTTTCTCTTTTAATTTAGTTCAATCAGCTATTTTTCACATAAAAAAATAATATTTTTTTAACTCTATTTGCAATATTTAATTTTTATTTTTGCACTATTTTTCTTAAAAATCACTACTTATTTATATAACTGTAAATATATAATATAATGATAAATCTTTTATTATAATCAATTTTTATTATTATCATTTAAGATTTAATTTTCAATTTTATAAAGCATTTAAAAATTAATTAAAATAATTAAAAATACTATTGGATTATTGGAGAGGATTTAATTGACTAAAATATTTATTTCATGTGCACTTCCATATGCAAATGGACCATGTCATTTAGGACATTTGAGATCCACTTACATTCCAGCTGACATCTATGCAAGATACAATCGTATGGCTGGAAATGATGTATTGATGGTATGTGCTACTGATGAGCATGGTACTCCTATTGCTGTAAAGGCAGATGCTGAAGGCAAGGAACCTATTGAGGTTGCAAAACGTTACCATGACATGATTGTAGAAGACATTAATAGCTGTGACATTTCCTTTGATAACTTTGCAAGGACAACTGATAAGATTCACTATCAAATCTCACAGGACTTCTTCAAGTACCTTTATAATAAGGGCTTGATTTATGAGGAAACCATCCAGCAGCTTTACTGTGAAAACTGTGAAAAGTTCTTGCCAGACAGATATGTTGAAGGAATTTGTCCTGTCTGCGGTGCAGAAGCAAGAGGAGACCACTGTGAAGTTTGTGGTAGAGCATTGGACCCTATTGAACTTGTTGAACCAAAATGCTTGACTTGTGGTAACACCCCAGTCATTCGTGACAGTACACAGTACTTCTTTAAATTAAGTCATTTCCAAAAACCACTTGAAGAATACATAAGCACAAACCCATACTTGCCTCCAAATGTAAGGAATTACGCTCAAAACTGGTTGAAGGAAGGTCTTCAAGACTGGATCATGACCCGTGACATGAAATGGGGTATTCCAGTTCCTTTGGAAGGTGCAGAAGGCAAGGTTATTTACGTATGGGGAGAAGCGTTCATCGGTTACATGTCCTCTGCTGCAGCATGGTCCAGAAGAACTGGCATTCCATGGGAAGACTATTGGAATGGCCATGTGGTTCATTTCATCGGTAAGGATATTATTTACCACCACTCATTGTTCTGGCCTGCAATGTTGCTTGGACGTGACTGCAAATTGCCTGATGACATCTTTGCAGGAGAGTTCCTTTCCCTTGAAGGCAGAAAGATGTCAACCAGCAAAAACTGGGTTGTTTGGGTGGCAGACTTCGTAAAGGACTTTGATTCTGATCTTCTCAGATATTACCTTACAATCAACGCTCCATTGAATAAGGACACTGACTTCTCTTGGGATGAGTTCCAAAGAAGGGTAAACGATGAATTGGCAGATGTAATCGGTAACTTCCTCCACAGAACATTTACTTTCACCAAGAAGTTCTTTGATGGAAAAGTGCCAGAATATAAAAATCCTAGTGAAGCTGACTTGGAATTTGAGCAAGCAATCAAGGAATTGCCTGATAAGGTAGGTGATTTGATTGCTGACATGAAATTCAGAGAAGGTTTAGTTGAAATCATTTTAACAGCTAAGAAAGGTAACAAGTACTTCAATGACCAAGAGCCATGGAAAGCTGTAAAAGAAGACATGGAAAGAGCTTCAAACTGCTTATACTTATCCAATCAATTATGTAAGGCAATGGCTGTACTCTTAAAGCCTTACATTCCAAACAAGGCAGATGCAATCTGTGAAATAATAAACATTCCAACTGAAAACACTTGGGATGATGCTAAAGTCTTTTTGGAAACCGGCCATGAAATCAACAAGGCAAAACCATTATTCAAAAAGATTGAAGATAAAGTGATAGAAGCACAAAAAGAAAAATTATACAAGAATTTAGAGACTCAAGAAAACGAATCTAAAGACGATAAAAAGGACGAAAAGAAGAGTGAAGAGTCTATAGATGAAGGTGAAAAAATGGATTTAATTAGTATTGACGAATTCGCTAAAGTGGAAATTAAGATAGGTAAGATTTTAAAATGTGAAAAGATTGAAAAATCCAACAAGTTATTAAGAACTCAAATTGATATCGGTGACAAAACCATTCAAGTAATTGCAGGTTTAGGCAAAAGATACGCTCCTGAAGATTTAGTTGGCAAAAAGGTACCTGTTGTAACCAATTTAAAACCTGCTAAACTCATGGGCGAATTATCTGAAGGAATGATTATGGCTACTGAAAGTGCAGCTATCTTAACTCCAGATGATTGTGAAATCGGCGAATTACTTATGTAATTTGTCTTTTTCTTTTATTTTAAGAATAGATAAGTGAATTACTTATGTAATTTGCCTTTTTCTTTTATTTTAAGAATAGATAAGTGAATCTTTATATTAAACGAAATTTAATTTATAATATCCTATCAAATTATAGGTTCTTGGCGGCAAACCTATAAAAGTCCTCACGGTGATATTATGGATGAATCATTGATGATAACAGAGTCTGAAAAATTTCTAAATCAAATAGAGAAGGAACGATTAGATTTAACTAATCTAAAGAATGATTTTAAGGATTTAGAGTCATTTTTAGAAATCTATGAACTTCTTAAAGGAAATTTGGATAAGCTTCAGGAAATGAAGGAGAGCATGGATGAAAGCGGTTACACTGCTCCATTCAGATCCTTAAATCGTTATGGTTCACGTGTAAGTGAGGATGTTGATTTTGAGGAATTAGGCGAAATAAGTCGCCATAATCAAATCTTCAGAAACAAGGCATCTGCCAAGAAAAACAGTTTTGATAGGGTAAAATATGCTATTTCTGCTCATAGAATCGCATTAGGCAATCTTGAGGAATATGCTAAAATAAGATGCAAGGACTGCAAGAAGTCCTATCGTGTCAGCAGTTTCCTTGATAATGGAAAGGTATGCAAGTGCGGTTCCTCTAATTTTGAATTCAAGATAAACCATTCCGGTGTTCACAGACTTGAGATAATCCCTTATCTTCCATTGTCCGGTAATTACATGGTCTTGATGTCAGGTCTTTCAAGCTGGGGAAGGGAATCTTTCAAAAGGGTTCTGAACATCTTAAAACAGCAAAGAAGAGGAGTTGTAAAGACAGTAACTCCTATTGTCAAGTATAAGGAAAACGGCAGAACAATCACAAAAAGGGTTCCTCTTGACAGTGAATTTGCAGACAGCTATGAAGATGAGCTTAGAAGAAGATTCGGTAAGGGAGTTCGCATTGAAAGACTGGAATTCCATAGAACCAAGCCGACAATAATCAATGACAAGCACACATGCACCAATTTGGCTCTTGCTTATGTAAAACATGCTGAAGATATTGTGGAACGTCATGGAGAAGCTATTTTTGAAGACAAGATCAAGGATTTGAACAATCTTAAAATCTATGATGAGATAATTTATTCAGTAAATCTTGAAAAGCCTGAATTCATTGATTCAAGCGATTTGGAAGATTGGAGAAAGGATAAAATCAACAAGACACTTGAAGAGTTAGGTCTGATAGACAAGTTCGGCCATTTGGATAGAGGATTAAAGAAAGACCTAAAGGAAAGGGAAAAGATAAAGACAAAGATCTTTGCAGATATCGCTCCTACATTGATATTGTGGGACATTTCCAAATACTATTTATGCACTTCACAGGACAGGCGTAAGCGTTACGGTTCACCTTTCCCATACATTCGTGGGGACATTGACAGGCAACAGCGTAAGGTTTTCCAGAATCCTCACACTCAAGTAGTGAACCTTTTAATGGAAAAGGAAAAGGAACACATCTTATCTGTTCCAGATATGGATTTATTGTTGCATAAGAAGTTCAAGTTTGAAGGAAGAATAAAGAACCTCAACATCAAGTTGAATTATGCTGCTGTAGGTCCAGCTATTGTATTCACCAATTCAAATTACAGCATTAAGGAAGTTTCCTATGCATTTAAAGTAGGTGAAAAGAGCATTAAACGTGAAATTAATAATATGAAAAGCATTAGAAAACCTAACACTAAACGTTCTAGAGACTTTATTGATTTGGTAAAGAACAAATCTTAACTTTTCCTTAAGGAGATCTTTTTATGGTTGAAGACTTTGATGAATTTGACGATTTTGATGATGAATTCGATGATGATTTCGAGGACATTGATGATTTTGAAGATTACGATGATTTCGAAGACTTCGACGATGAAGATATAGATTTTGACAATTTGGATATCGAGTCAAAGGAAGAGTTGGATATCTTTGATGAAAAGCCTTTGGAATTGGATTCCGATTATGACATCAATGCTGTTGAAGTTCATATTTCAACACAGCTCACATCCCAAAAGATTATTCAATTGATGGACACTTACCCATCTTTAAAAAGGATCACTTGTCCTCAAAGCATTTACAATAGGATTTCTCCAGATTACATTAAAGCTTTAGACAATTTAGGGGTTTCAATTGAGATAAAATATAATTGGGGCAAGAAGAAATATTCCATGAATCAAATCAATCAGGTCGTTGATTTGTTCAATGAAGGAAAGCGTTCTGAAGAAATAGCTGGCATATTGGAAATGCCTGTTGCAAACGTCAATTATATTAAATCAAAGTATTTTGACAAGATCAATGTAAAGCATTATAAGAGAAAGTATGATGATGAGTGCAGGCTAAAGGTAAAATCACTTAAAGAAGAAGGATTAAAGCCTAAAGAGATTTCCAAAGAGCTTGACATTCCAGTTAGGTCCGTCTACTATATCTTGAATAAAAAATAATTTATTTATTTTAATAATCCCTTTTTTTATTTTAATTATCCATTTTTTAATTATAAATATCCCTTTTTTTATTTATAGTCTATTTTTTTTAATAACTCATTTTTTTAATTTTAATTAATTCTATTTTTTTAACTTTTTGAAAATTATTCAATCAATGATTTTTATATCAATTTTTAAGACTATTTCATAATATTTATATATAATTTTATATAAATATATAAAGTAATATGGACGAATTTTGATAGTTTTACATCGAAAATTAGAAAGTTATCTTAGTTAAGTAAAGGTTCATTTAATTGAATATTGTTCAATTTTTTGTTTATTATATTAACTTAATTATGAAATATTTTTTAAAATTATCGAAAACTTTGTATTAAATTTATGTTTATTTAGTCCATATGAAGAAATTTTATTATTAAAAACATTATAAAATTTCTAATTTGAATGAAATTATATTAATATATAATTGAGTTGTTGAATTTAAAAATCGTATGGGCTTTAAATTGGCCATATGGCGTTAATGGCAGAAATTTAAAGAGTGTATGATTTTTTCATTATTGATTAAATTTTTATTATGGAGGAAAAATTTGATGAATAATAAGACATTAATTCTTATTGGATTATGCATATGTCTTTTATTTACCCTACCAATGGTTTCAGCTGCTGAAATAAGCGCTGATTCTGGTTTAATTGATAATTCAGTGATTGAATCCAATTTTGATAATGTAGATTCCGATATTGCTTCCAGCATTGAAGAAAATGCCAGTATGGAAAGCATTGCTGTTGATGAGGGGGACATTTCTCAAATTCCAGCAAAAGGAGAGAAACTTGCCCAAAGCAATCCAGACAATGATATTCTATCTGCAGATGGCAGTGGAAACACTTTCACAGATTTGAAGATTCTTATTGACAATGCCATTTCCTCAGGGAATCCCTTAACATTGAATCGTGATTTCGCTTTCGTTGATGGGGATGATGATGCTTTAAAAAACGGTATTGTCATCGACTCTCCAATCACTATCATAGGTGACAATCACATTATTGATGCTAATTCCTTAGCTAGAATCTTTGTAATTTCATCTGATAATGTGTTCCTGAATGGAATCACCTTTAAAAATGGTAAAACAACCGAATTAAGTAACTATAATCAAACAGGTGGAGCATTGTACGTTGGGGGTAACAGCGTCACTATAGAAAACTGTAATTTCACCAACAACAATGCTTATGAAGATGGTGGTGCAATTTACATTGAAGGTGAAGGATGTGTCTTGAACCATACTGTTTTCATTGATAATGTCGCTTATAATGATGGTGGTGCAATTGAATGGCGTGGAGACAATGGTAAGATCTATGACATGAATGCTTCCGGCAATTATGCAAACAGTACAAGCGGCAGTTCCAAAGGTGGTACTCTCCTTATTGCAGGAAATAATATGGCTTTAGATAAGCTCAATGTTTCCAATAGCTATGTTAGCGGTGAGGATGACGGTACACTTAGAACCATTCAAGGTGGAGCTATTGCTTTATCAGGTAGCAATTGTAACATTACTAATTCAGTATTCACCAATTGTTCTGTCAACTACTATAAGGATGATTCAGAGGCTTCCGGTGGTGCATTATATATCTGGGGTAACAATACCAATATAGTGAATTGTAATTTCACCAATAACACTGCAAGTGAAGATGGTGGTGCAATTTACATAGAAGGTAATGACTGTACTTTGAATCACACTGTTTTCGTTGGCAATCTTGCTCACAATGATGGTGGTGCAATTGAATGGAATGGTAACAATGGTAAAGTCTATAATTTAACTGCCATTGGCAATTACGCTGACAGTGAAGAAGGTTACCTTTATGGAAACCCTTCTGAAGGCAGTTCCAAAGGAGGTACCCTTGTTCTAACTGGTAATGATTTGGTTTTGGAAAAGCTTAACATTTCCAATAGCCGTGTTTTTGCTACTCATTACAATGGCGATAAGCCTCTCCAAGGTGGAGCTGTATTTTTAACTGGAAACAATTGTAAGATTAGCGATTCCACATTCCACAATTGTTCTGTCAATTACAATAAGGACAAGTCTTATGGTGGAGCGATGTATATCATTGGTAACAATGCTAACTTAAGCAATTGTAACTTCACTAAAAACACTGCAGTTCTTGGTGCTGGAGCCATATACATTGATGGTAGTAATACCTTTTTGGATAACTGTAATGTTTTGAATAACTCTGCAAATGATGCTGGAGGAATATGGATTTATGGTAAGGAAAACATCATTAACAATACTAACATTTCCAACAATAAGGCATCTAACAATGGTGGAGGTGTTTACTATCAAGGAAACAATAACACAGTCAGCTATTCTAATATAGATCATAACATCGGTCACAATGGTGCTAACGTTTATATGGTAGCCAAAATGGTTGGCGGTAAGCTTATTGGATGTAACATTACAAATGGTCGCGCTTCCAATTTTGGAGGTGGAGTGGAATGGCGTGAAACATCTACAGACTGTCTGATCAAGGATTGTTATTTCTATAATGACACTTCAGCTGCTCATGGTGGTGGAGTCCACTGGTACCCTGGTACAAATGGTCAAATAGATAACTGTACCTTTGAAAGTTGTCATGTGGACAAAGAAAAGAACGGTGGTGCAATTTATGCTGGTTCCACTGGTGGTACCCAAGCTAGCGGAACAATCATATCCAATAGCAAATTCATTAATTGTACATCTGGTAGTAGAGGAGTCGTTACATGGATTGGAAATAACGGTTTAATCGTTAACAACACCTTTATTAATTGTGGTAAATCATCCGGATCTACCAATTATGGTGGTGTGCAAGCTTTACAAATTCAACAGGGTAATAACAATCAAATCATTGGATGTAATTTCACTAACTGTACCGGTACTCTTGGAGGAGGTGCAATAAGACTTCAAGGTGATGGTAATAATCAAGTAAATAATATTACCATTGCACATTGTCACTTTGATAATTGTACTGCTCAACAGTCTGCAGGTGCCCTTTATATGACTTCTCTTGCTAGAAATGTGAAACTTGAAAACAACACATTCACAAATAACCAAGCTCCTAATTATGGTGCATTGTTTATTGATAATGCAGCAACAATATCCTCATTTGTAAACAATAACTTTACAAATAACAGCGCTACTGCCAGTGATGGAAATGGTGGTGCTGCAAGATTGCATGCAAACATCAATGTTGTAAATTCAACATTCACTGCAAATTCATGTAATGGTTCCGGTGGAGCTATTTACACTAGTGGAGTTATAAACGTATTGGGAAGTACATTTGAAAACAACACTGCTAAATCTGGTGGTGCAATAGCAACTGAAAATTCCAATTTAGTTGTAGATCAGTCCACTTTCAAATACAACAAGGCGGAATCCGGTTCTGCCATTAGTGCAACTACACTTAGCATGAGCAATACTGAATTGCTTGAAAACCAAGCTGCATTTGATAAATGGGAAAATAAGAACTATCTATTTGCAGATGATCATTTAACAGTTAGCGGTACATTTGTAGGAAAGGATAATCTCTTAAACGGTATTAAAGCAAATTCAGGCACTTTCAACAATGTTACCTACTGTGGTGTAAATGGTGGAGGAGTTGGCGAAGGAACCACAAATACTGATGATGTTCTTTCAGCTAATTCATACAATGAGGTTCATCAAATTATAGTCATGGAAGTCTATGATGTAAACCGTGAATTGAAATATAATGTATCCACTTACACTGATGAAGACGGTAACTATAACTTTGATTTGTCTTTAGATGGTGCTGTTGTCTCTTTAGTTAAAGTCTACCATCCTGAGGATAATTATTATACAGGTGCTGAATATGAGATAGAGAGAGTTTCATCTGAACTCAACATTACCTGTGAGAACATTTATGTTGAAGAAGTGGAAAACATCACTTTCAAAGTTACAGGATCCAATGATACTCCTACTGGAAACATTACTGTATTGATTAACGATACAGATGGAAATGTAATATTCAATGGAACCATTCCTTTAAATGGCTCAGGCGAAGCAAACATAACCCTTTCCGGATTGAATGCAAGCCAGTATTACATTTATGCTAGCTATAATGGAGACAATGATTATTTACCTGTTAATGAAACTGCTGATTTCAATGTAAGCAAATGGAATTCTACCGTGGAAGTTGTTCCTATTCCAAGCATAACCTATGGATCATTGGAAAATATCAACATTACAGTAAGTTCAGATGCTACAACTGGAAACTTCACTGGAAATCTTACCATAAACATTACTAGTGAAGATGCAATCGGTTTTGAAAACATTAGCCAAATCATCGTACTCACATTAGATGATGAGGGAAAAGTGATTGACTGGACCATTAATAACATGATTTTACCTATAGGTAATTACTCTATCGATGTTGCCTACTCAGGTAATTATAAATACAATGGAAACAGTTCCAAATCCAAATTCAAGGTTGTAAAGGCAGTACCTACTGTCAATGTGAACACTACTGATATTGATTATAATACTACTGAGCCGGTCAAGTTTAATGTGACTGGTGTTGATGGTGGTGCTCTTCCTACTGGAAATGTTACTGTTGTTGTTACTAATTCCAGTGGTGGAG
>NZ_JBGUKT010000010.1:0-45535 GCF_045114555.1 Methanobrevibacter sp. | reverse complement strand
AGGAATTCCAATCAATCCAGAATTAGACCCTGATGAAACTGAAGAAATAAGAATAGTAACCCTAATCGAACACAAGGTATTGTCTGGAATCCACAATGGAAGTTTAGATAATATTCAAGAAAGCTATAATACTATGGCAGAGTACTCCATTGAAAACAAATATGACATTATAGGTTCTCCTAAAGAAATTTACTTAAAAAACAAGTACGAAGTGGATAATGAAGAGGACTTGGTAACTGAAATTCAATTGCCAGTCATTAAAATGGGATAAATTTCCCATAACTTTAAATCCCAAATTCTATTAAATCTACTGGAGGAAATGATAAAATGGCTAAAGAGAAAACTAAAAAAATGACTAAAAAGGAAGAGGAAAAACTTAATGAAAAAGTAGATAAAATAATAGAAAAAAACTTTGCAGACTTTTCATCTCAAGACGAGCTTGAAAACTTTCTCCAAGATGCCTTTGACACCAAAACCTCTAAATTCAATAAGAACCTAAAGAAAAAGGAAAAGGAAATAAATAAAAAAGTGTCAAAAGTATATAAAACAGACACAAAAAGAATTGATAGAAAAATGAAGGAATTAGATAAGAAAATCAATGCAAGATTTAAAAATTTATAAAAATAAAACGTTCAAAAAAAAAAAGATATTAGAAATATTATCTAATAAAAAATTCATTAAAAAAAAAATATTTTTTGGTGGGATTAGTTACCCACCACTCTTACATCATGTAAAAGCAATTTAGGAACAATGAAAGATCCTCTTTGCTTTGTCTCTTCACCTACAGCTACCGCATCACCTAATAAATCATAGATATTGCCAGAAATCATAGCTTTTTTAATAGGTTTTTTGACACCTTTATCGATTAAAAATGAATTGCTTGCTTCTACTGAAAAGTCACCAGTGATAGGGTTTGCTGTATGTGCACCTAAAACATCTGTGACCAAGAATGCATCATTTATTTCATCTTCCATTACATGATCTTTAAAGTCAAAAATAATATTTGAACCGCTTACAGAAGGAGTTCCAGCATATGAACCTCTAAATCCGTTGGAGGTACTTTTAACTCCATCCTTATTAGCTGTATAAATATCATATAAATATCCTTTAAGTACACCTTCTTCAACTAAAGCAGTTCTTCTTGAAGCAGTTCCTTCATCATCACTTACTCCAGAGTTCAAACCACCATCAACAGTGCCGTCATCATAAATTGAAAGGCCTTCAGTGACTATTTTCTCACCGATTTTGCCAGCGAGTCTTGACCTTCCTCTTTGAATGTTATCTGCGCTGAAACCACTCATGAATGTAGAGAGCAGACCAGTTACTGCATGATAATCCAATATGACATCCTTGTCTGAAGTTTCAATATGCTCCCCATCCAATGATGACTTTGCCAAATCACATAAGTCTTCAGCCAATTTGATTCCATCCAAATCATAAAGACATGAGGAAACAGAGTCATAAGCAGTTGCTAAATCATCATCTTTAATAGCATTTATAGAAACGCCTAATGCAAAGCCAGTTGACTTATCATAAGCTTCAACACCATTGGAATTTACAATCAAGACCTCCCCTTCTGCTGCTGAAAATCCACCAGAAGTGGTTTGACAGCCATTATCTTCAATGCAGTTTAACACAGCCTTGAGGGAACTTGTAAGTTCATCCAAATCAATTTCCTGGAACTTCTTATCAAAAGTGCCATTGATTTTCGGCAATTTTTCCACTTGAGCAAAAGAGAAGTTTTCATCCTTTGAATTAAGTTTAGAGTTCAAATAAGCATTTTCGCAAGTCTTTGCAATTTCACCCATATCTGATGTGAAAGCAAAACCTACAGAACCGTCTTTAATAACTCTTATACCAATGCCTAAACTAATTTCCTCTTTTGCAAAATTCAAATCAGTCTTTTGGGAATCCAATTGAAGCAATTCAGTATTTTCCAAATAGATTTCATAATTGTCTGAATACTTTGAAATTTCCCTTTTTGCCTCTTCAGCCAATTCATATAACATATTATCACACATTTAAAAAGAATATGATTAAATTATTTCTCATTAAAAACAAATTTATCAATAGCTTCTGCCACTCCATCACCATACTTATTCTCACAAACGTAATCAGCTATCTCCTTTAGCTCATCACATGCATTAGCAACTGCAACCTTAAATCCTGCAGCATGTAAAAAGTCAATGTCATTTTCACTATCTCCAATGCACATAATGTTTTCAATATTATAATCCAAGAGCTTAGCCAGTTCGGAGAGTCCAATACCCTTATTAACATTAGGATCTGTTAAGTGAAGTGCAAAACCACTATCATAAACTATCACATCAAAGTCTTGGAGTAACTCTTTAAGTGGCTCTGAATCCATATTCTTATAGAAACAGATTTCAGAGACTCTTGCATCGGAATCCTCTACAATCTTAAATGGGATATCGTCACCAAACTTTTCAAGTAAAAAATCATAAGCATTTTGAGCTTTGGAAATGTCTCCTAAAACAATTACCCTATTGTCGTTATATCCATCTTGGTAAATTACTCCACCATTTTCACAAACCAATCCTCCAGTAGTTCCAACAAGTGTAGCCACTGCATAGGCAAAGTGTGAAATGTTTCCAGTAGCAATGATTACTGGAATTCCTGCATCTTCAGCCTTACGAAGAGCATCCAATGCACTATGACAAACTCTTCTTCTTCCATCTGTAATTGTTCCATCAACATCTACAGCTATCGCTTCTATTTTTACCATGTTTTCAAACCCTTAAAAAGTGATTGTATAAAAAACTATTAAAATAAAATGTTTATTATCTGCTATATCTGTGAGCAATATTACAGGTTCCTTCCTTACTTACCATGCATGCACCGATTGGATGCATTGGATTACATGCCTTTCTAAACAATTTACAGTCAGTTGGCTTTGCCATACCTCTTAAGATAGGTCCGCAAATACATCCTTTAGGAGCTTCAGTAACATCTTTCACTTCAATGTCATATTTCTTTCTTGCATCCCACTCAGCAAACTCATCATTAACTTCCAAGACGGAGTTAGGAATTTTTGGGAAACCTCTCCATTCTCTGCTTTCCACGTGGAAAACCTCATCCATCATTTCTTTTCCAATGACATTTCCTTCAGTTCTTACAGCACGCTTATATTCATTGTCGATTCTTGGAGTTCCATTGTCAATTTGTCTTAAGATCATGTAAACAGACATTAATATATCCAATGGATTAAAACCTGCCACTGCTTGAGGAATGCCATATTCGGTTGAGAACTTTTCAAATGGTTCAGTTCCTAAAATTGTACATACATGTCCAGGTTCGATTAAAGCGTTTAAATTGGTTTCACCTGAATTGATCAAGAAGTCAATCGCTGGTGGAATCAATCTATGACATGAAACGATTGAGAAGTTTTCAGGAGGCTTTTTCAATAATTCAGATGCGGTTGCAGGAGCGGTTGTTTCAAAACCTGCAGACATGAACACAACATCATTGTCTATTTTCTCTGCAATTTCCACAGCATTTGGAATACCATAAACAACCCTTACGTCTGCACCATCCGCTTTTGCCTCAGCAAGAGAACCATTGGAACCTGGCACTCTCAACATGTCTCCAAAAGTGGTTACAGTAACCCCTTTTTCTATCAATTGTAAACATTCATCAATTTCTCTTGAAGGAACAACACATACAGGACATCCTGGCCCTGCAACAATCTCAACTTCAGGAGGAAGCAAAGATCTTATACCATGTTCCATAATGGTATGTTCATGAGAACCACAAACATGCATAATTTTAACAGGAGTAGCTAAATCATTTATTCTTTTAATTAAAGTATCAGCCATCTCTTTCATACTTGCCATTATAACACCTTAAATTTTTTTAAATATTTTTTATAATAAATTATCAGATTAAATCTTTAAATTTCTATTAAATCTATTTTAAAATTGTTTATATAACTATTTTATATAAACTATTTATAATTAACAAAATTTAATATTAATTAATAATATACTATTATTAGTTTGTCTTAATTAATAATATTTTTTAAAATTCAAACAAAATTTGAAATTTTTTAATTTTCAAATTATGAATGAAAATATATGAAAATATATGAAAATACATGAGAATATAACTGAAAAATCAAATAGCTAAAGGTTTTAAGATGTATAAAGATAATAAGATTTTAGTTGTGATCCCTGCCAGAGGAGGTTCCAAAGGCATTCCAAGAAAAAACATTAGATTGCTTGGAGGAAAACCACTTATCGCACATACAATAGAAATGGGAAAGGCATCAGAATATGTTGATGATGTTCTTGTAACAACCGATGATAATGAAATAAAATTCATTGCAGAGAAATTCGGTGCAGAAACTGTCAAAAGAGATGGAAAACTTGCAGAAGACTCAATTCCGCTTGACCCTGTAATCCATGATGCTACAATTCAAAAAGAGAAAAAAGAAAACAAAAAATATGATGTTGTAATAACAGTGCAGCCTACTTCCCCACTTCTTAAAACAAAAACCTTAGATTTAGCTATTGAAACATTATTAAATCCAAATGATGATAAGGAATTATATGATACAATAATCAGTGTTGTCGATGATAGACACTTAAGTTGGGGATACGATGAGGAAAACAAGAAGTATTTCCCATTATACAAGGAAAGGGTGAATAGGCAATACTTGCCAAAAGCATATAAAGAGACCGGAAGCATATTTGCAACAAAACGGGAATTTGTAAAGGAAAACAGCCGTCTTGGAAATAATATAGGGCTTGTTGAAATATCCAAGCAAGAAAGCATTGACATTGACAATTATGAAGACTGGTGGGTGGCGGAAAGAATCCTAAAGAAAAAGAAAATATTGATTAAAGCAGACGCTTCCCATGAAATCGGGACTGGACATATCTACAGAGCTTTATCAATAGCTTCAAAATTAGTGAATCATGAAGTTGTGTTCTTGCTTGATGAGGCACAGCCATTAGGAATTGAAATCGTCAACAATAACAACTATCCTTACATTACTCATAACAGCAATAAAGGCAAAGGAAAAGAAGCAGATGATGAAGCAAAAGAGGAATTGATTGAAAAGATAGTTGAATATGACCCTGATATCATAATAAACGACATCCTAAATACAAATTCAAAGTATACAAAATCCCTTAGGGACAAAGGATTCTTCGTAGTTAATTTTGAAGATGTCGGTGGGGGAGTGAAATATGCACATATGGTATTTGATGCATTATATGAGCATAAAATACCTCTTAAGAACCTTTATTCAGGACATAAATATTACATACTAAAAGATGAGTTTTATTATCAATCATTTAAGGAAATCAAAGAGGATGTCGATAAGGTTCTTCTTACCTTTGGAGGGACAGACCCAAATAACTTAACTGAAAAAGTCCTTGAAACAATTTTGGAAAGCGATTACAAAAACAAGATTGAAATTATTTTAGGACTTGGTTATGGAAACAAGAAGGAAATACAAGACAAATACAAGGATAATGAAAGAATAGAAATCTATGAAAACGTTAAAAACATGAGCGAACACATGCATGATGCTGACTTGATATTTACCTCAGCAGGCAGAACCATGTATGAAATAGCTTCACTTGGAGTTCCTTGCATATGCCTTTGCCAAAATGAAAGGGAATTAAGCCACATCTTTGGAAATGTTGAGAATGGATTCATTAATTTAGGTTTAGGTAGTGAAGTCTCTAAGGAAGAAATAAAGGAAACATTTGAAAGCACAATAAATGACTATCAATTAAGACAGGAAATGAACAAAAGAATGAGTGAAGTTGATTTAAAGCATGGATTTGATAACATCAAAAGGCTAATCAAGCAATCGTACAAAGAATGGAAAGAAGAAATGAAAAAAATGGAAAAATAGATGAAGATAAAAATAAGGTGAAAATATGAGCATATTTAATGAAGAACCATTTTTAATAGCTGAAATTGGTGTAAATTACTATGACATTGCAAAAAAGGAAAATATAAGCAATATGGATGCAGCTAAATTGATGGTGAAAGAGGCAAAGGATGCTGGCTGCAATGCAGTCAAATTCCAATCATATAAAGCAAATACAATAGCTTCCAAGAACTCTCCAGCATATTGGGATACAAATGAGGAACCTACAACTTCCCAATACGAATTGTTTAAGAAATTTGATTCCTTTGGAGAGGCAGAGTACAGGGAAATCGCAGATTACTGCAATGAAATTGGAATAATGTTCTTATCAACACCTTTTGATTTTGATTCTATTGATTACTTGGATGAATTCATGGATGTCTATAAGATATCCTCATCAGACCTTACAAACATTCCGTTCATTAGAAAAATAGCTGAAAAGGGAAAAGACATAATCATTTCCACTGGGGCTTCCAACCTTGATGAGATAAAATTGGCAATAGACACAATAGAAAATGCAAATGAAAAATACACAAATGGGGAAGCAGGAATAGGAATTATGCATTGTGTTCTTTCATACCCTACAGACAACAGCGATGCAAACCTTTTGATGATTAAAAACCTTAAGGATTTGTACCCTAACTATGAAATCGGTTACTCAGACCATACAAAGCCTGATGAAAACATGCTTATTTTAACAACCGCTTATCTATATGGAGCAACAATCCTTGAAAAGCATTATACATTAGATAAAACATTGCAAGGTAATGACCATTATCATGGAATGGACCCTAAGGACATTAGAAAATTCAATGAAAACATAAAACTTATCAAAACAATCAATGGACAATATGATAAGGTCCCTCTCCCTTGTGAAAGCGAATCAAGAAAGCAAGCAAGGCGTTCCATCATTGCAAAAGAGGAAATTAAAGAGGGAACAGTGATTTCAGAGGATATGCTTACATACAAAAGGCCAGGAACTGGAATTTCACCAAGCGAAATAGAGAAAGTTATTGGCCAAAAGGCAAAGATTGACATTGCTGAAGATGAATTGATTAAATATGAATATTTAGAATAAATGAATCAATATTGAAATTATTATTTAGAAATTTTATTGAAGAATTTTATTGAAAATAAAACTTTAAAGGAAAAAATATGACTTTTACTGTAAAAGAGATCTGTCAAAAGATTTGGAATCTTGAAGAGAAGTATGAATTGAATCATAAGGAAATTCAAGATTGCTATCCTTGGCAATTGATTAGAATGTATTTATATTATGAAATAACAAGAAAGACAAATGTTTTTGAATCTGCTCAACAGTCTAGTCTTTCATTATTTGATAAAATAAACTCATTCTTGCCTTTTATCAAAAACAGCATCACATCAAATCCTTTAAGTGGAAGTGAGCATGTTGATGTTTTGATATTCGATCATCCAAGAAAAGTCGTATTTGAAGATGAATATCAGGATATCTACAGCTATTTTTTAAAAGACACACTTAATCAATGCGGAAAAAGTTTTGAAACCATAGAATCCCCTTATTTAAATCAGCATTTTAGAAACAAAAGCAACATTAAGGAAAATAATGTCAAATTCAATGACCGAATCCTTTTAGGTTCATTTATTCATAAAACAAGAAATAGAGGTAAATTGCCTTTTACAGAAAATGAAAAGCAATTTATCAATGCCGTGAAAGAAGAGCTTGAAACCGCTTTTAAAATTGACATTGACTTGTTTAGCATCATGGAAGATCATATCCTGAATTTTCAATACGATTATAAAAAGTATATTGAACTTCTTCAAAGGAAAAAACCTAAAGTGGTATTTCTTGTAGTGGCTTATGAAAATAAGGCATTGATTGCAGCATGCAAAAAAATGAACATAGACATTATCGAATTGCAGCATGGGACCATTAGCCCATACCATTTAGGATACAGCTATCCTGAAAATACAATGAAATTTAACGGAGCAATCAAGGAAATCGAATACTTCCCAGACAAGATCCTAAGTTTTGGAGACTATTGGAAAAATGCTTGTCCATTCCCTATAGATAGTGAAAACATCATTTCAATGGGATTCCCATACTTTGAGGAAAACTCAAAAACATATATGAAAATAGCTGAAGATAAAAATTCTGAAGATGGAAATAATCAAAAAAATGAAGATAAGCAAATATTATTTATTTCACAAGGGGTAATTGGAAAATACTTATCTAAATTAGCCTATGAAACCGCTTCAAAGATTAATGATAATAAGGATAATAATGAGAACAATAATACTCAAGACTATAATTTTATCTATAAATTACATCCTGGAGAATATGGAACCTGGAAAGAAAACTATGATTATTTAACAAAAGCAAGCAGTGAATTTGATAATTTCACTGTAATCGATCAAAGTGAACCCCCATTATATGAACTCTTTGCTGAAAGCCACTACCAAATAGGTGCCTTTTCAACTGCAATCTATGAAGGGCTTGCATTCAATTGCAAAACTTTCATAATAGATGTTCCAGGAGTGGAATATTTAGATGACCTAATCGAAAAGGATATTGTAAAAAAAGTTAAAAGCAGTGAAGAACTAATTAATTACATAAACAATGAAAATATATCCATTCAAGAATATGATAAGGATTATTTCTTTAAGAACTTTGATGAAACTATTTTTAAAAATATTTTAAAATGATCATACTCATTTTATAATTGAAAAAAATAGAAAAATGAAAAATAAAAAAATAAAAGTGTGATTAAATGAGTGAATATGTGCGATTTATACAAAGAATAGGTTTGGTGGGACTCACAAACATCCTAATCTCTCTCAGTAGCCTAATCTTTATCCCAATCATTACAAAGTCATTTACCACCGCAGAATATGGTATGTGGGCACAGGTAAACACTACAATCGCACTTGTTCCGAATATTGCAAATCTTGGTCTTCCATACACAATGGTAAGGTTCCTGTCTGCTGAAAAGGATAAGGAAAAGATTAAGGATTCATTCTATCCTATGATTAGTCTAACATTCATTTCAACAATTATAATATGTTTATTGTTCCTGACCTTTGGAAACACAATTGCAAATGCATTATTCAATGGAAGCATGCAAGTATTGTACATTACAACTGCAATCTCATTCTTTGCATGCATGAATCTTATGCTCATAAGCTTCTTTAGAACATTCCAGCAAATGAAAAGATACTCATTATTCTTAGTTCTTCAAAGTTACATTGGTGTGTTTGTAAGCATTTATCTCACTTATGCAGGATACAATATTGAAACTGTGGTGCTTGGTCTTTTGACAGGTTATGTTGCAGTATTCATCATGATGGCATTCCTAATTGTAAAATATCTTGGAATTGGAATTGGAAAATGGTCTAATCTAAAGGAACAGCTTGCATTTGCTTTACCTACCATTCCAAGCAATGTGTCCAGTTGGGTTGTTGATTCAAGTGACAAGTATGTCATTGGAATCCTTATTGGATCAGTTGCAGTTGGATGCTACTCACCAGGATATGCATTGGGAAGCATACTATTGATGTTCCTTTCCCCATTTGCAGTTCTCTTACCTGCAGTTTTACCTGAACATTATGAAAAGGGAGACATAAGGGAAGTGGACAAGTATCTTAGCTATTCAATGAAATACTATCTCTTGCTAACAGTTCCTGCAGCAGTTGGAATGAGTGTGCTCTCAAAGCCATTATTATACATAATCACAACCCCTGAAATTGCACTTGGAGGTTATATGGTAACTCCTTTCGTTTGCCTTGGAGCAATATTCATGGGAATGTATGGAATTACAAATAACATTCTAATCCTGGAAAAAAACACAATGATTCTCGGAAAGTTATGGATTGTTGTTGCTATCTCAAATATAGTCTTGAACTTATTGCTCGTTCCTTACCTAAACATTTTAGGGGCAGCAATTGCAACACTTATCTGCTACATATTGGCATTTGCTGTAACAGCAATCGCAAGCAAGAAAACAATGAGATTGCCATTCAACATGAAAGAGCTTTTAAAAATAGTCGTTGCGGCATCCATTATGGGAATTGCCGTATATTTAATGCACCCAATTGGAATTATTAATGTCTTGATATCCATTATCGCGGGAGTAATCATATACTTTGCAATCATCTTCATTTTAAAGGCAGTGACAATTAAAGAAATTGCAATCTTTAAAGATTTGCTTCATTAAATTGAAGCTAGAATTAATTAAAATGAATGAAATTTTTTTGTGAAAAATAGTTATTGTGCAAAAATGAAAAAATATGTAAAAATAGCAATATACAAAAATAAATCATGAAAAAAATTAAAGATGATAATTTATTTAATGGAACTTTCCTTCTTTTTTTAACTTTTCATAATGATCATTATCTCTTGAAGAAAAGACTTTTGCAGGATGACCACCAGCAATTGCATATTTAGGAATATCCTTAACTACAACACTTCCTGCTTGAATGATGGCACCTTCACCAATAGTTACTCCAGGAAGAACAATGACACGATTTCCTAACCATACATTGTCTTCGATAACAACATCCTTAGAGATCACAGTGTCATCATAAGGAATGGCATCCCCTTCATAATTATGACTATCAGTGATTATCATGCATTCTATTCCAGAGTGAAAATTATCTCCAATAACAATATTGGCCGTTCCTTGAATCTTCATGCCATTGAAATTCACATTGTTTCCAAGACTTGTTTTAGGAGTGACATAGGAATAAGCATTAACGGTTAAATCATTTCCACATGATTCAGATACCCTTTTCACTCTAAATGTATAATATTTTCTTTTAATGGCCTTAAGAACATTTAAAACTTTAGAAATCATCTTCATCACAGCTTGAATCTATAGAAAAAATGTGAAAATAAATAAAAAAAGAAAAAATTAGCATTATACTACAGAACAATCTGCAGAATAATATGATAATAATCTTGCTATTTTAGCAACAGTTAACTCATCAATTCTTCTTTGACCACGAATCATTCTATTGAACAATTCATCTATAAAGAGATCCTCATTGGTAAGGATTACATTTAAAATAGCCAAGTCATCGTTTACAAAACCGATTAAAGGTTCAATGTAAATTCCGCTAAATCCTTTATTATCCAAGAAAATAGCTAAGTCTTCATTTAACTCTAAAGCTTTACGCTTGATTTGACTATTGTTTACAAAATGAATCTCTTCATTTCCAAATTCAAATCTGGTTTGATTATCCTTATAATCAGTTTGAAGCTCTAATGTATTCTTCTTATCCATGTAATTTTGGATAGAAGCAGAATCATTCACCATAGTGTCAGTTTCATTGTCAGATTTGACCTTATTCTTGTAGTCTTTAGAGTCATATCTTTTGGATAAAATGGTATATACACCAGTAGGTCCAACAACCACGTGGTTAATTATATCTCTTGATTGTGGAGGTTGAACTGCATAAAAGACATAAAAATCATTTGGAAGTGCAAGCAATCTTTCACGAATGATTCTTCCACGAGCAATGTAATTATTGAAAGCGTATCTTTTATAAATACCGTAACTTAGAATAAGAACACCTATTGCAACAGCAATCAACACATACCATATTTGGTTAATGAAGTAATAATATGCAGCTGAAACAACTAAAATGAATGCTCCGATTAACATATATAAATCAGCATTGGTTTTCTTAGGTTCATAAGCCCTATTTTGAGATTTCATTAGTTCAACTGTTTCTGGAGTGACCAATGCATCCTCTTCACTTGCGGTTATGTTTCCACGTTTAACACTTTCTTCACCTTTTTTGATTAAGCGTTTGACTGAACTTCCCTTGTAGAATTCCTTATCCATGCTTCTTATATATTCATCTTTAAGAATATCAGACAATGCAGTGTAATACTTATAACGAGCAAGCTTGAATGCTTCATACTCTTCAGGACTATCAAAGACCATTTCATTTTGAACTCTGGCAAAAAGCTTTTGGTCCTCTTCAGACAATTCCTGTCTGGCTAAAGACACTGGAGATTCAGGCATTTCATCTTCTGGAATATCAGTGACTTCAACAAGCCCATATTCTTGGCTTTCATGGGCTTCTTCATATTCATCCTTATAAGCAAAACCAGAAGCTATGTCTCTTGAAGTTTCCATATATCTCTTTTCTGCATGAATAGGAATAATCTCATCAACATCTCCAAGTGTAGAGTCATAAATTGAACCATAAGAAATAACTTCTTCATCCCCATATGACTCTAATGTATCAGGCAAAATCTCTTCAGTTTCATAATAATAATCTTCATCAGAGTATCCTTCATTTTGAGCATTTAACTCTGCATGAATAGGAATAATCTCATCAACATCAGAATCAGCATAGAGAAAATCATCTACAAAATTAGCCTCTGCATGAATAGGAATAATCTCATCGATTTCATCATCAGCGAGTGGGGTTTCTGTGAGTGGGTTTTGTGTAAAATTAGTTGAGTCAGTGGTTTCAGTTGATGCAGAGGCCATATTGGAAACGTAATCTAAGGAGCCTCCACAGCTATTACATTCAAATTCGTTTATATTGTCACTTTCATTTAATTGATATTTTAATCCGCAACTTGTACAATAAACAAGTACTAAACCAGAATTATTCTGCGAATCATAATCAGAGGAAACTTTCTCTTCATCATTAGAGAAACCATCCAATTCCTCCAGATTTCCAGAACAAACAGAACATTCAAATGCATTAATATCATCTTCATCATCAAGCTGATATTTTTCACCACAGTTCTGACAAACTACCACTTTCATCTTATCCCTACTCAATTTGATTATAATCAAAAATTTTATCAAAATATTATCTAAAAAGTGATTAAATTTATTAGAAATCTAATTAAATTTATTAAAAATCTATAAAACACTCAAATAGATTAATATTAATATAATATATATAATTTATTAGATTTAAACATTATGTATTATTTAATTAAAAATAGGAGAAATTCAAAAAAATAGTTATTTGATTAAAAAAATCAGTGTTTTTTAATTATTATTTAATCAAAAAAGAAATTTAAAAAAAATTTAAAAAAATTAGAGATATCTATTGTAAATTTCTAAAATTTGATCATTGATTATGTCCCAATTATATTTTTCTTTGATAAGTTTCTGACCATTTCGAGCGAAAATGAGAGACAAATCTTCATCGAATAATACCTTTTCAATTGCTTCCCTTAAGGAGTCCTTATTGTCATCACAAGCAAGGCCAACATTTCCATCCACCCAATCATGAATATGATTGTTTTTAGTTAACACCAATGGCTTGGAACATGCCATTGCCTCGAGACCGCTTGTTGTAAATGATTCATATTTAGAAGGCATGACAAATAAGTCACAATCCACTAAAGCTTCCTGCTTTTCCTCTTTATATAATGGGCCAGTGATAATGACATTATCTTCAAGAGAATATTCCTTAATCTTATCTTCCAATTTTACTAAATAACCATCATCTGGACCTACAATAGCTAATTTAATGCTTGAACTACTGATATCCTCTAAACTATGATTTTCATTATGCTGATTGATCAAATCATTAAATGAATCAATCAATAAGCCAAGCCCTTTTATTTCATGGATTCTTCCAACGAAAAGAATCAGTTTATCATTTTCACCAATGTTAAATTTAGAGCGGAATTTGCCATAATCTGGAAGGTTCTCATACTCATCTAAATTAATCCCAAGAGGAACAATTTCAATTTTATCCTCATCAACACCCATCTTCAAATATTGTTCCTTTTCCACTTCAGTAAGTGCAAATACACATGATGCATTGTGAAGGATCTTGAATCCAAACACCTTATCAAAAATATTCTTTAGCCCCTCCTTTTGGAAGAAAGGAAGAACTGAACCATGAGCCTGCACGACGTATGGAATATTGTTTTTCCTTGCAAAATAGCTTGCAAAAATAGCTAAGGTTTGTCTATGCTCATGAATATGGATGATATCATAGCCTTTAATATCATTTCTAATCTTGAATGGAGCTGCTAATGGTGTGTCTAACATGGTTTTAAGCTTAAATCCATTAGAGAGATTTCTGAAATAATCCACTTTAATTCCATCAACATCAACATCATAGCGACCATTTGGGAATCTTAATCTTTCCTTACATGAATCTGAACTAATGACTTTTACATCATTATCCTCGCTTTGTTTGGAAGCTATTTGATAACTTGCATTTACCACCCCTCCTGCTGACAAGCAAGGATAAAAGAAATGTGCAACATGTAAAATTTTCATAAAATTCACCATCTTAAAACTAATAGGTAATTCATTGATTGTTTAATTAATCCTTTCGTATAGATATAATCCTTCTTTTTGATAAATCATTGTATAATTTGATAAGTTAAAAGTGCCATCCGAGATGTAATAAGTGATATTGCTTGACTCTAAATAATCCAATTGATCATCAGTGACCGGGATTGTATACATCCTTAAGAACCAATTGTAAGGCCTTTGTTTAAATACAGCAACATCCTTTGACATATAATCAGAATCATATTCTGTTAAGTAATCTGCAATTACCTTATTCTTATTGAAATCCTCATTATAATGAACTGTAGATGTGAATGTGAATGCAGAAAATATGCAAAATACAATAAGGAGTATTGGAATAATCTTTAAAAGATTCTGCTTTTTAAACTCAAAGAACTCAAATTTCCCAGACAAATCCAAAATCTCGTTTAGAGCATATATCACAAAATAAATGAAAGCTGGGAAAACAGTTATTATGTATCTATTCACCTTAATATTCAAGAATGTGAAGAAAATAAAGTAAACTAATAACCATGCCAACATGAAAATATCTGTTGAATATATCTCCCTATCAATACCGATTTTCCTGAAATATGAAAACAGAATAACCAAATCAATCAGTATAAGTGTTATTGTGATAAGGGAATTGATTTTAAAGCTTAAGATTGAAATGACCAACAGCACAACAAATAAGATCCATACAAGATACTTGTATTTAGACTCCCCTTTTCTCTCAGCATTGATCAACTTATATCCAGATAACAAAATTCCGGCAGCAAATAGTCCAATTAAGAAAAATGACATTGGATTTGAGCCGTTTAATACTGGAATAACATTATCAAAACTCACATAGTCAGAGTATAGGAAATTTGGGAAATCATGAAGATAAAAGAATGTGTCAGTTGTATATGCATTATCAATCACTTCTCCTTTAGAACCTGAAGCAAATGTAGAGCTTTGTGTTAAAAATGATAAATTAGATCCATATGCTAAAATTGTAGCTGAAAAGAGCACGACTAACATAAAAGCTATTGCAAATGATTTTAGAATATTCCTAAATTCCTCGCTTTTTATGTAAGATTTGAGTTTTCTTGAAAACTCTTGCCTATCCACAATCAATAAATCCAGGTTTGTGAAAAAATCATGCTTGGAAAGATAATACAAGAGTATCAAAGGGAGCAAGAATAATGCAGTATAACGTGTGAAAACAGCTAAAACAAATAAAGGAATAGCTATCATATAATATTTTGAATCATTATCAACTGCAAGAAGAATGAAAATGACAGTCCATATGGATAAAGCGACTGCAGGCACATCCAAAGTCCCATTTGCCCACCAAAGCAAAGTAAGGGAAAAGCTACCAAAAAGAAATGCCCCACAAAGGCTTAATAGGGAACTGAACTTATTCTTTAGAAGCACATAAATGCCAATATTTGCTAATATGCAAAAGATTCCAGTAACCAAGTAAAGAGAAGCTTCAGATAAAAATCCTAATTTGAAAAGAATAGCTGTTAAAATGCAAATAACAGGTGACAAGTACAGATAAAGGATACTTGATTCATAACCTGCAAAAACAAGGGAATTTGATAAATAAATAAAGACATCAGAACAGTAAATTCCTAATGCCTGATTAAAATTTATGAGAGTATAAGTAATGAGAATGCTAAAGACTGTTAAAATAAGCAAATAGAAAAAATCATTCTTAGAGATATTCAAATCATCTAAAATATTTTTAAACATCATAATTTTCACTAATCCCAATAATTTCATTAATTTTAACAATCAATTTCTACAATTAAATCCACATTATATTCAACAATTAATTTAACAATTTTTCAATTGAATTCACAATAATTTTTAAAACTATACAAAGCTAAAAACATTAAAAGATCCTACTACAAATGCTACAAAACTGATTAACATCGCTATTTTTAGATTTTTAGAAACCTTAGCGCATGTCTCTTCAGGTGGATTCAATTTTAAACTATAAGCGCTATACAAGAATATGATTATAGGTATAATCATTATCACCATATACCCAATATTAAATATTTTGAAGATGTAAAGAATAGGACACATTAAAGTTGTTACAACAATCAGGATTATTGAAATTATTGAAGGGATCTTCTTGCCATATAAAATAGGAAAAGTTCTTGCACCTTCCTGTTTATCACCCTCAATATCTTCCATATCCTTTACTATTTCACGTGCCAATGTCATGAACATCGCAAATAATCCTAAATAAATTGAGATAAATAAAATCTTTAATGAACTTGTAGCACAAGCTATCACAACACCGGCAATTACAAAACAGAAACCTGTTAAAGTAGCTACAGTAAGATTTCCAACCAGTGGCATTGCCTTTAAGTTTCTAGCATAAAGATACATTATGAATGCAGCAGGAATGACAATTATAGATGGCCAAATTGAATTTACTAAATAGCTGTCAACAAGACTTAAAAGAATTCCTATTCCAAAGAGGACATAAGAATAATTTCTTGCATTTTCAAGACTGATTCTTCCTGACGGAATAGGTCGATTAGGCTTGTTTATTTCATCTATCTTTACATCAAAAACGTCGTTGATAGTATTTCCTGCACCAGTGCAGACAAAAACAATTATTGCACAGATGATTATAGGCAAATCATAATAATGTCCCACAAACATCATCAATATTACAGCAATAGCTGCCATAAGTGCATTTCCTGGACGGATAATTTCTAAATAAGCATTCATTTTATTTCCTCAATTTTAATTCTAAATATTTATCTCCTAAATAAATTTATAATTTTATAAGTATAAATCTTTTATTTTTTAATATTAAAGTTGCAAATTTATTAAAATTGCAAATTTATAATTCATTCAGTAAATCAGCGAATTTTTTAGCCATGTTTTCCATGGAATAATCTTCAATATTGATGTCTGAATTCAATTCAACAGTTCCATTTTCAATGAATTCATTATAAATGTCCAATAAGGCGTCTTTAGTTGATTCCAAGCTTGAAACATGATATCCGACTTTAGTTTCCTCAATCAGATCCTTTAGGGAACCTTCCTTGTATCCAATTGATAAAACAGGTTTCTTCAATGCGAAATATTCATAAATCTTTCCTGGAATAAACATCTTTTCCTTTTCATTATCCCAAGATATAAGAAGAAGAACATCACTATTCAATTGCTTTTTCAACACTTCCTCATGAGCTATTTTACCGCCAATATGAACGATATCCAAAAGACCATAACGCTTAGCTATTTCTTCCAAACTAGTGCTGTCACCGTAAAATTCGATTGAAATTTTAGATGAATCCAATTTATTCTCATCCTCCAATTGGCGAATAGCTTCAAATAAATAACTTGGGTCTCTTTTACCGCCATACAAAGATCCTGCATAAATAAATTTCAATTTTTCTGAAGAGTCACTGGAAAAATCATCCTTCTTAGAAACTAATTCCCCTAAAAACTTAAAGTCATCCTTGTCATAACCTGATAAAATCGGGACTATCTTATTCTTCGGATGTAAAGTGGCTAATGTCTTAGCAGCCAAATCTGTAGTAGTTGTTAAAGCATCTACATTTTCAAATGTCTTCAATTCCAATCTTTTTTCAAAATAATTTCTTATGAAAGTATGTGAAACATATGGGTTCAAATTCCAAAGATCCCTTAAGTCTGCTATCCAAGGGAGATTATACTTTTCATTTAAATCCTTTGCAATTGTATGACATGTTATAGGCCATGAAGAGCTTATGATAGCATCAATTTCTTCCTCTTCAATTACTTTAGAAGCTTCCTCAAATGCAGATTCATGCCAGTATTTCATTCCATCAGGAAATGCAAATACTTCACCCGCCATTGAAATGGCCTTTGAAGCAATTGGATTGGAATAAGAAGTGGAATCCTTTAACTTTTCATCATTAAATTCTATAGAATCTTTAGAATCATTGTAATCAGTGAAATCAGTTGATTTAGATTTCTTGAATTTATTGGTAAAATGACTGAACATATCCTCATATTCAGTGAAAATGATTCTGCAATTCAAATCATCGTTTTCCTTTGGAATGAAACCTAAATCCGGGACAATCACTATAGGCTCCCATCCAAATTGAGGCAAATATTTTGCGAGTGCCCTTAAACGCTTTGAAGCAATTTCATTCACTTGATTAAAGTAAAATGCTATTAAAATCACTTTTTTCATTTAACCACCAAATTAAAACCTAAAATCCAATCAAACAATAAAAATATAATATTAATTTTATAAGATTAATGTGTGAAAATTCACCATAATTTAAAAAGATTTATATAAACAAATGTAAATATATTAAAGTAATATGATTTATGTTTATTTTTATTCAATAATATTTATATAAATTTTTAAAAATATCAAAAAATATTTAATTTACCATTAACGAAATTAAAAAAAAATCAAAAATTAGAATTATTATATTACTGGTGAAAATATGAGCAAGATTAAAATAGCTGTAGTAGGAATTGGAAACTGCGCAAGTTCTCTTATACAAGGAATCTATTACTATAAAGATAAGAATCCTGAAGATGCAATTGGTCTCATGCACTGGAAAATTGGTGACTGGGACCCAACTGACATTGAAGTAGTGGCTGCTTTTGATATTGATGCAAGAAAAGTTGGAAAAACTGTTGATGAAGCAATCTTTGCAAAACCAAATTGTACCACTGTTTTCCAAGCAGAAATACCAAAAAGTGATGTAGTTGTCCAAATGGGACCTGTACTTGATGGTGTCAGTGAACATATGGCAGAATTTGAAGATGATTATACCTTTGTAGTAGCTGATGAAGAACCAGTAGACGTTGTTGAAGTCTTAAAAGAAAGTGGAGCAGAAATATTACTCAGTTATTTACCAGTAGGTTCTGAAGAAGCTGCAAGATTCTATGCACAATGTGCATTAGATGCAGAAATTGCTTATATTAATTGTATGCCAGTGTTTATTGTAAGTGACCCGGAATGGGATGCAAAATTCAGAGAAAAAGGCCTCCCTGCTGTTGGTGACGACATTAAAGCACAAATTGGTGCAACCATTACACACAGAACTTTAAGTAACTTGTTTAAAGAAAGAGGTGTCAAATTGATTCACACCTACCAAATCAACACTGGTGGAAACACTGACTTCTTAAACATGCTAAACAGAAAACGTTTAGACTCTAAAAAAGAATCTAAAACTGAAGCTGTTCAATCAGTACTTGCAGAAAGAATGGACCCTCATGACATTCACATTGGTCCAAGTGATTATGTACCATGGCAAAAAGACAACAAGATCTGTTTCTTAAGAATGGAAGGTAAAACCTTTGGTGACGTGCCAATGGACATAGAACTTAGATTAAGTGTAGAAGATTCTCCAAACTCTGCAGGATGTGTAATTGACGCTATTCGTTGCTGTAAATTAGGACTTGAAAGAGGAATTGGTGGACAATTAACTTCAATTTCATCTTATGTTATGAAACACCCTCCAATCCAATTTACTGATGATGAAGCAGCAGCTAATGTTGAAGCATTCATTAATGGAGAAATTGAACGTTAAGAATTTATTCTTAACTTTTACTTTTTTTATTTTTTTAATAACTTTCTTTTTTTTTTACGAATTGTCCTTATTTTACTTTTTTATAAACTTTTTTGATCCAATACTTTAATAAATTTACTCTATTTTTAAATCACAATTAAATTTAACTAAAAATAGATAACTTTTATTAGTAGTTATAACAATAAATAATAATATAATGTAATATAATCGTATGTGATTTAGAAATAATAAATAGAAATTTATTTAAAATCAAAAACGTGATTTTGAATTAAATTTATCATGATATGTAAAAATTTTAGTGAGGTGTAAAGATGAAAGTGAAAATAACAGAAACCGCATTCAGAGATGCTCACCAATCCCTTTTAGCAACCAGAATGAGAACAAGAGACATGGTTCCTATTATTGAAGAAATGGATAAAGTGGGATATCATGCAATAGAAGCATGGGGTGGAGCTACCTTTGATACTTGTATAAGATTTTTAAACGAAGACCCATGGGAAAGATTAAGAATATTGAAGGAAAACTTTACTGAAACTCCATTGCAAATGCTCCTTAGAGGTCAAAACTTACTCGGATACAAACATTATGCTGATGACATTGTAACTAAATTTGTAGAAAAATCCTATGAAAACGGTATTGACATCTTTAGGATTTTCGATGCAATGAACGATATAAGGAATATGCAACAATCCATTAAAGTAGCTAAAGAACAAGGGGCTCATGTTCAAGGAACTATCAGCTACACCATTAGCCCAGTTCATACCATTGACAAATTCGTAGAGTTTGCAAAAGAACTTGAAGCATTAGAGTGTGATTCAATAGCTATTAAGGATATGGCTGGTTTAATCACCCCATCCGTTGTATTCGAATTGGTTACAAGATTAAAAGAAGAAACTGATCTATTAGTTAATTTACACTCACATTGTACCAGTGGTATGACTCCTATCAGTTACTATGCTGCATGTCAAGCAGGTGTTGACATTTTAGACACCGCTATTTCACCTATCGCTTGGGGTACTTCACAACCTCCAACAGAAAGTATTGTAGCATCCTTACAAGGTACTGAATTCGACACTGGTCTTGATTTAAAAGCATTAAACCAAATTAAAAAGTATTTCGAAACCCTTAGGGAAAAATACGAAGGATACATAGATCCTATTAGTGAAAGAATCGACACTGATGTATTGATGTACCAAATCCCTGGTGGAATGCTTTCAAACTTAATTTCACAATTAAAACAGCAAAATGCATTAGATAGATACCAAGATGTATTGGAAGAAATGCCTCGTGTAAGAAAGGATATGGGATACCCTCCACTTGTAACCCCTACTAGCCAAATCGTTGGTATTCAAGCTGTAATGAACGTTATAAACGGTGAAAGATACAAAATCGTTTCTAATGAAGTTAAAGATTACATGAAAGGTTTCTATGGGCGTGCTCCAGCACCAATCAATCAGGAAATCGCTAAAAAGATTATTGGTGATGAAGAACCTATTACCTGCAGACCTGCAGATTTAATAGAACCTGAATACGAAAACTTCAAAAAAGAAGGTGAAGAGTTAGGAATCATCAAGAAAGAGGAAGATGTTCTCACTCTTGCAATGTTACCTCCAGTTGCTAAACAATTCCTTAAAGGAGAACTCGAAGAAGAAGCATTCCCAGAAGTTCATATTGGAAGTGCTGGTGATGATGACTTAAGTGCTATTCCAACCGAATACTCTGTAGAAGTTGATGGAGACATCTTCGATGTAAAGATCATGCCTACCGGATACATGCAAATCGGAGAGCAAGGCTCAGGAAACATGGGCCCTATTCCGGGTGCATTAACTGCATCCATGCAAGGTATGGTACTTAAAATCAAAGTAAACACTGGAGATAAAGTCCAAAAAGGTACTGTAGTGGCAGTTCTTGAAGCTATGAAAATGGAAAACGATATCTATGCTGAAGAGGAAGGTATTGTAGAACAAATATTCGTAGAAGAAGGTGACACTGTCAACGCAGGCGACAACTTAATGTTGATTAAACCTTTAGACGAATAATGGTAATTATTTACCATTATCTTTTTATTTTTTTTTAGATTGATTTAATGTTCATTAGATTTAATCTCTTTACACCCTATTTAAAATTAAATGCTCCTTCTAAAATTAAAATCTCCTATTTAAAATTAAACAAACTATTTTTAAGAATTTATTTTCAAAACATCTGGTAAAAAGAAACTCATATAATGCCCAATTAATTCGTAAAATATGAAACTATTATATGGATGATAAAAAAATAAATGGACAATGATAGCATTATCCATTTCCAATTCCTAAAAAGAAATAATTATAAGTATTTTCTAAAGTGTCTGGAGCCATCCAAGGATATGTTTTAGCCAAGTATTCCTTTATCTCATCTGACCTGGTAATGACATCCGCCTTATTTGCAAATTTCTGAGACCTGAAATAATCATTCAAATCATCGCTGATTTCACGGGATTCCTCATACAAATGCTCTAAATGTGCAGGGGGAATATGAGGCAATATCTCCCTAAGAATATCAATAGGAATCAAATCAAAATGGTTTGCAATTGCAAAATTAAAAATAACATTCAATATAAGATCTTTGGTATTGAGAACAACCCTTCTTGGAATGGATTCCGCTTGTTCCTTAGAAATGACACCATCTTTTAAAGCCCTGTCTACATCTGTTTCAACGACAATCTGAAAAGACCTATTGTACTTTCCTTGTCTTAAACGAATGGCAAATAAAACCATACAAAGAACAGACAAGACTGCAAATATCAATGAAATGAATGAAACCAAACCAGATTGGAGCTTAAATTCATTATAAATCAATATTACAAGAGCCAATAATATAAATAATCTTGATAAAAATGCTAAATCTATTCTTGGAATTCTCATATTTTCACATATAATAATTACTGTTAGTCCATATTTAAGAATTTCTTTTTAAACTAACAATTTTTGCATAAATATATTTTCTACTCTCTTTCTTTACTCTATATTCTTTAACTCTCTATTCTTTACTCTCTGTTGTTTTCCAAATAATCACGAATCATTGTGTTTGCAACATCCCTAATTTCAATTAAAGGAATGTCCTGCTCTACAGAGATTCTGCGTAAATCCTCATATTCCGGCCTATGAGAAATAATTTCATCTCCGATCAAGCCTATCTTAAAGTTGATTGTGTAAATATGATTGCCAACATTAATATCCAAAGGAACAAATTGCCTTTCAGCCACTCCTCTATGAGTGTTTTCAGAGACTCTAATACCTAAAGTACCTGTTTCCTTAAAGAGAATATTAACCAAATGGTCAACCAAATCAGGTTTAGAAATAATCTTAATTAAATGTCCTGGCCTATTTTTCTTCATTGTAATAGGCACCATCGAAACATCAGATGCTCCTTCAATCAACAGCAAGTCAAACAGGAATCCTAATTCTTCACCGGACATATGGTCAATATTTGTTTCAATTACAGAGATCTTATGTTTTCCATTGGCATTCTTGGATTTGATGATTCTTAAAACATTAGGGAAATCGAATTCCTTTGAGCCGCAACCGTATGCAATCTCTTCAGGAGACATCATAGGAGCAAATTCCAAAAATTCATCACAGAACTCCATATACAAAGCACAACCAGTAGGTGTTGCAAGTTCAGAATTTACCGGCCCTCCAATGCATTTAGCTTCTCCCTTTGAGAAATCATTGAAATTGCCATCATTTAATCCTTTGAGAATATCCAAGCTTGCAGGAGCTGGGACAGGAATTCTTCCATGGGCAGTTTCAACTACTCCCCCACCAACAGCAATAGGAAGACCAACTACCTTATCATTATCCATTCCCAAATCAAAGTAAGCACAAATGGAACCTAAAACATCTGCAACAGCATCTGCAGCACCAACTTCATGGAAATGAACTTCTTCAAGGCTTTTGCCATGGACGCTGGACTCTGAAATAGCTATTCTTTTAAATACCTTTTTAGCCATTTCAACCATTTCATCAGTTAAATTTTCAATATCTGCATATTTCAAGAGATCAATTTTTTCCATAAAATCTGGAAAATGAACATGATGATTGTTTTCATTATCTTCGTCTATGGTCTTTACATTGCAGAATGTAGCATCAATTCCTGACTTATTTACCTTGTTTAAGGACACTTCAACCTCACCAAAGTCAACAGCCACATCTTCCATAAGACATTTAACCTTTTCGCCGTCAGCCCCCAAATCCACAAGAGCCCCAATAATCATATTCCCAGAAATTCCTGCATTCTGAGGGTCAATAATATAAACCATAAAATTACTTCCTTAAGCTTAAATTCCAATATTTAAATTAATCTCCATATGAAATTCTCTAAAATAATATATATAATTACAATTAAATAATATTTGTTATAAAAATATATTCATTAATAGGTAATCAATAACAATAATTAATCAATTATTAATCAATTATTAATCAAGAACACTCAATTATTATCAATTATTAATCAATAATAATTACAACCAAAAATTAGAAAAATGAATAAAATGATTAAAGATTCAAAGCAATTGAAAAGAGGAATTTAATTGTCTAAAAAAAGCAAAAGCAATAAGAATAACAAAAAAATCCAAAGCATCAAAAACAAGCTTGTGAATGGCGAATTGATTAAAAACGAAGATGCTTTATACATCAATAATCCAGATTATTTTTTAACATTCAGTGATTTGGAAATAAGTGATGGGATTGACATTATAGAAAATATCATGGTCTTGTCCGATAATTACATAAGTTTCAATAGAGAAAATGAGGATGAACCATTAAATGATGTTGAATTAATGGAAATCACTGAAGAATATAAGGAAAATAATGATATTGATGGAGGGTATATCGCTCAAAGCTTTGATAAAATAGATTTTATAAGCAATACCTATGAAGATATAACTGTCATTACTGTAATTTCCAATGACCTTGAAGTTCAGGATTTTTACAATGACCTGAAAGTGCTTAACAGCTGGAAAGGATTTGAGAATGCTAAAGTTGACTTTGGACAAATAATTCTATTGAATCATGCATTTAGTCCTAAATTGCTCATACAACTTTATAAGGTAGCAACTAAACAAAAAGCAAAATTCTTTGAATCCCTTCACTTGCCAGCCCATATTAATCATATCCTAAACAACAATGATTTCTTGGTTATTGCATCCAATCTTCCAGAAGAAACTTTAGATCAAGATTACATAATGGAAATTGGTTTAGACATTACAAATATGGAATATGAGGATGATGACATAGATTTGGATGAATTTATAGAAAGAATTGAAGATGCAGTGGTCATTAGTTGTGAGGATGCATTGGAAAAGATTAATTTAAACATTGGAATACTTGATTATCTTGTCAGCAAAGGAATCCAAATTGGAGATATGATTGAAGTTGGAATGAGTCTTTTGGAAAACATTGAAGAAAGTGAGGAGTTGAAAGAAAGATTTGAAAAGCAATTGCTTAAGTCAATAAGCGATAATAACATCAATGCACTATTGATTTCAGCAATTGGACTTGAGGAAGACCTTCAAAAAGGAAGAGTCCGTGAAATAAACCTAAATGAAAAATTAGTTCATTTCTATCCTGATGAGCTTATCGGCGCAACAATTGCAAACCAAATCGCTGGAACAAAAGCTTTACTGAATTTCAGAAGATACTCAAAAGAAAAGCCAGGCATCTTATACGGCTTAGGACCAATTTTATCAAACACATTTGCGGGTTTGATTGCAGGATGCATGACAAAAATTCTTGAAGAATAAATTTTAACGATTATTAATAGATTTTAGAAATCAACAGATTATTAAAGAAATTAGTGGATATAAGAATTGATGGATTTGAAAATATGAAAGATCAAAATAATGATGACTACTTTGAAAAACAAAGCCCTTCAACATTACGTTCAATTGGAGGATTATTGACTTTTTCAACAATACTTCCTTTAAACGTTTACACAACTATAGATGAAATGGCAAAATTGACCTGGTTTTGGCCAGTTTTAAATGGGCTTATTGGATTAATTGCCACAATTATCGCATTCATATTAACAAGATTCCTCCATTTTGAACCGTTATTGGTTGCTACAATAATCTATGGATTTTTATTAATTATTAATGGATATAATCATTTTGATGGATTGATGGACTTTGGAGATGGGGTGATGGTCCACGGCCCCCCAGAGAAAAAGTTAAGCATTATGAAAGATCCCATGACTGGTGTCGGCGGAATAGCTACAGGATTTATTGTAGGAACAATCACAATTGCGGCATTTAGTTCCTTAATTAACTATGCATATGCAGTTAGCTTTAATATTCTTTTATTAATTATAGTGGCAGAAATCTCTGCAAAAATAGGCTTAACAACTTGTTGCATAAGCTCCCAAGCATCAGAAGATGGAATCGGCAAATATTTCATCAAGTACATGAACTTGAAGAATTATGTTATTGGATTAATTATTTGCTTTATAATTTCTGTAGCATTAAGTTTAGGCCCTGGAATCCACATAGGACTTTTAGGCATCATTGGAGGAGCATTCGGTGGAGCATTAACAGCATTGCTTGCTAAGAAACATCTTAAAATTGCAAATGGAGATGTTCTTGGAACTTCTAATGAATTAGGCCGACTTTTCTCATTACTCGCTATGTTAGTATTTATTTCAATGAATTTCAGTACTTTAATTTAAATTATAAATTTAATAAAAAAACTTAAGAATTATAAATAATTAAACATTGAAAAATAAAAAATTAAAATTATCAAATTATCTTATTGTAAAAGAGTGAAACAATGAATATAAATGTATTAAGATTAGACCACAGAATAGGAAGAGACACACGTATTACAACCCATGTATGTTTAACTGCAAGAGCTTTTGGTGCAAGTAAAGTATGGTTAGCAGGAGAAGAAGACCACAGCATGATGAAAAGCGTAAGAGATATTGCAGACAGATGGGGAGGAGACTTTGAAATTGAATATAACAATTCATATATGGAAGTTATAATGAACTGGAGAGAAAATGGAGGAAAAATAGTTCATTTGACCATGTATGGCTCACAAGCTCATGAAATTGTAGATGAAGTGCGTGAAACCAGTGATGATATACTAATCATCGTTGGTGGAGCAAAAGTTCCTACAAAAGTTTATAAAAATGCTGATTGGAATGTGTCTGTAACAACACAACCTCATTCTGAAGTTGCAGCACTAGCAATTTTCCAACATCTTTTGATGGAAGGAAAGGAATTTGATTTGGAATTTGAAAATCCTGTATTTGAAGTCATTCCAACAGCTCATGGAAAAACTGTAAACATCCATGATGAAAATAGAAAAATCAACAAAGAATAATTAGTGAAAATAACCAATAAAAAAAAAAAAAATAACCTATAAAGAAGAATAAATTATTTCACAATAATTTATTTATCTTTACCACCATAACACCTAAGAAATAAAATCATCCAAACGTTTTAAAGCTTTCATTTTATCATATTTATCTAATTTTGCTTGATAAAGAGCATCCTTTACAGTTGCTATGGAATGGTCGTAAACATCCCTGTCTACAGGATATGGAAAACCGTCTTTTCCACCATGACTAAATGAATATTTTACAGGATCTTTCCAACTTGCAGGCTCACCAAAGACTAAATCTGAAATTAAAGCAAGGACCCTTATTTTTTTAGGACCAATGCCTTGAAGCAAAATCAAGTCTTCATACTTTTCAGGTTGTATTTCCCAAGCATTCTTTAAAACTTCAAATTCCTTATCTGATAAATCCATATCCAATACCTGATGATGCTCCGGCAGTGTCAATGAGTTTGCTTCATTGATGCTAAAGTCTGTCAAAAGGAGTTGATTAGAATCTTTTCTTTTGAAATAACTCCTTAAATGGTCAGGGTTATCATTAATCAAATCAACACTGATTTTTTGTGCTTCAACACTATCCTTTGAAGCCATATTCAAGGCTTCAGTCTCTTTCTTATCACAGGATATTCCATTATGAGGGTCCTCTAAGAAACTTGCAACATTTTCACCCATCCAATGGTAACGCCTTGCATATTTTGTTGCAGTGTTCATTCCTTGCTGTACAACTGCCCAATCCCCTTTTTCAGTGATAAAGAAGTTATGGACATATAAATTATAGCCATCCTGTAAGCATGAGTTATCCACCTTTGCAGACAATTTGCTTGAATGAATCATATCTTCAACATTAGAGCTTTTAAGATTGAATATTTCTCCTGCCCTTTCAATTCCTTGAGGAGTTTTTCTAGAAGCGGTTCCTTTACCTCCAGAGATATATATTCCATGCTTTTCCGGATCAATTGAGGATTTTAATGCACCAAGGGTGGTTGTAGTTGTTCCAGAGGAATGCCAATCAAAACCAATTACACATGAAAATGCTTGGAACCAATAAGGGTCAGATATTCGATTTAGGAATTCATTAGTCCCATATTCTTCTATTACCACTTCAGAAATTGCACCGGATAATTTAGTCATCCTATCAAATAACCATCTTGGCGTATGCCCTCCATGCAGTGGCAGATTAGTTGTTCCTCTTCGTTGCATTAAAATACCCCTAAAAAAAGTTCTAATTAATATTATCTAAAAAATAGTATATAAAATTAAAAAGAGCATTTGAAAAATAATACTAGAAATAATAAAAAAAAATAATGAAAAAATATAAGAAAAAATGAGAGAAGGTGTGAAAAAATATTCTTTTAAACAATCCAATAGGAGAAATAAAAAAATTATAAAGATTCGCCATGCGCAATAGCTACAATACCGGGAATGTCTTTAACTTCTAATTCAAAGAAAGCCTCCATTCCTTCCTCTTCATAAGCTACACATTTTTTGGAAATGACATTATTGGTAAGTAGTGCAGCTACAGGAGGAGTGACAATAAAAACAGAATTATATTTATCTAAACTATCCTTTGTTTCATCAGATAAAGATCCTTTTCCTATATGAAACTTCACCCCCCCTTGGGATAATGTCGGAATTGATGATTCTATTTCTGCTTTATTGCTTGTGGTTGGAGCAATTCCTGCAACACTAAATGCAGTATGCATAATAGCCATGCCCTCAAAATCAAAAGGATACTTATCAGTATCATCGTTTTCAATAGATTTGGCTAATTTTGGTAAAACCGCATCCCTACCGCAATACATTAAGCCAGATAGAGATACCTTATCCCCAACTTTCAAATCATTTATGACATCATCACTAATGGGAGTTTGTATTTTTTTCATATAATTAGATATTTTTTTAGAATTTATAAAATTTTCCAAAAGAACAAAAATTATCCTAAAGAGTGAAAAATAGTAATTGTGTGAAAGTGAAAATCTGCTAAAAAATTAAATATATTTTAATTGAAATAACGATTAATTAAACTATATGTATTGATAAAAAATGATTAAATAATTTAGTATATATTTAATATAATCAAAGTATACTCAATTGAATTATATAAAGATATTAACCATGTACATCAAGGAAGTAAAAAATAAAAAAATATGGAAAAAATAGTGAAAACAAGAAAAAAATTATAAAAATGAAAAAAAGAAAAAATTTTGTGAAAACTTTTTTAAATTTTAGAATTATTCTAAATTTCCATCAACAACGCCAAGTTTCTCTTGGTCTTCATCATATGATGATCCTATAAGTTCACCACTAGCATTATCAAATTGACGGAACCCTCCATCCTTGTAAGTGACTTCACGATACCAGCCATCACCCGCTTGGTAATTGAACTTTACCACTTCACTTACAATGTCACTTCCACCATCTGAACTGGAACTATCAGATGAAGTAACTTGATCTATCTTATCAGCTACCTTATGAAAAGTACCTGAATTGCCACCGTCTGCAATGTCAGCAATATCATCCATAAAGACAAATGCAAATGCACCACCTGCAATAAGTATTACTGCAAGAACTGCTAAAATTAAAACAGAGCTTTTCATATTATCACCTCTTTTAATCTTTCATTTATTTTATTGAATATGCTTATTAAAATACTTTTCTATTTTAAAAAAAAGAATTTAACGCTTAAAAATCGATTAAAAGAGAAAAAGAGACATTTCATGAAAATAAATTTAAAAAAAATATTTAAAAAATAGGTAAAATAATTAGAGAGATTTATTTATCTCATCCAAATCACTTATAAGTTCAACTAAATGTTCTTTTTTAATGTGATTCATTAAGATAACTCTAATGGCTTTAGGATAAGAGGAACATGATATTTTCCAGTTTCTTTCCTCAAGCAATTGAGCCAATTCAAAAGTTTCCAAGTATGGGTGATTGAAAGCAACTATATTCAATTTAGGCTCAACAATCAATTCATAACCTAATCTTTTAAGGTTGTCTGCTAAAAAGTGAGTTTTTTCCAATGCCTCAATAGCATTGTTTGCATAACCTTCTTTTCCTAAATAGCTCATTACTGCATAGGTTGCAGCTGCTGAAGCCCCTAAACGAGTTCCTACAATGGTTGATTGATTCTTAATGGTCAAGTAAGGTGAATCAACAGACATTGCATCCAAATAGGATTGGTCCCTAAATAAAATTCCTCCAGAAGGAATTGGGGAAAGTCCCATTTTATGAGGATCTACGGTTATGGATTTGACACCTTCAAGTGAAAAGTCAAAGTTTGGTAAATCATATCCTTTATCTTTTAGGAAAGGAATTGAAAAACCACCGAATGCCGCATCTACATGTAGATGAACATCATTTTGAATAGCTATTTTTGATAAATCCTCTATTGGATCAATCATTCCAAGTTCAGTTGTACCTGCAATACCAACAATAGCTACAGTGTTTTCATTAATGTTTTCCTCCACACATTTAGGATTGATACGATAATTCTCATCCAAATCAACACGAATCAATTTCAAATCAAGCATATCAGCTGCTTTTTTAAAAGAAAAATGAGCGGATTTAGGAACTATTAATTCTCCTTTTTTAATTCCTTTATTATCTCTTGCAAGATTTCTTGCAGACCTGATTGCCATAATATTGGCTTCAGTACCTCCAGTTACCATATGGCCAACAGGATCTTCAATGGATAAAAAGGAGCCAATCATATGCAAAACCTTATCTTCCAATAATTTGGTTCCCTTAAAAAGGCCAGGATCTCCCAAATTAGAATCAATAAATTTAAAAAAAGCCTCTTTTGCAATAGGATGTGCTTCTGTACACATGGACCCTAAGATTCTTCCATCTGAATATTTGCAATCCATTGCCTGAAATTTATCCAATTGATTGAAAATTTCATCATGAGATATTGGTTTTTCATTCATAAAAATTACCTGAACTTAAAAATAAAATGAAATGAATAAAATTAAAAATTATATTTTTATAATATTTGAAAATAAAAAAAATAAAGAATAAATTAACTCTTTAAAATAAATAAAAAAATAAAGATTTAAAAGATTTAACTTTTAAATCAAAGTCAATTTAGAATTATAATTGTTTTCTTGCTGCATCGAGCATGATTTTCTTTTCAGCTCTTGCAACAGTTTTTCTTACTTCCTCTACTGCATCAGTATTGGAAGATACACTTGTAATTCCAAATTTAACAAGTTTTTCAACAATATGAGGTACACTACCTGCTTGACCACAGATACTGCATGTTACACCTGCTGCTGCACAATGTTTAATGGTTCTTTCAATTAAAGCCATTACTGCAGGGTGTTCTTCTCTGTAGTGTTTTGCAACAAACTCATTGTTTCTGTCTACTGCAAGAGTGTATTGGGTCAAGTCATTGGTACCAAGACTTACAAAGTCAATTCCTTCTGCAATGTACTCATCAATTAAGATTGCTGCTGCAGGAATTTCAACCATCATACCGAATTCAACATCCACTTGAGGTTCCATACCCACTTCTCTACATAATTCCTTAGCTCTTCTAAGCTCGGAAGGATGTTGTGATAATGGAATCATGATTCCAATGTTTTTGTAACCTTTATCGTGAAGCTTTTTAATTGCTTTGAATTCTGCTTTTAAGATTTCAGGTTCATCCAATTCTCTTCTGATACCTCTCCAACCTAACATTGGGTTGTGTTCTCTAGGTTCATTTTCCCCACCTTCAAGGGTGATGAACTCATCAGTAGGAGCATCAAGAGTTCTGTACCATACAGGTTTTGGATAGAATTCATCTGCTACTTTTAAAACACCTTCAGCAATTGTATCAACCAATTTGTCCTCTTCACCATCAAGGATGAATTTTCTTGGGTGAACACCAGTGGATAACATCATGTGTTCAGTTCTGAGTAATCCTACACCATCTGCACCAGTTGCTGCTGCTTTTGGAGCTGCTTCAGCCATACTTACATTAGCTTTAACTTCGGTTACAGTGATTAAAGGAGTTGCAGACACTTGAACTGCACCAGCGCTTGCTTCTTCACTTTCAGCACCTTTAATGATACCTTTGTATACTAAACCTTTTTTACCGTCAGCAGTGACTTCATCATTTTCTTTTAAGGTGGTTGTTGCATCTCCAGTACCTACTACACAAGGGATTCCTAATTCTCTTGAGATAATAGCTGCGTGACAGGTTACTCCACCTTCATCAGTTACGATACCGGTAGCTCTTTTCATAGCTGGCACCATATCAGGAGTGGTCATAGTGGTTACCATTACGTCTCCTTCTTGAACTTTATCAAGTTCATCAAGACTTAAAATAACTTTAACAGTACCTGATGCTAAACCAGGGCTTGCACCAAGACCTCTGATTAAAACTTCTAAATCCACTTCTTCCTCTTCAGATTCTTCTTTTTTAGAATCGCCTAAGGTAGTGATTGGTCTGGATTGTAATAAGAATAAGTTTCCATCATGGAATGCCCATTCAGTATCTTGAGGTTTGCCGTAATGACCTTCTACTCTTTTAGCCATTGCAACAAGCTCTAATAATTCCTCATCAGATAAGACTCTTTCTTTTCTTAAATCTTCAGGAACGTCAACTTGAATGGAGGTTCCACCTTCTTCATTAGTGAACATGGTTTTCTTGTCACTAATGGTAACATTTAAGATTTCATTTGTTTCTTTATCTACAGCATAGTTATCTGGGGTTACAGATCCGCTTACTACAGATTCACCAAGTCCCCAAGAACCTTCGATTAAAGCAATGTTTTCACCAGTTGATGGGTTTACAGTAAACATTACCCCTGCTTTATCGGAATCAACCATTTGTTGAACAACTACTGCAATGTAAACTTGAGAGTGTTCGAAGTTGTTTTCTTCCCTGTAGAAAATAGCTCTTGCTTCAAATAAGGAAGCCCAACATTTTCTTACATATTCAATTACATTATCTAATCCTTGAACGTGCAAGAAAGTATCTTGTTGACCTGCAAATGAAGCTTCAGGCAAGTCTTCAGCAGTTGCGGAAGAACGAATAGCTACATCAGCACCATCTTCTTCTCCAACTCTTTCAGATAATTGATTGTAAGCTTCAGTAATGTAAGTAGAAATTCCATCAGGGATAGGAGTTTCAATGATAATTGCTTTAATTTTTTCTGCTGCTTCTTGAAGCTCTTTAGTATTATTAATATCTACTTGGTCTAAAATATCCATAACCTTACTAAAAATTCCAGTATCTCTCATAAAATTATCATAAGTTTTAGAGGTTACAACAAATCCTGGAGGAACTGGAATACCTGCTTGGGTTAATTCACCTAAATTAGCACCTTTACCACCAGCAATACCTAAATCATCTTTACTTAAATCTTCAAATTTTTTAACGTACATTGTTCTGCTCCTTTTTAAACAATAGTCCTTAATCAATTTTCAATAATTGAATGATAATGACGTTTGGATATTAAAATAAAGTCCAAATAAATATATTTTAAGATTGTTTCTTAATTTTGAATGAAATTAAAAATAAGAATATTAAATGAAAAATTAGAGATTAATTAAAAGTCAAACGACTTATTTAACTAAATCTGCACCTTTTTCAATGACAATTCTGCAAGATACAGGCATTTTCATACCTGCTCTTTTTAAAGCGGTTTTAGCGTCTTGGAAGTTTTTAGGGTTTACATCAATAGACATAATCTTTTGATTGGTTTTTACTAAAGCTTCTACACTGATTGCTTTACCGAAAGCATTTCTCATACCGCTTTGTACCCTGTCCGCACCTGCACCAGTTGCCATAGGGTTTTCTCTTACAATGTTGTGAGGGTATACTCTTAATTTTAAGTGGTATCCTAATCTACCAGCAGATCTTTGCATGTATCTGTTAGAAGCAATACGAGCTGCTTCTAAAGCATTGTGTCTAATTTGAGCTGGTTTTTTAACTGCTAAGGATACTCTTACTGGGAAATCTTCTGATAAGTTACCCATATCATATTGAACAATTCTGTTATTTGGTATTTTTCTAATATATTCTCTTCTTGAATAAGCACGAACCATTACTAGTCCTCCATATAATCATAATTAAGAATTTATTGTGACCAAAATGACCAAAGCCACATATACAAAACTATTTCTAAATAGTGTACATTTTTGAATGCTTGATTTAATTTCTAATCTAAATATCACAAAAATTCTTTAAATTTTTTAAATCGACTGAAAAGTCGAAAAGTGATTGTTCTATCAGAACAAAGAATAATAGCTATTTTGTAAAGTATAATCCCATATTAAGAAAATATAAGCTATAATTATATTCTTATTATCATACTTTCCTATCTTAGCCATATAAAATTGAGAAAATTAATAATTGATTTAATAATTTAATATTATATATTATTAATTTATAAAGTTAGATAGAATATTACTATATATTTTTCTAAACATTAATAAATGTTACCCTATATTATATAAATTTAATAATATTATATAAAATAAAAATCAAGTCCTACAAGAATTCAGATTAAAAAATTTGATTAAAAAATTTATAATTGAAAATATAAATTAAATATATTGCAAAATACAATTATGCAAAATACAATTATATTATAATTACAAATTTAAAAATTAATTAAAAAAATTAATCAGGTAAAAAGATGAACATTAAATCAAATATTAAAATGGAATATAAAGATTCTCAATACGCTGAAATTGTCTATAAATCTCTTGAAGTTGATAACGAAGGTTTTGTTGAAGGTGTCTTGGATGAAAATTCGATAAATTTTAAAATTGAAAGTGACAAGTTAGGCAGTTTTTTAGCTACAGCCGATGATCTAATAGCATCTGAAATATTAGCTGAAGAAATAATTAAGAAAACCAACCCAAAAGATATTTTGAAATAAAAATATTAAATTAAAATATTAAAAAAAGATTTTAAAAAACTAAAAAAATATTATTGTAAATATTCTTTTAAAATTCTTTTAATAAGATAAATTTAATAATAATTAAAATCATAAATATATTACAATATATTGATATAACAACGAGTTATATTTTTTATCATAATATAAAAAAGGACAAAAATGAAGTGTTAATATGGAATGTCATAATCACCCAGATAGAGAAGCCGTGGCAAATTGTGCATTTTGCGGAAAAGCAGTTTGTCCAGAGTGTAGTATGGAAATTGGTGGAAAAATTTATTGTAAAGATTGCATAAATGAGATCATTACAAAAAGTTTTGGAGAAAAAGAAACATTAGCTAAAAAACCTGCAGCTGAAATAGAAGAGCCTGCAGACAATTTTGAACCAATAGAACCAATTACTCCAATACAATCAGAAGAACGTGAAGCTGAGGAAGAAGCTTTAAAAACAGTGGAAAAAGCTCCTGAAAACTTTGAAACTGATTATGAATATGAAACAGAATATGTTGAAACATATGAAGAAGATGGTGCTGAGGATAGCTATTACGAAAATCCTGACCCTATTCCTGAACCTGAACCAGAATATAGGGAAAGGGAAAGAAAACTCAAAGCAAAAGCTAAATCAAGCCAACCTCCTATTGAACCAATCCATACTGGAGACATAGATGAGGATTATTATTATGAACCACGTCCTAGTGAAACTCCAAGTAATGAACTTGAAGCAAAATATGAAAGATATTTAGATGATTTATATTATGATGAAGAAGAGGACATAGTTCCTCAAGAACTAATTGATGAAGTTGAAGAAGAACCTCCTAGGTCTAGAGCTCCTAAAGGAAAAAGAAGAAGGAAGAAACAAGCTAAAAAAGAACGTGCAGCATATGATGAAGCACCTAGAAGACAAAGACCTAGAAATTATCCAAGTGATGATGGGGAATATTACATTAACCCTAGAGATGAATACGAGGAAGACTTTATAGTTCCATCACATAACAGAAGAAGAGCTCCTCAAAGAGATGCTGAAAGTTATGAAGAGCTTAAAAGAAGAATTGAAAGAAACTATGAAATGGAACAGCAAAGCAAGAAAAGAGGTCGCTTCAGAAGATCTAAAAAATCAAAATACGATTATGATGACTATGATGAACTAGAGAATATCCAAGAGATGCACAGATATCCTGTAGAGGAAGAAAGTGAAAAACTTTCAATAGTTGAAATCCTCCTTGCAATCATCTTAATCATTTTAATAATATTACTTGTCTTATATGTAATTTACTTATTTAGATTAAGTGGAGATTACTCTGGTTTCATAGAAGCACTTAGGGGATTAGTTCAAAATCCTGGCGAATTCATTACTAATGTATTGAATTAATTAAAATAATAGAGAAAATTATTTCTCTATCTTTTCTTTTTTTAACACTTCAATTATTTTTTTTATTTAAATCATATTTTTATTTAATTATTTTTTAATTTAATTTTCTTTTTTTAGTTATTTTACTAATTAAAACAAAACTTATTTTTTACTTAAAATTAGTTCTACCAAAATTATTTCACTTAAACTAATTAATACTGATCTTTTTAAAAAGTTTTATTAAATATAGGAAAAATTAGATTGGAATTTAAGTAATAAAAAAATAATAAAAGTAAAAAATCTATCGTAAAACTATAAAAAAAGGATAAAAAGCTATAAAAAGTGTTAAAAAAAGTGATTAAAAATAGAAAAAAGTAAGTGAAATATAAAAAAGAAAATAAAAAAAGTAAAAAGTAAAAAGAAATAATTAAAATAATTATTCTTCTGCTTCTTCTTCAGCAGGTTCTTCTACTTTTTTCTCGAATTCATCTACGAATTCAACTTTTTCATAATCCATATTGTCCCAAATGTCTTTGGAAATTCTGAATCTAGCAAAAGTTACATCCATGTATGATTTTTGATCGAATCTGGTGATTTCATCTAATTTGATACTTACTTTGTCACCATCGATTTTGATTTCAGTTTTGTCTAAGTCCATGTTAGGGTAGGAGTAGTGTAACTCAATCATACTTTTGATTTTTTCTTCATCATCTTCAATAACTTCAACTACAGAAACATCATATTCTAAGTTTTTACCAGCTAATTCATGGTTGAAGTCCACTTTAACTCTTCCACCGTTTACAGAAATGATTTTACCAGTACCTGCATCTGCAGTGATTTTCATACCTCTAACAGGAGTCATACCTTGTTTTTTGAATTCTTTCATTGGTATTAATTGAATGAAATTAGGGTTTCTTTGACCAAAACCATTTTCAGGAGTTACAGATACATGAACAGCATCTCCAGCTTCAGTTCCAATAATAGCATCATCAATAGCTTTTAATAAATGATTTCCTCCAACAATAATTGGGATTGGACCGTAAACTTTATTTTCTACTAAAATACCTGCTTCTTCAGCGATATCTTCGGAAGTAGTATCAAATACTTCATCAGTTTCCTTAATTTTTCCAGTGAAATTTAATCTTACAAAATCTCCTTCTTTAATTGCCATAAATAATTCTCCTATAATCTTTATTGAGAAAACAAATTACATTATTAAATATTAGGAATATGTCTTTACTTTCACAGCATACTCAAGTTCAATAATTAAATGTAATTAATAATAAAATTGAATAGTAAATTTAATAATTTAATATCAATATAAAATATCCAGCTAATTAAAATAAATTTTTTAATTAATCAAATATTCATTATATATTTTTATTAAGTGATATTATATAATGTTTACTAATTTAATAATAAAAATTAGAAAAAATAGATAAAAATTTATTTGAAATATTTTATAAAAAATTAAAAAAATAATTAAAAAAAAATAATTAAAAAAAAATAATTAAAAAAATAGATACTTAAGAATTAGAAAAGATTAAAAATTAGATAATTAATCAGACACTATATTCTTTACAAATTTATTGCCATTTTCAAATACTTTTTCTTTAAATTCTTCCAAAACGGCTTCATTTTTATAATTTAAGACACGTACAGTGCTAGGATAATCATTAATATATTCTGAAATCATATCTGCATTGATTCTTGTTTCCAAAATGCTTAACACCCGATTTTTAAAATGGCTGCTGAAACCATAGAATATGGAATCTTCAATTTCAGCAATTGATTCAAACGGTTTTTCCTCACGCTTCTCAACTAACTCATTAGCCAATTTTTCGTTAAAGAAATTCAATTTAAGCAAATCTTCAAATGATAAATTGTTTGCAGAATCAATAATGGACTCTTCAACTCTTAAATCATGCAATGGAGCCCTATCCTCATTGATTTCCCTTTCTAAAATCCTTAGTGTTTCACTTGGCAACATTGATTTTACTGAGTCTAAATTATTCTCTGAACAAGCCTTACGAATCAAAGTTCCACTTACGCCTTCAATACGTGGAACAAAAATGAATTTGTCCTTAAAATCAAATCCTATCTTTTTCAATGATTTGGAAAATGAAACTATAACATAATTGTCCTCTTCCAACTTTCCATTATAGATCACTTCTTTTGTATCCATATCAACGATTTTATAAGGTTTTGGAGCTACTCCGTGACCCAAAGAAATTCTCTCCAATATCTTTTCATAACCATCAAAAGGCCTGTAACCCCTTGGAATAAAATCAGTGTTTAATGCTTGAAACATTTTTGTTAAGCATAACGAGTATTGGCCAGATCCCATAATTCCCATAGGTGGTCCTTCAACAACAATATCTGCACCTACAGCAACAGCAATTTCAGCCCTTGTTTTCCTATGTAAAATGTAAGGCAATCCCCTACCGCTTCTCTCAAACAAACCTGGAACAACAGCTACAAATAAACCATCAGGAATTTTTTCCTTTGCTGTTTTCATACAATGAAAATGACCATTATGAAGAGGAGAATACTCAGTAAAATCTGAAATTAAAGGTCTTGAATTAGAGGATTTATTTGAAGCTTCCTCATCAGAAACTAATTGGGAATATTTCTTTGAGTTTTCAAAATCCTTGAAAAAGGTTTTTCTATCATTCTCTTGAATCTCTTTTATAAAATCTATTGAAGGCATAATATATTATATAATGATTTAAATTTATAAAACTATTCAAAATCCTCATCCATATTTTTATCAATCCATAAATTAACTGCTTCTTCCATAGCCTTACTGTACCATTTAGGCTCAAATCTAAACTTCTGAGAGGCCATTTTTCTAAACTTGTAATCTAAATTTTTATCAATAACAATAGTAACTCTTTTTTCGTCACTTTTAGATGCCATATAATCACAACTGATGAATTTTTTACTTATTTTTAAACTCATTTTTTTAACTCATTTTTTAACTCATGAATCTGTTTACTATATGTAACTATTTATAAAAAAACATTCTTAAATCGATGTTTTTTGCAATTACTATAATATATAGTTTTTATTAATAAAAAGATTTTCTATAAAGCTTTTAAATTAGAAAATAAGAATTGTGACTAATAATTGACTCAAAATTGTAGCAATTTAACAAATTTGAATCAATGTTAAAATTAACAAAAAACAGCAAATTTGAAATTAAAAAAATAAAATAAAAAAGTAAAATAAAAAATAGGAAATTAAAAAAAAGTTATAAAAAAGTGAATTAAAATCAAAAAAGAGTTAAAAAAATAAAATAGAAAATGAAATAATCAAATTAGAATAATTAAATTAAAACATCATTTTCCATAACCACTTCCCCATTGACTATTGTCATAGTTGCTTTACCTTTATAGGAAAGCCCATCAAATGGAGAATATTCTGCTTTTGTATAGAAATTATCTATGTCAAAGATTCCTTCTTTATTCAAGTCAATGACTACCAAATCTGCATCATATCCTTCTTTAATAAAACCTTTATTTTCAAGATTGAACCTTTTAGCAGCATTTTCTGAAAAAATCTTTGGAATTAAACTTAAATCTATATTTGATTTATTGACTTCAGTCAACAATAAGGACAAAACAGTTTCTAAAGAAGGGATTCCTGGACTTGAATCCCAAACCCCCTTGGTTTTCTCTTCCAAACTGTGAGGGGCATGATCTGTACCTATCATTGAATGTTCATTTAGATCATTGATTGTGACGTTTTTGCCTTTCTCCCTTAAAGGTGGATTGGTTTTTATAAGTGTTCCAAATTCATTGAATGCTGTATTATCATACAATAAATGATGGGGAGTGAATTCATAACTGACATTATTGGAAATAGCCAAGTTCATTGCATTTTTAGTGCTTAAATGACAAATGTGTAAATCCACACCATATTTTTTAGAAAGTTCAATAGCTTGAGCTACTGATGCATCTTCAGATTCGGCAGGTCTGCCGTAACTATATGCAATAGCTTCACTCTCTTCAGCTAGCTTTTTAGTGGATTCCAATACAATATCTCTCTTTTCAGCATGAACTGTTACAATTGGCTTTTTAATTGCATTTTCTCCTAATTTAGAAATATCTTCAAATATTTTATCTAAATCTTCATCAGTTTCCAAATCCATAAAGACTTTAAAGGACATTGGATTCAATTCAAGAATTTTTTCCATTTCATCAAGTGAAGAATATCCCGCATGAAGCCCAAAATTAATTATAGACTTAGATTCTGCAATCTTCTGCTTTTCCTTAAAAGCTTTATAGGTATTGGTTTTTGGAACAGTGTTCGGCATATCCATGACAAATGTAAACCCACCATGAGCAGCAGCCATGGATCCTGTTTTGAAATCTTCCTTATATGTCAATCCAGGGTCCCTAAAATGGACATGAGGGTCAATAAGCCCCGGTAATACTAACTGTCCATTAAGGTCGATTTCCTTATCGCCTTCAATTGAAGATTTTGATATCTTAGCTATTTTACCATCCTCAATAGCTAAATACATACAATCAGAATAATCCAATAATTTAAGATTTTTTAAAACTAAATCAAACATAAAATCACGAGTATTTTTTAAACAATTTTAATTTAAAACAATTTTCTGTAATGATAAAAATTTTTAATTAACCAATTATAATGTTATAACTAATTTTTAATAAATTTTCTAATTAATTATTTTAATAAATTTTCTAATTAATTTTTTAATTAATTTCTAATTAATTTAATATTTAATTTAATATTTAATAAATTTGATTAAAATTAGCAAAAAGAATTTTAGTTAGAAAATGAGACTGAAATAAGAACTAGTAAAAAAAGTAAATAAAAAAAAGGCACTTAACCCAATTGTTAAGTGCCTTTATACCTAAATATTTAGGTTTAATTTTGTTTTGTGTTTAGAGCCTACCTATTTTAAGGTTAAGGATTCAGGAGTACACTTTTCGAGACATTGTTCACAGAGAGTACAGAATCCAGCAATAGGTAAGTTAACTTTGTATGCTTTGTGTAACATATCATATGGACATGCGTCAATACATTCTCCACATTCGTCACATTTAGATGGGTTGAAGATAATTCTATCTCTAGATACTACTTCACCATCAATTTCTTTGTCTACATAGTCTAAGATTAATGCGTCGTTAGGACATACGTTAGCACATGCACCACATCTTACACACATGGTGAAAGATTGTTCGCCCATATCTTTCTGACGGGAAGGTACTTCCATTCCTCTTTTGGTAACTACTTTTATAGCTTCAGTAGGACATTTTAAAGCACAACCACCATCAAAGAGACATTTTTCTTCGTCCCAACAGATACCTTCGCTAGCACTGAATTTGGATGCACCATATTCAACATCTAAGTCAATTGCATCTACAGGACATACATTTACACAAAGACCACATGCAGCACATGCTTCTGGAAGATCTACAGTCAAGTCAGATTTAGGAGTGATGAAACTTCCAGGACAAATGTCAACACAGGAATTACAACCGATACATGCTTCAGCGTCTAAAGTGAATGATTTCATGTTTTTAGTACGTTTAGCAGGGTTTGCATTTTCTGCGATGAAAATTGCGTTCCATGGACAGGATTGTGAACATACACCACATTGGATACATTTTTCTTCATCTACTTCGATAGGTTCTCCGTAAGCAGATAAGGTGATTGCATCAACAGGACATTCAGCTACACATACGCCACATCCTTTACAATCATCGATGTATACAGGTCCTTCTGGTTCAATTACTCTGCTTGCAGGTTCTTTTACTCCAGGAACTCCGATAACGTCTACAGGACAAATGTCAACACATTTTTGACACATTACACAGAATCCTTTGAGGAGTTGAGAATCTTCTGCATCTAATTTAAGAGTTTTGGAAGGACATGCGTCTACACAATCTCCACATTCATCACATTTGGTTTTGTTAAAGATTAATCTAACTTGAGTGTTTCCTTCTTCATCAATAGCTATGTCTTCTACTTGTAAAGCACCGTTAGGACAGACTTCTGCACATTTAGGTTCTTCGTTACAAGTATCACAGTAAACGATGTGATCGCCTACTTCAATAGCTGCTGTAGGACAAACGCCTTCACATGCTCCACATTTAATACAGCTATTTTCATTGAATACTATCATTTTAACACTCCAAAGTTAGATTTTTTTAATCATATTTCCTTCACTGTCATATACTTCTACAGTAGCTAATCTCATTTGGCTATCCATAGTGTGGGTAGCACAAGATAAACATGGGTCGTGAGCTCTGATAACCATTTCCATTAAGTTGAAAATTTTGTCATCTACTTCTACACCAGGTTTGATGTAATCTTTAGCTACTTGTTGAATACCCATTTCCATTGCAGGGTTGTTTTGGATAGTTGCTACAATGATGTTTGCTTGGGTGATTAAACCTTCATCATCAGTTGTGTAGTGGTGGATTAAAGTACCACGAGCAGCTTCTACAATACCTGCACCTTCACCAGCAGTTCTTTCTAATGCTTCTGGGAATTTGTCACCAGATAAGTCACCTTCTAATGCATCTACAGCCATTTCAGCAGAAGCTAATAATTCGATTAATCTTGCCCAGTGGAATAATAATGGGTATTGTGCGTAACCGAATTTGTCTCTGAAGTCTTCTAAAGCACCTTGTGCTAAAGGAGCTGCATCAGGCATTTTGTCACAAACGTTAATACGGGATAATGGTGCTACTCTGTAAATACCTTCTGGGTATCCTAATTCTTTAATGTAAGGGAATTTTAACCAGGAGTAAGGTTTTACGTGTTCAGCAACAATATCTTTGTATTCAAGGTTTCTGTATTCAGTGTAGATAGAACCATCTTTGTCTTTTATTCTTACTTTACCGTTGTATACGTCCCAGTCACCATCTTCAGTTACGAGACCGCAGTGACGGGTGTCACCGAAGTAACCTAAGGTTTTGACTAAGTCAATTTTTTCTTCTAAGATAGGTACAGCTAATTCAATGGTTGCTTGTGCTAATTCTACGTTTTCTTTAGCTTTTGCTAATAAGTCAGCTTGAGTTTCTTCATCTAATTCAGTGGAAATACCACCAGGGGTAGAGGAAGTTGGGTGAATTGGACGACCACCAGTTGCAGATACGATATCTAAACCGTTTCTTCTGATTTTAATAGCTTGTAAAGCTACTTCAGGCATATCTTGGATAATTTGGAAAACGTTTCTAGTTTTTCTGGTTCCGTCAGGAACTACTAAATCCGGTGCTGCTAAGAAGTAGAAGTGGAGAGCGTGAGAGTGCATGTAAGATCCCCAGTTCATTAATTCTCTCATTTTGTAAGCAGCAGGTAAGATTTCGTCATCTTTAAATCCATAGATTTGGTCAACAGCTTTAGCAGCTGCTAAGTGGTGTTGTACATCACAAATACCACAGATTCTAGGTACGATACGAGGTACTTCCTCAGCTGGACGTCCTTGTAAGAATTTTTCGAATCCTCTAAATTCCATAACATGTAATCTAGTGTCTTCTACATTTCCTGCTTCGTCAAGGTGTACAGTAATTTTTGCGTGACCTTCAATACGAGTTACAGGTTCCATAGTAAGTTTTACCATATTATTTTCCTCCTTTTTGCATTTTAGCAGGGACTAAAGCAGCTGGTAAAGTGTAAGTGTAGAAAGTACCTACAATATCATCTAATTGGTCAGCTACTTGTTCAGGGTCTACGGTTTTATCTTCGTTAATACCGTAGTCAGATGCAATCGCAGAAATCATTTTTGCACCTGCATCGTTTACTTTAGCGGTAGGTCCGTAACAACCTCTACATGGGATAGCAATACTTGGGCATTGTGCACCACATAAGGATACGGTTGCAGGTCCCATACATACTAAACCTTGAGCAATTAAACATAAATCATCTTCTGGTTTACCAACTTCAAATTGTCTTTTAATGAAGTCCATAGCGAGTCCAGCAGGTGGTTTTTCTCTAGGACATACTTCACAAAGGTTAGTGGTTGGTAATTCGATAGTTCCTCCGTTTAATAAGGTAAGAATAGCTTCAGCTACTACGTCAGATTTTGGAGGGCAACCAGGAATCATTAAGTCAACTTGAATTGCTTCGCCTAATGGTCTTACTCTGCTTTCTAAGGTTGGTACATCTTCGTTAGGAATGATTCCTTCTGGGTTTACAGTACTGCAAGAGTTAATGTAACCTTCAGTAGTTAATTCTTCAACAGTGTGTAAGTTACCGAGACCAGGGATACCACCGTAAGCAGCACAAGTACCGTATGCAATAACGAGGCCAGCTTTTTCTCTTAACATTTCTGCTAATTCTCTGTTTTCTTCGTTTCTAATTCCACCTTCTACAATGAGTACGTCTAATTCAGGTACTTCATCATATTTAGTATCACATAATACTGGTGAGAATTCGAATTGTGCTAATTCTAAAACATCTAATAAAGATTCGTGAAAGTCCGCAATGGATAAGTGACAACCGGAACAACCTCCGAGCCACATAGTTCCTACTTTAGCTTTATCTGCCATAAATAATCCTCCATTTAAATTTATCCTTCAGCATCTAATTGTGCTTTTAATGGGGAAGGTCCTAAATCTTTAATTCTGTTTACCATCATTTTTACAGAACTAGCGAATTTTTCTCCTTCAGAAGCAGAAATCCAGTCGTGGTGGACTCTTTCTCTTCCGATTCCCATATCTTCGACTAATTTATAAACTAATCTCATTCTTCTGTCAAGTTTATAGTTACCTGCATCGTAGTGGCAGTCACCCATGTGGCATCCTGCTACGAATACACCATCAGCACCGTCTCTAAATGCTTTTAAAATAAACTGAGGGTCAATTCTTCCAGAACACATTACTCTAATAACACGAATGTTAGGTGGGTATTGCATTCTTGCAGTACCTGCAGTATCTGCTCCACCATAGGAACACCAGTTACAACAAAACATTACAATTTTTACATCTTCAGACATAGAGTTTATCCTCCTCTATTAAAATTTTAGTTTATAGTCCTAAAAAAAATTTAATTTTATCTAAGACTCATCCAACTATTTCAATCCAATAAACATTGAACCATATTATCAAATCAAAACTAATACAATTCAACTCATTTAATACCGATTGAAAATATTAAACTTTATTAAAATTGAAATAATTGAGATATTCAACCTAAATAGTTTTCACTATTTTTAAT
>NZ_JBGUKT010000009.1:0-59764 GCF_045114555.1 Methanobrevibacter sp. | reverse complement strand
TCATTTAATACCGATTGAAAATATTAAACTTTATTAAAATTGAAATAATTGAGATATTCAACCTAAATAGTTTTCACTATTTTTAATCTATAAAGATCCAAATCAAAAAATCTTAATAGATTACCTTCTTGAATCCAAATCAAAAAATTCAAGAATTCCGTTTTAACTTTAAAAACCAAATCAAAATTTTTAAAGTTATAGATTTCAATCTAATTTCTTTTTTAAAAAAGTTTTTCAAATCTATATTAAAGTATGTTAAGGCATACCTTAATCTCAAATCATCGTACGCTAATGAGCTAGCTCAGCTTAACATTAATGTACTGATTATATATTATATTAAAGATTAAATATAAAGGTTACTTGGAAAGCAAATACACAAGATTTATATACTATAATACTTTTTTTTAAAAAGATATTACATAGCCAAAAAATTTATTTTTATTTATACGAAATATTATTGGAAAATAACCATTTTCACTAATAAAAATTAAGAAAAAACTAATCAATTTTACTTAAATTTAAAATGAGGAATTTAAATAAAAATAAATTAAGTTTTAAACCATTAAAACAATTTTTACAATTAAGAATAAAATTTTAAAAAATGGCTAAAAATTAAGGAATGCCTAAAATAAAGAATTTGAGGAAATTTAGAAAAATTGAAAATTTAAAAAAAATGTTATGAAAATTAAAAATCCGTGGAAAAATTTAAAAAAAAATATTTAAAAAATTATTTAAAAAATTATTTAAAAAAATTTATAAAAAATTATCGAAATGAATATTAAAAAATAGAAAAATAAAAATAGAAAAGTTAAGAGTGAATTACTCCCAACTAAAGAAAAGATTTTGTTCAAACTTTTTCCAAAAGTTTGAACTACATTCCATCTAAACTCATGTCAATCATTCTTTGAGTTTCAGCAGCCAATTCATCAGGAAGTCCTGTGATGTCCATACTCAAGAAACCTCTGACAATCATGGAAGCCGCCTCCTCTTCAGTCAATCCTCTTGAAGTCAAGTAATAAATCTCTTCTTCATCGATTTGACCAACTGCTGCTTCGTGAGACATTTCAAGGTTTGCTGCATTTGCCTCAAGTTCTGGAACTGCATAAATAGATGAATTGTCATCCAATACCAATCCATGACATTCCAAGTGACCTTTTACATTAGGAACATTTCCAGATAAATGACCTCTTGAGAAGATTTTTGATTCATCATTTGCAACTGCACGGGAAATGATCTCAGCACTTGTATTAGGTGCATTCAAAAGAGCTCTTGAACCTACATCAATGATTGAATCCTTTACACCGCTTTGAATACTTTGGAATAATGCCCTTGCATTTTCACCATTACAATTGGTGGTAGGATATGATTGAATAGACCTTACAGGACTGGTTAGAATGTAATTGTTTATGTAAGTTGTATTCTTTTCCTGAACAATACCTGTTCTAGGACGTACTTCAACCTGTTCCGCCCAGTTATGAACCATGGTAAAGGTTATTTTTGCACCTGGCTTAAGATACATTTCAGACACTCCTACGTGAAGTGCAGAAGATACGTCTTCGCCAGTTGCACAACCGGTAATTAAGTGAAGTTCTGAGTTTTCCTCAGCGATTATGATATTGTGTGCAGTTTGCATAACATCTTGATCTGCAATGAACATACAAGCCTGTACTGGGAAAACCTCTTTGGTGCCAGGTAAAGACCTAATGAAGTATCCGCTACAGAATTCATCTTCAGCTTCACGAAGTGCAGTTTGAGCAGTGTATTTGTCTGCATCAGGCTTAACTGCTTTCCACATATAATCCTGTAACCATGAATATTTTTCCAAAGCCATTTGGGTATTCATAAGTTCAATGGAATCTGAGATTGAATGGGAAAATACATTAGATTGATCCATTTGCAAGAAAGAACCTGATCTTTCTTCTGATTCAGTGTCAACACCAACTTTAAGTAAAGTTCTTTTGGTTTTCTTGTCAACATCACTGATATCATCCAATACATCGAAAGCATTAACCTCTTCCTTAGAAAAGTTCTCGATGACAATATCAGTACCTAAAGCTGCTTTTTTATCCTTTGCCTTTTCAGCATCATGAGTTACATTCCGCACAACCAACACATCCATTAAATCCTTCTTTTCTAATGTCTTCTAAAATTTCATCAGGGTCTCCAGAACAGGCAATCATACCATGCATCAATACATGTGCCTTATCCGCTTTAACAAAGTTTAAGATATAACCTAAGTGAGTGATAAGCAAGCCAGCCCTTTTTCTTTGGCCTGGTTTTTTATCTTTGTCAAGCAAAACGTTTAACTGTCCTGCAAGCAATTCCACATTTTCAATGTCTACACCAGAATCCGGTTCGTCAAACATGGTGAAAAGCGGTTCCTGTGCAAGCAATTGGAGAATTTCAGATCTTTTTACTTCCCCACCTGAAAATCCTCTATTTACATCTCTATCCAAGAATTCATCACTGAATTTGAGTTTTTCTGCAAGCTCTTTCATTCTTGGATTTAACTCTTCATCAGGGTCTTGCTTGGATTCAAGTTTCAATAAGTCCCTTACACTAACTCCACGAATAGCTGGAGGGTTTTGGAAACTTACTCCAAGACCTTTTTGAACTCTTTCAGTAGTGGTTAAATCAGTGATGTCCTCTCCATTGAATATGATAGATCCTTCTACAACCTTATATTTTGGGAATCCCAAGATAGTTAAGAATAATGTACTTTTTCCCGCACCATTCGGACCTAAAAGCACATGGGTCTCCCCTTCTCTAATAGCAAGGTTTACGCCATTTAAAACACGTTTACCCTCTACTTCAACAACTAAATTCTTTACTTCAAGTAACATTATATCAAATCCTTATTGATTTAAATTACTAAGATTAATATCAATTAAATAAAAGCATTATTACGCTGCTATAACAATAGTTATAACGGCATTATATAACAACCTTATATAACAATATTATATTTATTTTATCATATAAAAACATTACATTTTTAAGTTTAAATCTATGATAAATCTTATGAAAAAAAGTGATCTTTAAAAATAGTTAGATGATAAAAATTAGAAAAAATAGACTAAATCAATGAAAAACAGTTAAACTAAGTGTTAATTTAAATTAAGTGTAATGAAAAAATAAAAAATAAAAAAAGTGAAAATTAGAAAAATTATTCAGTTACAATAATAAATTCTCCAACTTTTTCTATTTTGGTGAATGGGATTAATAATAAATCTCCTCTACGTTTTGCACCTTTTACATGAATATTACGTCCAGCTTCTACTTTTACTGCAATATCCACGATTTTACCAGTTTTTTCATTAATAATTAACTCATCAAGCACTCCTAAAATACGAGCATTATTAGTAGCTACTTGATAGCTTTTAATTTCACTCCATAATTTTTCTTCTCTTCTATGAGTATTAGGTTTAGCAACAGCATTTTCCATATTTTCACCGATAAATTTTATAAAAATGATTGAAGGTATGATTCGTGTTTTAGTTTTTTATAAAAACACTCAATTTAAATAACTAATTTTAATAAAATATAGATTAGTTTACCTTAATACTGTTTATATTTAAAGAAATATATAAAGTTATTGATATTTTTAGTAAAAATAAAGAAAAATAGTATAAAAATCTAAAAAAGAGTAAAATATAATGGGAATAAATGAAAAAGAATAAAAAATTTTAAAAATTTCTTATTTTCAAATAATATAACAATGGATAAAACTGAAAAAAACTAAAAAAATATAAAAAATTGGATCAATGAAAATAGTAAAAAATATGCTAAGAAATATGCTAAAAAATATGCTTAAAAATCTAAAAATTGATGAAAATTATAAAAATTTATTGGTTAATATAGCTGTCTCGATAGTATTTACATTAAAAATTAACTCATGCCTTGAAATAATTAAAAGTTGCTCATCCTGAACAACATTTTCGCTTCTAAGTATGTTGATTCCTGAAGGGACATTTCCATTAAATTCATAGGAATAATTTATCCCATATTCATCAAAAATTTCAACTGGAACTGAGACAGATAATGCAGGTTTATCTTGACTTAAATAATAGTTTAAGATTTCATCAAGAATATCGGCACCAACCAGTGGCAAGTCTGCATTGATGAAAATCAAAATGTCTTCCTTAGACCTTGACTCAAAAATTTCTAAGATATTGGACAGGTCTTCAACAAAACCTTTACCTAAGGTATCCAAATAAAAATTATTTTTTTCACTTTCATAAAATGAGTCATCAAAATTTGAAAAGCTCAATTCATTTATTAAAAACTCCTTTGTATTTGGAGCATTTGGACTAACTGCAACAACTGTCTTTTCAATTAGTTCAGATTGATTAATATTATCCAAGACATAACTCATCAATGGTTTATCATTTAAAGGATAAAGTGGCTTTTCAATATCTGATTTTAATCTTAAGCCTTTTCCACCTGCCATAACAAGAGCTATAATCATAAATACACCATTAAAGAAATTTTATAGAAGATTTAAACTATTTTGAAAATTAAAAAGAAAAAATATTAAAAAATTAAATTATTAAATTAATTAAATTTTTAATTAAAATAATTAAAATAAAATAAAAAAAGAAAAATAAGGTAAATTATTTTGGAATTGTACCTTGTTCTTGCATTCTTTTCTTAAGAATACATTTTTCTCCTTGGTTTCCACCAAGAGGGTTCTTTTGAGTTCCCATAGAATTCATACAACGAGCCATAATTGCAGAACCAAGAGCAAGTCCATCCTCTACAAATACGACATCCTTGAATTTGTCCTGAGCATACTCTAAAATGAGTTCAGGTTTCTTACCAGTGATACCTGCCCTACCAGTAACTCCTAAAATTGAACCGTCAAGAATAAGGTCTTCTTCAAATGCCACATCTAAAACTCTGTATACAATATTTGCACTTACATGGTCCATTGTAGCTAGCAATGTAGGAATTCCTTCATCCTCATAGATCTTAGCACCAATTTCCACTAATCCACCAAGACCATCTGCATTGGTACCGACATCACAACCAATCAAACAAGTACCTGCTGCTTTAGCACCTGCAGCATCTAACGGAACAGTACCAAATCTGTCAATACCTTCTGGAACTTTACAGATGTTAATGAGTTCATGTGCCTCTTTAGCATATTGCTTAGCTTTTTCCTGATGCTTTTTGCCATCGGCCTTTTTAAGCAATTTAGGATCAAATATGTCTAATGCAGCACCATTATTTTGGTCTATTTGCTTGGAACCTTTAGCTAATGAGTCTGAAATAACCCCAGCTAAACCTAAGAAGTTACCAACGGTACTTGCATAAGGCTCATCCTTATTTACAATCCTACCTGCCAAGGTAGAACCAAAGTCTAAGGATACACAAGGGTTTCTATAGTCCACTTCAGTCCATTTAGCACCTAATTTAATACCTGCAGTTACAAGTTCCCCTTCCATTTCATTCGCTACAACTTCCTTTCCTTTTGGAGGGACTACACTTACTACAGCACCATCAAACATTACATTATCCAATAATGTGTATTTTTGAAGTCTTTTTGGAAGGTGTGCAGTAGACATAGCGGGAGCCATTTTCTTGTGGGAAATACCTGCATCAAGACAACCATCAGCAAGAGCCTTAATCAATTCTCCCACTTCCTTGGTTGTCGCAAACCCTGCAGTTACCCCAGTGGATCTCACAACAAAATCCAAGTCATCTTCCATATCCACATGGGCTTTTTTAAGTGATTCCAAAACTGTATCCTTAATCATATCTGCAACAGATTCTTTAGAAAGCTCTACACCCCAAACAGTTTTACCGAATACCTCTTCTCCTGCTTTAGGTTTTCTAACATCCCTTGTCATTTTAACAGTTTTGTTGATTAAATAAGATTGACTGTTATTTAAGTTTGTAGCCATAATAACACATTTGGTAGTGGTGTTTCCCAATTCTACGGAAGCAGTCACATAGTATTCATCCTGTTGTGCGGCCATAACACCTGGACCTTGAGGTCTATTACCTGCTTTTAAAATACTTAAATCCCTTGGTTGACTTTCAGCAATGATTGGCTTAGGTCCCTTATTGAAAAATTTATCTAAAAAAGACATATAAAATCCCCATAATATTCTATATAATATATACTATTTTCATTAAATAATATAAATTTTGTTAAATAATTTTGTTAAATATTCAAATGTTGAGAATAAAGATAAATTTTAAAATTATTAAAAAAATCAGCCAGAAAAAATATTAAAAGTAGTTAATGAGAATTTAAAAAAAAATTGAGGTAAAAATAAGTAAAGTAAAAATAAGTTAAAAATAGAAAAATTTTATAATTTGAAGAAGATTAGATGAATAAATCATCTAATCTCGGACCCTTTCAAATTATAATAATAAGTTCAATGGGTGTGCTTCAATAGGTTCAGTACCGATATCTTTTGCTGCTTCAGCAATCATAATATCTGCCATACCACAAGCTGGGAATGCGAGTCTTGCGTTTTCGATAGGACCGAAAAGTACGAAGTCTCCACCAGCCATTTGTTGTACGATGTTAGAACCTATATCACATACAGGCCATGCTTCTTTGTGTTCTTTTTTGTATTGTCTTAACCAATCCCATGCGGAAGGTACGTTGTGAATACCGGAACCTACAGGGTATCCCCATTTAGCTTTTACAGCGTAGGAAGTTCTTACTGCAGGACCTGCACCTTGTCCTAAAGGAGTTACTGCTACGTCCATCCATGGTTTGGTAATTCCACATCTTTCTGCCATTTCGAGAATACCTTCATCGATTACAGATCCACCAGTTTCCCAGATTTCGAGTTTACCTGCTACACCAGGGGTCATTGGGTTGAAACCTAAGAGAATGGATGCGTCGATGTCGGAGTTAGCTACAGCTTCGATTTCACCAGGTTCAGCTGCCATACTTAAGGAGTTGTATACAGCTCTTTCAGCTAATCCTACTTCTTGTACGTATTCTACACCTGCAATTTTTGCAGCTGCAGCAGTTGAGTCGATAAGGAAAGGTTTGTCACAGACGTCTCCTACAAATTCTAAGTATTTAACCATAGCTTCTGCAGTAGCACCGAAAGTTTGTACAACACAAGGGTTTCCGGTTACATCAGACATTTCTTCCATAGTTTTAATTAATCCTTCAGCAGCGTCTTTATCAAAGTCTCCTGCTTTTTCATCACTAATAATTTTGTGTCCGCCGTAAAAGATAGTTCCTGCTAAAACGGTAGGGTATTCTCCAGGTTGTCCTCCCATTTTTACTCCAGCAATATCTACGACGAGTTGTTCTTTATCAAATCTAAACATTTATAATCCTCCAATTTAGATTAATCCTGCCATAATAGTACTCATTGCACTTACTAAACCAAATTCAATGGACACTATTAAAATTACAAGACCTAAAATTATACCATATAAAATACCAATATCTCTACCGTTTTGTTGACCTAAACGTTGGAAGTATTCCCCAACAGCAAATTCTACTTTTTCTTCAGCTTCATCTAATTTTTGGACTGCAGCTGACATATCGTCGGTAGATACAATAATTTGAGGTACTGATTCTTCAGACATTTTTTAACACCTCTATAATCCACATAATTTAGCTAAGTATGGAATAACAACAGCTAAACAAAGAGCAATTCCAATACCGATAGCTATACCAGAAAATCTGGTGCTGATTACGCCAGCGAATAATCTTCCTTCTCTTCCTAAGAGCTTAGCACGGTATTCTACATCACTAGAAGCATTTTTAATACCACGAGTATTTGGTTTGTTTGAAAATTTAACCATAAATAAAACCTCCAGTTTATACACCTACTAATGGTGCCATTAATAATAAGAAACCGATTACTAAAGTAAATACTAATCCAATCATAATACCTTGGACTTTACCTGAATAGTTACCTGCCATATTTCTTTGTACAGCACCAACTAATTTTACTTGAGTATCAATATTTCTGATTCTTGCTTCAAGTAATGCAGTTTCTGGAGAGATAGGACGAATTTCTTCACCATCATCGTCGTCGTCATCTCCTTCTTTCACTTCAATAACCATAGCATCTTCTTCAAAAGCACCAGGATCTTTTTCGATACATTCTTTTACTTTTGCTGTGATTGCTCCACCGTCTTCGTTATCGATTAAGTCAACAAGTTCTACTTGTTGTTGGAATCTTTCTACACCTTCCATAGGAATGTTTTCTACGAAAGGAATTGCACCGGTAGCACCAGTGATTTTTTTCTTTTCAGGGTCGCAACCATTTTCGTGTAATGCTTGGATACTTTGACCAGTAATGTGACCTTGTACTTCTGCACCACATAAGATTAAGAATCTGATGTTTGGGTTTGAAATGATGTTTGCTACAACTTTTTCAATACCTAAGTTTTCAGTTTTACAAGGTCCAGCAATTGCTGCTCCAGCAGCAGCTGGGATATCTTCATTGTGAGAAGCTAAAGTAGTTACAGCAACAGGACTTTCTGGGTCCCCTACAATGTAGTCTCCACTTACTACAGGCCAGTTATCAGCAGCAGGTTTTTTGTCAGCCATCTATAAAACCCCCATAGCTGTTAATATAGGCATTGCTGCCATGATAAGGAACATTCCTAAAACAAATCCGTAAACCATGTTGGTTAATTTACCTGCAATGACAAAGTTACCTTCTCTTCCTGGGAAGGAACCTAATGGAGCAGAGTTAGGATCTAAGGAATTCATTAATTCGTCAGCAGCTGCTTCGACTTTTGCGATTTCTGCATTTATTTCATCCATTGAAAGAATAATTAAATCTCCACCACCAGCTCCGAGAATACCGGATTCTGCGTCAAGATTTAAGTTTAATTCAGGAATAAATTGTATTAAAGGTAATACCATCTATAACAACCTCCTTATTCCTCAACTTTTGGCCATAAACCAGCCCATTTAACAGATGCTGCTGCTTCACATGAAGCGTTAACAAACATCTTAAATGAGATGTACCAACCGATAAGTCCGACAATTAAAATTGCAAACCATGCATATCCTCCAGCGGAAATAGCAAGAATACCAGTAATAACCATAGTTAAGAATGCAGTAGAAGCACCACATTTAAGAGTTCTTACTTGGTCTTCGTTTGGTCCTAAACATGCGTTGAATGGGTGTTGGATAGCCATAGTACATAATATGTAAAAGATAGCAATAAATCCAGGAGCAATTACAGCAGATAAGAGTAAGTCAATTGAATATCCACCTGCAATAGCAGCAGAGAATCCTAAAACAGATAATGCTGCAGCACCTGCAATTTCTGCAGTACATCTTTCCATAACAGGAATTTTCATACCAACAATTTTTTTAGCTACAATAGCAACTAATAATCCAATAATCATTGCAAAGATTAATGCAAGAATAGGTCCAGCAATTTCTAATCCAGTTAATTTTAAAGATGCGATAATACCTACACCAGCTAAAGCACCGATTACACCAATACCTAAAGACATGTAACCGATAGAAGGTACACCAGTACCTAAACCATAACTTGCTACACTACGGATTGCAATTACACCCCAAAGGATTGCACAAACTGCACCAAGACAGCTTAATACAGGTCCAATAACAGGGTTAATACCAGATAAGTATATACCGAGTAATCCACCGATAATACCAATAGCTAACATTACATTAGCATCTACAGCACCTTCTGCAGGTGCTCCACTTCCTCCAGCAGACATCTTAAATACCTCCAATCATTAATACCATGAAGATTGCAGCTACAAGAGATACAATAGCACAAGCTAAAATTCCAGTAGGAAGTCTTTTAAATTTAGGGTCTACAAATCCTTCAATAGTACCTCCAATGTTATAGGAAGCAGTTACAGAGTTGATGAAGAACATACCTACAGATAAGATAGCAGCTAATCCTGCAATAACAGTAGCGTCAAATCCAGTCATGTTAGCGGTTGCGAATTCGTTAATAGCCCAGTAGACTAATCCACCACCAGCACCACCAAGTAAACCACCAATGATACCACTAATGTAACATACGGTAGGAATACCGTGTCCTTCGGTACCAGGAGTTTTATATTTTTCTTGGTTCCATTTGGTGATTGGGTCAACTGCAGCTTTACCAGATGCTGGTACTACACCAACACCATAAATATAAATAAAGTTACCAATAAGCATGGTGATACCCATCATTAACATGGAACCAACTGCACCTGCTAAGATGATCAACCATACTGGTTGTCCTGTCATAGAAGCTGCGGTAATGAGTCCAGTTAATCCTGCACCAGCTGCTAACATTGCGGTACCAGTTCCTACACCGGTAGCGGTAGCCATAGCTGCAGGAGCACCACCTACAGGAATGAAGTGTACACCTCCTCCCATAATAATACCTGCAATTACAACACATATAATAAACATAATAAGATCCATAATGTAACCTCCTTATTCCTCATATGGTCCGAATTTTTCTCTTGCAGACTTTTCAAGGAAGTAGTTACCAGCGATTAATAAAATAACGATGATAAGTCCTACAACTTGTCCTCCAATAGCTCCGAATACAACAGTAATCCAGAAGCTTACGAAAACAATAAGTCCGAAACAGAATCCAGTTAAAGGTCCACCATATTTAGCACAGAAGTTACCTACATCGATAGAGTTCTTAGCACCAAGAGGAGCTTTGGTTACGATATCCCCTTGAATAGCTACAGGAGTACCTCCACCGTAATCGAATTTTTGGTATTCGCTTTCTGCACCGTAGTGTACATCCCCTGTGGATGATCCGATTGCACCAATAGTAATTCCCCATAGTACAGCGAGTAATGGTAATGGGAATGGGTGTCCGAGACCGCTTAATGGAAGGGTCATTAAGTAAGCGATTCCTACAATACCGAAACTAGCTATAAAACCATGAGCTGCGATAGGGCCTAAGGATTGGGTTAATACATCCATAAATAATGGTTGTTCAAATTGAGATTGACCAACAATCCTTCCCATGTGTGATGTGACTGTATAAATTGCGTGAACAAATGCAGCAACAGTAGAACCCATTGCAATTGCTACTATAGGAATAATACCCATACCCATTGCAAGAGCTGCGATACCACCAGCGATACCACACCAGCATCCATATGCTACTGGTTCACCAGAAGCTGCCTTATTGATCATACGGTGTAAATGTCCCATTTGTGGAGCAAGTTGAACTTGTGAGTTAGGGTTACTTTGTGAACCGATGTCAGACTCTAAGTCCTCTGCAGCACCAGCAATGGTTGCTGCTGCACCCATTAATGCGACTACACCTAATGTAATAGGGTCCATATTTTCTTTTCCTCCTTAAATTTTATTAAATTTAATTATTTAATAAACTATTACGTGATTAATTTTCCTATTAACCACATTTAGACATATTCTGCTCAAATATAAAACCATAAAGACATAAAATAAAAATGGACTAAATAATGGACTAAAGCAAAATTTAGACCATTTTTAGAACATCTGAATGATTTTATACTTTATGATTATACCTCATAACTTAAACAAAGATTTTATAAATCAAATAAGCCAAGGCAAACCACTTAGCTTTTAATCTAGCTAGATTAAATCCTTAAAGTGTTAAGAATGAAATATTTGATGAATAAATCTAAAAATCTTAATAATTAAACCTGAATAATTAAAAAGATAAACCAAGAATTTTTTCAAGTCTACTTAAATTAAAATAAACCTAAAATTAATTAATTTAGAGACATTAAACTCTCTATATTCTATAATTTTTTTAAAACACTATATATAAGCTTTACTAAAAAATCTCAAATTTTATCAATTATTTTTAGCATTACCTTAATTTTAAAGCGATTTATCAAAATCAATTGAAATTAAATCCATTTTAATTAAGTTGAATTATTATATTGACACTAATTCTTTTAAATTTTCTTTATAAAATGCATTTTATTATTTTCAAAATCAATTGAAAAAAAATCCATTCTACTTTATACAAACAAATACCATATTGAAAAAAATAAATAAGGTAAAATCTATTAGGATAAAGAATCCTATAGATTAAAAACCTTATTTACATATTTCCCGTTTACACCAAACTTATTTTGCTGGAATGATGATAGATCTTTCACCTGCAGGTTCGAATTCTCTTAAAGCACCTTTAGCAAATTCTGCTCTGACTTTAGTGAAGTCGAATGGCAAGTTTTTGTCAGCGAATGCAATCTTAATAAGAGGGTTGACTGCAAATGCGTCTCCACGAGCACTGTGAGGTGCTTGTGCGATACCTGCATATTCACCTTGGTGACCTACGTTCATTGCATAGTTAGGGTAGTTAGGACCTCTTAATTCAAGTGGTAAACCTTCGTCGTTTCTGATAGCGAATACGTTAGCTGCACCACATTGATCTTGTAAGTCGTAACCGTAGAAACCTAATCTGGAATGTTGTTCTTTGTGTAAGTATTGTGCTAAGTACCATGCAGATAAACCGGTTTGTGCGTTTCCAGTTGCGAATGCAGTGGAAATACCTGCAGCTGCAGATACAACAGCAGCTCTTTGAGAACCACCGAAGTGGGTTTCAAGTAAAGCTGGGTATTCTTCGTATTGTTCTAAGGAGTAGAATGCTACTTCAGAACCTACGTCAAGAACAGTGTCCATGTTGTTAGGTGCGGAACATAATTCTCCGTATTTGTCTTCTACGTAATCTTTACCGAAGTAAGAGAAGTCGTCTAATACGTTATCGGTGTATGCTGCGGTAGCATATTGAGTAAATCCTACACCACCAGACATGTAAGATCCTAACCAAATTTGGTCGTATAAAGCAGCACCTAAAGCTACTACTTCTAATGCGGATTCTACAGGGTCGTCGGTTACTCTGGTTGCTTGACAGATATCTGCCATAAATCCGAATGGTACACCACCGAGTTCGTTACCTGCTCTTGCTCTTCTGATTGGTAAGTAAGTACCCATACCAATTACTTCTGCGTGTTTGGATGCGTATGCGAAGTCACCAGTAGCACCTTCACCTGCACATTGACCGTATGCAGAAATCATGGACATACCAATTTGCATAGCAGACCATCTGGAAGTGGTACCACCATCACAAACTCTACCTACAACAGATGGAACTCTTACAATTTGCCAAATAGCATTACCTACTTCAGCTTTTAAAGCTTCAGCTTGTTCTTCTGGGAACTCTTTGTTAATGTCTAATACAAATGCAGGGTCGATTTCTGCTGCTAAGTCGTCGTCTCCAGTAAATACTTTTACGTAGGAGTCGTCTACTAATAATGGGTTGGTTTCTACCATGTGTTCTTGTACTACAGCTGCACCAGGCATAGCGTGGTTTACAACTTCTAAATAGTTGGTAATGGTTTCAGGAGTTACTTCCATACCTAATCTCTTTTCGAGTACGTTGTGAGCAGTGTTTAAACCTACGATTACAGTTTTTCTGATATCGTCCCAAGCTTGTTGGATTGCTGCGTTGTTGATAAAGTGTAAGTCGTCTCCTTCTACGAAAGTGTCAGTACCAGATAATTGGTAGGACATTAAAGCTCTTTGACCGAGTGGGTTACCAATGTCAGGGTTGTACATTGGGATTCCTCTTTTCTCAGCAATTGCTTTACCTTCGTTTACAAATTCAGTTTTTCTTTCAGATTGAGTCCAACCGCCCATATTATAGAAGGTAGTAGTTTTTTCTTCTGGAGCTTCTTTGAACTTTTTAGTCATTGCATCTAAGAATTTTTTGTCAGCCATTTTAATAAACCTCCTTAATATTCTGGGTTGTAACCAAATTGAGATCTGGTGACGTGTATTTGTCTTAAGACAGTTACAGCGTCTTCATCGTCTTTGTAAGCTTCACCATCACATCTGTAGATTGTGGTTTTAGCTCTTAAGGTTTCTTCGTCTAATGGTTCACCTAATACTACAGGTTCATCTAATTCGTGACCAATTTGGTCTTTTACCATTTCTACGTTACCGGTTTCTTTGTTGAGTACTTGTCTTCTTAACATGTCGAACATTAAACCGTTTTCATCGAGTCTTAAAGAGTGACCGTGTACACCAGAACCTCTGATTCCAGTTCTTGCGGTATCGAAGTATTCGTTTTCTAAGATTTCTTTGGAAATTCTTTCTAAGTCTCTTTCACGAGCTTCGATAATTTGTCTACCGGATAAAGTACCGGTATCGATTCCTCTGTATCTGTATACATAGGATCTTGCTCTTAAGAATGGTTGAGCTGGAGCAAAGTACATGGAGTCTACAAATTGGATGTATCTTACTCTGTCCCCTGCTTTTGCACCGTCAATAGGTTCTACAATTTCTCTAATAATGTCATCAGGTTCATCGAGTTCGTCGAGAGGTGGGTGTACGGATTTGTATTCTTCACCTGGAGCTCTGTGACCTAATAATTTTACTACATCTTCATCAGATATTTCTCTTAAAACTTCTAACTCAACATCTGGGTTAGTGAATTTTCTTCTGTTTTCAGCTACCTGAGAAGTTCCTGGATAATATTGTGCCATAATTATGCATCTCCTAATGTTAATCTAACTTTTCTAATAATCTCATCTAATTTTTCTTGAGACACTGTTTGTCCCCTAATAACCCCTGATACTATGTTCATGATTTTACCTTCTGTTTTTACCTCTTCAGGCATGACCTTTGCGGTTTTGACACCGATTTTTGCAAAATCTTCAAAGTCAACAGGATATTCACAAATAATAACACAAGGTTTGTTAACGTTACGCAAGATTAATCTTGCCTTGTATGTAATATGATTTCTTACTCCACCTAAATGAACCACAATAACCTTAAACTTTTGCATTTGTTCAACTTCCTTATCAGTTAAACCAAAAGCATTACCTGCACCGCCTGCAGGAGCATCATGTGGAACACCACTACCTGCATCCAATATCATGGTACTGGTTAATAGGTTTGCTTCACGTAAGCCAAAGGTAATTTCACAGACAGGTTTGGTAATGTGTCTACGACCTGGAGACATAGCAACTGCCAAAACATCACTTCCACACTCTGCGAAAGTTCCTCTTTGAGCAATTCCTCCTCCTTCACCAAGACCTCTTGTTTCCCTACAGTCTACAAGATGTGTGCATCTTCCAATCATATTATCAATAACCTAAAAGATATTTTTTATTCCAATGTATCCCTTTTTAGAATAGAGACATGATCTTTAAATTTAGAACGGGTATCTGCGATACCGACCAATTCATCAGGAATCTCTGTATTTTCACCATATTTCAATCCATCAGTAACAGTTCTTTGTTTTCTGATGTATTGGGATTTGCTAGTGTTGATATCATATCCAGTATCAATATGTTCATCACATATGGATCTGATTTCTTCAATACCAGATTCATCATATAGTTCAACAAAAATTCTACCAGTCTTAACTTTCAATTCAACTTCCTCACCATTTACCACAATGACTCTGCGATCACCATAAATACGGTCAATCTCATCTTGAGGTGGGAGTCTTGGTCCTTGAATAACAGTTCTTATAACTGAGTCTAAAGATTCGATATCATTCAATACTTTTTCAGTTGTGTCTGTTCCTAAAATTCTGTGTGGAAAAATTTCAATATCCATTATTTAACCTCAGTATTTAAATCAGACGATTTAAATAATTTTTCGTGAATTTTAAATTAGATTTTAATTAACAAAAATTAATTCGATAATTAGATGTCACCTTTAATCTCAGCAGCTGCTAAAGCAACATATTTGAGTGGTTCTCTGAATTCGTCAATCTCACTGTATACTTCTTTAATTAATCCAGAAGTTGCTTCTGGAGAGAAGAGTTGGGTACCAGCATCTAATGCCATACCTGCAGCTACACAAGGGATAGTAAATCCTTTACTGTGTCTGGTTACTACGTGGTTACCGTTGAATAAACCAGGACCTCCTCCACCATAGATAGAGTGAGAGAAGAAAGAGAATCCTACAGCTACCCCTTCAGCTCTACCGAAGTCAATACCAGGTAAACCGGTAGCAAATTCGATGTTGTCGTTGAAGTATAAGATAGTTGATGGAATACCTTGAGCAGCTCTTGCTGCACCGACGTTAACCATAATAGCAGCAGTACATCCAGCAGCAGCATATGCGTTCCATTTAGCTGCGTCACTAGTTGCGTACATGTTGTATCCAGTTAATTCTTTTTCTACAGCGATTACACCATCTGCTTCAGCTTTAGCAATAGTGTCTTGTACGATAGAACCTACAGTTCCTTCTTTTGCGTTGTCTTGTACGAGACCTAATACCATGTTGTCAGCGTTTAAACCTTGGTAAGCTAAACCTAATAAGTGCATTCTTTCGTAAGCACCTACTGCGTCACCCATTTCAAACATAGCAGTTTGTTCGAAAATACTTGCGAGAGCGGTTGCTTGTAAAGTGTTCTTTAAGGTAGCAGCTACGAAGTCGTTTGCTTTAATGTTTCTTAAGGAGTAACCAGGACCTTCTAATTTTTGTGGTACGTCTAACATGGTTTTTAAGTTAGCACCCATGTATTCTACAGATTGTGGGTATCTTCCTAAAATAGCAGCTTTTACCATGTTTGCGTCGTACATGTTTACGTCAAACTCTTTGATAATAGCTTGAGTTAATGCAGTTGCGGTAGCTAAGGTTGCTACGGAGTATTCTGCGGAAGAGTCTAATCTGATAGTTGGAATTTGGACTAAAATCCTTTTTCCACCAGAGAGTACTTCACATTTAGTATCATCGTCTTCAGTTACTTGAAGCATGTCTTTTACAGCAGCAGCAATGGAGTCAGCTTGAGCTACGATGTCAAGATCCATTTCTCTACCTAAGATTTTAGATTTTGCTCCACCGACGGAAGCAGTTTTTAAAGATTTTTCGATTCCTTCTAAGTTTACAGCTACAGTTCTTTTAACACCGCTAATAATGTTCTTAATAGCAGGGTTACGTAACGGACTTAGAGCTTCGATTGGTACATCAGCTTCGACTAATGAACCTCTGTCGTCGTATAAATCGACTTTATCATCAAACTTTGCCAATTTTTTCCCTCCTAAATAAATAGAGTTAATATACCACCCAAAATAACTATTTTTTAGTTATGTTGAGTAAGCTATCCAGCAAAATTTTTGCAATAGCCAGCTATTTGGTATACAAATATTAGTTTATTTAAAATATAATATAAACATTCGTTTAAGAATTAAATAGAAAACTTTATAAGTAATAATATTTTTTAATTTTTTTATTATATCTGAGTCAAAAAGTAATACTTTTTTAAATCGATTAAAATAGCTTAAAATTTAAAAAACATACTATATTGAACTATAATTAAAAAATAAGTATGACAAAGTTTTAATATACTAAATAAATACAAAGGATATTTTAAAAATAAAAATAAAGAAAAAAATGAAAAATCATGAAAAATTCAAATATTACTAAAATTCGGCTAAAGTAATACTATTAGTAATACTAAAAACAAACTATTTTTTTAAAAAAAATAATTGAAAATATGCATTTAAAAAAAAATAAAAATTTTGAGAATAAATTAATTTGAAAAAATTTTGAAAATATAAAAATAGAAAAAGTATATTAAAAATTTTTTAAAATAAAAAAATTGAAAATTATAAAAATAGAAAAAGTATTATTAAAAATTTTTAAAATTAAAAAAATATTAGAAAGCCCTTTTCATACCAAAGAAATTGATTGCCTGAATAAGATCAATGAAAGAACCGAGCTCATGCTCAATAACTTCCTCTTCACTCATGCCGCTGCTTAACTCACCATCAACGCTTAAAGTATCCGGACCATATCCTACAAGACGGCTTTTGCCATCCTGACTTAATATCCTTTCTGCATCCAATTGATGGATAAATGCTCTTCCAGGGAGAATGACTGTGTCTTTAATGTCTTCCAAATCCAAGACTTCAAGGTCCTGTTTTGTCATCAAGCATGCGATATCCTTCTTGGTGGCCACTACATTCACATTATCTGGAGCTATCTTATCAAATATTTTCTTCAAGAATGGTGCTGCAATCTTAGATGTTAGAAGTGTAGCTTCGCCAGTAACTTTAGGCAATATTCCTAAAAATTCCTCATACTCATCTTTTGCTAAAATGAATGGTGCTCCAATTGTTGGATCGGATAATGGAGTTCCAGTGACTCTAAGATTATATTCACTGTTGATTTCCTTTACAAGCTCTTCGAATTCAAGAGGTTCATGAGGAGTTATTCCTTCAACAACAGGTTCATTTCCTAAAATCAACCCTTGGTCATAACTATTTGCAAAACGCATCATCATCAATGCCTTTGCACCCCACGCTTCCAATTTTTCACAAGTGTTTTGAAGCACTGCACCATCATTTACCCCCGGAATGATAACTGCTGCCGCATGCAAGTCTGCACCTTCTGCAAAAAGTTGAGCAGCTTTAAGGGATTCCTCTGGACTTGGATCCAACATCCATTCCTTTCTGAGTTTTGGGTCTGCTGCAAAAATAGTGTAGGTTACCTCATCCACTCCTTGATTCAAGAATTGTGTAGCTATATCGCCATCATCAATTCCCTTTCCACTTGTATAACCTAAGTGAATTGGCAATTGCATTTGAGACAAGTTAGATATAAGCTCTTCAAGATAAGGGTAACAGCTGACATCTCCACCACCACTGATGTTGACCTTCAAGTTAGCATCTCTTACAGGATTCATCATCAAAGCCATTTGAACTTCACTTATTACTGAAAATGGCTGTTGAAATGGTTTCCCTGCCTCTTGAACTCCTTCGAGACATCTTGGACAACCCACTTTATTAGGTGGGCAATGTTGGCATCCAAGAGCTTCTGTTAAAGGTTTCACTTTTCTAAAGTAGCAAAACTTACAAAAGCCTCTACAATCTTTTCCAGGAGTTCCACCAAGATCCGCTATAACTTGCATTTTTACACTTCACATTTGATAATAAAATAAATATTTAATTATTATTTATGATGATTGAATATTAGAAATAATTTATATAATTCATTAAAAATAAGATGACATGAGATTTTTAAAAATAAGATAATAAAAAATATAAAAAATTATATTTATTATAATATAACTTTTTTTAAAAAATATTTCCTTAAAATATCATTTTTTTAATATAATAACTTTAATCCACTAAAGAACTTTCAGTTAAAAGCTCTACGAGTATGTAATCATAGAAATGAGATTTTTTAATCTCTGCAATGTCCTTTAATTTTTGGTCCCCTATAACTACATTTTCAATTTCCTCATGATACTTGTCATAATCCAATTTTACTCTAAGCCCACAGAGTTGACTTGTTACAGGAGTTGGGGAAATGACTTCCTTAATAGCTGGAACTTGAGTTTCAATCTCGCTCTTGACTAAAATTGAAGGTGCAATTGGAGGGTCTTGAGCAAGCTCTTTTTTACGTTTTTCCAAAAGGTCTTCAACAGTTTCAACTAACTTTTTCAAAGCTCTTATGTTTTCCCCTCTTTTTAATCTGCGTGGAATTCTACCTAATCCTGGAACATAAGCGTCTACACCAGGCAATTCTTCCAAATCAATTTCAGGTGCACCTGTGACAATCACTGGAATATCAATGTCATTGTAAAGATAAGCCTTATCAATAATGCATTGCTTGAAGCTTCCTAATGCAAAAATGGCTATGTCATGCTCTTCAATCAATGCCTTTTCAGTTTCACTGATTCCTGCAGTTCCTTTACCATGACCACGAGCCAACCCGACCATATTGTCTTTAGCACCATAACGTCTAAGGTATTCGGAGATATCACATGCAGCATGAGGAAGGTGGTGTCTTGCAAGAGTTGGGGAAACAATAGCTATTTCAGAACCTGCCATAGGTGCAACAGAGAGTTCACCTAAAAGCTCTTTAGCCTTTTCCTTAATAATATCCACATCATCAATAGGAACCGCCATATTCAATACAAGTTCCATTTGCAATATATTGGATTGAAGAACAAAACCTCCTAAATCCTCAATTAATTCTTTCAATTCTTCGCTTTTGTGAATTCCACCAGTGAATGTTAAGGTTTCATACATATAATCATCACCTTATAAAAATCATAAATTATTATAAAATCAATTTTATTCAATAAAATATCTTATTTTAATATATTTTTTAAGTCTATTATATAATTTATTATTTTTACTTTGCATTAAATGGAAAATAATTTTTAATGAAGAATTGAAAAATCGAAAAGAAAAAACAAAGAATAAAATAAATTATTTTTTATATTATTAGGAATATAATAAGAATTAAAGAACATGTGAAATAATTAAATAATTTTTCATTATCAGATTTATCAAAAAGGTGTTATCATGTATGCAGAAAATAATATCTTAGTTGGGGCTAATGAGAATACAGAGGTTTATTTGTTATCCAAATTAGCCAATCGTCATGGATTAATAGCTGGTGCAACTGGTACCGGTAAAACAGTCACTTTAAAAACACTTGCAGAAGCTTTCAGTGATATGGGAGTTCCTGTATTTTTAGCAGATATGAAAGGGGACGTTTCAGGTCTTGCAAAGGTAGGTGAACCAAACGCAAAAGTAACTGAAAGAATGGAAAAGTACAAACTTGCTGATAAGGGATTTGTATTCAAGTCATATCCTGTTGAATTCTGGGATTTATATGGTGAGAAAGGATTGCCTATTAGAGTCACAATCTCTGAAATGGGCCCTCAATTGCTTTCAAAAATATTGAACTTATCTGAAGCACAAGAAGGGGTATTGAACATCGTATTCCGTGTAGCAGATGATGAAAACCTTCTTTTGATTGATTTGAAAGATTTGAAATCCATGATTAATCATGTAAGTGATAATGCTGAACTTTATGAAAGCCAATACGGTGCAGTTGCCAAGAAATCAGCAACAACACTTCTCAGATCCATACTTACCCTTGAAGACCAAGGAGGAGACCTGTTCTTCGGAGAGCCTGCATTGGAACTCAGTGACTTCATGCAATGCAATGATGAAGGAAAAGGTATGATCAACGTATTGGATTCTGTAAAACTGTCTACAGCACCGGAATTATACTCAACATTCTTATTATGGATGATATCCGAACTTTACGAAACAATGCCGGAAGTAGGCGACTTGGACAAACCTAAATTCGTTTTCTTCTTCGATGAGGCTCACCTATTGTTTGATGACATGTCCCCTGCATTCCAGAAAAAGGTAGAGCAGATTATAAGATTGATTCGTTCAAAAGGAATCGGAGTATACTTCATTACACAAAGTCCATCCGATATTCCGGACACTGTCCTTTCACAGCTTGGTAACAGAGTGCAACATGCACTTCATGCATACACTCCAAAGGAGCAAAAGGCTGTAAAGACTGCTGCTGAAACCTTCAGACCAAACCCTGAATTCGATACAACAGAAGTCATTTCCACTTTAGGAACTGGAGAGGCATTGGTCTCTGTTCTTGAAGAAAAAGGAGCTCCAAGCATCGTGCAACAAGTTGACATTTTGCCTCCTCAAAGTTATATTGGAGCTATTGAAGATAATTACAGAGCAGAATTGATGAGCATTTCATCTCTTAGAGGAAAATACAGAGATGCAGTTGATAGGGAATCAGCATATGAGATGCTATTGAATAAGATTGACAACAATCCGAATGTACAATCTGAAATCCCTCAAGATGCACCTATTAGGGAAATTCCTAATCAAGCAGAACAGGCTCCAGCACAACAAGCCCCTACCCAACAGGCACCTGCTGAACAGCAAGCTCCAGCACAACAAACACCTACCCAACAGGCACCTGCTGAACAGCAAGCTCCAGCACAAACCCAAGCACCAGAGCAACCTAAACAAAAAGGATTGCTTGAAGATGTTATTGGCATAGCTGTTGGAACAGCAGTGGATCAAATGACAAAACAAACCACTAAATCCAAGAGAAAGACTACAAGAAAGACAACTGTTGAAAAGGCAACTACAACTGTTGTAAACACTGCTGCAAGGGAAGTTACAAAAGGGATTATTAGAGGATTATTTGGAAATATGAAATAATTTTCAATTATTTCTCTTTAATTTTAATTAAAATTCCATATAAAAATTTCATTTTATTTTTTATTTTTATTTTTATTTTTTACAAATTATTAAAATTTAAATTATAAAATTTTCTAAAGAAAATTTTTAAAAAATCACTCTATTTTTAGATTTGAATATGGTGACACTATGGTTGAATTAAACAGAGAAGAATTGTATCAAGAATTAGAAGAAATGGAAAATGACTTAAGGCTTTATCCTATTGAAGAGGGATTGGAAGATGAAATAATTGATTACATCAATGGAAAAGAGTTAAGTGAAAACGAAAAATGGGATTTGGAAAATAGGCTCGAAGATTTCTTCTATGGTGCAAAGCTCAAATGCAGAAAGCCTACTTACTATTTTACAGATGGATTTGAATTTTATGTAACAGAAATCTATATAGACTTTAGAATCCTGGAACATGTTAGAAAATCATTCCCCAAATTCAATCAACTTTCAGTTTCATCTGAGATTGAACAGGGATTTTCTTGCCTTTCCGTTAAATTAACTTTATAATTAGATTTGTTTTTTAGATAAAAAAATAAAAAATAGATAAAAAAATAAAAAAAGAATTAAATAGCTATTTATAATACACATCTATTTTCTTATGAGGAACTGTTCTTCTGTATTTTACTCTAGGATAACCTATTATGAATGCAGAATACATGTGCTTATCTCGGTCTATTTCTGGGAAGAATTCCATTAATCTTTGATGATCCAATTCATCCGCCTTAAGAGTGAATAATGAATAGAATCCTCCAAGACCCATTGAATAAGCCAATAACTCAAGTCTTGTATTTGCAATCAATGCATTTGCCTGACTTTTGGAAAAGGACAAAATCATCTGTGTTCCTTCCCAAAGAAGTGGATGGTTCTTATAATCTCCTTCACCTCTAAGATACTCACCAAACTGTTTTATTCTGAAGAATTCATCTTCTTCCACTTTGATTATATCATAAACCAAATGCATGAAATCATCCAGTTTCTCATCAAGAACAACAAATTCAACATCTTGAGCATTTTGAGCACTTGGACTGTAATAGGCAGCTTCAAATAGCTTATCAAAAGTTTCCTTATCCACTTTTTTCTTCTTGAACCAACGAATGCTTCTGCGCTGTTTTAGGAATTGCAATAAATCTTCAGAATTGATTGGAATTTCACGAGGATTATAATCTTCAACACGGTCTTTTTGATCTTCATATGTATTTAAGGATATGCTTCCTGTTGGACAAATAGCTAAACAATGCCCACAGTCAAAGCAATCTCCATTATCAACTTCAACAGCTTTCTTATCAATAATTTCAATATTATCTCTAATGCAAACGGTTTCACATAATTTACATCCAGTGCAGGTTTCTGTATTGATTTCCAATTTCATTTTACCACTTTCAAAAAAATAATCATAAATTTTTAATCGCATCCACTAAATCATTGATAAAAATCTCAACAGTTTCTTCATTTAACTCCAAAAGAGACAAATATGGATTTAAATCTTCAAGTTCCACCAATAATAATTGACCATCATTTGTTTTGCATGCATCAACTCTTTGAATACCATTTTCAATAGTGTTCCACTCAATAAATCTTTTTGCAAATCCTATCTCCTCAATGCTTGGAACATATCTCTCAAGTTTCCATCTTTCCTCTTTATTAGGAGCATATAATGCATATTCAAACTTATCATTTATAAAATAAAAAGACAGTTCGTATTCAAAATCAATTGCCGGCTGAATTAAAATATTCTTATTCAAATCCTTTTTGATTAATTCTTCCTTAGTTAAAAACTCAAGACCTATTGAATCAGCGCCATCTTTTGGTTTTATGACAAAAAGATCGGAGTTAGGCAATAAATCAATATTTTTTATATCATCAATTGTAGGGATAACAGGATAATCCTCTAAAGTCAAGTCAACAAGATATTGCTTTCCGCACATATCTGCCTTCCCAGTGAAATCGTTGAAAGTTTTTAAATTGTTGCTTTTCACCCGTTCTCTAAAGGAATCATAACCTTCCTTAAAATTCAATACACTTCCAGTGTTTCTGAAAATGATTAAATCCACATCATTTTCAAAACTTGAAGAATTCTTTGGATTGCACAAAACTATATCAAAATAATCCTTAAGTATCCCTGATAAAAAGAGGTCCTCCTCATAGTAGTTTCTGCCTTTTGCCTGATAATATAAATCTGTCAAGTATAAAATCTTTTTCATAATCCCACATAAGTTATATTGATTCTTAAATTATTTAACTATTTAATAAATCAACACGAAAAAAAGATGCTGCTTATTATAATAAGAAAAAATTAAAAAAAATAGAAAAATAGAATAAAAATAGAATTTGAAAAACTGAAAAAAATAGAAAAAATGGAGAAAAAATAGAATAAAGAATTATAATAATTCTTTAACTCTTGCCTTAACATCATCTAAACTTTCAGTTGGCTCGAAACGTTGAACTACATTTCCTTCTCTATCAACTAAAAATTTAGTGAAGTTCCATTTGATGTCATCATTGTCCTTATAATGTCTATCCATTACCTTAAGGACCATTTTCAATTTTCTAGCCCCATCACCAGTGATGTCTTTAAATGGTTGCTCTTGCTTTAAGTAAGCGTATAATGGCTCTTCGTTTTCACCATTCACTTCAATCTTTTCAAAGATTGGATAAGGAACCAAATACTCACTGCGGCAGGTAGCTGCAATTTCCTCTCCAGTACCAGGAGCTTGATTACCAAATTGGTTACATGGGAAATCTAAAATGACAAATCCTTCATCCTTGAATTCATTGAAGATTTCATTCAATTCAGTGTATTGTGGAGTGAAACCACATTTGGTAGCAGAGTTGACAATTAACAATACTTTTCCTTTGTATTCACTTAAGGAAACCATGTTTCCTTGAGTGTCTTTTACTTCAAAATCATAAATTGACATTATATCACCTAATTTACATTTATTAAACATTTTAAGTGAATAAAAATCTGTTAATATTATAAATTATTTTTAAAGGATTTAAATCTTTCTATTTCGCGAAATAAATAATTTAATAGGTTAATAATTAAATCAGTTAATAGTATACGGTTAAAAATCTAAAAAAACTAAAATTTAGTTTATTCTATAAATGAAGCTAACTCTTCATCAAATTCATCATGTTTTACTTGTTTTGTTACAAGAGTTAATGTTTTCAAAGGAGCTTTGCCGACATATTTTTCCATTTGTTCAATGGCACCTTCAAAACCGCTTCCACCTGCAGTTACAAAGAATTTTACATCATTGAACTTTCCTTCATTTTGCTTAATGTATGAAATCATAGGGTTTGCAGCTTTTCCAGCCCATACAGGAACTCCTAAATAAACCAAGTCATAATCTGAAACATCATGTTCTAATGGCCCTAAATCAATGATCTTTTCTGAAAGAGCATCCTTTCCACCACGTGCAAAACCTATTTTACCATCATATTTCACTTTAGAAACAATTTCTTCAATATCTGCACCAGTTTCTGCAGCAATGGCTTCTGCTAATTTTTTTGTAACTTCTGTTCTTGAATAATAAGCAACTAAAATACTCACGATATCACCTTATTGTTTTTAATTAATTTCATATTATTTATTTTTCTAATATTAATTTAAAAATCATATGATAAAAGTCTTTAGTTTACAAAGTTAATCAATAATTAGAATAATTTATAAATTTCAAATATAGAAATAAGAATAAGAATAAGAACAAAAAATTGATTTTATAAAATTTTTAGGAGAATGGAGAATGTTATTTATTTACTACCCAAGATGCAGCACATGCCAAAAGGCTAAGAAATGGTTAGACGAAAATGGATTCGAATATGATGAACAGCATATTGTTGAGGAAAATCCCGATTATGATCAATTGAAGGCATTATATGAGAAAAGTGGACTACCTCTCAAGAGGTTCTTCAACACAAGTGGTAAAATTTACAGAGAGATGCAATTAAAAGACAAGTTACCAGAAATGAGTGAAGAAGAACAATTGAAGATTTTATCTACTGAAGGCATGCTTGTAAAACGTCCAATAATTGAGACTGAAGATATAGTGCTTACTGGTTTTAGACAAAAAGAGTGGGAAGAGAAATTAAAATAAATTAATTTTCTCTACTTTTTTATTTTTAATACTTTCAAAAAAATATTTTTAATACTTTCAAAAAAAATTAATTAATTACTATTTTTAGAATTCATAAATTATTTTCTTTTTTAAATTCTTCAACCCCTATTTTTAATGCATTCAATCCTTCAAGCAATAATTCTTGAGGACATGCAATATTCATTCTCAAGAAATTATCTCCATTTTGTCCAAATTGGATTCCTGGAGATAAGAATAAACTTACATTTTCTCTTAAGAATTCTGATAAGTCATTTGAAAATCTATCCCCATAATCTTCTCTTTTTAGTTGGATGCAATCCAACCATAAAAGATAGGTTGCATTTGCAGGAACCAATTTGATTTCAGGAATTTCACTTTTTAAGAACTCATCAACAATCATCTTATTTTCAAATAGGACTTCTCTCAATTCATTTAACCAATCTTCACTTTTGTATGCTGCAATAGTGGCATCTATTGAAAAGATGTTCGGATGATTGAAGCAATCCACTGACAATTGCTTTTCTAAAACCTCATAAAGTTCCTTGTTACGAGTGAAGACTGCAGAACTTTGAAGACCTGCAATATTAAATGTCTTGCTTGGAGAAATGCAAGTTATGCTATTGTTTGACAAGTCCTTATCTAAAGATGCGAAAGGAACATAAGTCAGATTAGGGTCAGTTAAGTCACAATGAATTTCATCAGCCACAACAATGACATCGTATTTTTTAGCTAGAATAGCTATCTTTTCAAGGGTTTTCTCATCCCATATTCTTCCAATCGGATTATGGGGATTGCATAAAAGCATCAATTTAGTCTTTGGATCCTTGAATTTTTCTTCCAAATCATCAAAATCAATGGAGTATGCAGTTTCCACATCATTGGAGTTAGAATCATAAATCAGAGGATTTTCAACAACATTTCTGCCATTATCTTCAATCACATAAAAGAAGACATGGTAAACTGGTGTTTGGATCAAGACATTATCTCCAACATCAGTGAATGCTCGAATGATGCTTGTGATTGAAGGCATGACCCCATTTGCAAACAATAATTCATCCCTTTTCATAGCAAGGCCATATTTCTCCCACCAATTGATATAGGAATCAAAAATTTCATCATTGACAAATGAATAGGCATAAACTCCATGCTTTGCTTTTCTATTCACGGATTCATAAATGAGTGGAGCAGCATAAAAATCCATATCTGCAACCCACATAGGGTAATCATCATCAAATAGATCCCATTTAAGTGAATTGGTGTTTTTTCTGTCAATTATTGAATCAAAATTGTATTTCATAATGCATCATCCGTTTAAGAATTGAAATCAGATTTGATATTAAATTGCAATCAATATGTCAATTAATTTTTGATTAATTAATAGGTTTCATAGTGAATTCTGGATTCATCGAATTTATCCATGAATTTGTTTTCCCAACCTTCAGCTGGATAACCAAGAGTTATTATGCAGAATGGCTTTAGGTTGTCATCTTTTGGCAAACCTACAATCTCACCAATGGCGTTCATTCTTTCCTCTTCAGGTGCCACACCATTCCATAATCCCCCCAAGCCAAGATTGACAGCTTCAAGAAGCATATTCTCTGCTGCTGCGCTCATATCCTGTTGCCATACCAATTTATAAAATGACCTTTCAATGTTTGCAATCAAAAGAATAGCTACTGGAGCATTTGTTACACGAGGTTTGATTTCCCCTATTTTAGCAAGTGTTTCCTTGTTTTTGATTATCAAGAATTCCCAAGGTTCAGCACCTAACCTGCTTCCAGGAGCTTGCATACCTGCTTTTAAAATCTTTTCTATCTTGTCATCTTCAACTTCTTTGGAATCATATTCCCTTATACTGCGTCTTGTATTAATAATTTCTTCAAAATCAGCCATCTTATCACATGAAAATGTTTTTTAGGTATTAATTAATTAAGATTAATTCATTATTATTTAAATAATTAATTGAGATAGTTAATTGAAATAATTAATTGAAATAATTGATGAAAAAATTATAAATAAAAAATTGAAGGCATTATGTAAAATGAAAGAATAATTTATATATACCTTAATAAATAGAATATTAAACAATTAAATGTAAAATGAGGTGAAAAAATGGAATCAAATAAGATTTTAGCTATTATTTCAATAATTATTGGTTTAATATTTATCATATTCCCAATATTCAGTGCTAATTTAATATCCATCCTTATTGGTGCAGCTGTATTGATATTTGGTCTAGGATTAGCTTACACTGGAATCATTGCAAAAGATATTTCACCAGCTGTTTCAACTGTTTCAGCAATATTCGGTATTGTGATGATCATTTTAGGATTGGCATTCATCTTTGGAACAAATGCAATTTCATTCTTAGTTGGATTACAGTTCTATATTGTTGGATTCATGCTTATCATAGCTTCCGTAATCGGATTGCTTGGAGGGGCTGAAATCAATAAAACCGGATCATTAGTTGGTTTAGTATTAGGAATTGTTATCTTGTTCATTGCTGTATTTGCAGCAAACAATCCAATATTAATCACCATCATCTTAGGTATTGCATTAATAGCACATGGAATCGTTGGATATTTACATGCAGATGAGTACTAATAATGTATTCATCATTTTTTTTCTTTTTTTAAAATTTTGACTTTTTGCTATCTTAACTCTTTTTTTAAATTTTTTCTATGCAAAAAAGTTATAACAAAAATAATAGTTTGAATGTATGCAAACAATAGTGGCTAAAATTAAAGTAAAAATAGATTTGTAAAAATTAAAAAAATAGATAAAATAATAAAAAAAGAGAAAAAAGAATAAAAATTATTCTTTTGCTTCAATGACTGTTTTTCCGCCCATATAAGGTACCAAGACCTCAGGGACTTTAATGCTACCATCAGCTTGTTGGTAGTTTTCTAAAATACAGCAAATGGTTCTTTCAGTTGCAATAGCTGTACTGTTTAAGGTATGCAATATTTGTGCATCTCCGGAACCTGCTCTACCGTACCTTGTTTTGGTTTTTCTTGCTTGATAATCCTTACAGTTAGTACAGCTTACCAATTCCCTGAATGCACCGGAACCCGGGAACCAAGCTTCAAGGTCGTATTTGATTGCTGCATTGTCATTTAAAGCTGAAGACACAATAGCTATGATTTGATATGGAAGACCTAATTTCTGATAAATTCTTTCAGTGACTTCCATCAAATGATCATGCTGCTTTCTTGAATCTTCTGGTGTAGAGTAAATGAACTGTTCAATCTTTTCGAATTGGTGAACTCTAAAGATTCCTAAAGTGTCTTTTCCATGAGACCCTGCCTCTTTTCTAAAACAGGTTGAAAGTGCACAGTATCTAAGTGGCAAGTCTTCAGGATTGATGATTTCATTTCTGTGAAGAGCTGCCAAGGTCTGTTCAGCAGTTGCAATCAAGTACATATCCTCATTTTCAACCTTGTATAATGTTTCCTCAAACTCGCCAAGTTCAGAAGTTTCAGCTGCAACTTCACCTTTTACAAAGAAAGGAGTTTGCATAGGAATGTAACCCTCAGCTTCAAGTTCTGAAAGTGCAAATTGAATCAATGCCAAGTTCAAGTGTAAAATGTCTCTTTTCAAGTAGTAGAACCTTGCACCTGAAACGCTTGCTGCAGTTTCAAGGTCTGCTCCATCAATCTTATTGATCAAGTCAACATGATTCAACAATTCAAAGTCATGCTCTGGGATTTCACCATAGGTTCTTACAACTACATTGTCATCTTCAGTATCGGAAACTGGAACATCTTCGTCAATGATGTTTCCTACTTTATATCTATAATCATCTCTTAATTGAAGGTATTCTGCATTTTTAGCGCTTAACTCTTTAATTTCATTAGCCACTTCCTTGGATTTTGCAATGACTTCTTCAATATTGCCTTCCTGTTTAGCTTTTTTAAATGATTTGGATAACTTGTTTTTCTCTGCTCTTAAAGAGTTTAATCTTCTTTCACCTTCTCTCCATAAGGTGTCATATTCAATAACTTTCTCTGCATTTTCTGTACTTCTGAATCTTTTCTTTTCAGAGTCAAATATCAATTCAGGATCTTCTCTGAATAATTTTATGTCTAACAATTTTTATTCTCCTTTAAAATGAATAACGAATTAAGTAATTATGATTTCAGCAATCTATAAAAAATCTATAAAATTTTGATTATTAAATAATATATTTTTCTTATTTAATAATTATTTGGATTAAAAAAGTACATTTTAAGAATATTCAAGAAATAATTGGCTGATTCCTAACAACTATCTTTTCTTTTTTGAAGATTGCCTTATCTTTTCATGATAGAAATAATTGATTATGATTGGATTTTCATTAGGGCTTTTTATAAAGGGTTCTTCATCAATTATATACATAAAATCATTTTCCCTTGCATAAGCACTGATTTCATCATCCAATTCTTTCCAATAAGACATGTCCTTATAAGTATAAATCTCTTTATAGAGAGGCACCAATTCAGGATATTTTAAATCAATATAGTCAAAAATAGTCTTTTTATATCCTCCCCTTAAATTAAGATTTTCAAGCCAAATATAATCACAAAAATCACTGATTTCTTCAATAATTTCAATAGGGTCTGTTATTTCAGGAAAAATAGGAGAAATGAAACAAGTTGTTCTTATGCCCTCTTTGTGAAACCTCTTCATTGCTTTAATCCTATCCTTAATTGATGGTGCATCATCCATATCCTCTTTAAAATCTTCATCAAGGGTATTGATGGACCAGGAAACCAAAGGATCATTGAATGTTTTTATCAAATCCAAATCTCTGCACACCAAGTCTGATTTTGTAGTTATGATAAGATTTATGTCTGTTCCTTTCAGTTCCTCCAACAATTGGCGAATTCTGCAGAATTCCTCCTCACATTGATTGTATCCATCAGTTACTGAACCAACAATAACAGTTTCTCCAGAATACTTTTGAGGATTTTTTATAGGTTTCCAATACTTTACATCAATGAAAGTCCCCCATTCCTCTTTATGACCAGTGAACCTTTTCATAAAATCAGCATAGCAATACTTGCAGGCATGTGGACAGCCAACATATGGATTTGCAGTATACCCTGCAATGGGAAGATTTGATTTGGATAATATTGATTTAACTTCCTTTTCCTGAACAATCATTTTTACACCATAATTAAAAAAATCATTTAGACATTTCTTCAATTAATGTCGCATATCTTGATTCCGCTTTCAATATCGGGTCTTTTGAAATATTATTATGGCTTAATATCTTAATTACTTTAAACTCATTAGATTTTAGGTTTTCTCTTTTTAGAACTTCTTCCTCCAAATAATCCGGATAAACCAAATAATCAAAATCCATTCCTAAGTCATTTGCCTTATCCTCATCATTTCCATTTTTATCATATGTGAAATCAATCACATCTGCTCCAATGTCTAAAATTATGTCCTTTAGGAATTCTGAATAGACTTTCACTTTTTTATCATTGTTGGATTTTCTTATTTCATTAAACTCATTTTCATCCAAAAGGGCATATTCAACATCATCTTTATAATCATTAAAAATTGATTCTATCCCTTCATCGCCAATAGCTTTTTCAATCAGATTTCTTTCAAAAAGAACTTTAGACACTGTTTTAATGCTTTCCTTAATCTGGCCAAATGTATTTATCTTTATGGCCAATGAATCCATTTCCACCTTGCTTTCAGAAAGCAAAATGGCAAAATCCCCTTCTTCTTCATCAGGAAATTTATTTACTTTGAATTCCTTAAGTCCTGCCCATTCCACTATTTGCCTACACATGGGAGTTGTAACAACTATCATAATATTCCCCAAAAAATAATTCAAAATTTTTCTTAAAATAATATTACTTATTAAGTATTATATATTACTAAATATAAAAGTTATACATAGAAGAAAATCATATTTGCTATATTTTAGAGTAATAGAGGCTAAAAAGTGAAAGTAAGTTTAAGTTTTGAAAAAGGTTCCTCAAAAGACCTTTCCATAATGGTTGATGCATTAAGGGCAAGCACTACAATTACAGTTGCTCTCGATAAATTCAAGGAAATTTATCCAGTATATACACCAGAAGAAGCAATAAAAATAGCTGAAAGGAAGGATGCTGTGTTGGCAGGGGAGAGAACCGGCAGAACAATTGAAGGGTTTGAACTTGGAAACTCCCCAGGTGAAATGAAGGAATACTCTGGTGAAAAGGACACTTTAGTACTTACAACAACCAATGGTGTAAGAGCTTTGGACAATATGGAATCTGAAATCATTTTAATTGGATCATTCATCAATGCAAAAGCTTGTGCAAAGGCAGCATGCAAGCTTGCAACTGAACACATTGAAATCGTTATGGGAGGATTCGAAAGAACCTTTGCAATAGAGGACTTTTTAGCAGCTGGTGAAATATTATTCTGGATTCAAAAGGAATTGGATGAACAGAATAAACTAAATATCGATGACATAGATTATTTCAAAGAGGAAACCGGAATAACAGAATTTGCTATTTCAGCAATTATGGCAAGCAGAGATAAGGAAAAAGTTGAAAAAGTTTCCATCAAATCAAAATCCGGACGTCGTCTTGCATATCTTGGATATGAAGATGATGTTAGACTATGCGTTAAAGAAAATATCAGCGAGAATGTTGGAATCTATAGGGATGGAAAGATTACATTATACCATGAATAGATTTCAATCGGACTTTCAAAAAGTTTATAAATGTAATTGATATAATTAATATAAGAATTAATATTAATAGTTAAATAAAATTTTAATTATATTTTAAATAAAATTTACAATAGAAAGAACATTTTAAGAAGGATATCTGATGATAAGAGAATGTTTAAAAATTATAGGAACTGCACATGTGTCTCAAAATAGTGCTGATGAGGTAAGGGCAGCTATTTTGGAAGACCAACCTGATGTAGTGGCTATTGAATTGGATAGAGGGCGATACCAAAGACTAATGAATGAGAGAAACGGCATCGTGGAAGATGACTCAATTCATATTACCAAAATCATTAAGGAAAACAAGGTAGGTGTTTTCCTAGTTACAACAATCCTTTCCTATATGCAAAACAAGATTGGTGAAGATGTAGACATCAAGCCAGGATCTGAAATGATTGCTGCAGTTGAAGCCTCCGAGGAAATTGGATGTAGAATTGCACTCATCGACAGAGACATTAATGTCACATTGCAAAGGGTATTGAACAGTATGACCACTTGGGAAAAGCTTAAGTTCATATATGGAATTGTTGGTTCAGTGTTCTCATCAGATGAAGAGGAATTGAACATTGAAGAGCTTAAAGAGCAATCCAACATAGACCAAGCTATGGAATACTTCAAGGAAATCTCACCTGGAGCATACACTGCACTTGTTAAGGAAAGGGATGCATACCTTGCAAAAGGAATATTAGGCATTCCAGAAGATAAGGTAATAGCTGTCGTAGGTGCAGGCCATAGGGAAGGAATAATCGATTATCTTGACAATCCTGAAACACTCCCAAGCTACAGAGAACTAAATGATATGGATAAGAAAGGTGGAATCCCTTGGCTAAAAATCATTTTGGCTTTAATCCCTATTTCATTTGTCGTGATATTTTTTCTTGCTTGGATGAATGGAATCCATATAGAAGGGGATATTGTACAATTTGTTGTAATCAGCATGATTATGGGTTTTATAGGTTCAATTGTCTCTGGGTCTAAAATCCAATCTGCAATCATTGGAGGATTAGTTGCTCCCCTTACCATCATTCACCCATTGCTTGCTGCAGGATGGTTCTCAGGACTTGCAGAAGCTAAATTCAGAAGAGTGAGAAAACAGGACATTAACAATTTAGGTAAAATAGAAAGCTTTAGAGACTTATGGAATAACAATATCATTAGAATCTTGCTTGTGGTTGTTGGAACAAACCTTGGAGTGAGCATTGCCACTCTAGTAATCTTGCCTTCACAAGTGTTTATTCCACTATTCATGAAGATTTTTGGAGGTTAAAAATATGTATTTGATATTCAGATGCGACTGTGGAAGGGTTTTATATGCTAAAAAAGGTGTTGCTACAAGAAAATGCACTTGTGGAAAAACCATCAAGGTGAAAAGTCGCAGAATCCTTCAAAGGGTGGAAACTGCAGAAGATGCAACATATGCCGTTCAAAAGATGCAAGAGGAAATCTATGGAGGGTCAATGTTCAGCACTGCAGAGGAATTTAAACAGAATAAGTTCCTCAATCAAATAGATAGAAAAATGAAAGAATTATAATCAAATTTTTTCCACATAATAATTTAATAATCATTAAAATATTACCAAAATTATGTAAAATATAGCAAAATAATTAAAAAATTATAAAAATAATGCAATTCAAATGCTAAAAAAACATTAAATTTATAAATAGAATTAATAAATATCATTATTGCTTATAAAAAAAACTTTATATAAATATAGATAAAATACAATATAAAGAAATATTTATTTTTAATTAAAAATTTTAAATTATAAATTGTTTAAGGACTTAATGGAAATGGACTCGATAATTATAGGAATTGAAATTTTAGTAATAATAATTTTAATTGTGCTTAATGGACTTTTCTCCCTTGCAGAAATTGCTGTTGTATCCACCAGAAGGATTAGAATGCAAAAAATCGCAGATGAAGGGAATAAAAGAGCATTACTTGTTTTAGACTTTATGGATAATGTCAGTGACTTCTTATCCACTGTACAAATTGGTATAACATTTACTGCAATTATCACAGGGGCAATTGGTGGAACTACTTTTTCTGAACCTATGGGTAATTTTTTAAGCCCATACATTCCTTACAGTTACCAATTAAGCTTCATATTTGTTATTCTTGTAACTACATACTTCACAATCTTGATTGGTGAAATTGTACCTAAAAGAATGGCATTAAATGACCCTGAGGGATATTCATTGCAAACTGCAAAATTCATGCAAGTAAGTTCATGGATCTGCAAGCCGGTTGTCAGATTGCTTGACAGTTCAACCAACCTTGCACTTAGAATTGTTGGCTCCAAGCCAAAAGAGGATGTTGTAACCGAAGAGGAAGTCAAATTACTTATTGAAGAAGGTATTGAAGACGGAACCATTGCTGAAGAGGAAGAAGACATCATCAAAAGGGTGTTCCGTTTAGATGACCAAAAAGTGGATATGATAATGACTCCAAGAAGTGAAATCATCTGGATAGATTTGGAAGATGACATGGAAGAAAACAAGGAAAGAATCATTAGCAGTAAAAGATCCATCTTCCCTGTAGCTGAAGGAGAGTTGGATGATTTCATCGGTGTAGTTCAAGCTAAAGACCTATTAAGTGAAATCTTCTCAGGTAAAGAAATAAATATTAAAGAAACCATCAAATCTCCATTGGTTGTTCCTGAAAACATGCTTGCAATGGACTTGCTTCAAGAGTTCAAGGAAAATAGGGAATATGTCCATATGGTGCTTGTTGTAGATGAATTCGGAAGTGTTGCAGGATTGATTACATTGAATGACCTTCTTGAAGGAATCGTAGGAGACATTCCGGGTATCGATGAGGAAGATGATCCTAAAGCAATTGAAAGAAAAGACAATTCATGGTTAATTGACGGCAGATTCTCTATTGAAGACTTTAAGGACTTGTTTGAAATTGAAAAGGAAATGCCAAATGAAGTTGAAGACGGATACACAACCATTGCAGGATTCATCCTTTCACATGCAGGCAAAATCCCAGATACAGGTGAAATATTCCATGAAGGCAAGTTTACCTTTGAGATTATGGATATGGATGCAAACCATATTGATAAGATCTTGGTAACCGTCAACGAAGAGGATGCAAATAAATTGGATCTTGAAAGCAAAGAGGATTAGGAGAATAATAATGGAATTAATTATTCAAATTATTTTACTTATAATAGGATTTGTGCTTTTAATAAAAGGTGCAGATGTATTTGTAGATGGTGCAAGTAATGTTGCATACAATTTAAAGATACCTACCATCATCGTAGGTTTGACAATTGTTGCATTTGGTACAAGTGCACCTGAAGCTGCAGTTTCAATTACTTCAGCATTTGCTGGAACCAATGCAATATCCTTAGGTAACGTTGTAGGTAGTAATATCTTCAATATTTTAGCAGTAGTAGGTATTTCTGCATTGCTTGGAACCTTGACTGTAGATAAAATTCTAATTAAAAGAGATTTCCCATTTTTAGTCATCTCCACAATAGGATTACTTGTTATAGCTGTCCTATTTGGACAACTAAGCAGACTCTGTGGTATAATCTTCTTGATTATCATTATCGCTTATGTTTACCGTCTTGTACAGGAAGCAAGAAAAGATAAGGAAGCTATGTCAGAAGAGATAGAAGTGAAACTTTCAATGCCAAAAGCATTCATTTACATTATCATAGGTATTGCAGGTATCATTATCGGTTCTGATTTGGTTGTGGATGGTGCAAGTTTCATTGCTAGTGCATTCGGATTAAGTGATGCGCTTATTGGTCTTACCATTGTTGCAATAGGAACTTCCTTGCCTGAACTTGTTACATCTGTAACTGCACTTAAAAAAGGGGACAATGGTATTGTAATCGGTAACGTGCTTGGATCAAGCATCTTTAATATCTTATTCATTTTAGGTGTAAGCAGTGCAATCATGCCATTACCTATTGCACCGGAAATGGTAACTGATATTGCTTTAATGACAGTGATTACTATAATCGGTGCAATATTCGCTTATAGTCAAAATGAAGTGGATAAAAAAGAAGGTGCAATATTAGTTGCCTTATTCATACTCTATATGGCGTTTGTCATTATAAGAAATTAATTATTCATTAATTTCTTTTCTTTTTTTAAAAAATAAAAATTTGTCAAAGACAAATGGGATTTATATGAAATTGAATAAAAGAATTTTTGCAATAGCGATTTTTACAATTTTTATTTCAATAGCTACTGTGAATCTCGCACCGAATCATCAAAATAGTGATTTGGTGTATAATCCATCAAATACTGATTTAACATCTATCTTATCCAATGAAACAAATAATTTGGGATGCTGTTCAATAGTTATGCAATTGGAAGACAATGATACATTAATGTCTTATAGAAGAGATTCCAATTATGAAGCGGATATTTTTGTTGAAAAAACTACTTGGCACGAAATTCCTGCCATAAAACAGTATAAAACCAAAAATAAATATTTCAATCATGTGATCATAACTAATTCAGGTTGGGTAATTGGTTTAGGAGGAATAGATGATGGAATCGACAGTGAAAGATGTGAAAACATCACTGCAAAAATGATTACAGAAGATTACAGCATCTCAGAGAAGTATTTGGCTGAAATTCAAGAGATTAAAAAACATTATGGGAGAGGGCATGTAGTCATAAAAGCCCCTAATGGAAATTATGGATTTGCAACACCTACCAAGTTGAAAACAGGAAAATTAATCCCTGGAGAATACATATCCATTCCAAATGATTATGAATTATCCAGAAGAGGCAATATTTCATTAAACATAAAAGATAGAATCAAAGAAATGGTTAATTTATCCCAAACTGATCGTTATGGATTAGATAGGCGTGAAATAATTGCATATGATGTTCATTTAACTAATGATAACAATACAACTGACATTTATGTCGCCAATGAAGATGGAACCTTTGTTGGGAAAAATTATACTGGCTGTATTGACAATATAATCCTTAATAATGAAACTATAAAAGCCAAAGATATACCAATAGCTCCAAATTATAAAAAAATAGGTTCCATTAGCTTTGAAAATGATAAAAACAAATTAAGCAATCTAGAAATAAGCTTAATAATCATCGGAATTATAATCCTCATAGCAATTTTATTCTTTATAATGCTTAAGATTATAAAACTTGTTAAAAATAGAATTTATAGAAAAAGAAGAAGAAAAAGAAACAGAAGATATAGATAAAAAAAGATTAAAACTTAATAATCTAAAAAAGATTAAAAATACTAATCATTGAAAAAAAGAAAAAAGCAAGGAAAGCAGACTACATGTTTTCCCAAATTGTTTCTTTTATTTCACAAGCCTTACATATTTTACCGGATGTTGGTTCACCACACCTTTCACATTCATTTAACACTGTCCTAATATTCTCAACATCAAGTGTTTTAATAAATGAATTCAACACATTTTCCTTTGTTCCAGGATGTTTGGATTCTGTATTGTTTAAAAACTCCTTAATCTTAGCCCTTAATGAAAGATTAGAATAAGGACATTCATCCAAATGAATTTCAATTCCATTTAGGATTGCCCACATGCCTACCTCTTTTTCTGGAGTGTTCCATAATGGCTTTATTCTTGGAATCAGCTTTTCATGAATTTGATCTAATTCTGGGCCAAATTTAGAGAATTTTACGGTATCCCCTCTTGAAAAGCTCATTAAAAATGATTGAATCTCATCATCAAGATTATGTCCAGTAGCTATCTTATCAGCACCTATTTCATAAGCTGTTTTATTTAAGATATTTCTTCTAAAGACTCCACATGGAATGCAAGCGCTTTTAAAATAAGAATAAATGTCATCCAATGCAAATCCTTCCTCATCCTTAAAGGATTTTTGAATAAGTGGAATATCCAACATTTTTGCATTGTTTACTGCTGCATCAATTCCATGTTGGCGATAGCCTTCTATTCCCTCATCAACAGAAATGGCAACAAGCTCAAAATCAAAGCCACAAATGTCATGGTAATTTTTAAGTGCATGAAGAGTCAAGACACTGTCTTTACCTCCAGACAATGCAATAACTATTTTTTCACCCTCTTTAATCAATTCATATTCTTTGATCAAATCATTGATTCTAGTGAAAATCATTTCATTAAACTCTTCTTTTTTTATACTCATAATATCACTTAAAATTAAAACAAAACAATTTAAATTTTTCTTAAAAAAAGTTTTTCTATTAAATTTTATATCATACAAAGTATAAAAAGTAAACTATGATTACAGCAGATTTATGTATTATACCTATGGGAATTGAAGAGTCCAGTGTTGGCAAATATGTTGCTAAAGCAGCTCAAATTATTGAAAAAAGTGGCTTGAATTATCAAATAACCGCTATGGGAACTCAAATTGAAACTGAAGACTTGAAAAAATTATATGAAGTTTGTGGAGAAGTTCAGGAATCTATTTTTGAAATGGGAGTGCCAAGGGTTTATACAGTTCTAAAAATAGACGATAGAAGAGATATAGAAAACAGGACTTTAGATGAAAAAGTGAAATCTGTAAAAAATAGAATGTGAAAATAGAAAAAGATTAGTAATTAAAAAATAAACGGATAAAATTAGTAAATAAAATAAATAATTAAAAAAAGAAAAAACTTATTAAAGAAAATTATTTAAAAAATTCTTTAATTGTCTTAATTATGTAATCTAAGTCTTCTTGAGTAAGCTTTGCATGAATAGGAAGAGATAAAACTTCTTCAACTATTTCATCAGTTACTGGAAGAGCTTGGTCGTAACCTAATTCCTTATAAAGAACTTGATCATAAAGAGGAATCGGATAGTAAATTCCATTACCAATACCATTTTCAATTAAATAATCAGACAATTCATCTCTTTTTCCATCTTTAATTTTAATTGTGTATTGGTGGTATACATGCTTGCAACCATCTTTTAAAACTGGAGTTTCAATTGCTTCAATGTCCTTTAAACCTTCATTAAGGCATTTGGCATTTGCAATTCTTTTTTCATTGAATGAATCTATTTTCTTAAGTTGCTCTAAACCAATAGCTGCAGCAATGTCAGTCATTCTGAAGTTATATCCTAAAACGTCATGATGATATTTTGTAGCTGAACCATGAGCTCTGAAGACTTTTGCATTTTCTGCAAATTCCTCACTGTTTGTGGTGATCATACCACCTTCACTGGTGGTCATGTTTTTGGTAGGATAGAAACTGAAGCAAGCCATATCTCCAAGGTTACCTACCTTTTCACCATTGTATTCCGCACCATGAGCTTGTGCTGCATCTTCAATGACAATCAAGTCATGCTCTTTTGCGATTTTCATTATAGGTTCCATATCTGCAGCTTGACCATACAATTGAACAGGCATGATAGCTTTAGTCTTGTCAGTGATTGCTTCTTCAATCTTTGCAGGGTCAATGGTAAAGGTTTCAGGGTCTATATCAACAAAGACCGGGCGAGCTCCAGTGTATAAGATGGAGTTTCCAGTAGCTGCAAATGTGAATGGGGTTGTAATAACTTCATCTCCTTCGCCAATTCCAGCGGCTAAAAGAGCTACATGCAATGCAGAAGTTCCGGAATTGGTTGCAATTCCATACTTTGCACCTACATATTTTGCAAATTCTTCTTCAAATTCAATTACCTTTGGTCCTTGTGCAATCATACCAGATTTCATTACATCAATTACTGCATTTATTTCCTCTTTTTCAATAACAGGACTAGCTATTGAAACTTTAATGTCTGCCATATTTTCACCTAAAATGAATAAAATAAATTATTTAATAAATTTAAAAAATTAACTAATAAAAATTAACTAATTGAAATTATATTTTTTTCAATAGTTTAGTTAAATAGTTTATAATATCTATTTATTCTTAATCTTATATTAGTTTTACTTAAAATTCTAAATTTATTTAAATAAAATGAAAAATAAATATTAATTAAAATATTAATCTAATAATAAATAAAAGAATTATTAAACCAATTATAATCAAAAAAGGCAAAATTATGGAAAATAATCAAAATAACAATTATCAAAATAACTACAACACCGAAATAAGGGAGTATGGTGAAGATGAATTAAAAATCATCGAAGAGGGTAAAGTTCAAATAAAATTCCCTGATTTTGATAAGGTTTCATCTGATGCTCCTGTTTTTTATAATCCTCGAATGGAATTCAATAGGGACAATTCAATCCTTGCACTCCAGGCATACCAAAGGGAAGTGGATAGGGAAATAAACATTTGCGACCTTTTTGGAGGAAGCGGAATAAGAGGAATACGCTATAAAAAGGAAATTGATGGAGTTGGTGATGTTTCAATAAATGACATCAGCCCACTTGCCAATGAATTTACCAGAATCAATGCAGAACTTAATGATGTTGAAGTTGAAATAGATCAAAAGGAAGCAAACAACGAATTGAGAAGCAATATGGGAAGATTTGATGTCATTGACATTGACCCATTTGGAACCCCTTCACCATTTGTGGACTCTGCAGGATATAACCTTAAAAGGGATTCCCTTCTTTGCTTAACAGCAACAGACACATCATGCCTTTGCGGAACATATGAAGAGCCTTGCATTAGAAAATATAATGCGCAACCATACAAAAGCGAATATTGCCATGAAAATGGTATTAGAATTCTCATTGGATTTGCTGCGCTCACCCTTGCAAAGTATCAGAAATACATTGAAGTTAAAATGTCACATAGCAGTGAGCATTACATGAGAACATACCTGAAAGTAAGAAAAGGCTCCAAAGCTACTGATGAATCATTAAAAAACATTGGATATATTGCACATTGTAAACATTGCCTTCATAGAAGCGAGTACAAAGGTCTTGCATCAAGCATTCCAGAATTCTGTCCTGAATGCGGTGAAAAATTGATAGTGGCAGGCCCAATGTGGCTAGGACCTATACAAAATGAAGAATTCATTGATTCCATGATAGAAATAGCTGAGGAAAAGAATCTTAACCAAAAGGATAATGTCTTAAAGCTATTGAATTCCTGTAAGATAGAGGCAAATGCACCAAGCACATTCTACGATATCCACAAAGTATGCAGAGCCTTAAAGATCAGCGCCCCTAAGTTTGACAAGGTATTCGATAAGCTTGAGGAAGAAGGGTTCATTGCAGTGAAAACCCATTACAGTCCTCTCGGTATAAAGACCAATGCAAGCAATAAGGAATTGATGGACATAATCACGGAATTGGCAAAATAGAAAAATGCAAACTATACTTAATTAAGTATTTTAGATAAGGATAGTGGCTTAAAATTGATTTAATTGAAGATTAGGCGATTATATTAAAATAAACCTTCTAAAATTAAAAATTAAGAACAAAGAATTAGTAAAATATACTTTAAATATTTTAAATAAAATTTAATTTAAAAATATTTAATATCAAATAAAATAATCAAATAATAATTAAATTTATCAAAAATTAGAAAAAAATAAGAAAAATAAGAAAAGTTTTATATATAAATTATAACAAACTTAATATTATTATACTTAATATAAACTATTTAACACGAAACTTGAATTGCAATTGATTTAAAACCCCCTTTAAAAATTGCAATGCAAGAAAAAATAAAAAAAGTGAAAATCATGTGTGCAAAAAAGAACGATGAAATAATCAAATTAGACGAAACTGATATTAAAATTCTAAAAATCATCAATGATGATGTTAGAATTTCATACAGACAAATATCACGTGATTTAGGAATTTCTGTAGGAACTGTACACAATCGTATCGATAAAATGCTTAAATCTGGTGTAATTGAAAAATTCGCACCTGTATTAAACCATAAAAAATTAGGTTATGCGCTTACAAGCATTATTGGCGTTAATGTTAAAGGTCAAGAATTGGAAGCTTGGGAAGCTGAAATCTCAAACAACAAAAATGTTGTTGGACTTTATGACGTTACCGGTCAATATGACGCTATTGTAATTGCTAAATTTAAAGATACCGATGAATTAGACAAATTCCTTAAAGAATTGCTTAAATCAGGCTGTATTGAAAAAACAATTACACAAACTGTGCTTAACATAGTAAAAGAAGATATTGGATCTGCTAATATCCTCTAGCTTTAAGTTAATTTTTAAAATTGATAATAGTAATTAAATAATTTTTATAATTAAACCCCTTTCAATAATTATAAAATTATTTTAATTATTATTACCCCTTTATTTAACCCCTTTAAAAATTTCTATTTTTAATCTTTTTTTATAATTTTCATACTATTTCTATTCTATTTATATGCTATTCTTACATTATTCCTACACCATTCCTACACTATTTCATAAACAAATCAATAAAATACCCTTAAAAAATAATTTAATATAGAAAATTATATTAAACATTTATACAAAAAATATATAAACATACAATAATATTATTTTAAATATAGAAAATAAAAACTATTTATTTTATTATAAAAATTAAAAAACAATGATTAATTGTAAAAATTGTTGTAATAAAAAAATAATATTTATTTTTAATAAACTAAAGAAGGTAAACAAAAATGGTAGTTTGTCTCCCAGACACACAAGATGATGAACCACGTATCCCTATTCACTTAAGTAGAGTAGGTGTTACTGGCGTCAAAAAACTTTTAACTCTTAAAAGAAAAGAAAAAAGACCAATCATATTATTACCTACTTTTGATGCTTTTGTAGATTTGCCAAGCACTCAAAAAGGTACACATATGTCTAGAACTCCTGAAGCTATCAGTGAAGTTGTTGATGAAGTTGCTAAAGGTGCATCCGATGGTGTTGAATCACTCTGTGCAGATATCGTAAATAGGATGCTTGAAAAGCATGAATACGCTAAACGTGTTGAAGTGAACATGGTTAGTGACTACATGTTTATGAAAGAGTCCCCAGTAACTGACAATAGATCCCAAGAAATGGCTAAATTAATAGCTAATGCTGTTGGCATCCGTGAAGATGATGGAACCATCACCATTAGAAAAGCTATTGGTGCTGAAGTTGTTGGAATGACTGTCTGTCCATGTGCACAAGAATCTGTAAGAGAAGTAGATAAAAGCAACTTATTAAAATTCTTAGATGAAGAAACATGTGAAAAAGTATTGGACACTGTAACTTTCGCTTCTCACAACCAAAGAGGAGTGGGAACCATCTTAATAGAAGTTCCTGAAAAGGAATACATCGATGGTGAAAAATTGATTGAAATCATTGAATCCTCTATGAGTTCCCCTATTTCAGAGCTTTTAAAACGTCCTGATGAAAATGCAGTTGTTATGAATGCTCATAAGAATCCTGTATTTGTAGAGGATTGTGTTAGAACAATGAATGAAAAGATCCTTGAGGAATTTTCATACTTGCCTGATGACACATTAATCACTACAAGACAAGAAAACCATGAAAGTATTCACAGACACAATGCTTATGCAGAAAAAGTTTCTACTTTAGGTTCTCTTAAAGAAGAACTTAATTTATAATAAGAAGTTTATATTAAGTTTTAAACTTAATATTAACTTTAATTTTTTCTTTTTAAACATACGCAAATATTGCTTATTTGCTTAATATAACTTTAAACAATAATAAAAATAATAACTATTTTTAATATTTATAGACCTAGTCAATATTAGGTTTATTAATATATCTTTTTTTCAACTTCAATTTAGACTTTAATTTTACTAGTTTAATCTTAATTAACTTGATTTTTCGTGAAATACCTAATTAACAGCGTTAAATTAAAACTATTTATACTTAATCTGAACATATATATTACTAGGTTAATTGTTTAGTCAATTTATACTTAATCAAAAAAAGTTAGTGGTTTTATGGCAAAAGAAGATAAGAAAGCATCAAGGAAACGTTTTGATGAAATTATGGGTGTTGCAAAAAAACACCACTTAGCAAAATTGTTGAAAGACAACGAAGACGATGAAGATTTTGAAATTTCAGACTTGAGATATGCAATGGAAGAGTGCGGTCCTGCATTCATCAAATTAGGTCAATTACTTGCTACAAGACCCGATTTAGTGGGCAATGAAATAGCTGATGATTTGAAATTGCTTAGGGACAACACACCTGCAACTCCTTTTGAGGAAATAAGAGTAGTTATCGAAGATGAACTTGGACAGCCTCTCGAAGAGGTATACTCCGAATTCAATGAAGAGCCTCTCGGTTCTGCATCAATCGGTCAAGTTTATAAGGCAACATTAAAGGAAAGTGGCCAAGAAGTTGCAGTTAAGGTTCAAAAGCCAGGCATCATTGATGTGATTGAACCTGATGTAAAAATATTGAATAAAATAGCTGGAACCTTGGATAAACATGTTTCAGGAACAAGAACATATAACTTACCTGCGATGGCTCAAGAATTCGAAAGGTCCATCTTCAAAGAGCTCGACTATATGGAAGAAGTCAGAAACATAGGCAAAATCACCAAAAACTTTTCAGAAGTGGATTACATCAAATTCCCAGAAGTATATCCTGAATACTGTACTTCCAAAGTCATTAACATGGAACTTATTGACGGATATGAAGTGACCGAACTGTTCGACAATGAAATCGAAGGAATAAACAATAAGGAAATCGCTCAGTATGGATGCCAATCCTATTTGAAACAAGTTTTGCTTGACGGATTTTTCCATGCGGACCCACATCCAGGTAACTTGTTTGTAACTAAAGACAACAAGCTTTGCTACATAGACATGGGAATGATGGGAGTCGTAAATGATACTTTCAGATCAAACTTTGCTCAAATGATATTGCTCCTATTGGATGGAAATTCACACCATTTGATCAATCAAATGCTTTATATGAATATCATCACTCCAGAACAGAACACTGATGAATTTAAGGCAGATGTTGATGACTTGCTAAACACCTACATTGGAGTTGACATAGACCAAATGGATGGAATATTCGACAACTTAATGAATGTCATGATCAAGCACAATATCATTCTTCCAAGAGAATTCGTAATGATTGGAAGAGGAATACTCCTTATTGAAGATGCCGGAGACAAATTGGATCCTCACTTCAATCTTACTGCAGAACTTGAAACATTCGCTAAAAAAATGATTAAATCAAAATTCGAACCAGGAAATCTTGTTGGTGGTGGATTCAACTACATTGTAGAAATTGAACACTTGTTAAAAGACTTGCCGGACAGACTTAACAGCACTCTTGACAAGCTTGAAAAAGGACAATTAGAGTTAAATATGAACCACACTGGCTTGGATGAATTGAAAGATCAATTATCCATTTCCTTAATCGTTTCTGCATTGCTTGTTGGTTCATCCATTGCAATTTTAGCAGATAAAGGACCAAGAGTATGGGATATTTCTGCTATTGGATTCTTCGGATTCATTATCAGCGCAATTCTTGGAATATACATAATATATAAATTCTTACGCAAATAAATTGAATCAAAACCCATAAATGGAAAGTGGATTAAGTTAAAACTAGATTATCATGAGGTGAAAAAATGTATAAAAAAATATTTGCATTCCTATTATTAACTTTTTTAATTATAGGTGCAGCAAGTGCAGCAGATTTTAAGATTAATGATGGTTTTGAACAATGGTCGGATGTTGTTTTCCAAAATGAAGAAACCGGCATGGACTTATACACTTGGGATTATGACGATGAATATATTCAAGAATATTATTTGCAAAATTCCAGCGATTACTGCATAGTTTCAGGAGATAATAACACATATAATGTCAGTTATGATTCCGACACCACAATAAGCCATATTACTTCTTATCTGACTTCAGCAAATATCGGTATTGACCATGGGGTCTTGGAAATAGCTGAAGTGGATGGCAAAAAGTATATTTTCATGACTTATATGGAAAGCGGAACCCCTGATGATTGGGAAGCATGTTATGATGAATTGATGATATTCAATGAAAACAATAACATAGAGCCAATAGCAAATGCAATATAAAAAATAGTTAATAAATCAATATTCCTTAGAATATTGATAATTTTTTATTTATTTTTTTCTAATATCTATTTTTAAAAAAAGCAAGTCTTTAAAAAAATACTCAAAATCTATTTTTAAAAAAAAAAGTCAATTCCAATCAACTAAATAGAATTGATATAAAAAAATGAAAAGAATTAAATTTATTAAAACTTAATCCTTTGCCCATCTTTTTAGTTGTGGGAACACTTCATTCATCATTTTGGAAGCTTCCTCCTCATCAATCTCTGGATGAACTTCAACCATCTTTTCAATGCAGAAATTCATCATCTCTTCCATAGTCATATCTGAAGTGAATTCACCATCCTTAAAGCAGTAAATACAGTATTCATCATTTTTGGATTCGTCTGCATTGGTTCCAAAAAGCTCTTCAGTCATAGGCATTGCACAGGATTGGCAAAATTTTTGATCTTCAAAGTTTTCCATAATATCATTTTCCTTAATTTATAAGCACATTATAAAGATTCATATCACAATAATATGCATATTTTATACAAAATATATACACATTTATTAAATTATAATATTAAATAATTTTCGAAAGAGCATTTAAAAACTATTTTTTTCTCCATTGATAAGCAATTCTTGGAGAACCATCTCTTACATAAATGGTTCCACACTTCTTAAATCCATTCTTTTCTATCTGTTTTTGCATAATGACATTGTTGCTGTGAGTGTCTATTCTAATGTTATCGCAAATGGATTTGCAATAATCCATTGCAGATTGGAATATTCCATGACCCTTCCCATCACTTGCAATTCTATGTAAAGTGATGTAATCATCATCATTTAGCCAACTGCCATTTTCTATATATTGATAAGTTGGTTCCAATCCGCCAATAAGCACAAAGACACCATGAGGCTCATTATCATCATCACATATCAGATAAGAGATTGAATTGGCAATATCCTCTTTTACCAAATCTTCACTAGGATAGAAATGACCCCACTGATTGGGATTTCCAGATTCAATCATAAAGTCTTGAGCAGCACGATAAATGTCCATAATTAGATTTAAATCATCAATTGTCGCTTTCCTAATATGCATATTTCCACCTCAATGCTTTTCATTTATAGCATCTAAAATGCACTCGATTCCACCAAATGATTTTAACTTATCACCAATGAACTTGGAATTTTCTCTAAATCCATTATCATTTATGAGTTTTTCACTTTCAGCTCTTATGATTTCACTTTTAAATTCATTAATATTCAACACTTTAGCTGCACCGAGATTCTCAACAGATTTCCCATTGTAAATCCTTTCAAACACTCGTCCAGGACATATCAATTGGGGGACTCCATAAATCAATCCATCAATCATGCTGTTTTGACCACCATGATTTATGAATAGAACAGCACTATTAAGCAGTTTAGAAAAGTCCCAACGTTTATCTACATGAATATTTTCATATTCTTGCTTTTCCAGTCCCAATGATGCAATATAAACTTCATAATCAGTGCCAACAAATGCATTTTTTATTTCATTCATCATCTTTTTAGGAGAAATAGTACCATTTCCCATATAAACCAAAATGATATTCTTACTATTCTTAGAATCATTTAAATTATCATCATTTGAGCTATTTTCTAAATTTACATCTTTCCAAGTTCCACAGAAAGTCACATTATCATTTTCAATTGGTTCCAGTTCATAAATGCTTGGAACAAATGACTTGTCTGCCCATTTGAAAAGATCCAATGCAGAATAAACATCTGGAAGACTGTTCTCTTTTAAAAACTTCTTAAGTCCTTTAGCATGCTTTGGACTAGAACTGTATTCTGTTTGTGTGGGATAACTAATGCTTGCAAATAATAGCCTATTCTCAAGTTTCGTAGCTATTATTGCAGAGATATTAAATTCACTATAAACTATGTCCGGATTAAAATCATCAATGGCTTTTCTAATATCTTCAACACTTTTTGCCAAATAATTATAATCAATGTTTCCTGTAAAGTGCAAGACATCCTCAAAGCTGCCCACATTTTTCTTTTCTATTATTCCCAATTTTTGTGCAATAGGAAATGTCTTGCTTGCAATAGCTTTAGGAAGCCCCAGAGGCATGGGAACTTCAAGATAATAGTTTTTAACACCTTCAATTGGCTTATAATTTACATCCTCTGCAATGCAAGTAGCAACTTCAATACCTGCATCTTTTAAATGTTCAACTAGCAATCTAGCCCTACCAGAAGGCCCTGCTGTTTCAGCCATTGCAGCCATTGAACTAATTAACACTTTCATAATATGCCTCTAGATTTAGTTAAAATCTTAAATTATTTTATAATCTTTTTTTATAATCTTTTTATTTTATAATCTTTTTAACTATTAAGTATTTATCAATTTTATTTTATATTTATTTTGTAAAATTTATATACTATCTAAATTAAAAATAACTATATAATTTTTTTAAAAAATAACTTAAACACAATTAAATGATAAAGTGATTTTATGTCAGACGTATTATTAAAAACTACAGGAAAAATTATTGGACATTTCAATGCATTTAAAGGCTCCAGGCCTGCATTCCATGGAGAACATGTTGTTATCGTAAGAGGTGTCAGCCGTGACCAGATTGAAATTGATGAATTGGAATCTAAATTAGCGGAACTTGAAGGAGTTCTCAATGCTAAGGAAGTTGATGTCTTGTCAGATGAGGGTAAAGAATTTGTTGAGAAAGTGGACTCTTACATTAGGGATGCTGAAGATGGTGGTGTAGCACCAGACAATGAAGGATTACTCAAAATGAAAGAGCAATTGGAAGCTATGGGATTAAAAGTAGAGTACAAGCTATTCTTGATGCCTAATGTAGGAACATTTGTAGCTATCTGGAAAGACAAATCTGGATTTGGCCCATTATATGTTGAAGTTACTGCTACTGAAAGGGATGAAATAGCTGAATAAATTAAATTTGCCTAAACTATTTTTCTAAATTAAATTAAAACTGGTGTAAAATGTCTAATCTATCCAATATTGACTTTGAAAATCTCACAAGAGAAGACCTAATATCCATTTTAGAATGCAAAAAAGAAGATATTCTAGAAATCATGACTTTAGCTAATTCCAAAAGGGAAAGCAATTATGTCACATATTCCAAGAATGTTTTCATTCCAGTTACAAAAATATGCAGAAACGATTGTGGATACTGTGCATTCAAGCAAAACCCAGATGACCCTGATGCAATAGTGCTAATGGAAAAGGAAGAGATATTGGCTACCTTAAAGGAAGCTGAAAAGTATGGCTGCAAGGAAGCACTCTTTACAATGGGCGAAGATGCAGACAATGAGGAAGCTGTAAAACTAAAGTTAGAGAAATTAGGCTATGAAAACATGATAGATTACATTTATGACATCTGCAAGATGACTGTAGAGGAAACATCACTTCTACCCCATACAAATGCCGGCAACTTCTCATATGAAGATATGAAAAAGCTCAAACAATACAATATCTCAATGGGAATGATGCTTGAAAGCTCATCAGAAAGGTTGATGAGCACAATAGCTCACGAGAAAAGTCCTGGAAAAGATCCAAAAATACGTCTTGAAACAATTGAAAATGCTGGAAAGCTTAATATTGCATACACCACTGGAATACTCATTGGAATCGGAGAAACAAAAGAGGAAATAGCTGATTCATTGCTTAAAATAAAAGAGCTTTGCGATAAGTATGGCCATATCCAAGAAGTAATTATCCAAAACTTTACAGTAAGTCCTGGAATAGAAATGGAAGATTATGAAGAGCCAAGCCTACTGGATATGGTTAGAACTGTTGCAGCAGCACAGCTCCTTTTTGATGAAGAGGTTTCAGTACAAGTTCCGCCTAACCTAAACTATGAAACCAGCCAAATATTCCTACTCTGCGGTACAGACGATTGGGGAGGAGTTTCACCGCTTAGTGAAGATTATGTGAACCCATCATCCCCATGGCCAACACTTGAAAAGTTAGAAAAATTAACTAATGATGCAGGATATGAATTAATAGAAAGGTTAGCCATATATAAAAAATACATTAATGAAAAATATATTGAAAATCCAATATTATTGGAAAAAACAAAAAAAGCCCGAGAAGAAATCAATAACTGATTTCTTTAATTTATTTAATCTTTAAAGAGATTATAAAAAATAATCTCTTCATTTAACTTATCTAATTTTTAAAGAGATTAAAAATAAATAATCTCTTAAAATAATTTTAAATCTATAAAAAAATTCTGCCTAATTTTAAAAGTGATTTCGGATCTGCTTTGATAACTATCTTAACAATATCAGTTGTAGTAAGCTTATCAAATTTCATTTCCTTGAATTTATGAGCAATCCTATTGATGTCATCATCATCTAAAGTCCATAGGTACTCAGTGACTTTAGTGTATTTTTGCATTTCACTGCCCATTTCATCCAAATATAATTTTTCATACTTCTTAAGGAAATTGCTGGAACAGTCCCCTGATTTTATGGCTTCTGCAGCAACCTCCCCGGCAAATCTGCCTCCTAACATACCATTGGTGATTCCGCCACCAGTCAAAGGATTGACTTGGCTTGCAGCATCCCCTACAAGCATGATATTATCTCCATACATTTCCTTGACAAGACCTCCAACTGGGTCTCCGCCGGAATTCAGTTCAACTGCCTGAGCATCCTGAGTGGCATAACAGCTGTCTGCAGCATCAACAAGGTATTCGTAAGCGGATTTTTCCGCCATATTTGTAATGATTCCAAGACCAACATTTGCAACATCCCCGCCTTTAGGGAAGAGCCAGAAATATCCTCCTGGAGCAACACTGCCAAAATAGAACTCAAGATAATCATTTCTTTTCATATTGACATTGCACATCTCAAATTGGACACCAGCCACCATATGTTGAGGCTTTATATATGCATTCAATCCAGCCCATTTGGCTACATGACTTTCCGGACCATCAGCGCCTATGATAATTTTAGCATGAATATCAAAGATTTCCCCCATGGATTCACAACTTACAATGAATGTTCCGTCTTCCTGTCTTTTAAGGCCTTTTGCTTGGGTCTTGATTTTAATTTGTGCACCTTCCCTTGCAGCGACCGCAGCCATATGCTTATCAAAGACCTTACGCTCAAGGACATAACCTGCATCAGGCAAATCTATTTGAGTCTCATCAAGCCAAATGTCTGTTCCATCAGGAGCAACGAACCTTACACCGCTAATTTCATTGGTAACCCAATGAGGATCCATTTCAAGGTCGAGCTTTTCAAAGATCTTTTTTGAAACCCCTTCAGCACATCTTTTAGGAAATCCTATTTCGGACTTTTTATCCATTAGAATTACATCAACTCCTCCTTTAGCTGCAAATCTTGCAGCAGAAGAGCCTGCTGGTCCTGCACCAATTACCAATACATCAGTTTCAATCATAATACTTCTTCCTATATATAAAAGACATTTATATTTCCAAATTAATATAATTTTTTAAAAAATCCTTACATCCAAAACTATATGCTCCACACCAGGAGCATACCTTTTAATTTTTTGAATATTCAAGACTTCCACTTCTCGCTCACCACAATGCCAAGCCATCTCCTTTACTCTCTCGTATGGCCTGGTTTCAATAAGCTTATCTGGAACTGTTTCATGATAATGGATTATTCCACCCTCCTTAACGCATTCCATTGCTGGCTTCAGGAAGTGATGAGTTGTCTTGACATATCCCATCAATACCCTATCGGCACTGTATTTAGGAGCTTCTATGGCACAGTCTCCCAAAACAGGAATCATTCTTTCATATTTTGCCTTCTCATTTATCTTATTCAATTCAATATTCTTTTTTAGGAAATGATAGGAATTTGGATTGATCTCTATTGAAATGATTTCCTTTGCCCTACTGTGAACTCCAATTGGAATTGAAAAATAGCCTATACCTGCAAACATATCCACAACTGTTTCACCATCCTTAACAAGCTTTGCTATCCTTAGTCTTTCATTATTGTTTCCTTTAGCCCACATCACTTTAGACAGGTCCAGATTGAATAAGCAACCGTTTTCCTTATGAATGGTTTCTGTTTCTCTTCCATAAAGAAGACTTACAGTAGGTTCTCTCTTTTGTCCTTCAATCCTATCAATCTTAATAATTGACTTGACTTTATGTTCAGCTGCAATGGATTCCAAACTATATAGAGAATCATTATTGAACTTATTGTCAACTATTAAAATATCTCCAATTTTCTTCCATTTCAAAGAATCACCAGATGAATAAAAATCTCTATTCTAAATTCAATAAATATACTTTATTTTAATTAAATAAAATATTTTTGTAAAAAATTATTTCTTAATACTTTGGAAAGAGGATAAATAAAGAATCTTTCAAAAATATTAAATAAACCTTCAAATAATAACTTAATTAAGTATTAATTTGATTAATATTTGGGGATTGCATGAATAAGAAAAAATGTTTATTGTTTGGTTTTCTAATTTTAATATTGATCATTTCACTTGCCTCTGTTAATGCTAGTGAAAACACATCCTATTCAGATGATTCCATCACTTCAATTGATGACAATATACAGTCCATTGAAGATCCTGGCAATGTCATCAATGAAAACCAAGTCACACAAAAATATCCGAACATTTCAAATGAAAAAGACACAACAGACATCATTAGCTCATCCACACTAAGTTCCAATCACTATGTTTCAGGAACATCATTTTCCAACATCCGTTCAGCAGCCAACAGCTCCAAACCAGGAGACACAATAACACTAAACGGCACATACCATAGCGACAAAAAGCAAATCACCATCAACACAGACAACATCACCATAAAAGGCAAATCACCCAATTCCAAAGCAATCCTAGATGGCAGCGACAGTGAAACCCGTATCCTACGCATCAACGGAGACAATGTTCATCTGGAAAACCTAATCTTCCAGAATGTCCATGCAGACATCTGGGGCGGAACAATAAGCTCCTACGGAAAACACCTGACAATCACCAACTGCGAATTCATTAACAACAATGCCCAAATAGGTGCAATCGTACTGAACAACGAATCCCACAACGCAACAATAAAAAACTGCATATTCAAGGAAAACGGAGCCATATTCACACACAATGGAACAGGAGGGTATGGAGGAGCAATAGACACACATGCACTAAACACCAAAATAATCAACTGCACATTCACAAGCAACAACGCCCTAGGCGGTGGAGCAATATACATGCTGCACCACGGAAACAACACAATCAAAGACTGCACATTCACAAACAACACAGCAAAAAACGGCGGAGCAATACTCCAAGCAAAAGACAACACAAACCTAAATATAATAAACTGCAACTTCACAAACAACACAGCAGAAAACAACGGAGGAGCATTATACCTAAACAACAAAACAGCTATTAAAAATTCAAGGTTCCTAGATAATCTGGCATTATCCTACGGCGGAGGAGCATTTGTCAACTCATTAAATGAAATGATAAATTGCAAATTTGAAAATAACATAGCATTATCAAATGGAGGAGGAATATATTACAAGAATGGGCTAAATTCCCAAATAATTTCCTCCACATTTTCAAATAATCTGGCTAAGCTTGGAGGTGCAATATTTACAAACCATACACTAAACATTTCAAGATCCAATTTCACATTAAACAATGCAATTTTAGGTGGAGCAATATTCAACAACGCCATCTTAAAATTAAACAAATCACTCTTTAAATTTAATACCGCTTTAAACGGAAGCTCAATATACAATAACAACACAGCAATTCTCTCTACTAATATTTTCCAGGACAACCAAGCCAAAAGCTACAAACTTAATGTAATCAATTACAGCACAAAAAACAAGGAAAATATAATTGATCTGCTTGTCTTCCTAGAATATGGAGACAATTACCCTGGAGTATACAGCCTTGGAGATTTGATTGTTGATGATCTTGCTCCCACATTGTCTAAAGGTGCACCAAATCAAGAGTTAATTCTAACTCTCAATGGCAAAAACTTTACAAGCATTACCAATTCTTCAGGATTTGCCATATTTGAAATACCAGCAAAAAACCTTAAAAACGGAAATTATTCTTTCCAAATAACACACCCCACAAGCAACATATCCACTCCCATAAACATCACTGGAATATTAGAGATATTCAATAAAGAAACTAACAATAATGAGAATAACAATAAAAATAGTAACATAAATAATGAGGATACTTCAAGAAATTCAACCAATATTATTGAAATGGAAAATAACCATAAAAAAGTCCATTCTAAACTTTTATCTAGTGGAGACACATCGGATATTGTTATCTATTCAGATAACCCTTATATCAAAATAGACACATCCACCAGTTCAAAGAATAAAAATGATATTGATAAAATGTTCTTTGGTTTATTTAAGGATTATACTGATGATTTTTATAAAAAGTTCCCATATGCAAAAAATAGAACAGATGCAAATATGTTATTCATATCATATCTTTATAAAGAGTTCTCTCATGATTTATTGACTAATCCTAACTCTTTCCTATCCATATACCCTATTGCTTTAGGATTGGATCTGTATGTTGTTGGCGCATTCGCTGAAGCATATGTTGCATGCAATGGCAGCATCAGTGGATTCTTAAAATATCCCTTCTTCCATGACCCACAATATAACAAATTTATGGATGCAACATTTGGCGAGTATTCCCCATGGATAAAAGGCATTCTAGATTTTGCTATAGGCATAGATGCAAATGGAGATATGTCAATAGCTCAATTTATAATAAATGTTATTTCTTTATTAGGTGTTGGATTATTAGAAAAGGGAGGTTCCAAAATATTAACTAGATTAAATAAACTCAATATGTACCTTAAAGGTTCAAAGATAACAATATTTATTCCTAATAGGCTTCCTAATCTAAACACTATGTTAAATCTAGTTGATATATCTATTCAGTTGGTTAATAAGCCCCATACAGGAATAATTTCTTTAACATATGACATTGGCAAGTTTCTTGCAGAGAAATTTGGGTTTAATATGGCATCTAAAGGTACAGAATCCAGCATAATAACTTCAATTATTAAAACATCCCAAATAATCGATAGATACCTAAATAATTTAAGCAAACCAGTATTAAATATACTAACTGCAGATTTTCTAACTTTTTCTTCAAAAGTTAAAAATTTAACTAAAACTCTCACAAAATATAATGCATCTAATAAAAGAAAAACAGTATTATATAAAGGTAATACATCAATTTACAAAAAAAATAAAGAAGGCCAAATTAAATTCATCAAAAAAATTTCTAAAAAAATTTCTAAAATAACACCCAAACAAATAAAAAATAAAATAAAAAGAGGAATAAAAAAATTAGCTAAACAATTAGGAATTTCAAATAAAAACAAAAAAGAATATGGCAAAAAACAAAAAATTATAATTAAAACTGCAAAAAAAGTCATCGAAAAAGTTAGTACAAAAGTTAAAACCAAAACAAACAAGAAAAGAACAAAATACCCAAAAAATAATAAAAAAGGTAAAAATAATAAAATGCATAAAGTGACTCAAACTGCTAAAAAATTTACTGCTAAAGTAGGCAATATTATAAAAAGTAAAGGAAAACAATTAATGAATAAAGTAGTTAATAATACAAAGAAATTATTAAAAAGCTTCATAAATTAAATTATTAAAATTTCTAGGAGGAATGAAAGTGAATTTGATTGGAACAATAAAATCTTTTAATTATAGTTATGATGATTTATGTGAGTATTACCTAAAAAAAATTAGCGAATTTGAAGACATAACACGTTTAAATGAACTTATTGAGTTAATTAAATCTTTAAAAACTAGTGATGTCTTTCATCGTTATGCAACTTGGGATAAAATGGGTGAAGATGACACCATATTCCTTTTTGACATTAATAAGGTTAAAATTTTTAAATGTGCTAAAAAGGGTTTAGGTTATCAGCATTTAATACCTCTTTATATTCCTGAAATAACCCATCGTTTGATTGATATAAATACACTTATTTCCATTTATGCTGTGGTTCAAATTTCATACATCACTTATTCTGGTCATTACCTTGAGTGGGAAGAGGATAAAGCAATTAAACTTTCTGATATTGGAGCCCATATCACTTTCTTTGTTGAAGATTTTGATGATACGGAGAATCCCCTGCCGGATTATGATGAAAGATTTTTTAAAAAACTTCATAGAACATATTGGGAAAATAAAAAGGCAGAAAAATTAGATACATTGATACATAGATTAATATCCACTATTTATGGCAGCTGCGATTTGGATTTTCTATATTGCCGCGGATTTCATATGGCAATGTTTTATCTCATGGGATGCAATGCTCTAAAAGAAGGAAGAGACAGCATTACTTGCGAAGATGTGGTAATAGCATACCTGACTGGATTCAAAATCATCCTCAATGACATCAGACCACTGGTATACGAACTATACGATGAAGAAAAATGGAAAGATGAAAGCAGCTGGAAATAATAAAAAAATAATGGAGTGTTTATATGATAGTGAATCGAAGCTTTGCAAAAGTCGTTTCTGTACTGTTCTTCCTTGAATTCGCATCCCTTTTTGCAATTGCAACAATGATCATCAATCCAGGATTCCAATTCTCACAAAATCCACTGATCCGTTTTGCAGGACTGTTCTTCTGTCTTTTAGTTACTGCAATCTTCTACTCATTCATATCAGAGGATGAAGAAACAATAAAGGGCAAAGACCAAGGAAATTTCCTAATCAAGGAAGAAATGGAATATAAAAGATTAATTCCAATAATAATCGTAGTGGGAATATTCATCGCATTTATCCTATTCCTTATCCTGAGGCCATATGGAATAATCTGAATTTCTTATTTTATTTAAATCATCAAAAACTATATGCTAAAAATATTAAACTAATTTAAAAACATTTAAATAATACAAAGTCAATAATAAGAGTAAATACATTAAAATAAATTAAAGTTATTAAAATCAATATTAATTTATAAACAAAAATATTGATTAGTACTAGGTAGTTTTGAAAATAAATGAAAATTAAGAGATTAAATTAAAAATAAAAATTAAATTAATCTTTAATATCAAAATAATCGAAAATTGAGTAATTAAAAAATTATAAAAAATCAAAAATTATTTGAAAATGAAAGAAATTATCCATTAGAATTTGTGAAAATAACGAAACTATTATATATAATGTATAACATAATAAGAATAGGTTAGGAAAAGCGGTTATATTAGTATAAGTATAACTTAATTTTATCAATTTTATATAACTTTGAAAACCTAACTTTTCTAATTTTAATTAATAATAATTTCAATCATTATTAAGATTATATTTTATTATTTAAGATTATTTTATGCTTTAAATTTAATTTTACATTATTATACGAGGTGTATTAATATGGCTGATAAAAACACATTTGAAGGTACCACTACTGTCGGTATTACCTGTAAAGATGGTGTTGTATTTGCAAGCGAAAGAAGAGCAAGTATGGGAAACCTTGTTGCTCACAAAGTAGCTGAAAAAATATTCAAAATTGACAATCACATTGCAGCAACAATTGCAGGATCTGTTGCAGATGCACAAAGCTTAATGAAAATCATTAGCGCTGAAACTGCATTATACAGATTAAGAAATGGTAAAGACATTAGCTTAGAAGCTGCTGCAGCTGTAAGTTCTAACATATTACACTCCTCACCAGCATATGTACAAACTCTTATCGGAGGAGTAGATGACACTGGTGCATCAATATATTCTTTAGATGCAGCAGGAGGTATGATTAAGGATACTTTCATTTCTACCGGTTCCGGTTCTACATTTGCATATGGTGTTCTTGAAGACAGATTCCACGAAGACATCACTGTAGAAGAAGCTAAGGAATTAGCTTTAAGAGCTATCAAAGCTGCTACAGAAAGAGACACTTACTCTGGAAATGGCTTCTTAGTAGCTGAAGTTACTAAAGACGGATACAAGATGTTAGAAAAAGAAGAAGTTGAATCTATTATTGAAAAAATTAATAGCTAAAAAATATATACGAATTATTTATTTTTTAACTTTATTTTACAACTAATTTTACATATTACAGTATAGATAGTATATGCAATAAATTAAGTAAACATCTTTTTTATGACACAGAAGCTGTTTATTTAATCCATAAGAATATTGATGTCGTAGATTAAAATCAATATTCTTAACTTTTAATTTAATTTTAAATCCTGAATTTAGAAATTTATATAATTATATTTTTAGATAATATTAGGATTTTGATTAGTTAATTAATTTAATTATTTAGAATTAATTATAGAATAATTATTCAATTAAACGGCTTATTTAAAAATTAACCAAAATTTACTTAACGAATATTTTTAAAAAACATTTTCTATAACTGATTAAAGGAAAATAAAAGAAGAATTGGAAATTACAAAAATATTGATTTTATACCATATGCTAATTTTATACGTCTATTTTTCGAAGTGATAATATGGCTTCAAACGTTTTAGAAGAAATCAAACAAAAAATTACAAAAAAACTACCTGATGAAGTTCAATTAGCTAATATTGAATTTGAAGGTCCTGAGGTTGTTATTTATACAAAAAACCCAGACATTGTAGCAGACAATGGGGACTTAATCAGAAACTTGGCAAAAGAACTTAGAAAAAGAATCATAATCAGATCAGACAAATCAGTTTTATTACCATACGAAGAAACTATTCAAAAAGTCGAAGAGATCGTTCCAGAAGATGCTGAAATCAGTAACATCACCTTTGATGAAGTTACCAACGAAGTGGTTATAGAAGCTACCAAACCTGGACTTGTAATTGGAAAATATGGAGTGACCTCAAGGGAAATCGTTAGAAAAACCGGATGGGCTCCAAAGATTTTAAGAAGTCCTCCAATCCGATCTGAAATTATCGATAGAATCAGAAATACCTTGATGCACAACAGTAAGGAAAGAAAGAAAATCTTGCAGACTTTAGGTGCAAGAATCCACCAAGGCGGAAAATATGATAATGATTGGACCAGATTAACCGCTATGGGAGGATTTAAAGAGGTAGG
>NZ_JBGUKT010000008.1:0-43795 GCF_045114555.1 Methanobrevibacter sp. | reverse complement strand
CCTCTTTTAGGATTGTAACCCCATCTGTTGTATCAAGCTCAAAATCAGTTGTTTCCTTGATCTCATCTGCAATCTTTGTCATGACTTCTTGCTTTAAGTCATCCGCACATTCGACTTTTAACTTTTCCTGATAATAAACTGGAAGCTCTGCTACAAGTTCAGATAATGGCTTATCTTCCTTAACAAGTATTTCAAGGATTTTCGCTACAGTCATAGCTGCATCTCTTCCATAGATGAAGTCTGGGAAAATGAGCCCTCCATTTTCTTCACCACCAAACAATCCATCAGTATCCTTAAGCTTTCTTGCAACAAGCAAATCTCCAACAGCAGTGGATATAACTTCACCGCCAAACTCTTCAGCAATATCATAAATTGCTTGGGAAGTAGCTACAGTAGTTACAATAATGCCTCCCCCATTTTCCTTTAACATATGCTTTTCAACAAGGGCAAAGGTCTTATCTCCCAAGATAAAGTTTCCTTTCTCATCAATGCAGATGGTCCTATCTGCATCACCATCATGAGCAAGACCAATATCCGCTCCGAGATTCTTGACAGTTGCAATTAAATCCTGAAGATTTGGTTCAATTGGCTCTGGATCTCTTCCTGGGAAAAATCCATCTGCCTGACAGTTGATGGTTGTCACTTCACAACCTAATTCCTTAAGGATATAAGGTGCTGTATAGGAACCTGCTCCGGAACCACAATCAACTACAACCTTAAGTTTCCTATTTCTGATTGCTTCTGCATCAACTCTTTTAATGGTCTCTGCAATATACTCCTTAATTATAGTGTCATTAGTAAAGCATTCTCCTATCTTATCCCAAGAAGCCCTATTAGGCTCTGAGTCAAAGTATAATTTTTCAACCTCAATTTCCATATCATCTGGAGTCCCTATACCGAACTCATCCACGAATTTCAATCCATTATACTTTGGAGGGTTATGAGAAGCGGTTACAATGATTCCACCATCATAATAGTTTCTTACAGCATATTGAATAGCGGGAGTTGGAAGAATACCTAAATCCACCACATCACAGCCAGATGAAAGCAATCCTGCAGTAATTGCATATTTGAGCATAGGAGTGCTGGTTCTTGTATCTCCTCCAATAGCTACAGTGCCTTGAACAATTGATCCGTAACTTGCTGCAAGACGTGATGCAAATTCTGGAGTCAAAACATCATTTGCAGTTCTTCTTACACCAAATGTACCAAATAATCTTTTTTCCACCATTTTATGACCTTTGTAAAATTAATAAATGATTAAATATATAATATTTAAAATTATTTTAAATCTAAATATATTTTTGTTTATAAAGTTTAAATATTTTATTAAAAATTAACCTAAGAAACCAATTTAATTGAATTTGAATTGGATAAAATCAGTTCCATTGAAGACTTGTATTCTGTTATGCTGCCAATTACCTTAACTTTATGATTCCTAAAGCTGTCCAAATCATTTCCAGCATCCTTAAGCTCCACTAATGTCGATTCAAAGATAATCAGATTTATCTTCCCAGTGCCATCATTTAACTCCATAAAGCAAGAGCTTCCACTTGAAGACTCCTTAATCGATTCAATCACTCCTGTGACTGCTACAGTCTCTCCAATATTGTTTCTTGTAATGTCCTTTACTTGAATTTCCTTTGGTTCAATGTAAGATGCAAAAACCAGCATTCCCATAATTCCTACAAGCGATGTAATCAATGCAACTTTAAAAATTATTTTATCATTTAATTCCATAAAATCACCAAATAAAATTATTCTTAAAATGATTTATTTGGTAAATAACATATAAATATTGCTTAAAATTAAAAAATAAGTCATATAATAATTTTAATATTGTTTTAAACTCATTTTAATTATTTAAAATGATATCAATGATAAAATAATTTAAAAAAGGCTAAAAAATGTATAAAAAACATTAAAATAAAAAAAGAATGAAAAAATGAGAAAATAAAAAAATAAAAGAAATAAAAAATTAAGATTATTGGCCATTATACATTGATTCCAATCTTTCAATTGTATCAATGTCCTCTACACCCTTATCTGTCCTTATGCTTTTTACAATTGGGAAACGTAAAGAGTATCCTGCAGGATATTCTGGACTTTTAACAATCTCACTGTATTTTATTTCTAAAACAATTTTTGGTTGGACACTAATGTGAGTTCCTTTCTCTGAGATTATAATTTCTTTCATTTGCCTTGTTAGATTTGCCAAATCATCATCTGAAAGTCCACTCCCAATCTTAGTGATTGTAAGCAATTCACCATATTCATCGCGAAGAGCAATCTCATAAGATCCTATAAACTCTCCTCTTTTACCTATTCCCTTTGTTCCTCCAACAATAACCGCATCCAATGTTTCAGGTTCTGCCTTGAACTTTAACATTTTCTTTCCACGGATTCCAGGAATATACGGTTCAGCGCAGTTTTTAATCATTATTCCTTCATGCCCACCAGCTATGGATCTATTGAACAACTCTACAGCATCATCAATGTTTTCAGGACCTACTTTTACTATATCACTGAGGTTCAATTCATCAATTGAGCAATCCACAGCATTTTCCAGAATCTCCCTACGCTTAATAATAGGTTCATCAACTATAGGCTCCTTAAAGTAAAGCAAATCATATAGGAATATTTTTATAGGAACATTTTTCATTGCATCATGGATATCATATTTCCTTCTGACTCTTTGCAATACTGTTTGGAACGGAAGAGGCTTATCATCCTTAAATCCTACAATTTCCCCTTCAGCAATGAAGTCTTCATCCGGGAACCCTCTTCTTATGAAATCAACTGCATCTGGAAAAGCATGTGTAACATTTTCCAAACGACGGGTGAATAATGTAATCTCATCCCCATTCTTATGGAATTGAGTACGGAACCCATCATATTTAGTCTCACAAAGTGCACAGCCCATTTCTTCAATGCTTATATCAATACCTTCAGAGAGTTGTGCAAGCATTGGCTTTACAGCTCTTCCAGGAATTAATGTCAATTTTTTAAGGCCATCTTCACCTTCAAGCTTTGCCACTTTTGCAACAAGACCTAAGTCATTTGTCAACATATGAGCCCTTTCAGCAACAGCCTTATCAACACCAAAGGCTTGAGAAATTGCATCGCGGATAATTCCTTCACCTACACCAATCCTAAGCTCTTCCAAAATGGTTCTGCAAATATATTTTGCTTCCTTTCCAGAAGCAGAAGATAAAAGTTCAAGAATATTGGAAATTTTACGGGCAGTGGACCTGCTTCCAGATATTGTTGCCAATTTTCTTAATTGATTATAAACAAATTTGACAGTTAAAGGTTGTGAGAAGAATGTCATTTGAGCCTTTTTGGCATAGAGCTTTTCTGCAGCCGCTCCAATATCTCCTTCATCACGGATGGCATCTTCAACTACATCTACAGAAACTCCTACAGCATCCCCAACAGCTTTCATAACAAGCTTATCTCCTATTCCCTGTTCCTCTTCACTCCAAGATGGGAAAACGCTTCCTAAAGCCATTAAAGTGATTTTCTCCAAATCTTCCTCTTCAACTCTTTTGAAAAAATCAGCTAAAATATCTGTCTTTTCCAATCTTTTTGTAGTGGCACCTAATGCCTCATAAACATTAACAAGTTCTTGATATTTCATCTTTTCACTCCCAAGAATCCATGATAAACTTATACAATAAATGTAATATTAATCTAAAAATCTCCTTTAGCTATTTTAACTGCACAGTATTCTCCACACATAGCGCACATTTCATCATCATCAAGTTCACATTTGTTTCTATAATGTCTTGGCTTGACATTATCAAAAGCAAGATTGAATTGGCTTTCCCAGTCAAAGTTTTTCCTTGCAGTTGCCATTTTAACTTCCTTCTCCCATGCGGTTTCCAAACCTAATGCAACATCTGCAGCTTGAGCAGCAATCTTGCTTGCAATGACTCCTTCCTTTACATCCTCGAGGGAAGGCAATGACAAATGTTCAGCAGGTGTCACATAACATAGGAAATCAGCTCCGCTTGAAGCAGCAATAGCTCCACCAATAGCTGAAGTGATATGATCATAACCAGGAGCCAAATCTGTAACGATTGGGCCTAAAACATAAAACGGAGCGCCATGACATAATGTCTTTTGAATTTCCATATTAGATCTGATTTGATTTAATGGAACATGGCCTGGACCTTCAACCATAGTTTGAACTCCTGCTTCTTGAGCCCTTTTGACAAGTGTTCCCAAGGTTACCAATTCCTGAATCTGGGAAGTGTCAGTTGCATCAGATAAGCATCCAGGACGAAGCCCATCACCTAATGAAAGGGTGATGTCATATTCCAAAGCGATTTCCAAAAGATAATCATAATTTGCATATAATGGGTTTTCCTCTCCATTATGCAAGATCCATGAAGCAAGGAAAGTTCCACCTCTACTTACAATACCCATCATTCTTTTAGCTTTTTGGAGCTTATCAACCAAAACCTGATTTATGCCGCAGTGGAGAGTCATGAAGTCAACACCATCTTTTGCTTGATGAATGATTGATTCCCATATGTCATCCTCATCCATCTCGATGATTTCATTGCCTTTGTTTAATGTGATTACCCCTGCTTCATAAATTGGAACGGTTCCAATAGGCACATCTACAGAGCCCATTATCTTTTCCCTGAATTCCAATAATTTGGGACCGGTACTTAAATCCATAATTGCATCTGCACCAAAATCAACTGCCAACTTTGCTTTTTTCATTTCAAGATCAATATCCTCAATTTTGCTTGATGAACCAATATTAGCATTGATTTTAGTGGTTAATCCTTTTCCAATACCGCAAGCTTTTGTATCTCTTCTGATATTTTTTGGTATTACAATAGTACCGTTAGCCACTCCTTTCATTATCTTATCTGCATCTATCCTTTCAAATTCTGCAACCGCTTTCATTTCAGGAGTAATGTTTCCTTTCTTAGCTTCAGTCATCTGTGTCATTAAAGCACCTTTAATAATTTAAATCAGTTTTAAGTTTATAATTTTTATTTTTAATTGTTCATAGCATTAATTAATCTATTCATATTAAACTATGTAATTTATTATTTAATTAATTTGTTATAATATGATATTCTTAATTAAAAAAATAATAAAAAAAATTAATAGTTCTAAATATGTAGAATTAAACAAAATAATAAAAAGAATTAAGAAATTTTTTACAAGTTTTATATTCCATTATATAATAAAATTCTAACTGGATAAATAATCGAAATATAAATGAACAAAATAACATTAAAATGAAATAAAACAATAGTATTAACTAGGTTAAATCAAAAAAAATTGAATAAACAATATTTAAATAATTGAAAAATTAAATAATTATATAACCAAAAGTTGAAAAACTAAAAATAAAAGTATTTTCACAATATTGGTTGGAAAAATTTTTAGGAGAATAAAAATGAAAAACTATTTCGACATTAAAGACAAAGTAGCAGTTGTAACTGGTGCTTCCTCTGGATTAGGTTGGCAAATTGCACAAGCATATGCTAGCCAAGGTGCAAAATTAGCATTATTTGCTAGAAGAGAAGAAAGATTAATCGAAAACAAAAAAGAGATCGAAGACAAATTCGGTACTGAAGTAATGTATGCTGTTACTGATGTCGGAGACTACGACAGCATTACTGAATCCGTACAAAAAGTAATGGATGCTTATGGAAGAATAGATATTCTCGTTAACGCAGCAGGTATGGGTAACAACAAAATGGTTGTTGACCAATCAAATGAAGAATGGGACAGACACATTCACATTGACTTAACTGGTGTATACTACATGTGTAAAGCTGTTGGAGAAATCATGATCAAACAAGAATACGGTAAGATCATCAACATCGGTTCCATCCACAGTAGAGTCATCTTCCCTGGTGGAGGTATCAGCGCATACTCCTCTGCAAAAGGTGCAGTAATGAACTTAACCAAAAACTTAGCTGTAGAATGGGCTAAATACAACATTACCGTAAACGCAATCGGTCCTGCAGTATTCGAAACCGAATTGACTGTAGACTCCATCGAATTACCTGGATTCATGGACTTAATTGCAGCATACTGTCCAGCAGGCAGATTAGGTAAACCTGGTGAATTAGACGGTATCGCAATTTACTTAGCATCTGATGCATCCAGCTTCTGTACTGGTCAATTAATCTGTATTGACGGTGGATGGACTGCAATATAAGTAGAAAACACTTAATGAATAATAAAGGGAGAGTTATTAAAACTCCCCCATAATTATTATTCTAATAAAAATACTCTTTTTAACAAGTTTTAAACAATTCTAAACTGTTTTTATAAAATAAGTTAAAGATTAATTGTTTTATTAATTACGAATAAAATAAATTTCTAAAAAATTATAGTGATTTCAGTCACTATAATCTGCATCCAAGATTGCATCAAATTGATAATTCGGATATTTATTCCTGATTTCCTCTAGAACTTTCTCTTTTACATCATTACGATTTGCATCAAAATCAATGATTAAATCAAAAGTGATCAGATTGATATCCTCATCAATGTAAAACCCATGCATTTGCAATATTTCAGGATATTTGGCAATGATTTCATTAAGGCTTCCCTTAATTTCTTTAGCCTCTTCATTGTCTGTATTTGATGCATAGATTCCAACTGTAAGAATTATTCCAAACTCTTCATAAACAGAATATAAAATACGTCTGGTTAACTTATGAATTTCCCTTGCACTCAAGTCATCCCTAAGCTCAACATGGACAGACCCCATCAATTGTGTTGGACCATAATTATGCAAAGTCAAGTCATAAACACCTAAGACTTCATCAAATTCACTTATTTTATCCTTAAGCTTATCTGTTATCTCACTGTCAACACGAGTTCCTATCATGCTGCTTAATGTTTCAGAGAGCATTTCAATAGCTGCCTTTATAATGACAAAAGCGATTATGGTTCCTAAAATACCTTCCAAACTGATATTCCAGATTAAGCTTACAATAGCTGCAACTACAGTAGACAAGGACAATATTGCATCAAACAATGCATCACTGCCTGATGCAACCAAGGACTGTGAATTGATTTCCTTTCCTTTTCCCTTTACATATCTCCCTAAAAGGAATTTGACAACTACAGCCACTGCAATAATGAAAATAGAGACAAAAGTATAATCTGCAAGAACTGGATTAAAGATCTTTGGAACGGATTCCTCTAAAGCGGTTATACCTGCAAGCAGCACAATTACAGAAATGATTACAGAAGAGAAATATTCTATTCTGCCATAACCATATGGATGCTCTTTATCTGGAGCCTTACCTGCCAATTTTGTTCCAATGATTGTTATGATTGAAGATAATGCGTCTGTTAAATTGTTTACTGCATCCAATGTGATTGCAATACTGTTTACCATTATTCCAATACTTGCTTTAAATGCAACAAGAACTAGATTTACCAATATACCAATAATGCTGGTCCTCACTATAATTTTATCCCTATCCATGGATATCCCTCAGTTAATCAAAAGATACTTAATCATAATCTCTTTAATCAATCAAATATATTTTATCATTTAAATATTTCTCAATTATGAATTGTTCCTTAAACCTCAAAAAATAAAATGAAAAATATAATGGAAAATAAAATAGATTTATATATAAAATAGGTTATATATCCTAGTAAAGTGAGGGATATACTATGAAAAAAAATTCTGTATTTAATTATGAAGAAAGTTATCTTAACTCTTGGTATAATATTAAAAAAGGATTCGAAGAGTTTTATAAGCAAAATGGCAATGATTTAGAGATTAATCCGGCTGAATCCATGTTCTTATCAAAAATCTATTATAAAGATGGGATCAGTCAAAGGGAACTTGCAAAAGGATTATATGTGTCTGAAGCAAACATTACAAAAACCTTTAAAAAATTAGAAGAAAAAGGATTAGTCTATAAAACAATTGATAAAGAAAACAATGCACGCCGTAATTTACACTTAACTGAAGCTGGAGAAGAGACATTTGAAAAATGTATCGAATTATTTAGAAATTTCGATAAGGTCTTATTTGAAGGCTTAAGTGAAGAAGAAATAGGGCTTATGGAAAACCAATTATCTAAAATTGGTAAAAAAGCTTTAAAAATTATTGAAAAATAGATAAAAAAAGTATATCCTTTAACTTGTATTAAACTATTTTTAAAAAAATTAAATTATTAAAAAAAAGATTATAAAAAAACTATTTTTAAAAAATTTTAAAAAAGAAAAAAAGAAAAAAGGAAAAGAGGAAATATAAAATCCTTTTTAAGCACCAATCTCTAATTCTTCATTTTTTGAAGATACTTCAATGGTACTTTCCTTACCTTTTTCTTCATCTAAATCAATTACTAAAGCATCTTCTTCTAAAGCACCAGGATCTTTTTCTATACATTCCTTTACTTTAGCAGTGATTGCTCCACCATCCTCATTGTCAATCAGATCAACAAGTTCCACTTGTTGCTGGAATCTTTCTACACCTTCCATTGGAATGTTTTCTACAAATGGAATAGCACCAGTAGCTCCAGTGATTTTCTTTTTCTCAGGGTCGCAACCATTTTCATGCAATGCTCGCATACTTTGACCAGTAATGTGTCCTTGCACTTCAGCTCCACAAAGAATCAAGAATCTGATGTTTGGGTTTGAAATGATGTTTGCCACCACTTTTTCAATACCTAAGTTTTCAGTCTTGCATGGTCCAGCAATTGCTGCTCCCGCAGCTGCAGGTATGTCTTCATTGTGAGAAGCTAAAGTAGTTACAGCAACAGGACTTTCTGGATCCCCAACAATATAATCTCCACTTACAACAGGCCAGTTATCAGCAGTAGGTTTTTTATCTACCATAATATCACTCTCATATTTTTAATATAAGCTATTTTTTCAATATTTTATTAGAGATATCAAATCCCTAAAGAATATTAGATTCAAGTAATTAATTTTATACTGAAATAAGTATTTAAATATTTTGTCACTTAATGCGTATAAAAAGTAAATTAGACTTTAAAAGTTAATTTAGATAAATAAATTCAATTAAAAATAGAAACTAAAGATTTTATAATGATTTTTAGAAAAATAAGTAAATTACAATTGAGTATTTTATAAAATAAAACTTATAAATAATAATTCAAATAGTTAAAAAAAAGATAAGGAATGTGTAAAATAAATGAAAGATTAAAAAAAAGATTAAAAAATAAATGATTTATTAATTAATTATGAATTAATAAAACATCTTTTTCACATTCTTTAAGTACACTCTCAGCAACACTTCCAAGAACAAACTTATGAATGCCACTTACACCTGAAGATGCAATGATAATCAAATCACAATCCTCATCTTCAGCAACCTTATTGATTTGTTCAGATGGGAAACCTGATTTTACCATGGTCCTGACATTAAAACTGTCATCAAAGCAATCCGCCATGGCTTTTACATTATCTTCAGCTTCATTTACAGCTTCATTATTCATTTTCCTAACATCTTTGGTTCTATGGAACGCTGTCTTTCTTATTTTAATAGCAACAGAGAGGATTATAATTTCCCCATCTTCCGCCAATACATGTTTAGCTCTTTCAACTTCACGTAAAGAGTGTTCAGATCCATCAGTTGGTAATAAAATTCTTTTATACATAATTCCACACTTAATTTTAAAAATACAATTTTGATTTAAAAAATACTTTTCTTAATAATATATTGATTTAACTTATATAAGTATATTATCAATTCATTCGATTATACATTAACAAAGTTAATGAGAATGTTTATCTTTGACTTAAATATTTGTGAGTTTGAACAGATAATTTGATATTTTCTAAACGAGGGAAGTTTTCCCTAATCAAATCAGCCATTAAAGCATCCTTGCTGAATTCCCCTTGCAGCCATATTGTCTTATCATAGCCATACTTGTTTTTAATTGAAATCACTTCATCTATATCTTCCTCACAAGTGATTACAAACTTAAAGAAAACATTTTCATATTTATAATAATTTTCAAAGACCTTTTCCTTATCTTCCTTTGGACTGATTACATATTCTATTTCAGGAAGATATTCGAAAATGGAACCGTTTGTCTCAAGCTGAATTTTAATGTCTTCAGGAATCTCTTTTATCAAACGCTTTATCTCTTCCATCTGCAAAGTAGGCTCTCCACCGGTTATGACTAATAAGTTTATATTATTGAACTCCATTTGGGTCATTAGAATCTCTGCCACATCATCAACAGACAGCATTTCATATGTTGAAATGTCAGTATCACACCACTGGCAATTCAAATTGCAACCATATAATCTTAAAAAGGTTGCAGGAGTTCCTATGTAAGGCCCTTCCCCTTGAAATGATGTGAAAATTTCACTAACCTTAATTTTAATCACCTACTTTAAAAAACTCTAAAATGCTTTAAAGAACCCATTTTAAACCATAATTAACAATTTAATCTAACTTATTCCATAGGTTCGTAAGTTACACCAGTCTCCGGAGTTTCATAAACTCCAACACTTACTAAACATTCGATTTTAGGCTTTAATCCATCATAGAAGAACTTGCTCATCTCTTCCATAGTAGGATCTTCTGAATCCATAAACTCATTTAAATTCAAATGGTCAACACCAATGAATTCATTGAAGATTGCTTCAATGTCATAGGTGTCCATAATCATATTTCTATAATCCAAATCCTTATATGGCGCTTTTAAAGTTAAAATAACCTTATATTGGTGTCCATGCCATTGAGTGCATTTTCCACCTTGGTTCTTTAACTTGTGACAACCATAAATCCTATGTTCTGATACTAATGTTAACATAAATATAACCTCCGTAACTAATAAAAATTTCTAATCAGATTGATTTTATTTATTTTATTGATTTAATAATTCTATTAATCCATTCCTAATTCCTTTTTAGCTTCTTCAATAGCTTTTATTCTTGATTTGCAACTGAAGCATTCTCCACAAGGAGTTCCATCATTGTTTACATAACAGCTCCAGGTCTTTTCTATTGGCACTCCTAACTTCAAGGCAAGCTTTACAACATCCTTTTTATCGGTATCAATAAATGGAGCGCAAACAGGAATGTATTCATAGTTATTGACTTTATTTAACTCATTGATCTTCTCCAAGAACTCTGGAGTGGTGTCTGGATAATCACCGACATCTGCCTTGATTGCACCGTAATAGACTTCTTCCTTATTGTTGCTTATTGCAAATGCAGTTGCAAGTTCAAGCAATATTGTATTTCTGCTTGGAACAACAGTGCTCTTTGGCTCTTCAACATTGTCATTATCAGAATCAGTCAAGCTGCTTGAAAGCAAATCCACAATATTCTGTATATCAAATACGAAATGAGGAACATCATTCATTTTACAGATTTCTGCTGCCCTTTCAATTTCAATAGCTGCCTTCTGACCATAATTGAAACTGAGTGCAGTTACCTTATTCCCTTCATTCAATAATTTATACAATAAAGTGGAAGAGTCCAATCCTCCAGATAATATTAAAACTACATCTTTTGACATTTAAATCTCCATAAATAAAATTAATAAATATATAATATTATATTTCTGTTTTACAATACATTTAAAATTAATTATTAAAATGGTAAAAATAATTAAATTAAATAAAAATTTTAAAATAATTAAAAAAAGATTAAAAAGAATAAAAAAGGATTTATAAGGAAAATTAAAAAAAGAAAAAATATTTAATTTCATTTAAGAAGGATTCTTAAATTAATGGTTCAGGATGTCTTGAATTTCCTGTTTTCTTTTTAGGTCCTCCAATCTTATCCAATCTTAATTTAACAAATTCTTTTCCTTTTTCACTTGCTGCAAAAATTGGAATGGAAGTTCCAACAGAGCATAAAGCTCTTTCTGCACCAACTTCTCTAATAGGTTTGGAAGCACAGCCAGTAACCACATCATAGAGGTCAAAGACGAGCTCAGCTTCTTCTTCGGATAATCCTGTTGAGTGAACTCCAAATAAATAAACATTTACATCATCGTATTCCTTTTCCAATTCCCTAAGAATTACTCCATCTTCAGGATAACAAAGGGTAACTGCTATATTCTTATATCCGTTTTCAATAGCTAATCTAAAACCTTCCACTTGATCAATAGAAGCATTTTCCTCATCAAGAACATGATTTGGAAGGAATTGCTCTATAAGTTCAGGTATCGGGCTGGTTTCAACAAGTCCTGAAACCCTTCCACCAACTCCTTGAGCCAATTCACTTTCAGTAACAAGTACAGTTCCACAGCCTTCACAGACCATCACTACACAGTCAATGATATTTTCATCAAGTAAAGTGGACAATATTTCAGAAATTCCAAAGGATAAGAAGTCCTTAAGTCTTAATACCCTATCTTTGGTACACATTCCAAAGTCATCTATTCTGAATTCTATGTTTTTCTTGATTTCTTCTTCAGTTAATTTTTCAATTCCTCTATGCTTATGAAAAAGAGGACAATATTCAATCTTAGGTTCTCCAACATCAACAACTTTTCCGTATTGAACAGTCACTCTAGCTTTTCCTAAAGCTTCAATTACATGCTTATCCATAATAATCCCTATAATAAAAATTATTAACAATTGTGAAATTTTATCTAAATAATAATTTATTTTTCATACAATAAAAATATTTTTAAATTTGGATAAGACTTTAAAAATAGAATGAAAAATGAAAAGAATAAAGAAAGATAAAAAATGAATAATAAAAGATAAAAAGATAAATAAAAAAGAAAAACAGAGGAAATGGATTAAAGATAGATAAAAGGTATAAAAATCTATTCTCTAATCCATTGCATATATTATAGGTGTTTTTAGTGTTTTAATTTAATTTTGAGTGTGTTTTATGTTTTGATCTTATGTTTAGTGTTTTAAGTTGATTTTATAGTGTGTTTTATGTTTTGATTTTGTGTTTTTTATGTGTGATTTATTTGATTTGAGCGATTAAATATGTTAATTAAGGAGGAAAAAAGTGATAAAGTAATTAATCCAATTAGTAATATTGGATCAATTCTTCTTCATCACTTACGCTTTTTGGCTTCACCTTATCCATAGCTTCATCGAAGAATTTCGCTGAGACTTCAGTCGCTTCAATGTTCTCTCTTAAAGCAAGCATTGCAGCTTCACGGCATACAGCTTCAATGTCTGCCCCAACATATCCTTCGGTGTTTTTAGCCAATTTCTTAAGCTTGACATCTTTTGCAAGAGGCATGTCTTTGGTGTGTACCTTGAATATTGCAAGTCTTGCATCTTCATTTGGAGCATCAACCTTAATGTGTCTGTCAAATCTACCTGGTCTCATGAGACCTGGATCTATGATGTCTGGTCTGTTGGTAGCTGCAATGATTGCAACATCCTCTAACTCTTCAAGACCGTCGATTTCAGTCAATAATTGATTTACAACACGTTTGGTTACTCCAGAATCACCAGATTCTGCACCTCTTGAACTTGCGATTGAATCGATTTCATCAAAGAAGATTACAGTAGGAGCAGTTTGTCTTGCTTTTCTAAAGACTTCCCTTACACCTTTCTCAGACTCACCAACCCATTTGGACAAGAGTTCAGGCCCTTTGATTGCAATGAAGTTAGCTTCACTTTCGTTTGCTACAGCCTTTGCAAGCATGGTCTTACCAGTACCTGGAATACCATACAATAAGGTACCTTTAGGTGGTCTTACACCAAATTCCTTGAATTTGTCTGGGTATTTTAAAGGCCATTCTACAGCTTCCTTCAATTCCTGTTTAGCTTCGTCCAATCCACCGACATCATCCCAAGTGACATTTGGAACTTGCACAAGGACTTCTCTAAGTGCAGATGGTTGGATCTCTCTAAGTGCAGACTTGAAGTCATCCTTGGTTACTACAAGCTTTTCAAGGACTTCTGGAGGAATCTCATCATCAGCACCTAAATCTGGAATGATTCTTCTTACAACCCTCATAGCTGCTTCCTTAGCTAATGCTTCAAGGTCTGCACCTACAAATCCATGGGTTGTATCTGCCAAATCATCCAAGTCAACATCATCTGCAAGAGGCATTCCTCTTGTGTGGATTTCCATAATTTCTTTACGTTCCTCTTTATCAGGAACACCGATTTCAATTTCACGGTCAAACCTACCAGGTCTTCTAAGTGCACCGTCAAGGGAATCTGGCCTGTTTGTTGCACCGATTACAACCACTTGACCTCTGGAATTAAGACCATCCATCAAGGTCAATAGCTGTGCAACAGTTCTTCTTTCCACTTCACCTTGAGTTTCTTCACGTTTAGGTGCAATAGCATCCAATTCATCAATAAATATAATGGATGGAGCATTTTCTTCAGCTTCTTCAAAGAATTCCCTTAGGTTTTCTTCAGATCCACCAACATATTTGCTCATGATTTCCGGACCGTTGATTACAATGAAGTGAGCATCACTTTCGTTTGCCACCGCCTTTGCAAGCAAGGTCTTACCGGTACCTGGAGGCCCGTGCATCAATACTCCTTTTGGAGGAGCAATACCTAACTTATCAAATAATTCCGGTTTCTTAAGAGGAATCTCGATCATTTCCCTGACCTTTTTAACCTCATCCTTTAAACCGCCTATGTCATCGTAACTAATATCTACAAGATTGGATACACCTTCCAATTTGGAAACATCTACTGGTTCCTCGTTGATTTCAACCTTAGTGTTTGGACCAACTTTTACAACACCTCCAGGGTTAGTGCTTACAACTGCCAACTTGATTTGGCTCATTGCACCAATGCCTGGAACATTCATGATGTCATCAAAGATATCATCAAAGAAACCGCTTCCAACAGCTCTTCTTTGAGGGGTTTTAATACCAGTATTAATCAAGTCCCCTTGAACCATTACTTGGTTTCTGAATGCTCTGTTGAAATCTCCACCAATCCTGATTCTTGCATCAATAGGAGCTAGAACAATTTTTTTAGCTTCTTTTGCTTCTGCTCTTTTGATGGTAACTTCCTCACCTATTGAAGCACCTGAATTCTTACGGGTTGTACCGTCTATCCTTATGATTGATTCCATATCAGATTGAGAAGCAATTGCAACAGCCGCAGTATGTTTAGATCCGATAATCTCGATTAAATCCCCATCCTTAAGACCTAATTTAAACATGGATTCCATATCCAGTTTAGCTATATTTTTACCAACGTCTTTTTGAGATAATATTTCTGCAACTTTGATTTTAAGTTCTACATCAGCCATAACCTTCAACTCCTTTTATTTTTTTGTGAATAGTAATGAATAGATAAATATGATAATTAGCTAATTGGATCTTTAACTAAGATTTGCTTAGCTAATTTTCGTTACAATAAATAATAAAAGACCATTAATAATCATTGATGGTACAGAAATATCAATTGTTTAGAATTAATTTTAAAATTATTTTATTAATGCCTGAATTTAATCAATAATCCAATAAAAGATTGGTCAAATACAAACAAATGAAATTTTAAAAACTTCAACAAATACATTAAAATTAAACTAAAGATTTAAAGACCATCAATTTATTTAAATAACCAAATAAATACAAATTAATCATCAATAAATAATTAAAAGAATTAATTCTCGTTAAATTCCATTAATTCAATTATTCAATCGTTTTAATCATAATTACTTGATTTAATTAACCAAATAAAGAATTAAAAGAATTTATTAAAAATTTATCAACAATTATTAATGTAAATCTTTTAGTTAGTTTTTGTAACTAAATAATACTTGCACTTCATAGTATATAAATGTTTCGATTTTATTAACAAAAAGTTATTTTAATTTAAAATTTATTAAAATAGAAAAAAATAATTTAAAATAGTTAAATAAATTAAATAAATGATTAAAATTAATATTATTAATAAATATCTTAAAATATTTATTTAAAACAGAAATAAAGAATTTAAAATAAAAATAAATTTAAGTTATTTAAGTGTAAAAAATAAAAAGAAACATGATATCATTTGAATAGATAAAAACAAAAAGAGAATTTGTATAAAAATTTATAAAAATAATATAAAAAATAATTAAAAAATTATTAAGGAATAATTAAAAAATAAGAAAGGTTATCACAAAAGTGATAACGTTTTATAATATAGTTGCAACCAAATAATATAAGATTGCAGTTACAGAAGGTACAGTAAGGTTATCAATACCACCATAACTGATAGCTTCAGCAACAGTTGCAATTGCAGAAATAATCAAGATGTACCAGAAATTAAGTTCTGGAAGGGTGTATCCCATTGCAGTGTAGAAAACCCATACGAATACAGATAAAACTGCAGTTACAGAAAGCATTGCAAGGGAACCTGCAAGAGTTTTCTCTCCACCAAATATATGGTATTTGATTCTACCCCATTTTGCACCGACAAGTGCTGCAAATCCATCACCATATACTAAAGGAACAATAGCTAATGCTACAATCCAAAGCAAATTAGGATCTATTAAAATTGGGAATATCAAAAGCAATACTGACCAAATACCCGCATAGAAGAACAAGCCTAATGCATGACCAGATTCAGTTACACTATTGTGGATTGTTATTGGTGAATACTCTGTCAAGAAGAACAGAGCGATTGTTATAGGCAATGTGATAAACCAAAGTAAGATTGAAGGATCTGAGAAGAATGGCATGGCAAATATCATATTACCAACCATGATATGAACAAACTTACGAGAAACTTCCGGCTTGCTCTTTAAAACCTTTTCTGCCAATAGGAATATGACAACTACATAAAGATAAACAATGACTAATGCAATTATATCGCTAAATAACATAATATCTCTCTTAAACAAAATTAATCATAAAACAGAAAATAATATAACAATTTTAAAAATAATAAATATTAAATCAATTAAGGAATTGATATGATAAAAAAAATAATATTATAGATAACTTATCTGTCATCTATAATATTGTGAGTCCTATCATCATCATATTCTCCGTATTCACAACCTGCATTTTCTATTTTGATATGGTCAATTAAGGTTCCGTCCTTTTTCATCAACTTGATTTCACCGTAACCGTTTCCACCATTCCAAAGACGGGTGTGTAACTTTTTACCGGTAGGAGCTTCATAATTGAAAAGCAACATTTCATCACGTTTGCAGTATAATTTGAGTTCAAGCTTGCTGTTCCAATTGCTGCAATTGATGAACCATTCGTTCACTTCTTCTCCTTCTTTGAAACCGAAATCAACTCTTACATTATTCCAGAATCTTGCAAAGTTGTATTCATACATCTTTCCTTCATAATAGAAACCTATCAGCAATTTACGAGGAAGTGAAATGCCGAATGCCTTAGGCTTTCCACCCCCTGCTTCAAAAGCAGAATTATTAAGTTTCTTGCCAGTGATCAAACTTGTCAGATTACAGGAGGAAATCCATAACCAAGGGCTTGTAAAGTCTCCACCCCAGTTCTTATCAGCATATCCAAAGGATTTTTCAGGAATGACTTCATACTCAACACCATCCATTTCAATGGTACCGCTGTATTGGGTCTTTATTCCTTCAGCGTGCCAAAACATTTCAAAAGCATTCAATTTTCTGAAGAAGCCATTTGCACCATATCCTACATTAAAAGTGATTTGCTTGTCAATATCCAAGTCCCATTTCATTTCTCCTGCATCACACATGTATTCAGGATGTTCACGTGCTTCCTCTTCAGTAACTTTACAGTATCCAGTCATATGGGTTTCAGTTAAGCTGTATTCCCCAACTTTTATATCCAATTTATCATCAGGGCATGAGAAATCCTTCATGGAATAGTAATTATGAATCTGTTTAGGTTCCTTACCCCATGCTCCAACTTTTAACATGCAGTAAGAAGGTCTTTTACCTGCTTCAATGTTTTTAGGGTCTTGACCTAAGGTAGGTTCATCTTCAGCTAAATCTGGGTTACATACAAAGTATTCTATAAAGAATGGTCTTGGTTCACCAGTTTCCTTATTGTAAGCTGTTAAAGAATGCCACCACCAGTCATAACCTTGCTTAGCAAGGGGACCTTTCAACATATAATGGTCTCTTTTCAAATCACTTTTATTCATCAAAATCCTCCAAAAGAAAATGTTCATGTTTGATAATTCAAAAAATATAGAATCTAAATTATTTAAATAATTTTGATAAGTCTAATCAGCCAATTACTTAAATCGCTTAATAATCAACCGATATATCCTATATTTTAATTTATATTCCATTTATAATAAATATTTTATTATTTAAATTAGGGGAACTTGAGAAAATAGGGCAAAATAGGGATTAATTAAGAAAAATGAAAGGTGGAACATTTAATTGTTTAAAAAAGAGAAAAAATCAAATTGGAATTTTTGAAAAAATAAAAGAAAATAAAAGAAAATAAAAAAAGAACCCTCAACTCCAAAAGATAAAAGAAAAGAAAATAAATAAAAGGAGAGAAAATAAATTTGAGGGTAAAAATTTTAACTATTCGTTATAACCACAACAAGTTTTCTTATCATGGTGATGGTGCGGGATATTTGGATTAGCATGATCAGGCATAGGTTTACCACAGGTTAAAGGACCTTTTCCACGTGCTGATCCGCAACATCCACCTCTCCTTTTATTATGAGCAAGAATTGCATCAATATCCAAATCTTTCACTTCTTCTAGAAATTCAATATTTTCACTGTGACATTTAGGACAGATTGAGTGTTCACCATTTAAGGTAATCCAAGTGAATCCACAATCTTTACAAGTATATTTTAAAGTTAAAGCTTTTTCCATATTATCAACTACCTTATTTTTTATTTATATCAAATTACATTTTGAATATATATTCATAATCTTATATAAATACATAGGAATAGTAAATAATATTTAACATAAAGTAAATATATTTATACAATAAGTAAATATAACTTTACATAATATTTTAAAATTCAAATCAATTTATAAAAAAGAGGGCAAATATGAGAAATAATCTAAGAATTTACAGAGCCATTGAGAATATTACCCAAGAGGAATTGGCAAATGAATTGGGAGTCAGCAGACAAACCATAGTGGCTATTGAAAATGACAAATACAATCCATCACTTGAACTTGGCTTTAAAATAGCCCATAAGTTTGATGTGAAAATAGAAGACATATTCATTAGCGAAATATGAATGAAAACTAAAAGTAGAATTTAGAATTGAATTTAGGATATGAATTTAAAATAATTGAAACAAGCTAAAATAAGTAAAAAATAGTAAAAAGAAATGATGAATTCATTTAATCAAAATCATCATTATAATCAAATATGCCGAAGTCCATGCCTTTTGAAGAGCTGAAATCAATAAGGTGTGCAATGAATTCCTCCAATGAAACTTCCTCATCTTCACTTAAGATATCCTCTTCATCTGGAAATGCTTCTGGAGCCAAAGTGAAACTGAGGCCTTCTTGATTTTGAGTAAGGATCTTTATAAAATCCACTACAGAAATCTCACGGGATTCATCAGGTTTCATGTCAAAAAGCTCCAATAATGGATTTTCATCATTTATTTCAAATTCAAACTCATTAGGGATTTCAACAATATCCCCTTCCAATACAGGCCCATTGATAACCTTTTCAAAATCATTATCATCAATTACACCAAACCTTTGATTCTCAATGAATGGATTTTCAAATCTGAGATTGACTTCATCACCACCAGATAAATCCAAATGAACTTCCTCATCTTCAAAAGCACCTATCTGTTCATAGAAATGTTGGAACAAAACCATTTCAACTTCATCAACAATGCTTGAGATATTTTTGAAATCTCTCCAGTTTTGGGAGTTAATTACAAATGCACAGAAGTCATCAATAGCTGAAATGACAGATTTATATCTGTTCACGTCTCTTTCAGATAATCTGTTGCATTCAATTAAAGTATTTATCCTAGCTGTTTCACTTACCAATCTCTTAATCCAAATCAATTGCACTAAACCAAAATCATTCATTAAAACACCTCACAGATGAAAATTCATTCGACAACAAAATACGTTAAATAAGAACAACCCACCCAATTATAAAATAGGCCCCCTTGAAACCTATTAAATAATATCCCAACCAAGTTCTCCCAAAAAATCATCATAACTAAAAAATGCAAACAAAATACAAAGGCACAAATGAGTTGATACTATGAACAAACGAAATATAGGAGTGATTTAATATGATGAAACTCTATTATGATGATCTATTGGTGTAATCAACCACAATTATAGATTCATGCCCCCTTCATTAAATCTATAATAACTAAATCCAAACATGAAAACACCCTCGTTTTAACATGATTGAAAATTTTAGATTATGTGGTTGATATGGTAACAATTATATAAACTTGGTTGCATATAAAGGTTTTGAATTTATTGAAAAAAATAAAATTAAAGCTAAAAAAAGCACAATAAAATAAGAAAAAATAGTTAAAAATAAAAAATTAATTAAAATTATAAAAAAAATTTAACTACATATGAGCATCATCTAAAATGTGATGACACTCACAATCACACTCTTTTGACAATTCCTTGATTGTGTTGAACAATAATTTAATTAATTCCCCTTTCTTTTTAGCCATTATCCCATAAACCTCATCAGTATTCAATTTAGTGGGGGAAATGGAAGTTGAATAATTGGAAACAACAGCTATAGGAGCATAACACATTTCCTTTTCCCTTGCAAGAACCGCTTCAGGCAAGGTGGTCATGCCAACAATTGATCCTCCAAGTATGCTAAACATTTTAATCTCAGCAGGAGTTTCAAATCTTGGTCCTTCGGTACATACAATTGTTCCTCCATCAACCACAGGCCCATTTACACATCCAGAATTAGCCAAAATAGCTCCTCTTAATCTGTTACAGAAGGGTTCAGTCATATCTATATGAATAACCTCATTATCATAGAAAGTCCTATCCCTATTTACAGTGAAATCCAAAAAGTCATCTGGGAGAACTATAGATCCTGGGCCAATATCCAAATCAAGTGAACCTACAGCATTTGTAGCCATGATCTGAGTGACTCCTAACTCCTTAAGTGCCATAATGTTTGCCTTAAAATTGATTTTATGTGGAGGGCAAGTGTGACCTGCAGAGTGTCTTGGCAAGAAAGCAACTGTCTTGTCCCCAATGCTTAAAAGGGAAACCTCAACAGAGCCATATTCAGTCTCAATAACTTTGGTTTCAGTTGCATCTGCCAATTCACTTATTTCTTCTACTCCACTACCACCAATAATTCCAATCATATGATAACCTCAATAAAAATAAAAAATAATAATTGTCTTAATAAATTAATAAAACAATTATTTTATAAATTAATAAATTAATTAAAAATTCAAAATAAAATAAGAAAAGGATAATATTATCCTTTTGTAACTGCTAAAGGAACAACTTTTGCAACTAATTTAGCAATTCCTGCATCATGAGATGTTTTAACAACTGAATCAACGTTTTTATAAGCACCTGGCGCTTCTTCAGCTAAAACAGGAGCGGAATTTGCTTTTACATGAATTCCTTTTGCATTCAATTCCTTCTTGATTCCTTCTGCGGTGAATTGTTTTTTAGCAGCAGTTCTTGATAGGACTCTTCCTGCACCATGAGCGGTTGAACCGAAGGTCTCTTCCATAGCAACATCAGTACCGTGCAAAATGTAAGAAGCAGTGCCCATAGTTCCAGGAATCAATACAGGTTGTCCTACATCCCTGTATTCCTTAGGAATTTCACGTCTTCCAGGACCAAATGCACGAGTAGCTCCTTTTCTGTGAACAAGAACCTCCATATGGGAACCTTTTACCTTATGAACTTCCTTTTTAGCGATGTTGTGTGCAACATCGTAAATGATGCTCATGCCCATATCATCAGCACTGCGGGAGAACACTTCCTCAAATGATTCTCTAACCCAATGGGACATCATTTGACGATTTGCCCATGCATAATTAGCACCAGCAGCCATAGCCTTCAAGTAACCTTGTGCCTCTTTGGAATCAATAGGTGCACAAGCCAATTGCCTATCAGGAATATTGATTTTATAATTTCTATAAGCCTTATCCATTTGCCTTAAATAGTCAGAACAGATTTGGTGTCCACAACCTCTTGAACCACTGTGAATCATAATAGCTATTGATCCCGCTTCAAGACCAAATGCCTTTGCTACAGTTTCGTCATAAATCTCTTCAATCTTTTGAACTTCAAGGAAGTGGTTTCCGGAACCTAATGAACCTAATTGAGGAATTCCTCTTTTTTTAGCCTTATCACTTACAACAGCGGATTCAGCATCCTTCATTCTGCCGTTTTCTTCCAAGAACTTAAGGTCATCTTCCCAACCAAATCCACGTTCTACAGCCCACCAAGCACCGTAGTCTAAAACCTCATTGATTTCATTGTCCTTAAGTCTGATTTGACCTTTACTTCCTACACCTGATGGAATGTTCTTAAATAAGACTTCAGTAAGTTCCTTAAGCTTAGGTTTGATTTCGTCTTCTGTTAAGTTAGTTCTAAGCATTCTAACTCCACAGTTAATGTCAAAACCTACTCCCCCAGGACTTACAACACCATTATTGTAATTGAAAGCTCCTACACCACCAATACTGAAACCATATCCAAAGTGAATGTCTGGCATAGCTATTGATGCACCTTGAATACCTGGCATGCAAGCTACATTTGCCACTTGCTCAAGAGCTCCCTCTTCAATATCCTTAACGGATTCATCATCAAGATACAATCTTCCAGGAACTCTCATTTCCTTTCTATAGCTACTTGGAAGTTCCCATACATTGTCTCTTACCTTTTCAAGATTTTCTTTAACTGACATAAATATCACGGAATAAGTTAAAATAAAAATTTAATATTAAATAATAAGTTTGTATAAAATTTTTTGTATAAAAATTATGAATTTCAATTATATTTAATATAAATTCTAATTAAAGTCTAATTAAATTCTAATATAATTTCTAATATAATATTATAGTTATGTTTTATAATACATTTAAAATTAATTGTTGAAATTAAAACTAACAAAATCAAAAAATGAATATTTGAAAAATGCATTTAAAAATTACACAATCAAATGGATCTAAAAAAAGTAAAAATTGATGTATGGTGTAAAGGATTAAATGATGGTTATTGAGTTTTTAGTGTTTAAAAAATGATAAAATAAAAATAAAAATTTAATTTTAAAAACACATTGATTAAAGGATGTAAACTATGTAATTTATAAAAATCTAAATATTTATGAGATGTTCTTTTTAAGAAATTGCACGATAATATTCATAAATCTTTAGTAGTTTTTATCTTATATGGTTACATCCTTTAATAAACAATGGGTTTGGTTTTGTTTAATTATACCCAGCTCATCATTTCTGGGCTTGGAGCTGCGCTAACAGCTAAAATAGATAAAAGTAATACTGTAAGAACTACAAATATTACCATGCAATCTTTAAAATCAATTCTAAGGTTGTGGAAGTTCATAGGATCCACAATGCTGGTTTTTCTTCTTAAGTCACAAGTGTTGTTAGTATGCTTTATCATTTTTTCACCTCATTTTTAATTTAAGTTTTCTTATAAATTTTCTCTCTGTAATACTACTAAGTTCTAAAGCATATATAAAAAAAGAGAAAGAGAGCATTTGAAAACTAATATGGGGTTGGATTTCAAGTGTATTTATTTAGGAATGAAAACAATTTTCCAATTGGTTTTCAAGCAGTTTATATAATATTAAAATTAAATAATTAATTGGTAGAATTAATAATAAACTTAATAATGAAATAATATTGGTGCATAGCTATGGAAAATAATGAAAAACTAGATAAATATGATTATTTTGATGTCACTGCAGACATTGGATTTCATGCCTATGGGAGATCTTTAAATGAGGCATACGAAAATGCAGGACTTGCTATGTTCAATGTTATAACAGATATAAGCAAGGTAAAAAAAGATGAATCCAGAGAATTTGAAATAGTTTCAGAGGATTTGGTTTCTCTTTTATACGATTATTTAGAAGAGCTTTTGTTCCTGCAGGATACAGAGTTCCTGTTCTTTTCTGATTTTAAAGTGAATATTGAAAAAATAGTTGATGATGAGTCTTCCAATCTAGAAAATTATAAATTGACTTGTTTTGCTTGCGGTGAGGAAATAGATTGGAATGTACATAGCCCAAAATCCGAAGTTAAAGCCATCACTTTTCATAAAATGTGCGTAAAAGAAGATAATGGTGTCTTTAAGCTTAGAGCTATTTTAGACTTATAATAAAATTATAATAAAATAATAAAATTATAATAAAATTTAATAGAATTATAATAAAAAAAGAAGGGATATTAAATCTAAAGGTTACAGCGTTTAATATCCTCAGGTGAAAATCTTAAAATGATTTCTCTTGAATTTCCTCTAACTCCTTTTCCAGTGAACTTAGTGTCCACCAATCTTAAGAATTCAAGTTTTTCAAGAGTCCTGTTGAATGTAGCATAGCTAACTCCTGCTTCTTCCTTAAATTGTTTAGACAAATCGCCAGCAGTCAGTATTTCATCACTATCAACAACCGCCCTTAGCAAAGTCCTTTCAATATCATTTAAGGAATTGATGGTTTCCATCAAATTAATGGAACCTTGTTTGGATACCGCTTCTTCAACATGCTCTAAAGTAATGGATCTGCTTGCATTCGCTTCTGCAATATTACCGCATACTCTAAGAAGGTCAATTCCAACCCTTAAATCTCCCACTTCAATTGTGTGATTAGCTATCTCTTCAATGATTTCATCTGAAATCACTCCAGGATAGAATCCAGATCTAGCCCTGTCTTGAAGAATGCTGAATATTTCAGAATAAGTGTATGGCTGGAATGTAATGTCTTGAGGAATGAATACAGTATTCACATTCTTGTCGAGAGCATATCTGAATTCCAAGTCGGAAAGAATTGCAAAAATACCTGTTCTTACTCCTTCAAATTCCTCATAAGCCCTTAAAATATCATAAAATATTTTATTTGCATGTTGTGTTTGGAATAGGTAATTAACATCATCAAAAGCAACAACCAATGCTTTATTGTCAGCAGAAAGCTTGTTCATGACCTTTTCATATACTCTTGAAAAAGGAACTCCAGTTTCTGGAGGTTGATGTCCAAATAATTTTTTATGAATTTGAGAAAAGATTCCAAAACGTGTTGTGTGCAATTGACAATTAATGTAACAGCAAACCACCTTATCAGTGGTGTGTTCAACCAATTCAAAAACCTTTTTAAGCGCTGTTGTTTTCCCTGTAGCGCATAATCCCATAATCACTGAATTGGTAGGGCGTCCGCCTTGAATAGCTGGCCTAATGCACATAGCCATCCCTTCCATTTGGCTGTCCCTAAAATTAAAGTTTTCAGGCATATAATCAGGATTAAATGCATTTATGTTTTGGAATAATGTTTCATCTCCCATCAAAATATCTTCTATTGCCATATAGTTTATTATATGTTAACTTATATAAAAAAGTTCTTTAATTTTAATAATGGCATACAAATTTTAATAAAAAAAGAAAATTCATAAAAAATATTAAGAAAAGAAAGTTATTAAAAAAAATTATAAAAATAAAAAGTAATAAAAATGATTATTTGTCAATATCAACTAAATTAATCACTTTTACATCAGTGTTTTCCTTTATCCAAGCAAGCAATCTTTCTGCAAAGATTAGCTTTTTGGTTTTAATCTCATCTGCAGGACCTGTTGCCCCTTCAATGTTAGGTCTTGAATATTTGGTTACAGTTGTTCCAAAATCCATTCCTGCAAGAACCATTTCCTCACAACCTAATGCAATGGCAAAAAACATTGCCCTATCACCATCAGTAAAACCACCGAAGTTGTATAAATGACCTATAGGCACTGATTGAGTGGTTCCAAGTATTTTATCAAATTTGGTGGTCCAATTATCTATGAGTTCCTCATTGTTTCCATGGGCATGGATGACAAAATAGGATCCCAATGAATTTGCAGCCAATAAATCCTCCATCTTGCCGTCTAAGTCAGTGGCAACAATGTCTGGAACAAGATCATCTTCAAGCATTGCAGTTGTAGCGCCATCTGCAGAAACAATAAGGTAATCATTCAAGTCATAATTTTCCTTTACATATTTAATATGCTTCTTTATGGAAGGACCCGCACCAACAACAATGAATTTGGAAGTGTCTTTTTTCTCCATCATTTCATCAAAGAATTGCTCAATGGTCAAGCAACCTTTTTCATCAAGAATCTTATCCAATAATTCTGCAGTTTTCTCATCATCATCTCTTAAAAATCCAAGAGTTTCAAGAATTTCCTTATACCATCCTTCCCATTCATTAAAATCCATATTTACACCTTAATTAATGCCTTAATAATTAATGATTATGATTATAATTTAAAAATTTATGATTTGAAACTTTACAATTAAAAAAATTAAAATTCCCAATCTTCCAATCCAGTGATTTTACCACCAAAATCAACGCTTAAAGGAGTCAGGCTAGGCCTTCTTTCAACCAATAAACAATGTCCATCAGTTCCCTCTTCATATTCTTCAATCAATTGAGGCACATTCATGACTGTATCATTCCCCTCATCATCAACTCTCTCAAGGATATTGAAGTCAAGCATTCTATCTGCAAGGGTTGTTATCTTAATCTTATCGGACAATGGCTTGGAAGGGATATTCAAGTTAAAGAGGTCAACTCCTTCAGGAAGACCTTCATCCAAGACCTTCCTAACCACTTTAGCAAGAATCTCTTGAGCAAAGCTATAATCTGTATCCACATACCAATTGCCTTCTTCGTCCTGCTTAAAGCAATCGTCATCCAAAAACAATGAGCATGCAATAGCTGGCACTCCAAGTCCAACTGCCTCAAGTGCTGCACAAACTGTACCGGATGTGGTGATCTGGAATCTACTTATGTTGATTCCAGGATTGATTCCGGTTACAACAAGGTCTGGCTTTTCATCACAAACATAATTAATACCTACATTGACAGAATCTGCGGGAGTTCCAGACAATCCATAAGCACTGCTTCCATCAGCCAATTCATACTCTTTCAAATACATATGTTTCATGATATTGACTTTACGGCCTACAGCGCTGTTATTCTCTTGAGGAGCTACAACAGTAACGTCAGCAAAGTCTTCAAGTGCTTGTTTATTGGCTAAAATACCTGGACCAAGAACACCATCATCATTTGATATTAAAATGTTTTTCATAAAAAGACCTCATAAAATTTTTTCTTAAGTTTTTACTCAAGTTTTTTCTTAAATATATTTTATTTTTAATAATACTTATAAATTCTTAAATGATTTCATGAAAAAATAGAAATTAATTAAAAACAGAGAATATCTAAAATGATTAAATAAATGAAAATTAGTTAAATAAAATAAAAATTAGTTAAATAAAATAAAAATTAAAATCTTTAAAAACAATAAAAAAAAAAGAAAAAATATCTAAAAATGCTTAAAGAAGTCAAAAACTTTAGATATCTTATTAATTGAAGGCATTGCAACATTCTTTACAAACTTGATTTGATAATTGAATCCAAGTAGTTCAAATTCTGATTTTACCCTATCCAATTCATTTGGAATGTCGAGAGACTGAGGGCATAATCTCTTGCATCTGCCACAATGATTGCAAAGTCCTGCACTTGCCTGCTTATTGGTTATTCCACCAACAACCATGTAATAATTCACCATAGCATGTGGAAGCACACCAAATGCCTTTTTATTGAACAAATACTTTTCATTATAGACATTGAAGCAATCTGGAATATTAACCCCTCTAGGACACGGAAGACAATAGCCACAGCCTGTGCAATTGATCTTCATCATTGAATTGAAAATGCCTTGAGCCTTATCCAGTACATCTAACTCATCATCAGACAATGAATCAATCTCAACCCTTTCTGCAATAACCATATTTTCCTTCATTTGATCAAGAGAACCCATTCCAGACAATACGCAAGTGATTTCCTTCTGATTGAAAACCCAACTCAAAGCCCAATCAACAGAGGATTTGCTGGAATCAACTTCATCAAACAAGGCACTTACTTCCGGAGGAAGCTCTCCTGCAAGAAGCCCTCCCTTTAAAGGTTCCATAACAAATACTGCAATATCATTTTCATATGCATATTGAATTCCACGAATTCCTGCCTGTGCATTGACATCCAAATAATTGTATTGGACAAGCACCATATCCCAAGGGAAATCATCAATTAGAGTTTTGAATTCATGTGGAGACCCATGATAGGAAAAACCAATATTTCTGATTTTGCCATCAGCTTTTGCCTTTTCCAAAAATTCATAAAGCCCTAAATCCTTAAGCCTTAAAATGGTTGACAAGTCAACGCTATGAACATAATAGTAATCAATGAAATCTGTCTGAAGCTTTCTTAACTGCTCATTTAAGAATGCATCCATATCCTCCCTTGACCTTACCATCCAGGAAGGCAATTTGGTGGACAATTTGATTTTATCCCTATATTTCACTCCATCAGCACCAGTCAAGCTTAGGATGTCTCCTAAAAATGATTCGCTTTCTCCACCATGATATGCATAGGCAGTGTCAATGTAATTCACTCCATTTTCAATAGCATATAAGATAAATTCCTGAGCGCTTTCCCTATCAATGGAATTGTTTTTGGTAGGAAGTCTCATAGCCCCTATACCAAGAGGGAATATTTCATCCCCATTCTTTTTAACTATTCTTTTAACCATTTAAACCCCTTAAATATACTAATAACATATGATATAATGCTAAATCCATGATAATAATTCTATGATAATAATTCTATGATAATGATTCTATGATAATAAATAATAATTTGAATTAATTTTTCTTCCTTAATTTCAATATGACAAGTTCACTGTCAGTTCCCCATCTAAAAGGATAGTCCATTGAACCAACACCAGTTGTAACATGCAAATACCTATCCTTTCCACCTATTTTAGTCTTAAAAAGACCTCTGTTATACCAAATCAAATCCCCTATCCAAACAACTGGATAGAACTGTCCCCCATGAGTATGGCCAGACAATTGAATGTCAAATCCCAATCTTGAAAAGCCTTCCCAGTTTTGAGGAGCATGGAAATTGATAATGTTTACCTTATCTTCTTGAATGAATTCATTCAAGTCATTTGCAGTAACTGTTTCAATATCTTCAAAGCTAAATGTTAGTCCAAATATATTCAAATCCTTAAATTCCATTCCTCCATTATCCAAAATGAGGATTCCAGCTTTCCTGCAGGCATTATAAACATTTTCAATTCCAGGATAAAAGTCATGGTTTCCTGCTGTAAAGACAATTGGAATATCCACATCTTTAAGTGGGAGGAAATCATCCTCCTCAACTACACAAGACCCATCTGCGAAATCGCCGGAGAGGATTGCCAAATCACAAGTGGAAGACAATTCATTTAGATTATCCCTTAAGTCTAAAATGATTTTATTATGTCTGATTGCTCCAAAATGAACATCAGATAAGTGGACAATGTTAATGTCCTGATTGATCTTGTCAAGTTCAATTGTTTTCTCATGAATGATTATTCTATGAGCATGCCAATAGCTATAGATTGTTATTATAGGAACCAATAGAAGAAGGGCAACTATAATGTAAAACGGAATTTCTATAAAAGTGCCAATAATGTAAATAAATAGAATGTCAAAGAAGAAAAACAAGGACATCCAAATCCAAAATCCGGATATCTCATCCAAGGCTCTTGTTATGAATCTGGATTTCTTCTCTTCAAAAAACATAGGCACTGTATTCAATAAAACAAAAAGAGCTGTTAATAAAAGCAAATATGAATCATCCAATCCACCAAACAATAAAAACAAGTATTTCATTAGGAAAAACTCAAATATTGCAATGAGTGGGGTGGTTCTTAACACTCTTCTTGTTCTGAAACTCATAAGAAAACCTCTAATATTAATCTTTAAAAAGTCATTTATAAAATTATCATAATTAACCTAATAAAGAAAAGAAAGTGCCGACAAAATATTTAAGAACTATTAAAAAGAAAGGTTATATATAGCTTGACATATTATTATAACTTTAAAATAATAATATAAATCTAATAAAAAAACAATTAAAAATTATCCACTCAAGCTCATAATTCTTATTATATATTGGAGGAGAATAAATGAACGAAATATTATTAATGCTCCCTGGTCCAACAACCGCTGACCCAAGAGTATTGCAAGCAATGGGAAAAGCTGTTGTAAACCACAGAGGAGACGAATTCGGAGAAATCTATACTGAAACCACTCAGTTAATGTCTAAAACTTTCCAAACTGAAAATGATTCTTACATCCTTACTGGTTCAGGAACTTCTGCAATGGAAGCAGCTCTTTCCAACCTTGTTAACAGAGGAGACAAAGTATTGAATGTTATTGGAGGAAAATTCGGAGAAAGATTTGCAGAAATTGCAAACTACCATGGAATTGAATCAGTACCTTTAAATGTTGAATGGGGAACTGCTGTAACCCCTGACCAAGTTGAAGAAGCTTTAGAAGCAGATGAAGACATCAAGGCAGTGACCATGATTCACAACGAAACCTCCACTGGAGTGGCTGCACCTATTAAAGAAGTAGGGGAAGTCGTGAAAAACTACGATGCATTATTCATTGTAGACACCGTATCCTCCTTAGGTGGGGACTATGTAGATGTAGACAAATTCCACATTGACGCTTGTGTAACCGGATCCCAAAAATGTCTCGCTGCACCACCTGGACTTGCAGCAATCACATTCAATGATGACGCATGGGCAGCATGTGAAAAAGTAGAACCTAACAACTACTACTTAAACATGCCTAAATACAGAGCAAATGGTAACAAAACTCCTGCTCAAACTCCTTACACCCCATCAGTTTCATTGATTTACGGATTAAAAGCAGCACTTGAAGTACTCCATGAAGAAGGACTTGAAAACAGTGTAGCAAGACACCACCAAGCAGCAGCTGCATCAAGAGATGCTGTTAAAGCTTTAGGTCTTGAATTATTCCCTGATGAAGCTGTATCCTCTGCAACTGTAACCGCAGTAAACATTCCTGAAGGTGTAACTGACGATGACATCAGAGGAACCATGTTAAACAAATACAAAGTTCAATTAGCTGGTGGACAAGACCATCTTAAAGGAAACATCATCAGAATTGGACACATGGGTGTAATCAATTACCAAGAATTAGCTATTACCTTTACTGCATTAGGATTAACCTTAAAAGGATTAGGTTTAGTTGAAGATGCAGGTGCAGGTGTAGCAGCTCTTGCTGATCATTACATTTAAACCCATTTCTTCTTTTTTTCTTTTTTTTATTTTTCTTGTTTTATTCCATTTTATTTTTACTTTTGAATTTACAAATCAAGCATCTCTTTTTCAAAAAAATTAACTCAAACTTAGAAACATTTATATAGAATGTAATATAATTTTAACATATGGAATGTATTTTTAACATATAACTGTATCTAACATATACATGCAAATAGTAAAAAATTATATCAAAAAAATATAATATATTATATGTTAATAACAAACCATGATTAAAAATTATAGAATTTTAAGAAAATTAGGAGCTAAAAAATGATAGATGAAGCACCAATTAAAACAACTGTAGAAGAATTAAGAAAACTTATTCACATAAGCAACTATATTGGAGAACCTATTGAAAGCGAAGACAAAATATTGATTCCTGTAACTAAAGCTGCAGTAGGATTTGGAATAGGAGAACAGAAAGCAGGGCAAGAAATAGCTGCAACCGGTGCAGGTGTAAGTGTTGAGCCTGTAACCATGGTTGTCGTATCAAAAGGAAACAACGGTGCAGACGGAATCAGAACCATAAACTTATCAAAAGGAAACAGTGCTAACAAGACATTGAACGAATTAGGCTTAATCTTGACCGATGTTCTAAAAGATGTCATCCCATCAAAAAAGAAAGATGATGAGTACATAAACGTTGATGATGTTACTGAAGTTGAAATCCAAGATGGAGAAATAAAAGAAAAAGCTGAAGACATCGTTGATGAAGTGGAAGAGGAATTAGACATTGAAATAGATGATGATGATGAATAAATAAATCATCATATAAAATAAGTCTAATAAAAATAAATATGAAAAGGCGATAAAATGAACTTTAATCTTTTTTTAATTATCCTAATCGCCTTAATCATCATATTTTTAATAATTTTATACAACGGAATAAGACTACTTTTAACCGTTGAAAAAGAAAAGGGCATAGTTAAATATGAATTTAAAGTAACTATACTGAAAATAGCTATTTTTACAAGAAAAGGCACTAAAGAAATAATAGATAGCATTAGGTCTAAGAAAGATAAAGATTCTGAAGAAGAGGAGGAAGAATCTAAATCTGAAGAAAACGAGGAAAAATCTGAATCTGAAGGAGAGGAAGATGAAGATAAAAAAGGTTTAAAAGAAAAATATGAAGAGATTAAACCAATCCTAAAAGAGCTAAAGAAATCCAAAGAGGAATTGAAAGGCTTCTTGAATAATATTCTAAAAGCAATCGACTTAAAGAAACTTGAAGGAAATCTGATAATTGGTCTTAGCGACCATACAACTACTGTAAAAATAGCAAGTTGGATCTGGTCAATAGGCGCTATTGTAAACAGCTCAAAGCCAACACAACTAAGTGTAGAGCCTAGATTTAACGAAGTGATAACTGATTTTGAAGGGAAAATAGAATTAAAAATAAATATTTTACTCTTATTGATTCATAGTTTAACTTTATTAACTAAAAAGAACATTAGAGAACTGATTAAAGAACTCTATAGACAAAAGAAATCTAAAGATAATGCAAAAAATGAATCAATAAATGATAATGAACAAAAAACTAAAAAGTGATTTAAATGGATGGAAAGGAAATAATGAATAGCTTTAAAAAAGAAACATTTTATGAGTTTAGCGAAGCTGTTCCTGTATTCAATGATAATATATACTTTATTTTTAAAGTGGATATCATTTCAATTGACATGAATCCATCCAAAAGCCGAATAGATAAGCTAAAAATATTGACTAATAATAAAAATGCTGAAAATTCAATATCCCATCTAGACATTGAACCAATAGCTTATATTTTGGAAACTAAAAACAATTCTGAATTGGATTATCAAATTGAATCAATTGATGAAAAATATGATCAATTTATTGAAAAAAATAAAAACAAGCTATTAAAAGAATTCCTTGAAATAGAAAAAACTAAAAATTAAAAAATAGATTTAATAGATATTTTAAGTTGAAAATATCATTTAGGCAAAGGAATATTCTCTTCACATACACATACATCAACCAAAAATGCATGATTGGAACTGAATGCTCCATCAATAGCCAAATCAAGATCTTCTCTGGATTCCACTTTCATAGAATCGATTCCATAAGCCTCAGCCAATTTTGCAAAATCTGGATTTGCCAATTCTATTTGATACTTATCCATATCATAAACTGTCTCTTCCCATTGGCGAATTATTCCCAATTGTGAGTTATCTATAATGAAAATATTCACATTCAAGTCATATTCCCTAATGGTAGCCAATTCCTGAATGACCATCTGAATATCACCGTCACCGCATATGACAACGACCTGGTCATCAGGATGGGCAATAGCTACACCAATGGAAGCAGGCAAACCGTAACCCATTGGACCGAATCCTCCTGAAAAGAGAAGTTTTCCAAACTTGTCATTTTTGGAAAGCAATGTTGTCCATGTTGTATGAGTGCCTGCATCTGACAGGAAATAGCTTCCCTTAAATGCATTTACGATCTTATTGATTGCATAAGGTGGCCTCAATGGAATGTAATTAACCTCAACATCATCAATTCCATCAACAATCAACTCTTCATAATGAGAGTAAATCTCATTGATCCAATCATTATAGAGTATAAATTCATTGTTCTTATAATCCTTAGATTCAATTTCTTTTAATAATACATATAAAAATTCTGATGCATCCATTGAAAGATTGATATTGCCCTTAAGGCAATCCTCATCAATATTTACATGAATTATCTTATCCTTGACATCAGCATAGTCACATGCAGCAATGGTTCGCTCAGATAACCTTGCACCTAAAACCAAAATGCAGTCTGAATTCTCATATGCATAATTAGCAAGTGAAGTTCCCCTCAGACCAACAATGCCAAGGTTCAATTTGTCGCTTTCACTGATGATTCCTTTAGAGTGAAAAGTAGTTGCGATAGGCACCCATGTTTTACTTACAAGAGTGCTTAATTTATCGATAGCTTTACCCCAAACTATACCATTTCCTACAATGACTAATGGTTTTCGTGAAAGTTTGACTTTTTCAATAGCTAAGTTGATATTGTTATCTACATCTTCCACACTATTTTTTGAAAAAGAGTCAAATTTGCTATGAAGATCATCGATGAACACTAATTTTCCACCATAATAAATGAAATGATTATCAAAGATATCTATCAATTCATAGAAATCATCAAAACTGGAAATCTTTTCATCGAATATTCTCAAACTAGAATCAACAAGATTGAAAATATCATGACCAAAAGAGTCGACTATTCCCTTCAAGTCAACATCATCCAAATCAATGCCCTCAAGTAGAATGTCTTTAGATAAATTAATATGAACTGGCCCTTTAGGATATTTATGAAGCATGACTAAAGCTTCAATTAAATTAAAAATAGCGGATTTTCCAGAAGAGGGATGAAAACTCTTGATGGTGATATCTTCAAAAACACTGTTGATTGGAGAATTTTGAAAGATATCCTCATCCTTTTTTGAATAGTCGTTATCCCCTGTAATAACAAGAAGAGGCACAGAGTCCTTAAAGGCAGTGGCAACCCCCATAACCAAATTCATGGCGCCAGGGCCTGCAGTGGAAATGCATAATCCATAATTGCCTGATGAGCGAGCATAGGCATCTGCTGCATGGGCAGCTCCTTGTTCATGCCTTGTTAAAATATGTTCGATTGAAGAATCCTTTAAAGCCTTATAAAAAGGGAGTATCTGCTCTCCAGGGTGTCCGAATATATGTTTAACACCATCCTCTTCAAGCAATTTGATTAATGCCTCTGCAGTATTCATATTATCACATTGAATGAAAAATTAAAAAAATAAAAAATTAAACAATTAAAAAGTCAATATAAACAATTAACAAGTTAGTATAAACAATTAAAAAGTTAATAATAATGAGATGAATTGTTAGAGGTATTGTTTGAATACATCTGTTGCAGCTCATAATCGTCTACAATTATTCTTGCCTCTAAACTATCATAAACTTTATTCAAAATTGTCAAATCCTTTGAAGACATTAAAATAAAGTTATTTGACATTTTATCCTCAACAAATACAGTATAGGTTCCAAGCTTATTGTTTTTATAATAAGTGAAATTGCCATTTTTTGCTTTTTCAGTACCTAAAACCTCTTGTTTAATATTGTTGAATCTTAAAAGCCCCTGTGATCCTGTAACTGGGGACCCATTATTAAAACTTGTAATGTTGAGACCATAATCATAATCAGAATAGTAATGAATGTCCAGATTATCCGTATATTCAGATATTTGATTAGTCACTGGGACTTTAGCAGAGCATGAATTTGTTAAATTGATTTGATGATAAGTGACATCTCTGCCAGGTTCAAATATCAAGTATGAACCTACACATAATAAACAAAATACAGCAATTATTAAAATAGCCATTTTTTTATCCATATAATACACCTTTCTTTAAGATAATATTAATTATGTTTTCATCTTTATATATATTATTATAAAATATTTATAAAAATAGCTAAATTTAATATAAAAAATTAAAAAAATTAAAAAATAAAAAAAGAAAAGGTAAAAAATAAAAATTGATAATAAACACCATTAACTATTGGAAAAGCATGACAATTTAGTCGTCTAAATTGAAAACAGAATCTGCCCCTTTTCCTTCATAGTCATAATATCTATCTTCATCATCATTTAGTTCTCTTTTAACAGATTTGGATTTCTTTTTAGATGTTTTAGATTTAGCCTTAGGCTTTTCAACATAATCATCCAAAAGGGATTCGTATCCTTCATCACCGAATACTCCATCATCAAAGAAATCATCACTGAAATCCTCATACTCCTCTTCAGGCGGTTCTTCAACTTTAGGTTTTTTAGGAGATTTAGACTTAGATTCAGACTTAGATTTGGCTTTTGACTTGGATTTAGGTTTAGCTTTAGGCTTTTCAACATAATCATCTAAATTGTCAAAAACATCTGCATCCTTAGAGCTCTTAAATGTATGTCTTGGTTTTCTAGGATTATCCTCTTCATCCCTAATAGGGGAAATGTAATCTCCTTCTCCAAAATCGTCATCAAAACTCACATCCTCAAACTCATCATCCAAATCAGACTCTCCCTTGTCTCTATTGAACATGTTTATTTTATCGAACAATGATTTTGATTTCTTTTTGCCATTAGATGAAGTGGAATCCTCTGCATCATAATGTGAATCTTCATAATCATAGTGATTATATTTGTCATCAAAGTCTTCATCATAAGGAGAATCAAATTCTTCAGAGGACAAATCCACATTTTTTAGAACATTTTTACCTGATTTGGACTTTGAACTTCCAAATCTGTTTAATCTTCTGGATTTTGATTTGTCTTCCTCAACAAGATCCATCTTCTCATCATCATTATCCTCCCTTTTGAACCTATTTCTAAAAGACTTATAAGGACTTACAAATGAACCGTTTTTATCAAATAAATGATTATGCTCCTCTTCAGCATAGTCATCAATGGTCTTTTCAACATATTCCTTTTCCTTGAAGTAGTTCACTCCACCTTTATTATCTGACAAATCAAGGGAGTAATCTCCTTTATAAGGAATAAGTGTTAATGCCAAAGGAACAATTACAAATATTGAAGCAATGATTGATTGCACAAGCAAGCTTTGCCTATCTCCAACAAGAATTAAATTGTAAACTCCTAAAATCCAGATAATGGTCAAAATTATTGGAATGATAAATTTAATTGTAATAATCCAAGATTTATCCACTTTAATGTAGGAATTGCTGTTTAAGACGGAACGTATGTCTTCAATATCGTAAACCCAACCTAAAACAATTATTTCAAGAATAACAGCTAATATAATCGCAAATTGGGTTATGAATGAATCTGTAATTCTTAAAAGGTATTCACCCATACCAGTTGCAAATATAAATGACAGGAACAATCCAACTAAAACAAGCTGTCTAACAGCCCTATCCCTTGTCCATCCGAATTTTTCACTTATTGCATTGGATAATGGTTCAATTAAAGCTAAAACAGTGCTTAAGCTACCAACAAATACAAGCAAGAAAAATGCTGGAGCCACCATATAAACCCATGGATCCATTATATTGAATACATTTGGGAAAACAACAAATATCAATGAAAAGCTATCACTAACTAAACTAGTTATTGGAATATTCCTTCCTAATGCCATAAAACCCATAATTGCAAATAGTAGAACTGAAACCAACACTTCAAAGACAAGGCTTACCAAAACAATGATCCATGCATTGTCAATCAGTTTTGCATTGTCTCCCAAGTAAGATGAATATGTGCTTGCAATGGCATAGCCTAAACCATATGAGAATATCAGTTGGCCAAATGCAGCCAGCCATACATTAAAATCCAAAAGCACAGACCAATTTGGATTAAACAATGCCATTATTCCAGTACGTGATCCGGGCAATTGGAGAGAGAACAATAACATTCCGATTAACAATACAAAGGATAATATTAAAGATATTTTACTGATTGTCAAGATTCCCTTGTTGATTTCCTTACGGGAGAATAAATAAATCAAACCCCATATTGCTATCAAGCCAACTCCAATAGGAACTACAAGATAAGTTAGCCCATATGGATTAGAGGTGCTATGAAGCAATGTTGTTGTAAAGAAAACACTAGGATTATTGCCCCATCCTTTAAATAAACTAAGGACAATATAGATAAGGTCCCAAGACATTATGCAAGTGTAATAAATCAGCACTATAAAAATCAAGAACACAATGAACCAGGCTATGATTTCAAACTCTGACTTGATATTATAAAACACCTTAGGCAGGCTTGACTTGAACTTGAAACCCACTCCAAATTCCAATACTAAAATAGGAATAGCCATGATTACAATAGCTAGAATATATGGTATAAGAAATGTTCCTCCACCATTTTCATACATAAGATAAGAAAATTTCCAAATTCCAGACAGCCCAATAATGGCTCCTATCATAGCTATTAGGAAACCTGTTGAACTATCCCATCTATTTCCTATAATTTCATCACCCATCTTACATCACATCAATAAGAATAATCAGTTTTTAAACAAATATTTTAAAATATTCACATATCTTAAATTACATCTCATAAATAATTTAATTTTAGATTTTATTATTATAAATATATTAAAGTTTTAATTATTTAAAAAATTTGCTTATTTTGTGAAAAATTATGAAAAAATAGTGGAAATAGTAAGACCAGTGAAAATAGTTAAAATGTGAAGGTGGAAGTGTGAAAGTATTGAAAAATAGTAAAAATAAATGAAAAAAGCTATGATGAAAAAAATAAAAAGAAAAAATAAAGAGGAATTTTAATTTTCCTCTTGGATTGGTTTATAATAATCCTCATTACTTGCAGGCAATAGAGTGAATATTATTGGAACAACTACAAGAACGATTGCTAAAGCAAGCATAACCATATGGCTTGTAGTATCTCCAGTTAAAATAGTGCTATAAACTCCTTGAGCCCATAATACAAAGATACAAACAGGTAAGATATACTTGATAATAATCTTCCAGAATGGATCCATCTGAATGGTTGAATGGCTGTTTAACACTTCAACAAGTTCGTCAAAGTTATATATCCATCCAAAGATTATACATTCAAGGAATACTCCAAATAGCAATGCAAAGTTGTTTAGGAATGCGTCAAAGATTCCTAATAGGTAACTTCCTGCAGCAGTTGAGAATAAACAGGATATGCAGAATCCAACAATACATACCAAAGTAGCGGATCTTCTTCTTGAAAAGTCGAATTTTTCAGAAATCGCAAATGAAGCCACTTCAAGCAATGCCATAAGAGAAGTTAGACCTGCAAATAAAATGCATAAGAAGAACAATGGCCCAATAACAGATGACCAAGGACCCATTACATTAAATACCTTTGGGAAAACAACAAATGCCAAACCGGTTCCTTCAGTAACCAATTCATTGAATGGTATTCCACTTGTTAAAGCCATAAATCCTAAGATTGAAAAGATCCCAATAGCGTTGAACACTTCAAATCCGGAGTTGGAAAATGCTACAATCAAAGCATTGTCAGTTAATTTGGAATCCTCAGGAAGATAGCTTGCATAGGTAAGAGCAATGGACATACCTAAACTAAGTGAGAATACAATCTGACCAAATGCAGCTAGCCATACATTTAAATTTGTTAATGCAGACCAGTTAGGAGTGAATATCTGAGTATAACCTATTGAAGCGCCAGGTAAAGTCAAGGAAAATGCAACAATTACAATTACAATTAAAACTAAGACAGGCAATAATATTTTGCTTACTTTACCAATACCCTCATTCAAGTCCTTTTGGACGATGAACCATGAACTTAACCAAACAAGAAGAACAGATATGAAAACCCATGGAACAATGGTAGTAATACCTGAAAGGGAATCAGATGCATGCAAAACACTAAATGTAAAGAACAAATCAGGATTTGCACCCCATGCCTTGGTAAGACTCAAAACGACATATATCAAATCCCAAGCAACTACACAAACATAATATGTTGTGATCAAGAATACAACCAATATGATAAACCAGGCAATCGGTTCCAATCTAGACTTAATTGTAAAAAATATCTTAGATAAGGATGTTTTGAATTTAAATCCTACTGCATATTCCACCAAAACAAATGAGATTCCTAAAATAAATAGAGAAACTATATAAGGAATCATGAATGATCCACCACCATTGGAATAAAGAACATTTGGGAAACGCCAAATATTACCTAAACCAACAGCAGAACCAATCATTGCCAAAACAAAAGCAATGTTACTATCCCACACAGACTTTTCAGACGCCATAAAAATCACTACATAAATAATAAAAATACAATAAGAATATATTAATTGAAACTAGTAAATAAAACTTGTTAAAATAATTAAGTATTTTGATAAAAAATAGGGTTAATTAGAATTATAAAAAATAATGTATTGAAAAATAAAAATAAAAAAGAAAAAGAACTTAAATGGATTAAACCATTTAAGTAAAAATCATATTTAAGCAACTTCATCAAAAGGTACTTTTTCACCAAGCACTCTTAATCCGAGGTACATCACTACAATAGCTACAGGGATTGAAATGTACCATTGGATACCGAATCCCGCAGGGATGTAGCCGAATATGATAGCAATAACTGCAACGAATATTGCATAGTATATCTGAGTACTTACGTGGTCAATGTGGTTACAGCTTGTACCCATGGATGATAGAATTGTGGTATCTGAAATTGGTGAACAATGGTCACCAAAGATAGCTCCAGTCAATACACCACTGGTACATACGATTACAAAGCCCATTTCAGGGTTTACTGCCCAAGCAAGAGGAATGGTTAATGGCATTAAAATACTCATTGTACCATAGGAAGTACCTGTTGCAAAGGAAATCAAAGCACCTAAAACGAAGATTAATGTTGGTAAGATGAATATAGGTATTGCACCTGCCAATACACCTACTAAATAATCAGCAGTACCTAATTCACCAATAACTCCACCTAAGGACCAAGCAAGGAGTAAGATTACACCAGTGATAACGATAGTTTTCATACCGCCTACCCATTCACTGATAGCTTCTTCGATGGTCATGATCTTTTGGAGTACAGCCATGAGAATAGCTACAATGGAAGCAAGCAATGCTGCTTGGAACAAAGCAACAGATGCGTCAGAAGCTGCTAATGCTTCAAATATACCGCTGAATGATAATGGGGAGGTTTTCATTAAGGTAATTAAAGCTTGATCTTCTCCACCTAAGATAGTGGTATATCCGCTCCAGTAGAATGCAATAAGTGCACCAACAATCAATACACCAATAGGGATAATTGCATTCCAAACAGATAATTTAATACCTTCAACCGGTTTAACATCATCAAAACTGGTTGCTTCAAGAGATTCGACTGGTTCATCTTCTTTTCTAGCACGTGCTTTTTTCTCTGCTTCTTTCATTGGTCCGAATTCATAGTAAGTAAGTGCAGAGATAACAATGAAGATTAAGATTAAAATGTTATAGAATCTAAATGGAATAGTTTGTAAAAATATACCGAATCCACTTACATTCATTCCAATGGATTGGAACCCTTGGGTAATTAAACTGAGTTCTAAACCAATCCAGGTAGAAATAATAGCGATACCTGCAACAGGAGCTGCAGTTGCGTCTACTACAAATGCTAATTTTTCTCTGGATACGTGAAGTTTGTCCATAACAGGTCTCATGATAGGACCTACAATTAAAGAGTTAGCGTAATCGTCAAAGAATACACATAAACCTAAAAGTTCAGTGAATAATTGAGCTTTTCTAGGAGTGTCAGCACGTTTAGCAAATTCATCCGCTAAAGCTTTTGCACCACCCATCTTGGTTACTAATTGGATGATACCACCAATAAGTAAACATTGAAGGATAATACCTGCATTCCAAGGATCAGCCATACAAGAAATAATTTGAGTACCCATTGCTAAAAATGCATTGATAGCAGAACTGATAATGTTTAAATCGTTGACGGAAACCATAAATTCTCCAACGAAAACCCCAATAAACAAAGATAAAATAGTTTCTTTGGTTATGAATGCTAAAGCAATAGCCACAAGAGGCGGTAAGAGAGTTAAAATACCGAAACGAACTGCATTATCGTCTCCAGCTGGTGCATTGGTAATTAGCAAGGATAAAACGAAAAGAGCTATTACAGAAATAGCTACAATCAATCCAATTTTTAAATTTCTATTCATTTCCATAATCACACCATTTTTATAAAAAATTAAAAAAATACGAATTAAACGATTGTAAGAAATTTTATTTAAAAAAATCCAAAATAAGATATTTTAGATTATAAATAAAAATTAAAAACCGTTCAACATAATAAGTAAAAACATAGCATTTAATACATTATGCAAAATATTAAACAAAATTTTACTTAATTAATATATAATATATTTATAAAATTAATATATAAATTTAACTTTATAATTCAGTAAATTTAGCTTTAAAATTGATTAAAATTAATAAAATGAGAGTAAAATAAGATTATAATTAGTAAAATAAGAGAAAAATAAGATTAAAATTAGTAAAATAAGATTAAAATAAAAAATAAAAAATAAAAGATGATGAATTTAAGAGAATATTTGCTCTAACATCCAGTCAGCATCATATTCCTTAATGTCATCATAGGATTGTCCCATACCTAAGAATAAAATTGGTTTTTTAATGATGTAACCAATTGAAAGTGCAGCACCACCTTTTGAATCGGCATCGGCCTTGGTAAGTATGACACCATCTATATCAATAGCTTCATTGAATTTCCTTGCCTGTTCTGTTGCATCATTACCAGTTAATGCATCACCTACAAACACGACCAAATCAGGTTTAGATACTCTGCGAATCTTTTTCATTTCATCCATCAAGTTAGTGTTTGTTTGCATTCTTCCAGCAGTGTCAATCAATACAAGCTCTTTTCCTTTAGCTCTAGCATGCTGAACTGCATCAAATGCTACAGCTGCAGGGTCAGATCCCTTTTCATGCTTGATTAATTTAACACCTAAATTATCTGCATGGTATTGAACCTGTTCAATAGCACCTGCCCTAAATGTATCTGATGCTGCAATAACTGGAGTATAACCTTTTTTAATGTAATAATTAGAGAGTTTTCCAATAGTGGTGGTTTTTCCAGTACCATTGATACCTACAAGCATTACAACAAGAGGCTCCCCTTGAGCAACTTTCTCTTCAAGTAGTTCAGTCATTGATTTTCCTTCAATGTTAATGATTTTAGCCACAGCATTTTTAAGAGCTTTATAAGTGTATTCCTCAATATCACTACTTCTTTTTATTTTTTGACCAACCAAGTCGTTTTTAACAGACTCAACAACAACACTTGAAACATCCATTGCCACATCTGCTTCTAAAAGACCTAATTCAAGTTCAAATAATATATCCTCAACATCATCTTCAGATATTGACTTTTCCTTAATGAATGATAAGAATCCGCCTGATTTCTCCTTTTTATCCTCATCTTCAGACTCATCATCAGATGCTTCTTTCTTCTTACGTCTGAATAATGAACGTCTGGATTTTTTAGATTCCTCTTCTTTTTCCTCTTCATCTTCTTCTGGAATCTCTTGAGAACCTTCAACAGTTTCAAGTTGAGAATCTTCTTCGCCTTCTTCTGCTGCTTCTTCAAGTTCCTCTTCAGATTCATCTAACTCTTCAGAATCTTCTTTTTTATCTCTTTTTAAGAAACCTAAGAATCCGGATTTTTCCTTTTTATCCTCATCTTTAACTTCTTCATCAGATTCATCTCCCAATTCTTCTTCAGACTCTTCTTCTAAAGCAGCATCTAGCATTTCATCTAATTCTTCTTCAGAAATCTCTTCATCCTCATCTGAAAATTCTTCCATCTCTTCAAATTCATCAATTTCATCAAAAGACTCTTCACTAGCTTCTTCGATTAATTCTACATTATTGGCTTCTTTAGCCTCATCTTCAACTTTATTTCTTAACTTACCACTTGCATCAGCAAATTTTTTCTTTAATGAATCAAACAAGTTTATCCCTGCCTAATAATAAGTATTATAATTTAAATTTTTT
>NZ_JBGUKT010000007.1:0-29245 GCF_045114555.1 Methanobrevibacter sp. | reverse complement strand
GTGCAGGGGACGGGAATCGAACCCGCGAAGGGACTAACCCACTAGGCCCTCAACCTAGCGCCTTTGACCGCTCGACCACCCCTGCATTAAAAATAGAATAAAATTAACCATATTAATAATACAGTACTATATAATATATTTATTATCTTATTTAAATCTTACTACAAAATAAAAGAAAAAATAAGATTTTAGTTAATATAATATTATATTAACCTCCATAGGTTCACCATTAGCCAAATCCTTAATCAAATCCCTATTTAAATCAATAGCTGCCTTATTAGATTTAATCATTAATGTTCTAGAGCATACAAAAGTGCTTTTTCTGCAAACGATGTCTGTTGGATGGGATAAACTTAAATCATGATGCCCAAAACCTCCTATAGTATCAGAAGCATTAGGAGTCTTTAATTCAACAATCACTTTTGTATCATCATTAGCAAGCTTCTCCTTGAATTCATTGGGAAAATCTTCCATTGACTTGTCAATATCCAATCCGATAATGCAATCTCCAGCTAAACTAAGATCCTTATCCTTTGTTATTTCAAAAGTGGATTTGTGCAAAGACAATACATTTTCATGCCCCTTTGCAATTATCTTAAAATTCATATTAAGAATTATGCAAATTATTTTATAAAAATATTTTTAAAAAACCTATGCCAAATAAATATATAATTAAAATAAATAAAAAATTGAATTTTTTATATTGACATAAAAAGGAGTTTCTAAATGATATTGAACACTGGTTTAAGAACAGATATCCCTGGATTTTTCAGCGAGTGGTTCTATAATAGGATAGATGATGGATTCGTTTATGTGAGGAATCCCTATGCAAAGAACCAAATCTATTCATATAAATTAGACCCTGAATTTATAGATTGCATAATCTTCTGCACAAAAAATCCAAGGCCGATGCTTGAGAATCTTGAAAAGATAGACAAGTTCAATCAGTATTGGCAAATAACAATAACCCCTTATGAAAAGGAGGTAGAGCCTAATGTTCCACCAGTGGATAATGTTTTGGAAAGCTTCAAATATCTTTCAAATAGATTAGGAAAGGAAAATGTAACATTAAGATATGACCCTATTTTCATCAATGAAAAATACACTCTAGAAACTCACATAGAATCCTTTGAATACATAGCTGATTCATTATCTGCTTATACAACTGAAGCAATCATAAGCTTTATTGACTTATATGAAAAAACAAAACGCAATTTTCCTAAAACCAAAGAAGTAAATAAAGATGAAAGATTGATGATAGGAAAAGAATTTGCTCGAATAGGAAAGAAAAATAATATACTTATTAAAACATGCGTTGAAGGAACTGAATTAGACAAATTCGGCATAGACTCAAGCGGTTGCATGACAAAGGAAGTAATTGAAAGGGCAATAAATAAAAATCTGAATATTCCTAAACAAAAGGCAAGAAAAGGACAGTGCTATTGCCTCTTGAATAATGATATTGGTGAATACAACACATGCCCTCATGGATGCCTATACTGTTATGCCAATTCAAATAAGAAATTGGTTAATAGGAATTTGAAACTTCATAACCCTAAATCTCCGATTTTAATAGGAGGAATAAATGAAGAGGACATAATTATCGAAAGAAAACAGGAAAGCTGTATCTCAAATGAAAAGACCAAGCAAACTAGATTATTTTAAATTAAAAAATGGAAAAAAGGGAAAGATATCATGAATAAATACATTGCATATTGCGGATTGGATTGTGAGACCTGTGAAGCTCGCATAGCAACAGTGAATGATGACAATGAATTACGCGAGGAAGTTGCAAAACTTTGGAGTAAACTAAATGGTGTAGAAATAAGCCCAGAAATGATCAATTGTGTAGGATGCAGAATTGATGGAGTGAAAACTCCATTCTGTGATTCAATTTGTCCTATAAGACAATGCGCTTCAGCAAGAAAATATGAAACATGCTCTGATTGCGTGGAACTTGATGAATGTGAAAAAGTTAGAATGATTCATGAAAACAATAGTGATGCATTAAAAAATTTAAAAAACCTAAAATAGATTAACATTTACACATAATAATTTATGCACAAAATCATTCCATTAATTTAATAAAAATTACGATTAATTAAATTATAAATAGATTCAAAAGTTGTTAAATTATGAAAGGTACATACTGTTTAATCATATCTCTGAAAAAAAATGAGAAACTTGACATAGGGCATCTACATCAAGACTATAAATTTAAGAAAGGATACTATGTTTACATAGGTTCGGCAATGAATTCACTTGTGGCAAGAATAAACAGGCATTTGTCTGATGATAAGAAACTTCATTGGCATATTGATTACCTATTGAAAAATGAACACAGTGAAATAAGGGATGTCCTCTTTACTGTTTCAGATAAGAAGATTGAATGTGATCTTGCATCAACAATAGCTGAAAATGGTGAGGAAGTCCCTAAATTCGGATGTTCCGATTGCAATTGCAATTCCCATTTAATTTACTTTAAAAGAAAAATAGATGCCATGAATTCTGTAAAAAGCGCATATGATAATTTAGACATGAAATATCATAATTTAAACTATTTTAAGAAAGAGTTAATTAAAAATAAGAATTAAAAATTAGTTAAAAATTAGTTAAAAATAAAAAAACAAAATAAAATTAATAAATTAAAAAAAATAAAAAAAGAAAAAAGGGTTATTTAATTATACTTCAGAGTATAATAACCCAATTGCTCTGTTATAGAAGAAGATTGCGTAAACTCCAAATATACCGAGCAAGAGCCCACCAATAATATTATGGTAATTATAAATTAATGCACATATAAATGCAATGATAAATCCAATGATAAATACTGCAATAACAGTTATGAGAACTTTTAACATACCTACTTTAGATATATCACCAATTGCTTCACCAATAGATAAAGCTTCTCCTAAACTATCATATTTAGCTAATCTACAAACTGCCATGAATTGAGCAAATGCAAATACAATGTACATAATAGCTACAATGATGAGAGTTAAAATACCTTTACCTAAGAGAGTGAATAATAACCATGCAACAATTGCTGGGATAATATAGTAAACAAAAGAAACAACAATTAATTTAATTGCATTTAAAACTTGTCTTACAATGTCAATACCTGGACCATCGTCTCTTCTTTCGATACCATATTTTACAATATCTAAACCATATCCGGAAATTAATAATGAACCAATGATCATTACCAATATTCCAATAAATCCAAATCCACCAGCAGCAACAACATTATTGCCGGATACTTGTGTAGCCATAGCAATAAGGCTTGCTCCGCCTAAAATTCCAGTAATAGCACCAATAATCACATAAAGGATTAAAGATTTTACATTATTTAACGGATATACTAACGCATCTCCAATAATTTCAGTTATTTCCATATTTTACACCTAAATTTAATAATATCTTTAAAAATAATATATTTAAGACATTGTTATCTTTTATAAGTAATACTATTTAAATATAAAGAATAAACCAGGAAAAGTTACTTAATAAAGTATTACTAATATGACTTTGTATAAAAAATTATTTGATTTAGATATTTCAGTTCATTCAATTTCAATGAAATTCATAAAATAACAATTAATCATAATCTTAAAAAATATTAAAAAATTAATTTTGAAATAAAAAAATCTGACAAAATAATAAAAAAGTAATAAAAAATAATTTAAAAAAAGAATTAATTAAAAAAATTTAAAAATAATAATTATTTAAAAAATAATTAATTAAAAAATAATTTAAAATTAAAAAGCAAAAAATAAAAAAAAGAGTAAGCCATTAATCCAAGAATGACTTAAAGAAATTTTCAAAATCCTCATCTTCCATTGGTTCGGGAGTTGAGAAATTATCATTGATGAAAATATCGCTTGCTAATTTCCTATAAGCTTCTGCCTCATTTGAATCAGGCGCATATTCCACCACTGTTTTTGCATCCAATTCACTTCTTTGAATCAAATTGCTTCTTCCTATAACTCCAATAACTTGAGTGTTGATTTTTTCTGCAAAGGAGCTTACAATCTCCTCTTCATTTTCGATTCCTTTGCAATTGCAAATGATTCCTCCAAGATTTCCCTTTAGCTTCTTGATTCCTTTGGAAATGTTGTTTGCAGCATATAATGACATGTATTCACCAGAGGATACAATGAATACCTCATCAGCATAATCCTCTCTAAGAGGAACGGAAAATCCACCGCAGACCACATCACCTAAAACATCATAAAGAATCACATCAAAATCCTCATCAAAGGCCTTGAGATTCTCTAAACGTTTCATTGCAACGATAACTCCACGTCCTGCACAGCCCACTCCAGGTTCAGGACCTCCACTTTCAACACACTTGATTTGATTGAATCCTTCAAAGACCAAATCAGAAAGCTCTGGTGCTTTATTATCTTTCAATGTGTTTACAATTGTAGGTATCCTTTTACCGCATAAGGTTCTTGTAGTGTCAGATTTAGGATCACAACCTATTACCATAACCTTTTTATCATCTTCACTATAAGCTGCTGCAATATTAGCTACTGTGGTACTTTTTCCAATACCACCTTTTCCATAAATAGCTATTTTCTTCTGTCTTTTCATCTTTACACCAATAGTTTTAAAATAATCAGTAAATTAATAAGCATAATTTTTCTCTTGGAATCATTTTTTTAAAATCATTCATTTATTCTCGAGGGATTAACTTATAAACAAAATCGCTTTCTCTTAATTTCTCATCAATTGCTATTGCTACATTTGAACCTTTTTCTGCTTTTTCAATAGCTTTCCCATCAATTTGCATAGAGTCGATTACATGGGTAATGGAACCTGTAGTTGGCCCTTGAACCATAATCTCATCACCAATAGCCAAATCATCCCATATCTTTAGCTCTGCAACCCTAATCTTATTATAATAATTCACTACCTTTCCAATATCCTTTTTAATGAATTTTGATTGGTTGTTTTCACTGATTTCATAAGGAACATCAAAGTAAAATCCAGTATCGTAACCTCTATTGAATACCCTCATAAGCTCTTCCATCCATTTAGGATCATATTGATAATTTTCTGGGTCTTCTTGATACAAGTCAATGGCTTCCCTATAAACCTTAACTGCAGTTGCAACATAATCGGGAGATCTTGCCCTTCCTTCAATCTTAAATGAATCGATTCCAGCATCAATGAGTTCTGGAATATGTTCTATCAATGCCATATCCTTTGGAGAGAAGAAGTTTGTCCTATATGAATCATCATAGGAATTGGATATTATGAATGACTCATCATCACATTCTGAGAAATTTATGACATCATCATTCTCATCTTCCTCAAAAATCAATTTCCATTCCTTTCTGCATGGCTGGAGACAATCTCCACAATTAGCGCTTCTGCCATACAATCCATAGCTCAAGAAGCATCTACCGGATATTGCCATGCACATTGCACCATGAATGAATACCTCCGTTTCAATGGAGGAATTGCTTTCTTTAAGTTTCTTAACAATCTCACTTATCTCACCTAAAGACAATTCCCTTGATAATATGGCTCTTTTAACACCTAATTTCTCCAGTGTCTTCAATGCATAAAAATTAGTTGTGTTTTCCTGAACGCTCATATGGGCTTCAAGGCCATTTTCAATTGCCAAATCTATTAATGAAATGTCTGATAGAATGATTCCATCTGCACCATACTCCTTGATATAGGGTAATTGTTCCTTTAGCATTTCAATGTCTTTGTCTTTCATTATGGTATTTGTGCAGACATATAGCTTCGCCCCATACTTCCTTGTCATTTCACTTGCCTTTTTAATGTCTTCAAGGGAAAAATTACTTGCATTAAGTCTCATATTCATATCTTCAAGGCCAATATAAACAGCATCTGCACCATTTTTCAGTGCACTAGTCAATGAAATAAAATTTCCTGCAGGAGCTAACAATTCAACCATAAAAACAACTCATTAATAATCAAACAAACTTCATAAAAATTAAATAAAAATAAAAAATATAAAAATAGAATTTAAAAAATAAAAAAAGATGAAAATTTATTCATCTTCTTCAGCTGCATCCATTAAAGGTTGATAATAATCATAGTAAGATTCCGCTTCCAAATCCTCTGGAATCTCAGTAGGATAGTCTTCATTGATACAGCCTAAGCATAAATTGTCCCCATCAATGCCAATAGCTTCGATAAGAGATTCAATGCTGATATAACCTAAAGTTTCTGCACCTAACTGTTTTCTGATATCATCAATTTCCAAATTAGCTGCAATCAATTCCTCTTTAGTAGCAAGAGCTACACCGTAGAAACATGGTGCAATTACAGGAGGACATCCAATCAACATATGGACCTCCTTAGCGCCTGCTGCCTTAAGGATTCTTACTAAGGACTCGGAAGTTGTACCTCTAACGATACTGTCATCGATTACAACAACACTTTTTCCTTCAAGTTCATGTCTTAATGGGTTTAATTTAAGTCTTACAGCAATTTCACGCTCTTCTTGTGTTGGCATAATAAAAGTTCTTCCAACATACCTGTTCTTGATTAAACCTTCACCGTATGGAATTCCTGAAGCCCTTGCATATCCAATAGCTGCAGGGATTGATGAATCCGGAACAGGCAATACCAAATCTGCATCAATAGGGTATTCCTTATACAATGCTTCACCGATTCTAAGTCTTGTATTGTATACGCTTCTCTCATCGATTACACTATCAGGACGGGCAAAGTAAACATATTCAAACATGCAATGTGCCCTTTTGGAACCTTTTGCAGATGGCAAGATATAGGAGTTTACCTTATTGTCCTTAAAGTAGATCAATTCACCTGGCTCCAAATCACGGATAAGCCTTGCATCAATAACATCAAAAGCAACAGTTTCAGATGCAACAACGAAATGGTCATCTGTTTCACCTAAGACTAAAGGTTTCATAGCCATAGGATCCCTTAAGACATACAATTCATCATTGATTAGAATAACCAAGGAATATGAACCTATTAACTTTTGAGAAACTGCATCGATTACCTTAAGGAAGTCCTTCTCAGTCTTAGCCTCTTCCTTAATCAAGTAACAAACAACTTCAGAATCAGTGTCAGATTTGAATTCATAACCTTTCTTAATCAATTCCTCTCTTAAGGAACCTGAATTTACAATATCACCATTATGTGCCATAGCGATGAATCCATCATCCAATTCAGTGAAGAATGGCTGTGAATTTTCTATTTTAGACTGACCTGTAGTAGAATATCTTACATGTCCAATACCTACATTACCCGCTAAACTTTTGATTAAAGCATTGTTGAAAACATCAGTTACCAGACCCATTCCACAATAAAAATTCAGACCATAATTGATGTTATGAGTAGCTATACCTGCAGATTCCTGTCCTCTATGCTGTAAAGCATATAAACCATAATAAATCAAGTGAGAAACATCCTTAAGATTGTCCTTAGAATGTATTCCTACAATACCACACTTATCTTTCAATATTTAATCTCCTTACCCTATTAAGACATAAAATTTTTAATAATTTTAAATCATGAATATAATATTTTCACAATAATTTTACTTAAAAAAATATTATATAATTATTTATAAATTTTCTAATATTTATAATAAATCTTTTTGAAAAAAATTTAGTAAAAAAGTAATAAATAATTATAAAAAAATTATTAAAAAATAGATAGGAAATTTATTGAAATTCTTTAAAAAAATAAGATAAAAAAATACTAAAAATAGTAAAAAAATAAGATAATAGTTAAAAAAAGAAAATTAAAATAACCGATTATTTAACCCCAAAGGTTTGAAAAAGCATTGTAGATTTCTTCTTCATCATCATCTACATTATCTTCATCATCATAATCATAATCTTCTTCTCTGTTGCTATAACTTGGATTTTCACTTGAGTCTTCCTCTTCATCCTCAATTGACTTTAAAGACTTGAGATTGAAAACATTTATGTCTTCCCTTTTGGACTCATCAATGAAAGCATTAGTGAATAAATCATCATCAATTATGGAATCACTAGAATCATTTTCTATATTAGAATTTCCTTCGAATCTTTCATTATAGATAAATCCATCATCCTTTGGAGTGTTGAAAATGTCATTCTCATCTATTGTCTCAAATCCTGATGTAGATATTGAAGAGCTTGCTCCAAACTCATCAATGTCATCAAACTTGAAATTGCTTTTGAAATTATTGTAATCCAAATCCTGCTTATTTGTATCAGACAGGATAAATGCAGTCTTAATAATCTTCAACCAATCTAATGCATCTTCCTTAGACTCTGCACAAATGGCTCCTTGACCTATCATAAGGTTTTTAGGACGGAAATTGTCTGTGCTGATTAAAATGAACTTATAAACATCCTGAGACAAGTATTCTCCAAAGAGATCATACCACAATTCATTTAATGAATAGACTTCCAATGAGTTCTTGCTATGGATTCCTTCAAATCTTGATTTCAAATCTGAAAAGTCTGACTTGATTTGATCCAATTGCCTTTGAAGCACTTTCACTTCTTCTGAAAGCTTTTCATTTTTCTCTCTAATTGCTTTGGATTCCTTGACTAAAAGTTCGTTTTCCTTAGTTATCTTATCATATTTCAATGATTCCTCTTCGAAATCCTTTTTAAGTTCAGAATACTTTCTTTTTGAATCATTGATTGAAGATAGATTGGAAATGCTGTATAATCCTCCTCGAATGATTGAATTTGCTATTTCATCCTCCATGAGATTATCATCATAATCATCATAATCATAGCCATTCAATTCATCAAGTGAAGGAAGTTTCAAGTATTCAATGTAATTAAACTCATTCTTCAATGATTTCTTGAAGTTTTGATATAATCTATGGCTTTCTGCATTGTTTTCAGATGCGATTAAAATCAAATCTGCACCAATTACAGTATTTTTAGCTATTTCAATGTCTTTTGTTGGAATTATGGAAGAGATATTCACATTAAAATTAGATAAGTCAAAATTGCTTACAGCCTTGGAAAGGAATTCCAAATAATCCAAATTGGTTAGGATTATCCTAACATCAACCAATTCCCCTGCATTTAATTCATTTGAGTAAGTATCTCCAAAATCGTTAAATCCATAATCGTTTTCTTCAAAATTATCCATTTTAACACTCCTCTTTTAAAAGAAAATCTCTAAATCTAACTATTGTTTTCCAAATCACAATTCTTAAACATGAATCTTCTTATGCCAATTCCAAGCAGATTCCACAATGTCCTCCAATTCTGTAACTTGAGGTTTCCATCCCAATATCTCTTCTGCCTTTTTGGAATCAGCTATTAGGATATCAGGATCACCTGGACGTCTTCCTTCAATCTTTACATCAAAGTCAATTCCAGTGACCTTTTTGCAAGTGTCAACAACTTCCTTAACAGAAAATCCATTGCCATTTCCCAAATTGAAAATATTGCTGTCATTGAAAGGTTCCTCCAAATACTGCAATGCTTTCAAATGGGCATCAGCCAAGTCATTTACATGAATATAATCCCTGATGCAAGTGCCATCAGGAGTGCTGTAATCATCACCAAAAATTGAAATGCTGTCTCTTCTTCCAAGAGCTGCATCCAATACCAAAGGAATTAGATGGGATTCTGGGTTATGGTCTTCACCAATCTCACAATCCAAGTCTGCACCTGCTGCATTGAAATATCTTAGTGAAACATATTTCAAGCCACCAAAATCAGACTCATCCTTCAAGAGGTTTTCAACCATTAGTTTTGATTCTCCATAAGGGTTGATTGGCTTCAATTCACTATCCTCATTGATAGGAATGGATTTTGGAATGCCATATAATGCAGCTGTTGATGAAAAGATAAATTTTCTCACTCTGAATTCCTTCATGATCTTAAGCAAATTCAAGGTGTTTTCATAATTGTTCTTGAAATACTTTTCAGGTTCCTCAACAGACTCTGCAACAGATGAAAAGGCTGCAAAGTGCATTACTGCCTCAATATCATTGTCTTGAAAGATTTCCCTTACTTTCTCACTGTCGCTTAAATCTGCATTTACAAACTCTCCCCATTTAACTGCAGACTTATGGCCTTTGGATAGGTTATCCAAAACTATTGTTTCATAACCTGAATTATTAAGCAATTTATTGACATGGGAGCCTATATATCCTGCTCCACCAGTAATTAATATCATATTATCACAAATAGCTAATTATTGATTAATAAAATACTTTCCATTTCTAAATTCGAAAAATATTTGATTTTTATTCTATGTTTAAAATATATATTAATATTTACTTTATTTTAATGAATATATAACTTTTTACATAAATTAAGTTAAAATAAAGGAAAATTAATTGAAAAAAAGTGAAATAAATAATTAAAATTAACTAAAAGAATATTAAAAAAAGAAAAAAAGAAAATTAGTAAATTATTATAAGAATAATTTACGTAATTTTAAAGCTGCACTTGGTTGCACTTTAATTAATGCTTTTACAAGTTCAGTGGTTCCAAGAGTTTCAAATTCAATGTCTTGGAAAGCTTTTGCAATGCTGTTTAAGTCATCATCATTTAAAGACCATAAGTAATCACAAGCTTTGCTGTATTTGTCCATATCATGACCCATAGCTTCATCAACTAATTCAGCATACTTTTTAAGGAATTCTTTGGAGCAGTCTCCTGCTGCAATAGCTTCAGCAGCGGTTTGTCCTGCTAATTTACCACCAGTAATACCACTGGTGATTCCTCCACCGGTTAATGGGTTAACTTGACTTGCTGCATCTCCACAAAGCAAGATGTTGTCATTGTACATTTCCTTTACAAGACCACCAACAGGATCTCCACCTACATTCAATTCTACAGGTTGAGCATCCTTAAGTGCGTAACAGTTGTTTACAGCATCAACTAAGTATTCGTAAGCGGATTTTTCAGCCATTTCAGGAATGATAGCAAGTCCTGCATTTACGATATCGTCACCTTTAGGGAATAACCAGAAGTAACCACCAGGTGCTACGCTACCGAAGTAAAACTCAAGCACATCGTTTCTTTCCATTTTAGCATTACACATTTCAAACTGTACACCAGCTTCCATGTGTTTAGGTTTGGTGATAGCCTTTAATCCAGCCCATTTAGCTACGTGGGATTCAGGACCGTCTGCACCGATAATGATTTTAGCATTAATGTCGAAAACTTCACCCATGCATTCACAGGTTACTGTGTAGGATCCGTCTTCCTCTTTCTTAAGACCTTTTGCTTGGGTTTTGATTCTGATTTCTGCTCCGGCTCTACCAGCTTCCATAGCCAAATGCTTATCGAAGACTTTTCTTTCCAAGATGTAACCCGCTTCAGGCAATTCAACTACATCGTTAGTTAACCAAACGTCAGTTCCATCTGGAGCGATTAATCTGATACCTTCGATTTCTTGGGTGATCCAATGAGGGTCAGCTTCAAGCTCTAAGATTTCAAAGGTTCTTTTGGAAACACCTTCTGCACATCTTTTAGGAGCACCGATTTCAGATTTCTTATCCATGAGAATTACTTTTGCTCCACCTTTTGCAGCAAATCTAGCTGCAGTGGAACCAGCAGGTCCAGCACCAATAACTAATACATCAGTTTTAATCATAATAATCAATCCTCGCTTATTCCTCTTCCATTTCCAATGCCGCTAAAGGACAAGCATCTACACAAATTCCACAGTTATTACAGTTATCATCAAAAACTAAAGCAGTTTCCTTTACTTCTATGCAGTTTCTTACACAGACACCTGCGCAACAACCGCAGTAAGAACACCAATCTTTTACAATCATAATTAAGTCTCCCTAATAGTTTCAAATTTATTTAAATTATTTTAATATAATTAATATAAAATCATCAATTTATTTTAAAATATTTTAAAACCTAAAAAACAATAAAAAATAAATAGTTTTAGAATATTTTAGAATAAATAGTCTTAATACATAACATAAAAATATATATTTTTTATTATATATAATCTTTAGGTTAAAAAAAGGAAAAATAATGAAGAAATTAGGAAAAATAGAATTAAAAATTAATAAAAATAGAAAATAAACTATAAAAAGTTAATAAAATTAATAAAATAAAATGGAAAAAAGAATTAAAAAATTGCCATTAAAAATAAAAAAATAAAAAAATAAAAAAATAAAAAATTCCAAATTAGATCATGTTTGGAACTCTAAGTGAAGTAGGCAATGGCTTGATCTTTGCAGGTGTACCAATAGCCAAGTAATAAGGAGGTACACTACGGGTCACTACAGCACCAGCAGCTACAATAGCTCCTTCACCAACTTCAATATTGGATAGGAATGTTGTATTTCCACCAACGGAACATCCTTTTCTAAGTTGAGGTCCTTTCAAATCATATTCAACTCTGACAGGATATCTGTCATTGGTAAAGCAGGCACATGGTCCAATGAACACATTGTCCTCAATGATACTGTTTCTTGGAATGTATACATTTGATTGGATGCTTACATTGTTTCCAATCTCACATCCACCTTCAATTACAGTGTTTGTACCTATCAATACATCATTACCGATTGTAGTATGATCTCTTACAACAACATTATGTCCAGTTTTAAAATCATCACCAATGATTACATCATTATAGATTACAGTGTTAGACCTTAGCAAGATGTTTTTACCTAAAACAGGGTCTTTACTAAATCTTTTATAATTAACTCCTAATTTGATTCCTTCCCTGATTAGTCTAGGGTCTTTAGAGTCACTATTGTTTCCACGCAAATTTAAAAAACTAGGCATAATATCACCTCTTTTAGAAAGTTCAATGAACTTAAAATTTTTACAATGCTAATATATTCAAATAATAGTATGTTTAATAAAGTATAAAAATATAATGATTTAAATTGAATATTTTTTAAAAAATTATAGATTCAATTCCCTTAGTTTCTTATCCAGTTCCTCTTCACTAAGCTCATCTTCCTCTTCAAGTTCCATTTCCTCATCCAGGATTTCATCTTCACCAGAGGCGATCTGTTGAGCTCTCATATCTTCCTCTTCAAGATATTTTTCCTTATTCTCTTCCCAATCTGCCTTGATTTCTGCAATCAAGTCATCATCAGCTTCAATGGCAGGTCCAGTGTATGAACAATCCTTACATTCCCATTTTGACCAAACCTGGGGAATGATCCAATCTATATTAGTAGAACCGCAACGTGGACAAATAGTTCTTTTCATATTTTCACCTTAATAAAAATTATCATAATTATGAAAATTAAAAATTAAGTTTATTTCAAATTATTAGTCAGTCTTATAAAAACTCCAAATCAAGTCCAATGCCTCACCAGGTTCAAGTACACCTGATCGGGTTTCCCTTAAAATTCTTTGAATTGAGTACCTTTTCATATGCGGAAACTTCTTATGAACTTCATACAACAAAGGACATCCGAATCCTTTAAACTTAATTAAATTATAATGGCTAGTCAATGATTTGTTCTCTAATTTTGATACGGATAATGAAGCAGGTAAGTTGAGTCTAATAACTTTATGATTATTAACTTCTTTATCTACACTTGATTCATTTTCACTGTTTTCATTAATTTTTACTTCATTTTCATCAAAATTACAAATTTGTTCGGTTATGCACTGACTTCCAGTTGCCAACATATCTCCGAAAATCACAATAGGAATATCATTCTCTAAAGCATATTTGTATAAAGTGTCTTCAATGATTTTTGAACATCTTCCACATGGGTGGAATCTTCCTGTGAATGACTCTTCAATAAGTTCATCATAATCCACTTGAATGTATTCATGAGTAACATCCAATTCACTTACCAACTTGTCAATATTATGCTTGAATTGCTTTGGAAGAACAATTGTTCCGGGATCAACTGTAATCGCTATTGGATTGAATCCCAATTTTTTAGCCAAAATGAGTGAAAAGCTGCTGTCAGTACCGCCAGACAATGCCACAATAGCTGCTGGCTTTTCGGCTTCAAAATATCCATAAGGGCTTTCATCCAAATCCTTGAAATACTTGTAGAAATTAAATGAATATAAATTATCCAATTTTATCTTTAGAATGTCAATTAGATTGTTCAATGCTATGAATGCGCCATAATCCAAATTATCCTTGTTTTCGGTTACAAAGGAATTCAGCTTATTCAATGAAAGTTCCATCCTGTACTCCTTTTGAAGGAAATCAGAATAGCTTTCAACATGAATGCTCGCTATTTCAAGCTCTTCTCTAAGTCTTCCAATAACCCATCCTCCTTTACCGATAATGGCTGATTTGTCTGGACGGTCATTGGTAATTATCCACATTTCGTTAGTGTACTTGTCATATAGAACTTCCTTAATGTCTATACTGACTTCCTCATGACCTATTTCCTTTCTAATCCTATTGATATGATTTAGAAGAGCATTTACATCATATACCATATTTCCACCATTTAGAAACAAAAATATTTTAAATCTTAGCAATTCATTTAGCATTAAAGATAAAATTTTAACAATAGTTATAAAATGATTGAAAAAATAAAATAATTGAAATGAAAAACAATTAGATTCCTTGCTTTTCAAATTCATTATCTAAAAATATGTTCATATTGTCAATAGCCAATTGGACCATTTCAGGGGAAGGTCCTCCAGGAACGTTTCTTATCTTAACGTTTTCAATTGGATTCAATGCATTGTGAATCAATTCATCATCAAGACCTAATTTTTCAAATCCAAGCTCTTCCGCAACATTATCAACATATTCTCCGTCAATTTCACTTGGATTCACTCCTTCAGCAACTGCCTCATTTACAATTCTACCTACAATCTTATGAGCTGTTCTGAATGGTATCTTTCTTTCCCTTACCATAATGTCTGCCAAGTCAGTAGCTGTAGCGAAGTTAGCTCCTGCTAACTCTAAGCATCTTTCTGTATTGAAAGTGACAGTCAAGAGCATATGGTTGACTATCTTTAAGGTATCATAAGCCACATCACATGCATTCCATAAGTGAGGAGTGATTTCCTGCAAATCTCTGTTGTAAGTGTATGGAATAGCTTTCAATATTGTAAGGATAGTTACAAGTTCACCGTTTACAATAGCGCATTTTGATCTTGCAACTTCCGCTACATCCGGGTTTTTCTTTTGTGGCATGATTGAAGATGTTGATGAGTATTCATCAGCCATTGAAACGATTCCAAACTCATAAGTGCTCCAAAGAACTAATTCCTCACAGATTTTGGATAATGTGGTGCAAAGAGCGCTTAAGTCAAATACAGTCTCTGCAATGTGGTCTCTTGAGGAAACACCATCCATGGAGTTTTCAAGATAATCATCAAATCCTAATAATTGAGTTGTCAATTCCCTATCAATTGGAAAACTTGTAGTTGCCATAGCAGCAGAACCTAATGGGTTTAGATTGACTCTCTTATAGGTGTCATCCAACCTTTGATAATCCCTTTTTAGTGCTTGTGCATGTGCCATCAAGTGATGAGCCAAGGTAACAGGCTGTGCATGCTGCAAGTGAGTGTATCCGATCATGACGGTTTCCTTATGCTCCTTTGCAAGCTCAAGGATACCTTCAATGAATTCAAGGATTCCGATTTGGATTTCAGTTATTCTGTCTCTTAAAAGAAGTCTTATGTCTGTTGCAACTTGGTCATTTCTTGACTTTGCAGTATGCATAAATCCTGCTTCAGGACCTACAAGCTTTGTTACATAGTTTTCTACAGCCATATGAACGTCTTCAACAGAATGGTCAAATTCAAGGGCATCAAAGCCTTCATCACTAAGCTTATCCAATGCTTCAAGGATCTTATCTGCTATTTCTTCATCTATAATTCCTTGTGCCTTAAGCATTGAAGTGTGAGCGTAATTGCATTGAATGTCTGCATCAAAGATAAATCTGTCAAATTCCAATGAAGAGGTGTATATTGCAGCTTCATCGGTCATTTCCTTTTCAAGTCTTCCAGTTCTAATTTTCACTCGTATCAACTCATTAAACAATAAATAAAAATAATCATAAGAATTTTTTAGCTTCATTTATAAACTCTTCAGCAAGCCATATATTCTCTTTTGCAGTGTCTAAATCAAAATCATCATAATTTGCATAACTTGCATCTTCTCTAATTGTTCTCGCCCTAGAGAATCTGGATGCCAACTCCCTATCAAATCCTTCATCGAGAACATACTTTTCACCGATTAATGTGATTACCCCATCATGTGTTTTAGGAGTTAAACCTTTCTTTAAAAGTAAAGCTCTTGCAATAGAGAACATTGCATAATAGGATAAGGTTACGGAATTTCTATATTTGCCTGCTTCCAAAAGAAGCTTGCTTGATTCCAAATCATCAATTGCAATTTCAATACAAGATTCTATTTCATCCAAGGACAATCCCCTCTTCTTCAATGTTTTTTAATAAGGAAAAATCTTGGATTTTATTTAATTTCTCTTCTGAAAAGACATGGACAGATATGAATTCCTTTTTATCAATAACAACATTGAAAACCTCTTCTCTTATTTTAGGTTCAATCAATTTAGCATAATTTGATACAACTAAAATATCAATATCTGAGTCTTCTGTATCTTCTTCTCTAGCTACAGAACCAAATAAAATTATTTTAGATATATACTCATTATTTATAGCCTTTGCAAAATCACGAGCAATTGCTAAACGGTTATTCATAATTATCACCTTATTATTAATAGTGTATATACATTTTATAAATAATAAATGTTTGTAGCGAAATCTAAAAAATAGACTAAAATAATTAAAAATGTAAAAACAGCTAAGTAAAAATATCTAAAAAATAGACTAAAATAATTAAAAATGTAAAAATAGCTAAGTAAAAAAATAATTAAAAAAAAGTAAAAAAGTAAAGTAAAGAATAAATCTATTCTTTAGCTTTCATTTCAGTGTATCCGCATTTACCGCAAGCGAATCTGTCACCGTGGTCAGCCATGAAGACACCTTCACCACAACGAGGACAGAATGGGTTTTTCCTTACGATTTTGTCTCCTTCTACAGTGTATAAATCTTTTTTATCAGGCATAATAATATCCTCCTAAACATTAATCATTTATTCTTCCGCTTCATCTTCTTCTTCAGCAGGAGCTTCTGGTTCTTTGTTCTTTTCAATGATGCTTGGTTTTTCTACATCAATTAAAGATGATTCTCTACCATATACTTTAGCGTAACCAGTTGCTTTAGGTTCACCGTATCCTGGTTGGATGTTGTCTACAACGATTAATTCTTTTTTAGTGTCAAGCATTGCAACTAATTTGCTTTTGACATCTAAAAGTTTAGGAGTTGGTTCTCCTACGTATGAAACATAAAATTTAACTTCAGTTCTATCAAATAAAACGTTTTCTTTCTTTTCAAAAATTTCGATTTCCATTATAAAAACCTCTCATTTTAGGGTTTGAATTTAATTAATTATAAAATACAATTAAACTAAGCCATTTCCTTAAAGTAAGTCATAAGCTTAGCAGCTTTGTCTTTTCCATCAGAAACATTTACAAAGACCAATCCCTCATTAGGTTGTCCATATAATATAACAGCATCTTCAGGTGCAACCAATAAGCATGGAAGAACAGCAAGATCCTCTTCCCCTTTAACTACAATAATGCGATTTTCGCTATCTTTCAAAGTTAAAGAAATGGCTTCCTCTATGGTTTCCCATAGATTTTCAGAGATTGTACCAGCAGGATTGTCTGCCTCTAAAATGTTTTCTGTACGAATAATATCATGATTATGATCTTTACGTTGAATACGATTGTCTATGATTCCCAAATCAGGAATCAAATCATTATCAACAAGATTTTTAGTGGTTTGATCACCAACAGAGATTAAGAAATTAGCTTCTTTAATCATAGGAATTGCATCTTCAAACTCAGGATACAATTTACCTAATGGCTTTTTGAATTCACCTATTAAATTCTCATCTAACTTAAACAAGTTTTAACCTCTATCAATAAATCTCCAATAATAATATTTTAATTAAATATTCGAGCAAAAAATATATAGTAAAATAATTATTATACTTTAATATTTATCTAATTTAAGATATATAAAGTTTAGCATGCAAATGCTCTAAATAGAGATAAATTAGTTAAAAAAAGAAAATAGTTTAGAGCAAGATACTCTAAACATTAGTAAGGATTTTTGTCTAGATTCTACAGACTGAATCCCAAAACTTGAATCTATTCAGCATCAGCGTAAAGATTACCTAAAGCTCTAGCGCCAAATAATGCTATAAATGGAGCTCCGACTAAAAATGCAACCAATACACCAATATATGGAATAGAAGTAATAATACCTAAAACAAATCCTAGAACGAGAGCGCAAATAAATAAAATAATGAACCATGCAATGAATCTTCCGATACCGATTGCTTGAATGTCAGCAATGACTTCCTTAAAGTTTATAGCTTCTCCGATATCACCATATTTAGCTAATCTGCACATTGCAATCTCTAATAATAAACCAAAGATGAGGTATAAAATTATTGCAACAATTCCAGTGATTGCAAGACCAGTGAATAATGGTGCCCAAAGATCTTGAGGAACTGCACTAATAGCCATGCTAGGATCAACTGTATCTGAAATGGTATTTCCTATAAACGCTAAAATTTCAGCCATAGCGGAATAGGTTCCAGAAACCCAACCTACAAGCAAAACGATTATTGTTGGGATGATGTAATAAACAATTTGCACAACCAATAATTTCAATCCGTCAATGAAATTCTCAAGAATATTTAAAGCAGGAATCTCATCCCCATGATTTATTGTTTCCTTTAAAACGCTTAATATATAACCTTCAGTTACAAAATAAAGAATTAATGAGACAATAGCCAATAAACTGATTACAGATCCATTAATTTCAATATTCCATGCAATTAATACTGAAGACAAATTAGCAATTAGGAAAATAACTCCAAATATTACTAATGCCTTATAATCTTTAGTAGGGTATACTAAAGCTTCTTTGAATAAATCTATTAAACTAGTCATAAAAAACCTCCAATTATACAAATAATTATAAAAATTACTTAATTAGATTTATAAAATCCAATAATATATTAAACAACATCTTATTTAAATTTTATTGTAAAAATACAAGTTTTTAATTAATTTTAGAATAAAATAAGCAAAAATAAATGATAAAAATAGCAAAATAGAAGAAATAATTAAAAATTAGAAAAAATAAGAAAATATTTAAAAAATAAAAAAAATAAAGTAAGAAAATTATCTTACTCTTAAAGCGTATTCGCCAGCTTTTGTAATTCCTAATTCACGAGCAACTTCAGACTCTTCAGGATCAGTTATGATTAAAAGTCCGCTCCAATTAGATGAAGTAGGGTTTTTACATTCTGGACATTGTTGCTTTTCAGTTAATAAATTACAATGTGTACAAGCGTATAACATTATTCTTCCACCTTAGCATTAGCTTTTTCAAGTGCTTTGTTCTTTTCAGCTTGAATCCATTCGAATTTACCTAAGTTAGGTTGTCTCATGGTAAGACCAATCTTAGATTCCTTAATGGATTTTCCTTTAAGACTTAAAGTAACTATTCTTGCTCTGATTCTATCTCCTTCAGTTAAGACCTTTTTGGATTCGTTACCTAAAAGAGATGCGTTTTTAGGATCGTAATTGATATAGTCATCAGTTACTTGAGATACGTGTACAAGACCTTCCATAGGACCAATTCTTACAAATGCACCGAATTCAGTAATGTCAGTCACTTCACCTTCAACAATTTCCTGTTGTTCAGGCTTGAAGAAAATCGCATTGAATACAACATTATGGTAAGCAGCACCATCACCCATAATGAGCACTCCTTCACCAATTTCCTCAATGCTGACAGCACCGACCATTAAACCTAAATTCTTATCGAGCTGTCCGACGTATTCCTCATTTAAAGTTTCAATAGCTACATCTTCAAGAGGTTCATCAAATCTGTAAGGTGGAATTCTTACAGTTCCCTCAATAGTTGTCATGTAATACAAAATAATCCCTCGTTTTAAGTGAAATTTAAATTTTAAATAAATTTGTAATAAAGCTAATTATAATAAATTTTATAATTTTATAAATTCTAATGAATTTAGTGAATTTTAAAGTAAATTATGAATATCAATTAAAAATATAATAATGAAACTATTTAAAGTTACTTATAATGCCAATGAATTAATTTAAATCAGATAACCTTCAACTGCCAGATATTTCTTTTGCCTAAGAATAACTAATGCAATTCCTTTTTTCTTCGCTTTCCTTCTTAGATTTGCATCATTTGTCGCCAAAACATTGGACACTCTAATCAATGCATCATCTACAGATTCGCCATCATTTAAAGGAATGTCTCTAATTTCAATTTCGCTGGATTGAGCAATTTTCAAGCCTAAGCCAGCAGCTAGTCTAACTTTTCCTTTGCTATTGTTCTTAAGGCCCTTAAGCTCATTAATAACAAATTTTGCAGTTACCAATTGATAATTAGGCAAAATTCTTTTGAATTCCTCTAGAATATCCACATTGAATTGAAAAGGAATCATAAAAAAGTTAGTATCAATGAATACTTCTCTTTTATCTCCAGATTCCATGTTATCACTGACTAAATTTTAAAATGAAATTCAATAATTTAAGATATTAAACTTATTGAATTATACCAAATCCAATTAATCTCCAACGTGCACCTACTCTACGGGATAAAGCTACTCTGTCCCCTTTGTCTGCACATACAGGCAATTTCAATGCAACGCTAACGTTTTTCTTAACTTTGGTCACTACACCGATGGTGGTGGTTGTACCACAGTTAATCATTAAAGGTTCCTTGATTTTAATTGGATCCACTTTTCTTTCATCTTTAGTTCCTACAACACGTTCCAATAGCTCAGTTTTCATGTCAAAGCTATGCAATACTTCAGGCAAAGTACCTTCAGCACCAGCAACGGAACCAGATAATGAATCTGCTTTGGTTAATGCAGGGTCTAATTTGGTAGCTACACCAATAAGTCCACCAGGACCTACCTCTTCAACAGATTCTCCACCAGCTTCCAATCCAATGATTTCAGAAGTCAAGCTGATCCATTTGTTCTGTTTGCTTTCCTTGACATTGATTCCAGGTCTAATTTCAATGATATCTCCTAACTTAAGAGTACCTTGAACTAAACTTCCACCGATTACTCCACCTTTAATCTTTTTAGGGTGGGAACCAGGCTTGTTAATGTCAAATGATCTAGCTACATGCATTCTAGCAGGTTTGTCTAATTCTTTTTCTGGTGTAATTATAACATCATTGATAGCTTTAATGAGAATATCGATATTAGCTCCTTGCTGAGCAGATACTGGAATGATTGGTGCATCTTCTGCACAGGTGCCTTTTACAAACTCCTTGATTTCATTGTAGCTTTCAACAGCCCTTTCTCTAGGAACAATATCAACCTTGTTTTGAACTACAACTACATCTTTAACACCGATAACATCAAGTGCCATCAAGTGTTCCTTGGTTTGTGGTTGCGGACATTCCTCGTTAGCTGCAATTACCAATACAGCACCATCCATAATCGCTGCACCGGATAACATGGTAGCCATTAAGGTTTCGTGTCCTGGAGCATCTACAAATGATACTTTTCTAATTACTTCAGTTTCACTTCCACAATGTTCACAAACATCCTTAGTAGTGTAACATAAAGGCTCTTCACAATTAGGACATTTTCTAAATTCAATATCAGCATATCCTAAACGGATTGAAATACCTCTTTTTGTTTCTTCACTGTGAGTATCTGTCCATACACCAGATAATGCTTTAGTAAGTGTTGTCTTTCCGTGATCGACATGGCCCACAAGTCCTATGTTTACATCAGATTGAACTTTCACAGATTACACCTTTAATTTTTTTAAATAAATAATTTGAATTAAATAATAAACATAAATGAATATTAGTTAATAATGATAATTAATAATAAATTCAACAATGAAATTTATATTAATATTGAATTACACTTATGAATAATCTCACTTTTTAAATTAAAATCATATTTATAATTCAATTTTAATATAAACATGATTTAATGCTTTTAATAATAAAATATAATAAAAATTTAATTTAATAATTTTAAATAAAAATTATTTTAATTTACTAAATAAAAATTTAATTTCAATAATTTCAAATAAAATTATTTTACTTTTTAATTCAATGAAAAATTGAAAAATAATAATGAAATGGGAATTTCATTATAAATTTCATTAATCATTTGGCTATCTGATTATTCTTCTGCTTCCTCTTCTTCAGGATTTAAGATATCAGATATGGATTTGCTACCTGCTTTGGTAACAATAGTGTTAATTAAAACAATATCTTCAGAGATAGTGTTTCCTCTTACGGTTTTTCTTCTTTTAACACCATCGCCTTTAGGTTTGTAGCCTACTCCACCGGTTAAAAGACTTTTGATTCTTCTAGGACCATCAACGTCTTTTTTCATAGCGAATCCGTTTTTGTCACTACCACCAGTGATTTTTAAAGTGTAGCCATCTAAACCAACGATTTGACCATCGAATTCTTCTCCGATTTTTAAACCGTTTAATTGTTTTCCATCATCAACTTCTAATTGATAACTTAATTCTTTTTCAGATACAACAATTTTAAATGCCAATAAAATTCCTCCTTTTATTTTTCGGAATTTAATCTTTCCTAATCTCTAGTATTTATTCTATAATCTTAAATATATGTGAAATCATCATCAAATTATATTGTTAAATGAAATTTCTAGAATCTTATTGAAATATGAACTAATGATTTAATTAATATTCAAAAAGACCGAATTTACCCCAATCTGGATCTCTTCTGCGTTTGATTTCCAGGATTTCATCAAGGGCCATGAATTCGTCTTCATTCAATTTGTCCTTAAACTCTCTTTCCAAGATCTTGTAATGCTTTTCAGGGATGTCTACATATAATGTGTCTCCCTCTTCAAAGTCCTTTCCAGCTACAGCATCGTTGATAGCCATAGCAACCCTTTGACCTCTTGAAATTGCAGTCAAGGTTTCGCCCTTATCTTCCATACTGGCAATGGTACCTACATAGTCTCCATTTGCACTCATTAAAGCATATCCTTGCTTAACGGTTCCTGCTTCAACTTCAATACCGCAAATGGCAGGTTTGCTTTGCCTGAATATGAGTTTTGGAAGAATCATGAACTTAGCAGGTTTGATGATTGCATCAAGCCATTGCTTTTTCTGAGCTTCTTTTCTCTCTTGGACCCAAGCTTCATAATCTTCAGTGATCTGATAGATTACATCACCTTGGAAGAGCTTAACGCCAGAATTATTTAAATCGTCAAGAGCCTTTGGATGTACCTTTACATTAAATGCAATGATTACACCATGCTCGATGTTTTCGTCCTTAGCAATGGATGCATCGATTACATCCCTCTTGTTTACATCACCGATTTCTGCAGACCTAATTGGAATTTCCATTTCCTTAAGCAAGTGAACAACCGCTTCAAGGGAACCTAAAGTGTCTGCCTTAACGAATAAACCTTCATCATCAGTATCAACGGTAATGTCCTCCAATTCCTTCAACAATTCCGCTTCAACATCCTCATCCTCATTCAATACTCTAAGAGGGGAACCTGAAACGACATCATCAAGATTTGGAGCAGCTATCTTGATACCTGCTGCTGCAACAACCTCATCAACCTTTTTGAATTTCTTCTTGGAATCTCTCATCTCTTCAAGAGGGAGAGGCCTTAAGATAGATCTGATTTTGGTTTTTACAACATTGTTTGCATCCATCAAAGCAATCTCATCACCATCACGGAGCACACCATCATAGATAATGCTATCAACGGTCACTCCAAGACCGGTTTCTTCCTTGACTTCCAATACAGTTCCTTTTGCAGGAGCGTCTTCGTGGATTTCCAATTGTTCAGTCAAGTATTCCTGAGCAAGACCAAGCAACATTGCAATAAGCTCAATGATACCTTCACCTGATTTTGCACAGATTGGAATGATTGTAATTTGGCTTGCAAAGTCAGTGACTCTGTCGAATCTTTCAGACTGGAATCCTTCCTCATGCAATTTTCCAATGAGCTCATAGATTTTCAAGTCCAAATCGGTTTGAACTCTTGGAGCTTGCTCTTTAAAGCTTTCCATAAAGGAAGCGCCTTCATGGATATCCCATCCAAAGATTCTGTCAATCTTATTTGCTACAACGATAAATGGAGTTTTATACATTTTCAATATATTGATTGCCTCATAGGTTTGAGGTTTGAAACCTTCGTTTATGTCAACAATTAAAATAGCCAAATCCGCTAAAGCTCCACCACGTTTACGAAGTGATGTAAATGCAGCATGCCCAGGAGTGTCTACAAAAAACAAACCAGGAATTGTATCCTTAATTGATAATCTAGCTATAAAATCGCCACATATTTCATTAATTGTATCTATTGGTATTTCAGTAGCTCCGATGTGCTGGGTAATTCCTCCAGCTTCCCTATCAGCTACAGTACTTCCTCTGATATAATCCAAAAGGGTAGTTTTACCATGGTCTACATGACCTAAAACAGATACAATTGGGGATCTAATCTTCATATAACTCCACTCACAACTAAATAATTCAATAATTCAATAAATTTAAACAATAATAATTTTAATTCGATTATAGACAACGAATTGATTTTTTAAGAAATCTGAATCTATTCGTAAATCCAAGCGTTATCAGACATGGAATAATCGCAAATTTCTTCTTCATCGAAGAAAAGAGCAATTTCTCTTTTAGCAGATTCAGGTGCATCAGATGCGTGGATAATGTTTCTTCCAGTATCCATACCGAAATCTCCTCTAATGGTTCCAACATCTGCTTCTTTAGGATTGGTTGCTCCTACCATTTTTCTGATTACAGAAATAGCATCGTCTCCTTCAATAACCATGGTTAAAGCTGGAGCGGAAGTGATGTATTCCACTAAACCGTTGAAAAATGGTTTTTCAGAGTGTTCTCCATAATGTTCTTTTGCTAAATCTTCGTCAATTTGTCTTAATTTCATAGCTACGATTTTAAGACCTTTAGCTTCAAAACGGCTTAAAACTTGACCCATTAAACGTCTAGATACCGCATCAGGTTTCATCATTACAAAGCTTCTTTCAATCATTGTTTAACCCATTTAACTTTTCTTGGTACTCTACCAAGTTTGATCATATTTTTTTCACATTTACTACTACAGAAGAAATAGATGGATCCGTCTTTCTTAACGTACATTTTACCGGTACCTTCTTCTATTTCTTTACCACAGAATGAACAAGTTCTCATGTTAAAACACCTTCTTTAAGTAAGATAAGCTCATAATAACCTAAGTTATTAAGGAGTTCTGATCTCCTTAGCTTCTCTGATTGTGTCGAGTAACATTAAAATATCGCCTTCACGTACAGGGCCCATGATATTTCTTGTTAAAATTCTTCCTTTGTCTCTTCCATCGAGGATTCTGCATTTTACTTGCATGATTTCTCCAGTCATACCAGTTCTGTTTAGAACTTCAATAACTTCTGCTGGACTTCCTTCTTCCATATTATCACCTATTAATTATTTTGAAGATATGTATCTTCTAAGGCGCAATACTTATTCTTTAAGTTCTGCAACTTTTTCAACAACTTCTGCTACTAAGTCAGCAGCATCTCCAGCATCTACAATACAAGCGGAAGCAGTTCCAACACTTAAACCAGCAGCGGCACCAACTTTGTCTTTGGTTGCTAAGTATACGTAAGGAATTTCTTTTTCTTCAGCGAGAACAGGAATGTGAGCAACGATTTCAGCAGGGTCAACATCTTCAGCGATAACGACTAAAGCTGCGTTTCCTCTTTCGATAAATTTAGTTACTTCGTTAGTTCCTTTTGCTACTTTACCAGTATTTTGTGCTACTTCTAAAGCTTCTTCTGCTTTGTTAGCGATTTCTTCAGGTGTGTCAAATTTTACATAAATGTTTGCCATATAATTTACCTCCTTTTTCATCTGGCTTTTTGCCATCCATCGGCAAAATAATTACTATAAAAATCAGTAAAATAATCAAATATTAATAAAATAATCAATTTCCATCAATTATAGATAAAACCTTTTAAATATGATACATAAGATTAAATCAATTTGAAATCTCTTTAAATATAATATCATAATAAAAAGTTAGCTTATAGAAGCTAAAAAATATTCAATTATAATTACAGATTTAAAGTTTTAATCTATAACTCTAAATATTATATCCACATCACTAAATAATAAAGCCTAAAATAAAAGTAAAAAGTTTTTATTCTAGTTTAATATTTTCAATGAATATTATTAGTTTTTAGTAAAATCAGCTAATAATATAAAATTTTTCAATTTAGTATTAATGAAATAAATTCTAGAGAACTAGACATAATAAAATATATTATTTATAGTATATAAATGTTATTAGAAAAATAGGTTTTAAAAGAAAAATAACTAGCAATTTAAGCCAATTATTTAATGATACTTAAAAAAAATAAAAATAAAGAGTTCGTAAAAAGGCGTAAGAAAGAGATAAAAGTAAAAATTACTTAAATCTAGATCCAAATCCGAAAATACTAAACAGCAATCTTATTTGATTGCTAATTTAATGTCTTCAGCTTTTACAGTTTTTCTACCTGCGTGGCGTGCAAAGTTAACTGCTTTTTGAGCAATTTCGTTTCCGTATTCTTCGATTGCTTCAGCTAATTCAGCTTTAGCTGCATCAGCTACTCTTTCAGCACCAGCATTTTTTAATATTCTTCCGATAGGAGCGATTGGTAATTCCATATTTAACACCTCAAATTTCTATAATAGTAATTGTATATTTTTTAATATATAAATATATCTATAAAAATGCTTGAAATTCAAAATCATTTACATATTTCAATTAAATATTTATAAAGAATATTAAAAATTTTTTAATTCAAATCTTAACAAAAAATATAAAAATAATCCAAAATTCATTAAAAAATATTATACCAAAATGAAAAACAATAAAAAATATTGAAAAAATCAAAGATTAAAAGAAAAATATTAAAAAAATCAAAAAAATATGGAATTTAAATAGAGTTAAGAATTTAAAAAAATAATAAGAAAATGAAAAAAAATAATAAGAAAAATAGAAAATTAATCAATTCTCTATCATTATCAGCTTGCCCGTATTGGAATCCTTGTAGACCTTTCCCAATTCAGCATACCCTTCTCCTGAACTTGAACTTACATCAGGAGTCTCATTCAACTGCTTTCCTTGATCTATCTCTGTTACCTGCTTCATGGCATTGATAGCATCCTGCCTCTGTTCTGGATTGATATCCTCATTGAATACAATTGCCTGCATGTTCCATGAGATGACTAGAAACACCAGGAGACCTACTGCTATTACAAGCATTGCATCAACCAAGTTGGCAACACCAGTCATTGGGTCTTCCTCTTCCTCCTCAAAAGCAGTCTTTCGATTAAGCTTAACCATACTTTTTCACCTTAAATTTTTTTGATTCTGGTGAGTACCACATCGGTTAATACATCTATGTTTGCTATGTATTCACTGTACCATCTGCGTCTGATCTTACTGATTACATAAGCAAGTGCACCTGCACCAATACCAACAACAGTGGTGTCAAAAGCAACAATGATAGCATTGGACAAAGTCACAATGTCACCGCTACCTAAAGCAGCAAGACCAGGACCCATAGGAATCAAAGTACCCATCAACCCAAGAGTAGGGCCGATACGAGTGATAATATCAGTGTATGAGAGTCTTTTCTCCAATTTCTTTTCTCTTGAATTGACTAATTTCTTTGCAAGTGCTATTCTTGATTCAAGGTCAAGATCAGTGTCTGTAATCTCCCTTAAGTCATTCTTCATTGAATTTGGAATCTCTGAAGATTGTACTATATTCAATATTTCCTCTTGACTGTTTGCATTTGAGATCTCATTGATTAATCTTTTCATCTCCACATTGGAAACAGTCTTTCTATGCCTAAATTCCCTGATCAATCCACCTAACAGTATGATTGCTCCTATTGCAAACAACAATAGGAAAATGATTACAGGGATTTGAAGACTTTGGCTAACCAAATCCAAAGTAGATGTTAAAATGTTAGTGCCAACCATATAAAATTACTCCTCCTAAAAACTATACAATATAATTAAAAACATGACTAATTAAAATAAATAATTTATATAAAAGTTATTGTTTAATTCATCGAATCATTAAAATAAATGAATAAATATTCTAATCTTAAATTTTATAAATTGTTTATCTAGATAAGACAATTAATAAATCACATAATCTATTAATTTTAAAATCAAAAAACAAAACTTAATCCTTTAATTTTAAAATTAAAAAATTAAAAAAAAGCATTTGCCAAAAAAATAATAATTTAGAGGTTTATTATCTAAAAATTATGAAGCTTAAATTTGATATTTTTTGGCAAACACTCCATCATAAACAAAAATTTTAACTATTCTTCTTCCTCTTTATCCTTCTGACGCTTATATCCAACAAGCAACAATAACAATGCAACAATACAAATTAGTCCTAATTGGAAATAATCTGAAGACTTGCTAACTACATTGTCATGCTCATCAATCTCATAGGCATTCTTATCAACTTCTGACGGAGAGTTGGAAGCAGAACCTGCAGATGAAGAAGCAGCTGCAATGCTCAAACCGGAATCCCCAACAGAATAATAGGTAGAATTCAAATCACCATGAGTAGCATTTGACTTGCTAAAGCGACTATTCCTGCCATTGACATCTGAATCAAAATGGAATCCTCCACGGCCGGAACCATTGCCAAGGCCCCCAAAATGAGCATTTCCATCCTCACTCAGCCAGGACAAGCTAAATCCATTGCCTTTTGGACTTTGATAATTCTTCAGCCAATCAGGCAAATCCTGCTGGGACATATGGCGAACAGGATTGGAACCATTGGTATTATACCTTACAACATTATTTGTACCTTGGCCTCCAATTGCCACAGCCTTGTCACCACCTTCGCCACGACCGGTAACCAAAATGTTATACATGACATTTGTATCGCTGGTAGTGGAATCCAATAAACCCTGATTCAAGCTGATTGCAATAGGTCCTGGAACTGTGACATTATTATACTTGATTTGATATTTATGATTGCCGCCAGTGCTCTGGGCATAACTTATGCCATAAATGCGATCACCATCATGATATCCGCCAACAGTATCCACTATTATTGTATTGTTAAGTATTCTGTCATCAGAGTCTTGCACCTCAATTCCTGCAACCAACGCATACATATGACTTCCAGCCTTGCCTGTAAT
>NZ_JBGUKT010000006.1:0-25930 GCF_045114555.1 Methanobrevibacter sp. | reverse complement strand
AGTTTCGTTACAGCTAACTTCTGCAATATTTGTGATATTGGTTTCGTTGACTCTTGCGATGGTTGTGATTACGAGTGTTTGACTTGTTCCGTTTTGCATTGTGCCTATGTACCAGATTCCAGTTTCGTTGTCGTATGCTCCGATTGTTGCTGTGGAGCTTACGTATTCGACTTGGCTTGGGAGTATGTCCACGAGGGTGACGTTGTTTGCTGCTGTACCATTGTTTGCGTTTCTTACGATTATGATCCAGGTTACGTTGTCTCCTATGTGGTATGTTTCGTTGTCAACTGTTTTTTCTACGGATATGTCAACTTTTGGTTGTACAACAATTGTTTCATTTACAGTTCTGTTAGATCCTTTTGGACCTACAATTGTGTAATTGTTTGTTAAGACAGCGAATGCATCTGCTCTTACTCTAACAATTATTGTAGCATTGGTATTTGCACGAATGTTTGTAACTTTCCAGGTAATTGTTTGACCATTTACAATTGTTTCTCCAACTTGGTCAGCTCCATAAATGCCAACTGTGTTATTGTAGACTAATCCATCAGGTAAGCTGTCAATAACGGTTAAAACATCAGTATATACATTATTCCCTTCATTTATGATTGTTAAGTTGTAATCAACATATTCATGAATGTCAGGAGTAGTGTTGTTTGCTGTTTTGTTGTTTATTGGAAGAATGTCAATAGTTGCATTGTCAAAGTTGTTAGTGTAATCCCATTCATCTTCAGTACAATTTACAGTTACATTGTTTGTAACATCGTTTGCAACTACTCTTGCACGTGAAGTTATGGTAAATGTTACACTAGTTCCATTTTCCATGAATCCTATATACAATATTCCAGTGTTATTGTCATAATCACCTAGAGAGGAACTAATAAATTCTACTTCAGAAGGCAATATGTCTTTAAGGGTAACATTTGTTGCATTTGAACCATTGTTTGCAACACTTACAGTAATAGTCCAAACTACTATATCTCCTACGAAAACCTCATCATCATCAACTGATTTTTCAACTGAAATATCAGTGTATGGTACTGGGGTAATTGTAGTGTTAACAGTTCTGTTGGAACCACTTGGAGCGATAAGTGTCATATTGTTGGTTAAGTTTCCAAGTGCGTTTACTCTAACTTTTACGATTATTGTTGCATTGGTCAATGCTGGAATGTTTGTAACTGTCCAAGTAATTGTTTGACCATTTACAATTGTTTCTCCTACTTGTGTTGCTCCAATTATAGCTACAGTTTCGTTGTACTCTAATCCTTCAGGTAAGCTGTCAATAACTATTATGTTATGTGTGTAAGTTTGATTACCTGTGTTCATGATTGTTAAGTTGTAATCAACATATTCATGGTAATAAGGAGTTGAGTTGCTTACTGTTTTATTTGGAAGCGGATCGACAAGCACGGTTTTATTAGCTTCGTTGTTTGATAAATCCCAGTCGAAATCAGGAGTGGTAACATTTACAATGTTGTTATAGGTTCCTGCTTTAGTACAATTGGTTTGGAAATCAATAATGCCTGTATCGTTTTTATCAAAGTCTTTGATAAACAATGCAATATTGGTTCTGTTAGTTGCACTATCTGGGTTTATGCTTAAGCTAACTTTTTGAGTCAATGTTTTTCTCTCTGGAGAGAATACTTCATAGTCTATTACCCAGTATCCTGTATCTAGATAATACCAAGTGTATAATGTAGTTGGTTCACCGGTCTCTGGATCGATACCAGGTCTAGTATATACCCATGTATTATTTTCATCATCGAAGTAATAGTCTTCTCCAAAGTATTTTGTGAAGAAAGTTTCGTTGAAAACACCATATTTTATTTCTTGACCATCTACAGTAATTGTTTCATAATACCAGGTTTCTGATGGAATATTATAACTGACATTTGCATAGCAGACATCAGTGCTGTTTTCCATTACAACATTTCCAAATCTGTTTCTAAATTCATCCTCATCGAATACCGTATAAACAATGGTATCATCATCTAATTCAAGGAAATAGTAGGTCCAAGTGTTAGAGCTTGAATTATAGTTGGCATTGCCATAAATCCAATTGCCTCCACTTACATTATAAACTCCATAACTTAATGTATTGTTATTTAAGTAGAGAGTACCATTTGTAAATGCACCGATAGCAGGATTATAGAAAGTGTAATTTAAACTGGTTAAATTGAAAACATCTGGCAAGAAATCAGTTATTGTAACATCTTCTGCGTCAGTTCCGTTTGCTACGTTATGAACAACAATTTCCCAATCTGCAATTTCACCTTGGAAGTACTCATCTTCATCACTGGTTTTGTTAACGGATACATCCATTGAATCGAGGATTCTGAAAGTTGTTGCATTTACAATAAACTTATAGTTCCAATCTTCAATGTGTTCTGCATCTACAATGTATAAACCTTTTCTTAAAGAAGATCTAGGTAGTGTAAAGTTTACATTACCATAAATGTTAGTTAAGAGTGTTGTATTATGATAGAATACTTCACCGTCTTCATGTGTAACTTTAACCTGAATGAGTTGAAGGTCTTCACGGTCATCTTGGTATAATAATGTTCCGCCTTGACTTCTTTCTACTCCATCAACTGGTTCTACATAATTATTTGGGTCAGTTGTAATCTGTTGACCACTACTGCGTATGTAGGTTACATTCTTGAAGTGTACCTCATCTGGAGATGCAGTATTGTGTATAGCATTGATAATGTTGTCTCCAGCTCTATGAACAACAGTGATGTTGACATCTTGGCTGTTATAGAGGCTTACTGGAGGAACTGCAGTTACAACTAAAAGGTAACTCCAAGCTTGGTTTTCGAAGAATATATCATTTTCAAGTTTAAAGTTTAGTCCATCGGTATAGATTGCAGATCCGTTACGAGCTTTGTTGTGATAAAAACTGTTATTTAAACTGGATGTATCATCACCATGTACAAAGATTGCTCCACCAAGACCTGTTTCTTCATCTTCACTAGCTGGCACTGCCTCATTTTGTGTGAAATTATTATTTGTAATATTTGAGGTATGTCCATTAATGTATACAGCTCCACCTTGATTGGTAACATTGTTTTTGAAGAATATGTTGTCGGAAAGTACGTTGACGTCTCCTTCAATATATACTCCACCACCGTTTGTAGCGTTGTTACCTTCAAAATATGAACCGTTTACATCAGTGTCGTGACCGTTAACGAGAGCACCAGCACCGTTAACTGCAATGTTGTTTATGAAACTGCTGTTAACGATTTCTGTATTTGAACCGTTAATATAGACACCAGCACCATTTGTAGCATTGTTGTCTATAAATTTAGTGTCATTTTCTATTACAGTATGGTCACCTACAATAAATATACTACCACCGTTAGGAGCGGTGTTATTAGCGAAAGTAGTATTTGAGATTCCTGCATTATTTCCTTCAATGTAAATGCAAGCACCAGTAGATGTTGCATTGTTGTTATGGAAATAGGAATCACTGATTTCACAATCATTACCCACCAGATAGATAGTACCATTTTGACTGTTATGGTCATAGAACTCAGAACCAATGACAGTGGTATTTTGACCTTCAATGTAGATTGCAGCACCACAAGCATCAACTGCAGTGTTGTTGTTAAATGTGGAATTTATGATATTTGTATGATTACCATACACATAAACAGCACCTGCATTACCTGTAGGGACAGTATCGAAGGCAGGATCAGTACTGTGAGAACTGGTTTGACCTTCAGTTTTTGCAACATTGTCATTAAAGGTACAATTAATAATAGTAATATTATTACCTTGAGTATTAACACCTAAGAATCCGTCATGGGTATTTCTGATTCCACCAACCATAATAGCGGAACCTTCTCCACCAGTGTTATGGGAAAACTCAGAGTTATTTATAATTACATTGTTATGACTTATACCGAGTGCACCCCCATATTCACCTTCTCCTGTACAATTAATAAACTTACAGTTATTTAGCACTTGAGGTTCTGTAATAAATCTAGGGGTATTGGTATAATTCCCATGTATATAAACTGCAAACCATCTGGAAGTAATATTGATAAAATTACAATCAATTAACTTACTTGCAACACATGCAGAAGATTCCCATTCGTCTGAAAGACAAAAAGCACCACCGTGAGTAGCAGAACTTGTATTAATAAAGTTACATCCATACATTTCAGCACCGAACACTACACCAAACTGACCAGTACCATCTGTACCACCCTCAGGTAAATCACCCACATAAGTTTGTTTGGAATTGGTGAAATTACAATTAGTTAGTCTTATTGGCACTTCATCCATGTAAGATCCAATTACGAAGAAAAGGTGCTGATAGGACTCTAGATTATTAAAAACACAATTTGTCAAAGATCCGCTGGCAAAACTAAAAAATCTTCCAGTACAATTTAAATTTTCAAATGTAACGTTCACTAAATTAACACCAGAATCACTAAAATATCTACCATCAACTCTGTAACCTCTAAAGGTCAATGAAGTACTAGCACGATTATCCGGTTGGAATGTAGCAATTTGGTTTGGATTGTCTGGACTTCCTCCAACAACCCTAACATTAGTGATATTTATCATCTGATTTCGGCCTAGATTACCTCCCATAGTAGCCTGGCCAGTATAAGTTCCTCCGTTTAGGTAAAGTGTACCTCCACCATTATCGGAGATTTGTTGTATCCAATTCATTACATCTGATGCAGTACCACCATGTAATTCATGATCCATTGCACCAAGGATTTCTTCATCTGAACTTGCTCGCAATGTTGGGACTTTTCCATTATTAGTTAATCCTTCATCACTTTCAATTTCATCACTATCTGATATATCATCCTTAAGGTCCACGTCGGATGTCGAAGACCCCTCTTTCGAATTCGAATTAATTTCATCTGAAACTGTGTCGTCTACAGAGTTTAAGCTTTCGTCATTCAAATTTTCATTAATATCCACATCGGCAGACACCGATAGTGAGAGGTCGTTCGAGTCTATATCACTTATTTCATCTGCACTTGCAAACGAAATTGAAAATATCATTATAAATAGTATTAAACTGAAACCGAAATATCGTTTAATACGCATAATTGTCCACCTAAAAAACAAATTTCAATTTGTTTTGTTTGCAATGATAAAGTTTGCTAATAAATTAGTATAGTACAAATTTGATGATTATTACTATCTTCAATAATCAAGTGTTATTAAAATGTATCCACATACTCTTTTAATAATTGAAAAGTGTTATTAAAATGTATCAAATATGCCTTTAATAATTGAAAAGTCTTATTAAAGTGTAAAATCTTCCCTCCTTTTATTAAAAAAATTATTGAAAAAGTACAAAATGCTATGCAGATTTAGCAGATTGCACCCTTAATATATCCTATTCAGAATCAAAGAATATATTAAAAAAATGAAAGGGTACAAAGTATCCATTTAAAAAATTTAAAAAATTTCAAATGTACCTGTACTACTTATTATTTATAAAATATATACATATAAAACTTGCTATATTAATCTGAACAAATGTTAATTATTTTAAGTATTTTCTATAAAAAGAGATGATAAAAAGATTAATTTTAAATATTTTTTAGTTTACTATGCTTAAAGTGAATATTATTTAAAAAGATTATTTTTAATATATTATTTTCAAAATTTAAAAAAAGAATATGTGTTTTTTTATAAATTATTGGTAAAAATAGATTTTCTTGCATTAAAAAAACTTTGAAAAAATAAATAAAATAAATAATTATTTACAGCTAAAGAATAGCCGAATGATTTCTCATTACCCCTATTGACATAGGAGAAATAATTATTTAAATTATTTAATTGTATTAAAAATTTTTTTTATCCCCTATTATTATTAACTATTAATAAGGACCTTAATTTAATAATTAAATAATAAAGGATAATGCCTTTCATTAAGTTTCAAAATTTTTTTAATACTAGTTTATAACAAAATTTTCATTTGCTATACATGCAACATTATATTCTCTATAATGTTACACATATGCATTTTTATTTTGTGCTTTTATTCAATATATACTTTATTGTTTTGTTTAAAATTAAAACTTATTTTTCATTGATTTATATGTAATTACTTAACTTAATTAATATATAATAAACATTTGATATTGTAGATATAAAAAAATTTTACAGAATAATAAATTATTTTTTTTTAAAAATATTCAGATTCTTTTATTATTTTTTGAATATTTTTCACAAATAAGTAAAGATAAAAATAAAAGTAAAATTTGGTTGTTTGTTCAAAATATTTCATAGTTGAAGAAGGAATTTTGTAATATGCTTATATTCAATAAAAGAATAAATTAAAAAAAAAGAATATGATAAAAAGAATGAAAAAAGAATAAATTAAAAAAAAGAAAAAATTAAAAAAAGAATAAAAGAAAAAAGAAATTGAATTAAATAAATTCAATCTCAAAAGCAATGACTGGATACTCTAATTCAAAGTTTCTAATAACTTCAGGAGCTATTTCACCAAAGAATCCAGTTATTTTACCGCTTTTAGACTCGCCACTGACATCAGCCACTCTACCTGGAATAAAAGTAGTGTTGTTTGAATCGCTTATTTCCATGCTGTATCCTAAATTGGAAAGCACGCTGGAAACAGTTGATTTTATTTCAGTAAAGTTTGCAGAGCTGTGGCAAATCATACCAGCTAATTTTTTAACTTGTCTTGTCTTGTTAGCGGATTTCTCATCCATGTATAAGACATCACCAATTTCAAAGATTTTTTGTGGAAGATCTTCATGCTTGTTGTCTTCCAAGAATTCCATCAAACTATTGAGAAGACTGGTTCTGATCATAGTTCCGCTAATGGTAATTGGTTTGGAGACTTGGACATGGTCAATCTCTTCCTGATTCATCTTTACATATTGGCTTTCTTCACTGGTTAGCATTAAGCTCATTACTTCTTGGAAGCCTAAACCTACCATAACTTCTCTAATGGTTTTTTCACCTTTAAACCAGTTATCTTCACTTGCTACGGTAACGATATCTGGTAATTTTGCTTCAACTGCATTGATATGATATTGGATGGTAATGTTTTCAACAATATCCACTTCATGCAAAATGTCAACTCTGTAAGGTGGAATAAGCACTTCCAATTCGTTATCGTTAATGATGTTAGCATCAAATCTTGCCTTTTCAAGCAATCCTTTAATGTCTTCAGCGGTTAAATCGGTTCCCCCAATTAATTCATTGGTTAAATCAACGTGAACATTTCTTACCTTTGGAGTGAAATCAGGACATACTATGGTTTCATCTTCAAAAATAACTTCCATGGATTTCACTTTTCCTCCAACTTCTGCAAAGGATGCACAGAGAATGTTTAAGGATTGTTCAACTGCTCTTTCATCAGTTCCAGTTACATCAACAATGATGTTTGTGGTGTTTTCTTTAAGCTTGGTTAATTCTCCATTGATAATTGGGGGCATTGACAACACTTGTTCATCCTTATCGATAATAAGTGGATATTTGTCGAACTTATCAATCAAATGAGCATATTTCTCTCCTTTTGCATGATCTTTCAATATTTCATCAGGAGTCATTTCCTCATCCATTTCAAGAGGAACAAATGAATGTTCGTCTTTTGGAGTTGCAATGTATTTGTATGGTCCACTTATGACATCTGCATTATGGACACCAATTGCAACTTTCTTACGGTCTCTTCCAATTACCCAATGAAGGTTTTCCTGGAAATCCATGATGTATTTGATCTTGTCTCCTGAGAAGTCAACTCCTTCTATCCTTGCAAATCTGATGTAAGGTCTGATTTCTGCAACTTCTGGACTTACATAAACCTTTTCTCCAGATGGTTCGATTTCATATTTTGGAAGTCCAGTTTCCATTCCTAAAAATCCTTTAAAGGATCTTGCCACTCCTTCAACAGATAAGTTATCTGGACGATTTGGGAAGAATTCTACTTTAATCTCTTCATCATCATAATCTTCAATATCACTTGCCATCATAGGTAAGGTATCAATAAGCTCATCTTTTTCCATATCAATACCTAAATCCTTTAAATCTTGATATTTAAATGTAATTACAGGCATATTATCTCCTAATACTCTTTAATAATATTTTATAAGTTTAATTTTTAATTTAGAATTAATTAACTAATTTTCATCTAATAATTTTTTTTAATCTTTAATTAATCATAGAGTTCTCTATTTTGATAATTAATTAAAAATAGGATTTATTCTTTATAATCCAAATACGGCGATAAAGAATAAAGATTCAAAGACAAAGTGTAATGCTCTATGAGGTAACCATGGCATGTGTCTAATTGCAATTGAATGACTTACATCCAATAGGAAATGTATTAATGCCGCTAAAAATCCCACTTTCAATGAGAAAAATACACAAGACACAAAAATAAAATGGAAAAGTGCTTCCAAAGCTTCATGAACAATCCATGTTTCCATTACAGAATCTAATGCACTGCTGAGGATTCCTCCAAATATTATGTAGAAGTCTCTTACATAGTCCCAAACAAGTCTGCTGTGAACTTCATCGCTTATGGCAAGTGCAATAGCTACATAAAACCATAATAATTGCATTTTGTCACCTCGTATTTAGTTAATCAAATAATAAAGTTAATTTCAGTAATAATATTTATTATACTATGTTTCTTTATGTATATTATTTATTATATAATTATTGTTTTTAGGATTAAAATTAAGAATTATTCCAAATTTCTAAAATTATTATAATTTACAACAATATTTAATAAATACTTTTAATAAATATTAAATTAGAATGTTTTATTTTGAAATTGAAGTTTCGAAGATTACATTTTTAATTAATTATTTTTATTATTCATTCTATTTGGAGGAATATTTTGACAAATAAAGAAATTCCTAAAGATTATGACCATAAAAACGAAGAGAAATGGCAGAAAAAATGGGAAGGTGATGAAGTTTATAAATTTATTGGTGATGGAACAAGACCAAGATACATTATAGATACTCCACCACCTTATCCAACTGGATTGCTTCATATGGGTCACATCTTAAATTGGGCTTATATGGACTTCAATGCAAGATACAGAAGAGAAAAAGGTATGGATGTATTGTTCCCACAAGGTTGGGACTGTCACGGTCTTCCTACTGAAGTAAAGGTAGAGGAAACTCATAACATTAAAAAGAACGATGTTACAAGAGCAGAGTTCAGAGATATGTGTACTGAACTCACAACTCACAACATTGAAGTTATGAGAGGACAAATGCGTTCTGTTGGTTTCTCACAAGATTGGAGTAGGGAATACATTACCATGACTCCAGAGTACAGAAAAAGAACCCAATTATCCTTTTTAAAAATGTACGATCAAGGATTGATCTATCAAGGAATTCACCCTGTAAACTGGTGTCCAAGATGTGAAACAGCTATTGCATTTGCAGAAGTTGAATACAGTGACAACACCACATTCTTGAACTATGTGAACTTCCCACCTGCGGATGTTCCAGATGAAGTCCTTGCAAATGTTGAAGGCAATTCATATGTAAGATATGCTGATTTTCCTGAAAAAGCTGATGCAAACGTTCCTGGTGTATTGATTGCTACCACTCGTCCTGAACTCATGTCTGCTTGTGTTGCGGTAGTAGTTCACCCAGATGATGAAAGATACAACTCATTATTAGGCAAGTATGTAGAAGTTCCTTTATCCGGTCAAAAGGTAAAGATCATTGCTGATGAAGAGGTAGATATGGAATATGGTACTGGTGCAGTAATGATTTGTACTTTTGGGGATAAGACTGACGTTGCTTGGGTAAACAAATATGACTTGGATGTCATTGAAGCTATTTCTGAACAAGGATTACTCACTGAAGCTGCAGGAAGATACGAAGGCATGGAACTTTCTGATGCTAAAAAGCAAACCATAGAAGACTTGAAAGCTGAAGGTTACTTAACCAAGCAGGAAGAAGTTGACCAAAATGTAGGCCAATGCTGGAGATGTAAGACTCCTATCGAGATTTTGGTTAAAAAGCAATGGTTTGTAGCTGTAACCAAAATGATTGATGAAAGTAAAAAAGCTTCAAATGAAATGCGTTGGGTTCCAGAACATATGGAAAGCCGTTTATTGAATTGGGCAGATTCCATGGAATGGGATTGGTGTATTTCAAGACAAAGATTATTTGCAACCCCTATTCCTGTATGGTACTGTAAAGACTGTGGTAAGGTAATCCTTCCTGATGAAGACCAATTGCCAATAGACCCAACAGTAGACAAGCCAAAACATGCATGTGAATGTGGATGCACTGAATTCATTGGAGAAGAGGATGTATTGGATACTTGGATGGACAGTTCAATTTCTCCACTCTCTGTTGCAAACTGGCCAAATCCTGGTTGGGAAGACATTTTCCCATCAAGCATTCGTCCACAAGGACACGATATCATTAGGACTTGGGCATTCTATACAACTCTCAGATGTTTAGCATTAACCGGTCAGAAACCATTTGATGACATTGTAATCAACGGTATGGTATTCGGTGAAGACGGTTACAAAATGAGTAAATCCCGTGGAAATGTAACTGGTCCTGAAGAGGTTATTGCAGAATATGGTGCAGATCCTTTAAGATTATGGGCTGCTAACAGTGTTCCTGGTTCTGATGTTGCATTTGATTGGAAAAACATCAAGCATGGTTATAAATTCATTAGAAAATTCTGGAATGCATTCAGATTTATCAGTATGCACATCTTCGATGAAGAATCTGAAAAGGCTTTAAGTGGAGATATTGAAGCTATTAAAGCAAACTTGAATCCAATGGATACTTGGATCTTTGCAAAACTCAATAAAGTCAATAAAATCGTGGATGAAGCATTTTATGATTATAACTACAGCATTGCTGTAAATACAATTGAACAGTTCGTATGGCATGACTTCTGTGATGAATACATTGAAGCGGTAAAATACAGATTATACAATGATGATATATCAGAAGAGTCTAGAATTGCAGCTAAATACACTCTTAGAACTGTAATTGAAGACACTTTAAAATTGCTCGCTCCAATTGCTCCGTTCTTTGCAGAAGAGGTTTACCAATACTTTGGTCATGAAGGCAGCATTCACAATGAGCTTTGGCCTGAAATCGACCCTAAATTAGATTCCACTCAAGTGGAAGAGGATGGGGACTTAGCTATTGAACTCATTGGTGAGGTTAGAAGATTCAAATCTGCTTCCAAAATCCCATTGAATGCTGATGTGGAAAGTGCAACTGTTTACTTAAATGAAAAGACAGAAGACTTGAAAGATGTGTTTGAATACTTTGCAGATGACATTAAAGGTACTTTAAAAATCCAAAACTTCCAAGTTACCACTGGTAAGCCTGAAGTTCATGAGAAGGTCATTGAAATTGAACCTGACATGAGTAAGATTGGACCAACCTTTAAGAAGAATGCTGGTCAAGTTATAGGATTCATCAAGTCAACCGCTCCTGATGAAATAGCTAAACAATTAGCTGAAAATGGTGAAATAGCTATTGCTGATGGTGTAATCACTGAAGATTTCCTAAAGATGAAAAAGGAAATTGTAGGTGCAAGCGGTAAGAAAGTTGACATATTGCAATCTGAAAAGCTTGGCGTAATCGTAGAAGTAATCAGATAATCTTATTTCATGAAAAGTTCAATGCTTTTCATGTAAAATTTTTTTTTAATTAATTTTTTAATTTTTTCAATCTATTTTAATTTTATTATTTTATTTTTATTTATTTTTTTAATTTAGTTTTTAATTTTTTCAATCTATTTTAATTTTATTATTTTATTTTTATTTAATTTTTTAATTTAGTTTTTAATTAATTTTATATTTTTCATTAATAATCCATAATTTAATTTTTATCTATTTTTTACTTAATTCAGCACCTATTTCAAATGCATTTTTCAAATCCATTTCAAATTCTTTTTCCTTAGCTTTTATTTCCTCTTCAGTCTTTTTCTTGCTTCTCATTCCTTTGTATGATTCATAAACTTTAACTTCTCCATTCAACATCTTAAACAAATCTTCTGTTGATTTGAGATTTGGACGAACATTTTTTTCAAAATGCTTTTTTGGAGAGATAACACTATAAAAAATACCTACATTGACTTTTCCTTTGTAATAGTAATTTCTATCATATGAGACAATACAGTATATAAGTCTTTCAACTAAAGCCCTATAATGGCTAGTTGGTTCATTGAAGAATATTTGGGAACCTATTAAAAGTGTATCTGCATTAAGAATCTTTTCAATTATTGGGGATAAATCATCTTTCCAGTAACATTTGAAGCTTTCTTTATTTTTCTTTTTGCAGATTGAACAGATCATGCAACCTCTCATATCTATTTTGTATAAATCAAAGTATTCAACTTCACTGCCTACAGATTCAGCACCTTCAGCTGCAGATTTCAATAGCTTTCCTATTTCCTGTTTAATTTTAGGGTCTGCATTGATTACAATAGTTTTCATCTATCCACCTTTTCATCTTTTCTTATTAAAATTTATTAATCATAAGCTTTATAAAAATTGCTTTTTAGATTAATTTTAGATTAATTTTAGGTTAATTTTAGGTTAATTTTAGATTTCTTTAGATTAATTTTAGATATTTTTATAAGTAACGGAGTTCATAATAATAGATATAATAATATGGGGGTATAATATGAAAGGAATTATTGGCGCAATCGCAGGAGATATAATAGGATCCACTTATGAGTTCCATCCTATCAAGACTAAGGAATTCTCTCTTTTTAATAAAAGGTCTACTTTTACAGATGATACAATCATGACCCTTGCTGTAGCTAAATGGCTGCTTAATGATAAAAACTCCAAAGATGAATTGGTAAGGCAACTCCAATATTTTGGAAACAAGTATCCTAATGGTGGCTATGGTCGAATGTTTAAGAAATGGTTAAGAACAGACCATCCGAAACCTTATGGAAGTTGGGGAAACGGTTCTGCAATGAGAGTCTCTCCAGTAGCATGGGTAGGGGACTCTTTGGAAGAGGTTCAAAAGCTTGCGGAATTATCTTCTATTGTAACTCATGATCATCCTGAAGGTGTCAAGGGTGCATTAGCCACTGCAGATGCTATCTATTTAGCAAGACTTGGCTCATCAAAGGAAGAAATCAGAGACCATATAGAGGTACGACATGATTATGACTTAAGTAGGACTCTTGATGAAATAAGGCCTCACTATAGATTTGATGTTTCCTGTCAAGGGTCTGTTCCAGAATCTATCATTTGCTTTTTAGAAGCTAATGATTATGAGGATACAATTAGAAATTGCATATCCTTAGGTGGAGATGCAGATACCATGGCAGCTATTGCAGGTGGAATTGCATCAGCATATTGGGAAGTTCCAAATGATATTCACTCTAAAGCGATTCATAGATTGTCTTATGACCTTTTAGACGTTTTAATTGAATTTGAAAATAATTTTATATAATTTCAATTAGTTTTCTTATTCTTTTAATTTTTTTTAATTTTTTATTTATAATATTTAATTTTTTTTATCTTTTTTTAAATTTTTAGATAAATTTAATTATAATTTTAATCAAATATATCCATAGTAATAAACTTAGACTAAAAAGTCTTAATAAAAAATAAAAATTAAAAAAATCTCTAATTAAAAAACATTTTAATTAAAAAACATCTAAATTAAAAAAATATTTTAAAATAATAAAAAATAATTATGGCTTCTAATTTCAAAAGGTGGTTATAATGCAAAGAAAAACATTATCACGTTTTGATGAGATTATAAAAATCTTTAGAAAATACGATTTTGACAAGGTTTTAGGTCAAACTACTCGTAATAAGATAAGTCCATTTAGAAATGAAGCGGATAATAAGGAATTATTGAAAGAAGATTTTCCTATAAGATTAAGATTAATGCTTCAGGAACTTGGAACAACATTTATTAAATTTGGTCAATTGTTAGCTTCAAGACCTGATTTAGTTGGGGAAAAGATTAGTGAAGAGCTTTCACAGTTACATGATGATAATCCACCTGTAAGCTATGAAGAGATTAAGGAACTGATAGAAGATCAACTTGGAGGAAGTTTAAATGAGTTCTTTGTTGAATTTTCTGAAAAATCTCTTGCTACAGCTTCCATTGCTCAAGTTCATGTGGCTAAATTGCATAGCGGTGAGAAAGTAGCCGTAAAGGTGCAAAAGCCTAATATTGAGGATATTGTTGAAACTGATTTAAGCATAATGAAATTCATTGCAAATGAATCAGATAGGTTTGACACTGGATTCAAGCATCTTAATCTTCCTGCAGTTATTCATGAATTTGATAGGTCTATTCATAAGGAGATGGATTTTGACAATGAATTGATGAATATCAGGCATTTGAATGATAATTTCAAATATAATGACAAGATTATTGTTCCGGTAATATATCCTGACTATTCCACTGAAAAAGTCTTGACTATGGAATATGTTGAAGGTGTGAAATTATCTGAAGTCATTGCTGGAGATGATCCGAAATATAATAAGATCCTTATTGCAGATAGGATAGTTCGTGCTTATTTAAAACAGATTTTCCTTGATGGATTTTTCCATGCAGACCCTCATCCAGGTAATATTTTCATTACAGATGATAATGCAGTATGCTTTATTGATTTTGGAATGATGGGCATTCTTGATGATGAGTTTAGGCAAGATTTAGCTGAATTGATGATTAATTTCTCAGACCATAATATTGATGGTTTGATCAATCAGTTGATTCGGATGGATATCTTGAATGAGAAAACAGATATCAATATATTGAAAAGCGATTTAAATGACTTGTTCGCAAAGTATTATGGTATGGAACTTAGCCGTTTCAATGGTATTATAGAAGACTTGCTCTTTTTAATGCAGAAATATGAGGTAAGGCTTCCAAATGAGTTTGTACTAATGGCAAGAGGATTGTCAATGGTTGAAAACATTGCACTACGTTTGGACCCAAATATTAATGTTGTGGAATACCTTAAGCCAATTGCAACAAAACTTATAGCTCAAAGATATAATCCTAAGAAAATGGTTAATAATGCTAAAAACAGTTTCTTTGCCTTTGAACATGTCTTGAGAGGATTGCCAAGTCTCATTTCAAAAACTTTCTATAAGATTGAGGAAGGGGAAGTCACTGTAAACATTGAAGTTAAGCATATAAGTGAAATAGCAAACCAATTATCACTTGCAATCATTATTGCTGCACTTTTAGTAGGTTCTTCACTTGTAATGCTAATTGATGTAGGGCCTACATTCTATGAAATGCCTGTACTGGGTTTTGTAGGTTTCACAATTAGTCTTGCTCTTGGTGTATTCACTGTCTTAAGGTATTTCATTGACTTTTAGATTTTATAATTTTTTTAAAGTTTTAAAACTTTTTCTTTTTTTATTTTTTATCTTTTTTAGTTATTTTTCTATTTTCGAAAAAATTTTTTAATTCCCTTTTAGATAAGTTTATTATTAATTTTAATCTAATAGTTTAATAGATAATATATTAAAAAAATAGATTAATTATTATTTATTTAATCAAAGGATGTATTAAATGAATCTTAAAATAAAAAACTTTTCTAAAATTAATGGAACCGTTAAAGCCCCTTCTTCTAAAAGTTATAGTCATAGGGCGGTTATTCTCGCATCACTTGCTGAAGGTAAATCAAAGCTATTTGATGTATTGTACTCTGAAGATGTCTTATCAACCATAAGGGCATGTGAAGCTCTTGGCGCTAAAATTGATAGAAAGAAAGAAATTATCCTTAAAGGAGATAAAAGTCAAACTGTTGACTATTTGGATGTTTATGGAACTGGCGGTAAATTACATAATATTAACGAAAATCCTTCTGAGGACATGATTGATCTTGCTAACTCAGGAACTACACTTAGGATTATGACAAGTGTAGCGGCATTATCTGATAATGAAGTCATATTCACTGGGGATGATTCTCTTAAGGCAAGACCTATGGGTGCATTGATTGATGCATTGGAAGGATTAGGTGTAAAGATAGAATCATTAACTGATAATAATAAGGCACCTCTTAAGATTTATCCCGGGTATATTGGTGGAGAAACAGATATATTGGGAAGCATAAGTTCTCAATTCATATCCTCTATTCTTATCTCAGCCCCATTATCTGAAAAAGGAGTGGAGCTTGAAGTTTATCCGGAATTTGTATCAAAGCCTTATGTTGATATGACAATATCTATATTAGAAAAATTTGGAATAACTATTGATGAAGATAATTATCAATTCCATGAAACCTGCAAGAAGGAGCATACTGATTGCTTAGGAGTTAAATTTAATGTAAAGCCTCAAAAATACATTGCCAGCGATTATATTGTTGAAGGGGATTATTCCTCTGCTTCCTATTTGCTTGCAGCTACAGCTATTGCAGGAGGTTATGTTAGAGTTGAAAATCTATTCGGCGATTCCAAACAAGGAGATAAATTCATCTTAGATATTTTAGAGGAAATGGGTGCAAATGTAACTCAATTTGATGATTATGCTTCACTTAGATCTGATGGAAATCTTAAGGGAATTGATGTAAACTTATCAAATGCACCGGATTTATTGCTTACTGTAGCGGTTCTCGGCGCAGTTGCAGAAGGAAAGACTACAATCACTGGTGTAAAGCATGGAAGATTAAAGGAAACTGACAGGATTGACACTACATGCAGAGAGCTTGAAAAATTAGGATGCAAACTTGAAGAGTTTGAGGATGGAATGACTATTTATGGCCAAACTATTGGTGATGGAATTGTCGAATCCCATAATGACCATAGATTAGCTATGGCATTTTCACTGCTTGGATTGAAACATGATGTTGAAGTGGAGAATGGCGAATGCTTTGATGTATCATTCCCTAATTTCATAGAGCTTATGGATGAAATAGGCATTGAAATGGAATTGAAATAAATTGAATCTTTTTTAGAATATTATTGGAGATTAGAATATGAATGATGAAGAGAGAATAAGAGAAATCTTTAAAAGATTAAATGAAATTTACACTATCCGTACTTTCCATGACCATGATCCTTATAAAGTGCTAATTAGAACTATTTTATCTCAAAGGACAAGGGATGAGAATACAGATCAGGCTGCAAATGCATTATTTGATGTGTATCCAGATATTTATGCAGTTGCTGATGCTCCAGTAGAGCATGTGCAGGAATTGATTAAGCCTGCAGGATTCTATAGGGTAAAAGCAGCCCGTATATTGGAAGTTTCTAGAATATTAATAGACCAATATGGCGGTGAAGTTCCAAGGGAAATGGATGAAATGCTAAAGCTTCCGGGGGTAGGCAGAAAAACAGCTAATTGTGTAATCGTATTTGCCTTCCAGGATGCAGCTATTCCTGTAGATACTCATGTTCATAGAATCTCCAATAGGTGGGGAATTGCTGATACAAAGGAGCCTGAAGAGACTGAAGTTGTCTTGATGGAAAAAGTTCCTAAAGAGCTTTGGGTGGATTTAAATGATTTGATGGTTCAATTTGGTCAGACCATTTGCAGGCCTATTGGTCCTCAATGTGATAAATGCCCACTTACAGACCTTTGTGAATATGATACAAATAAATTAGAGTAAACATTTTAATTAATTCTAAACTAATCTTGTTTGGCTTGTTTTGTCAAGTGCAATTATAGGGCTATCTCCAACTACTTTTTTACCTTGAATCATTAGACCATCTAGTTCAAGAAGTATTTTTTTAGATTCAAGTCCTTTTGCAACACCACCAAATCCTCCGATGGTTCTGTCTGATTTGACGGTTCTATGGCAAGGTATGATTATTGGATATGGGTTTTTGGAAAGTGCTGTACCTACTGATCTGTATGCTTTAGGACTGCCTACTGCCTTTGCAAGATCCTTATATGTATTTATGGTTCCTTTTTTTGTCTTGAATTCTTCTTCCAACACTTTTCTTTGGAATGGTGTGCATTTATCTAAATTAAGATATTCAAGGGAAAATTTAGGGGTTTTCTCATGGAAATAGTTATTCAATTCTTTAATTACATTATTCAATTGCTTTGATTTTTTGTTTATAGCCAATGGTTCCTTTTGTTCATATTTTTCTTCAGCTATTTTTGATGAGCTTTTATCTGGTCTTGAGAGGATAATCTCTTCAATTTGGAATTTAGGTTTTTTCCTCCAGATAATTGTTATTTCTCCAATTGGGCTTGAATTAATAATGTATTTAAAGAGAGTCATTTTATCATCTTTTTTATATAATAGTTAAAATAGTATAATCTTATAATTCACTGTAAATATTAATTCTTCATTTTCTTTAATTTTTGATGAAATTTTAGTTTTATATAGAAATATTTATATATCATCATTTATTAACTATTATATAACAATTGTTATATTTTTAACTTTTGTTGTAAAATTTATAGTTTTGATTTTGAATTTTTAAAAGATGAAATTAAAATTATAAATAAAATAAGTTATTAAATTAATATATTAAATATTAAAGATTGGTTATTAGAAGGGATTTAAGCAAAGATTTTATTTTTTATATTCTTTAATAATAGACTTTTTAAAAATTATTTTAACAAATTGAATTTTATGATGTGATAATTATGGTAAACATTCCTGAATTGAAAAGAGGTATAGCTAATGATATGACTGAAGCTATTGGTAACACCCCTCTTGTAAGATTAAATAGATTGACAGAAGGATTGAATGCTGATGTGCTTGTAAAAGTGGAATCTTTCAATCCGGTAAGCAGTATTAAAGATCGTATTGCAGTGAACTTAATTGAAACTGCCGAAAAAGAAGGATTGCTTAAAGAGGATTCAGTAATTATTGAACCTACAAGCGGTAACACTGGCATTGGTCTTTCTTTTGTAGCAGCTGCAAAAGGATATAAGTTAATTTTAACCATGCCTGAGACAATGTCCATTGAAAGGAGAAAATTGCTTGCTGTCTTTGGTGCTGAAATAGTCTTAACACCTGGAAGCGAAGGTATGGGTGGAGCTATTGCTAAGGCAAAAGAGCTTGTTGAAAACACTCCAAATTCATTCATGCCACAGCAATTTGAAAACAAGGCAAACTCTGAAATTCACAGATTAACCACTGGTCCTGAAATCTACAGAGACACTGATGGTAAAGTGGATATCGTAGTGTCTGCTGCTGGAACTGGTGGTACTGTAACTGGAATTGCTCAATACATCAAAGAGTTAAAACCAGAGTTCAAGGCAGTTGCAGTTGAACCTGCTACCTCTCAAACTTTAGGTAAAGGTGAAAAAGGACCTCACAAAATCCAAGGTATAGGGCCAGGTTTTGTTCCAGAAGTGCTTGACTTAGACCTTGTTGATGAGGTCATTCCTGTAAAAGATGAGGATGCAGGAGCTACTTTATTAAGACTTGCAAGAGAAGAGGGTATTTTCACTGGTATTTCATCTGGTGCAGCTACTTGGGCAGGATTAGAACTTGCTAAACGTCCTGAAAATGAAGGAAAAACAATTGTAGTCATATTGCCAGATACCGGTGAGAGATACCTATCCACTGAGTGGATTTTTGGAGATTTATTCTAAATAAATCTTCTTTTTAAAATTTTTTAAAAAAATAAACTATTTTTCATTTTTTAATTTTCATTTTATTTTTTAATTTTCATTTTTTTAAATTTCCATTATTGATTAAAATAGTATATATATTAAAAAAGATAAAATATAACTTTGTTATTATAACAAATGTTAACTTTATATAAAATTAAATTAAATATAATAATATAATTAACAATAGTTAAGTTAATCTATTATTGTATACTTATTGATATGGTGAATATATGTTTGATGATTTAAGAGATGATCTCCAAGCTGCAAAAATGAGAGACCCTGCAGCAAGAAGCAGTCTAGAGATTCTGCTTTGTTATCCTGGAATTTGGGCCATCATTTTGCACAGATGGAATCATTGGCTTTGGACACATCACTTGCCTTTTTGGGGAAGATTCTTCTCTCAGATATCAAGATTCTTGACAGGTATAGAAATTCACCCTGGTGCTCAAATAGGCAAAAGAGTCTTTATTGACCATGGAATGGGTATTGTAATCGGTGAAACAACTATTGTTGGCGATGATGTTTTAATTTATCAGGGAGTAGTTCTTGGTGGAACAAGTTTAAGCAAAGGCAAAAGGCACCCTACTGTTGAAGATGCAGTGGTAATCGGTTCTGGAGCAAAGGTTTTAGGTAACATTACCTTAGGCTGTTCCTGTAAGGTAGGTGCTGGAGCAGTTGTATTGCAGGATGTTCCAAGAGGGGCTACAGCAGTTGGGGTACCAAGCAGAATTATTCGCGAAGACCGTAAATGTGTCTTGGACTTAGAGCATGAGTTCCCAGACCCTGTTTCATCAGCTATTGATTTGCTTTTAGAACGTCAAGAAGAACTTGAAAAAAGAGTCAATATATTAAGCCACTTCCACGATATAGAACATGTTGAATTAAGTCATGATTCTGAAGTTGAAGAAGTATTTAAGGGTGCTGATGAAAAATTGTTTTATAGATTAAATAACTATATTGATGATGAATAAAGATACTCTTATGAATTAGATAATTTATCTAGGTAATCAAATTAAAATATTTTAAACATTAGGAGGTATTTTATGAAACCACCTTGTGAAATGGTAGTATGGTATATTATACCAGCTATAAGATCTGAATTAGCAAAAGATTTATTGAAATTAGGAATGAAACAAAAGAAAATATCTGAATTAATGGATATTACACAACCTGCTGTATCTCAGTATTTAACTGATAAAAGAGGTAGCGGCATTGAGTTCAATGATGATGTAAAAGCATTGATTCAAGACTTTGCAAATGACTTAAATGAAGGAACTGCAACTAAATTAGACATTATTCCACGTACTTGTTACATCTGTAAAAGAATCAAAACAGAAGATGTCATTTGTCAAATACATAAGGAAAAAGGACACATGCCTGCAGATTGTAGAGCATGTTTAGGTTCTGAAGCACATTTATTATAAAAATTGGTAGAATTTCTACTAATTTATTTTTGGATTGGTATGGGATAGCAGTAAATGGCCTATACTATATCCTTTAGTTTATTTTTATTTAATTTAGACTTATTTTTATTTATTAAATTGTTTTAAGGAGATATAATGGAAATATATAGTACTATGTCAAGGGAAAAGGAAGAGTTGAATACTTTATTTGAAGATAAGATTAAACTCTTTGTTTGTGGCCCTACAGTTTATGATGATGCTCATATTGGGCATGGAAGAACATACATTTCCTTTGATACTATTAAAAGATATTTGGAATTTAAAGGATATTCTGTATTCTACTTACAAAATATTACAGATATTGATGATAAAATCATTAACAGAGCAAAAGAAAGTGGTGTAGACTCCAAGTTGCTTGCAAAGAAATTTGAAAAGAGATTTATTGAAGATATGGCTGCTTTAAATGTGAAAAGCGTTAACTATTTTGCAAGAGCTACTGACCATATGGAAGAGATTTTGGATCAAATCCAAAGATTAATCGATAAGGGATTTGCATATGTAACTGAGACTGGAGTTTACTTTGAAGTCGCTAAGTTTAAGGATTATGGTAAATTAGCTAACCGTAAAATTGAAGAGCTTGAAACTCACAGGATTGATATTGACAGTTCTAAAAAAAGCCCTAATGATTTTGCTTTATGGAAAAACAGAGAAGCAGACGAATTTGCTGGTGAACCTGTATGGGATTCTCCATGGGGTAAAGGAAGACCTGGTTGGCATATTGAGGATACCGCAATCACTGAAAAGTACTTTGGTCCACAATATGACATTCATGGTGGAGGGCTTGATTTAATATTCCCTCACCACGACTCTGAGATTGCACAAATGGAAGCCGTATCCGGTAAGGAACCGTTAGTTCAATATTGGATGCATACTGGTTTCTTGAATGTTTCTGGAGAAAAGATGTCTAAATCTTTAGGTAACTTCATTACCATTAGAGATTTATTGAAAGAGTATTCCGGTGAAACATTCAGATTATTTGTTCTTGCTACTCATTACAGAAGCCCTATAGACTTTAGTGAAGTGAGCTTGCACCAAGCTGAAAGAAATGTAGCAAAAATCAAGAATTATGTTCAAGCTATTGATGAGAAGATTAATGAAGCGTTTGAAAAAGGCAATGTTTCTGATGATATTGCTTATTTAGCAGACTTAGCTGAAAATGAGCTTTTCGAAGAATTGCTTAAATTTGATTACTATCAATCCTCTTATGATGCATTAAATGATGGAGTCAGTGAGTTCTTCAAGAGTATGGATGATGACTTCAGCACTCCTAAAGCTATTGCAGCTATTTTCTCATTCATCAAGAAGTCAAATAAAGATTTAAATGAAGATAAAATAATCATTGATGATCTTTTAGCTATTAAACACTGGTTTGCAGATATCAGTCAAATATTAGGTATTGATTTCTTTGCAAATGATGATGAAACCAGTGGTGATGAAGAGGAATTATTAAATATAATTGCTGATGTTCGTCAAAAATTAAGAGCTGAAAAGAAATACGATTTATCTGATGAGATTAGGGACAAACTTGTTTCATTAGGTATTGAAGTAAGCGATTAAATAAATTATTTAAATTAATCAATAATTTTTAGTGATTAGTTTTACTAATCATTATTCTCTTTTTTTTATTTTTTTTTAATTCTATTAAATTATTATAATTTTATTTCATTATTATAATTCTATTCATTTTTTATTTATCTAATTTTTCATTTTTTCATAGTTTCATTAGTTTTTCCATGAAAACTTTCAGATAATTATAAATATTAAAATTTTTATACTATTTTAAGACAAAAATATAATTGTTAATTATTTATCATTATAAATATGATGAATTACATATAATATAATAACAACTATTATATTGTAAAATTAATATGGCAAATATTAATAAAACAATTATAAATTAATATGAATTTTAAAGTGAAAATTTTAAAATCATAATTATTAAATTAATTGAAATAAAGGAGTTAAAATCTATGACTGATCTTACTAAGATGTTTAATCCAGACTCTGTTGCTATTGTTGGAGCTTCCAACTCAGAAGGAAAAGTTGGTTATATTATAGTAAATAATATGATTAATGATGGTTTTAAAGGAAATATTTATCCTATTAACCCTAAAGATGATGAAATTCAAGGATTAAAAGCATATAAAAATGTATCTGACTTACCAGAAGTGCCAGACCTTGTAATTATTTCTATTCCTAGTGTTTTAGTAAACCCAGTTGTTGAAGAATGTGGTGAATTCGGCGTTAAAAACATGGTTGTTATCACTGCAGGATTTAAGGAAATTGGTGGAGAAGGTGTAGAAAGAGAAAATGAGCTTGTAGCTCTTGGTAAAAAATATGGCATAAATATTATTGGTCCTAACAGTTTAGGTATCACTGATTCACATTCATTATTGAATGCTTCATTTTCACAAATCATGCCTCCTACAGGAAATATTGCATTTATTTCCCAAAGTGGAGCTATGATGGTGGCTATTATCGATTGGAGTGTAACTTCTGGAATTGGATTCAGTAAAATTATCAGTTTAGGAAATAAAGCTGGAACTACTGAAATTGAATTGATTGAATATTTATCTGATGATGATGAAACTGCAGTAGTTATCTGTTATCTCGAATCCATCACTGAAGATGATGACTTTGTCAGAACTTTAAGAAAAGTATCATATAAGAAACCTGTTATTATCTTGAAATCAGGTTCAAGTTCTGCTGGTGCTGAAGCTGCATCCTCACACACTGGTGCATTAGCTGGTAGTGATGTTGCATTTGACACTGCATTCAAGCAATCTGGAGTATTCAGAGTAACCACTATGGATGAATTGTTTGATGTAGGTTTAGCATTCTCCAAATGTCCACTTCCAACTGGACGTAACCTTGCAATTATTACAAATGCAGGTGGTGGAGGAGTTTTATCCGTAGATGCTATGGAAAGATACGGATTGGAACTTGTTAAATTTGATGAAGAAACCAATGCAAGATTAAAAGAAGCAGTGCCTGAAGAAGGAAGTATTAAAAACCCTATTGATGTTTTAGGTGACGCTCCTGTTATAAGATATAAGGAATCTTTAGAAGCTGTATTAGACAGTGATGATGTTGACGGTTTAGTTGTAATGGTTTGTCCTACTGCATCTGCTGATGCTGATGGAATTGCTCAAGCACTTGTTGAAGGTGCTAGTGAATTCGACAAGCCTGTTATTGCAGTTAATATGGGTGGACCTACCTTTGAAAATGCTAATGATGTATTAAGGGATAATGGAATTCCTACCTATGTATTCCCTGAAACTGCTGTAAAAGTATTTGATTACCTTGCAAGATTCGCTGCTGTTCAAGACAGAAATTATGATGATCCTGTTGGAGAAATTGATGATGTAGATAAGGAAGCAGTTGAAGATATTTTCGCTAAAGTGAAAGAAGAAGAAAGAGACACCTTGCTTGGTAGTGAAGCATATGCTGTAGCTGAAGCTTATGGTATTGAAGCAGCTCCTATTAAATTAGCTACTTCAGCTGAAGAAGCAGGTCAGCTTGCAGAAGAGATGGACTTCCCAGTTGTACTTAAGATTGCATCCGACAAGATTTTACACAAATCAGATATTGGTGGTGTAAAAGTAGGTATCCAATCCAAAGAAGAAGCTGAAGCAGTCTATGAAGAAATCATTGCTAATGCTAAGAAAGCTCATCCAGACATTGTTCCAAATGGTGTAGAAGTTCAAAAGATGATGGACTCTGGAATTGAAGTTCTTGTTGGTATGATTAGAGATGCACAATTCGGTCCAATGATTGCATTTGGTATGGGCGGGGTTCTTGTAAACCTTTTAGAAGATGTTTCATTCAAATTGGCAAAAGGAATGACCACTGAAGAAATTACTGAACAAATGGAAGACACTAAAGTAATGGGATTACTTAAAGGTTTCAGAGGAGAAGCTCCTGGTGATATAGATGCTGTTAAATCAGCTATTGTCAGAGTAGCTAGATTAACTTTAGACTTCCCAGAAATATCTGAACTTGATATTAACCCAATCTTCGTATATGAGAAAGGATCAAGTGCATTAGATATTAAAATTAAATTAGGTTAATTGTAAAATTAATCTATTTTTTCTTTTTTTCTTTTTTTATTTTAACTATTTTTCTTATTTTTTCTATTTTTATATAATAATATTATAAATAATAATATTTTATTTATTTTATTTTATTTTCTTATTTTCTTTAATTTTCCAATATTTCTTATTATTTTTCAAAAATATTCCATATTTTTCTTTATTTTCAATAAATTTTATTGTTTTAATAGTTTTTCTTTAATTTAAATTCATTTTTCACATTATTTCTGAAAGTTTCCTTAATCTTTTTAAACTAATAGTATATAAACTTTTCCATATTTTCTCGTATTTGCCTTATTTTTATCCAATTCTTAATTTAATCAAGGATTATAAAATTTGGGATTATTTCAATTTAGTTTTTATAGCATGAAACAAACTCAAATATAATTTATTGAATTTGTTTATTTTATTCATAACTCATAAATATTAATTATTTTTTAATTTTTTTAAATTTTATTTCTTAAATTAAATTATAATAAAATTTTGCAATATTTAATTTTTATTTTTGTAAGTGTTGTAACTTTGCTTAATAGATGTGCTACCTTTGTAGCATGTATTATGATTATATGATATCAATTCATTTTTTATCATAAATTTATTCGTGAGAACCTAAGTTTAACTTAGTGTTTGATGTTGGTAAAATAGATGTGGTGATATTTGATTGTTATGTCTGTGATGTAATATTTGAATATTTTGTGTAATATCTCGTCTAATTTTTTTTATGCGTACTTCTAAGTCTTTTTGATTTCGTTTAACGAAGTTGACTTATTTTTGTATTCTGTCAAATCTGTTTGATCCTGGCAGAAGCTACTGCTATTGGGATTCGATTAAGCCATGCAAGTCGAACGAA
>NZ_JBGUKT010000005.1:0-29288 GCF_045114555.1 Methanobrevibacter sp. | reverse complement strand
CCTTGTAGTTGTAATAGCAAGAGATTCAACTGTTAAAAAGAAAAAGAGAATTCCTGTTATTGATGAAAATCAAAGATTAGAAATGATCAAATATCTAAAGCCCGTAGATGAAGCTTACATTGGTTATGATGGAGATATGTTCAAGATTGTAGAGGAAATTCAACCAGACATAATAGCTATTGGTTCAGACCAAAATCATGACATTGCAAAGCTTCAGGAACAACTGGATAAAAGAGGAATCAAAGCTGTAGCAAAAAGAGTTAAAGATTACAGAAAAGGAGAACTCGACAGTACCTGTAAGATAATCAATAGAATCAAGCACTCTGAATTGGAAGAGAAAAACTTGGATTGCAGTAATGTAATCAACGACGACTGATAATAAAAAGATAAAAAATAATAAAATTGATAATTATTTAAAACAACAAAAAAACAAGAAAATCAAGGTGTAAAAATGGTAAGTGTAGCAATTGTAGGTGGAAGCGGATATACTGGAGGAGAATTGATCAGACTTCTTTCTGCTCATCCAGAAGTTGAAATAGTGGACATAACCTCAAGACAATTTGAAGGAACTCCAGTACACAAGGTTCATCCACACATTAGAGGAACTGATTTAGTATTTAGAAACAAAAAGCCAAGTGAATTGGATGCAGACATCATATTTACAGCAACTCCACATGGAGCTTCAATGAAAATCGTACCGGATTTACTTGATACCGGTGCAAAAGTCATTGACTTGAGTGGAGATTACAGATTCAACGACATTGACATTTATGAAAAATGGTATGGAATTGAACATACCTCTGACTTGAAAGGTGTTTTCGGACTTCCTGAAATTCACAGAGAAGAAATCAAAAAAGCAACCTTGCTTGCTAACCCAGGATGTTTTGTAACTGGCGCTATCTTGTCAGGATACCCATTGTCAAAAGCTAAACTTGCAGATAGAATGATCTTCGATTCCAAAACTGGAGTAAGCGGTGCTGGAGTAAATCCTGCTGCATCAACCCATTATCCAAACATTGGAGACAATGTAAATCCTTATAAAGTAACCCAACATAGACACATGCCTGAGATCCAACAGGAACTTGGTGCATTTTCAGATGTCAAAGTTTCCTTCACACCTCATTTGGTGCCAGTAATCAGAGGAATACTTACAACTAACCATTGTTTCTTAGTTGATGGTGCAGATGTCACCAGTGAAGAAGTGTTAGACATCTATAAGGAAACCTATAAAGGGGAACCATTCATCCAAATCTTGGAAGATGGAGAAATCCCACGCTTAAGCAGTGTAAGAGGATCAAACTATGCTCAAATCGGTTGCTTTGAAATTGATGAAACCGGAAGATTGGTCATCATTTCAGCTATTGACAATTTGGTTAAAGGAGCATCAGGTCAAGCTGTTCACAACATGAACATCATGTGTGGATTTGATGAAAAAACCGGTTTGGACTTCTTTGGAATGCACCCATAATAAGATAATAAATAAAATAATAAATCAAATAAAAGAATAGTCTAAATTCGAATATTTGATTGTATGCAAATATTTAAATAGATTATTTTTTAAAAAAATAGTTCAAGGGGAAAAACTATGGAAAGAATAATTTTATACTATTCAGATGGAGGAAAAACAAAAGTAGTTGCAGAAACACTTGCAATTAATTTAAGGTGTGATATCTGTCAAATCAAGGATATGAAGAAACGTGACGGAATCAGAAATAGATTTACTTCAACCATCGATGCATTCAGAGAAAGCAAGACAGAGATCTATCCCCCTACTCTTGATTTAGAAGAATATGATACCATTTACATAGGCACACCTACTTGGGCAAACAATCCAACTCCTGCAATCATCACATTGATTGACAGATGTGACTTACGTGGAAAAGACATCGTATTGTTTACAACTACAAACACTTCAGATGGAGAATCCGCTTTAGAAAAAATGGAAATGAAAGTTAGGGCAAGAGGTGCAAGGGTAGTTCAGCAATTCAGCTTAAAGACTAAAGATAAAAGTCTTGCTCAACTCCAAAAGGATACTGACAGATTATTTATGACTTTAGATTTAGCATTATACTAAATCTATCTTTTTACTTTTTTTACTTATTCTTAAATTTTATATTATTTTAAACTTTTTAACTAACTTATGCTGTTTTTAACAATTTGATATCAATTTTCTAATTAAATCAAATATTAAAATATTAATCAAGCAAACTATTTAATACTATAAATTAGAAATTTATTAATGTATAATTTTTAATGAATAAACAATCATTAAATTAATTTTTATACTAAATCATTAAATCAAAAATTAAATATTTTAGGTGCAAAAGAAAAATGTTAGAGAAAATGATGGAAAACCACAAGATCTTAATTGCGATTCCAATTATTCTTGCACTTTTATCATTAGTCCTTATAGGTTTTAACGGCTTAGAACAAGGTGTTGACTTAAAAGGAGGTTCACAAGCAGAGTTACAACTATTAGGTTCTGTAACTCCAAGTGAATTGGAAGATACACTTGATGCCAAATTGAACACCAACAATATAAAAGTTACAAATAATGGAAACAATAAGGTTACTGTGGAATTGGAAAACAATATCAATTCAAGTACATTTACAAGCGCCATAAATGGAAAGGCAAAGGTAATCAGCTATAATGAAATTGGACCTGTCTTAAGTGAAGAGGCAATGGGACAAATTTATGTTGCTATGATTTTTGCATTCCTGTTTATGGCAATTACTGTGTTTGTTGTATTTAGAGAACCTGTACCCTCTGTAGCAATTATCCTTGCAGCATTGTGTGATATACTCATTGCTCTTGGAGGAATGTCAATATTTAAGATTCCATTGTCCATTGCATCTGTAGGTGCATTATTAATGCTTATTGGGTACAGTGTAGATACAGATATTCTTCTTACAACCAGACTTTTGAAAAGAAGAGAAGGTACTGTGGAAGAGCGTGCTAAAAATGCTATGTACACCGGTTTAACCATGTCCTTTGCGGCAATAGCTGCAATGGGAATTTTATACGTGGTAACCAAGATCATTATGCCTGAAGCGACTACACTAAGTAATATTTCCGCAGTTTTAGTAATCGGATTGATTGGGGATATTCTTTCCACTTGGTTAATGAACTTAGGAATTCTTAAGACTTACATCGATTGGAGACAATCTAAAAAACAAGAGAAATATAATGTAGGTTCATCTTCAAGCAAAAACAAATCTTCTAAATCTAAAGAAGAAGCTTCAGAAAAAGAATCCAAATTAGGTCTAAAGGATAAGCTCAAGAGGAAAACTGAAGTTGAAGATGATGAAGTGATGTCTAAAATCCAAGAGGAATTGGAAAAAATAGACAATATGGAAGAGATTGAAGAAAACATTCCAAAATCCGAAAAATCTTCAAAAAAGAAATCCAATAAAAAACAAAAAACTAAAGGCAATAAACGTAAAGCCAAAAAGAAAAAAGGAAAAGGAGGCAAATAATTATGGCAAGCAATTTATCTAAATTCTTTAAAGATAGACAAGTAATTATCCTCTTATTATTCCTATTGATCAGTATTGGAAGCATTGCTTTTTTAGGTGTAGAACAAGGCCTTGACTTGAAAGGTGGATCTTCCATCCAATTGCAACTGGAACATCCAGTTAACGACACTACAATGAAAGTTGTAACTTCTGTTTTGGATAAAAGGCTTAACCTTTATGGTGTAAGTGATGTAAAGGTAAGATCAAGCGGAGACCAAATGGTTATAGTTGAAATGGCTGGAAAGACCCCTGAAGAGGTGGAACGGCTGATTGGAAATCCTGGTATTTTTGAAGCTAAAATAGATAATGTAACCGTCCTTACAGGTAGTGATGTGGCTTCAGTTGAGGCACCGGTTGTTGGGGATAGTGGAGAATGGCATGTGCCATTTACATTGACAACAGAAGGGGCCAAAAACTTTGCAGATCTTGCTAAAGGAAAAGGTGGCCATGAAGTAGTGATGTACCTGGATGGAAAGCAAATTGATGAGAATCCACCACAACTTTCTGGAGAATTAGCTGGTGGAGAACCTGTAGCGGAAGTTGAAGTTACAGGCAGCGCAGCAGACGTTGAAACTGCAAAAGATGAATCCAATACAGTTTATACTGTTTTAAAAACAGGTTCACTTCCTGTAAAGATTCACACTATAGGTTCCAATACAGTTTCACCTGAATTAGGTCAGCAATTTGCACAAGGAGCTTTGATTGCAGGACTATTAGCCATACTTGGTATTGCATTGGTTGTATACATAAGATACAGAAGAGCATTCTTGACAATTCCAATTTTGATTACAACAATTTCTGAGATAATAATTATCTTAGGTGTTGCTTCCATTATCCATTGGAATATAGACCTTGCAGCAATCGCTGGTTTAATCGCATCTGTAGGTACTGGGGTAGACGACCAGATCATCATTACAGATGAGGTATTGCACCACGACAGTGAAAACACAAGACATAGAAGAACTAGAACCCAAATGAACGTTAAAAATGCATTATTCATTATCTTCGCATCTGCAGGAACATTAATAGCTGCAATGTTACCACTTGCATATGTTGGATTTGCAAGAGGAAGCAGTGGTATCGGTACCATCGCAGGTTTCGCATTCACTACAATCATAGGGGTTTTAATTGGTGTGTTCATCACAAGACCAGCTTATGCTAAATTTATCGAAATCTTTGTATCTTAAGCAAGATTTAAAATTAAAAAAACATTATGAAAAAGAATAATTTTTATTATTCTTTCTTTTTTTCTATTTTTCTATTATCCAATTATTTTTTTTATTCTATTATTCCATTTCTAAAATTTCCATAAAAAATCATTTATAAAAATATAACAATTGTTAAGTATTTATAATATAAAAATAAATATTAATATGAAGGGATTAAACTGTTTTAAAATTTAATAAAATATTAATTAAATGATAAAACAAATATATTTAATAAAAAAAAACAACGGAGATAAAAAATGGTTATAGTTATAGGTACAGGTGCTGGAGGTTCATTAATAGCTATGGAACTTGCAAAGGCAAACATTCCAGTTACCATTATAGAAAGAGGACCATACATAAAAAGCAAGGATTCATTTGAATATTATGACATGAAATACTACGATAAGCGTTTGAAAAATACAAACAGTGTCGACTTATTGAAGACAACTTGTATTGGAGGATCCACAATCGTAGCTGCAGGAAATGGCGTAAGGATTCTTGAAGATGAATTCAAGGAACTTGGAATAGACATATCTGCTGAATATGACAAAATCGAAGAGTTAGTAGGAATTCATCAAATGGATGATGAACATATCGGTAAGGGAACTCAAGCTTTCATGGACTGTGCAAATGAATTAGGATTTGAAGCAATCAGAATGCCTAAATTCATAAGGGATGAGGACTGCAAGCCTTGTGGAAAATGCTCATTCGGTTGTCCAAGAGATGCAAAATGGAGTGGAAAAGACTTTGTAGATATAGCAATCGAAAATGGTGCAGAACTAATTACAGATGCTGAAGTCACAAAAGTTATCTTTTCAGATAAGAAAATCACAGGAGTAGAATACATCAAGGACAATATCAAGCAAAATATCAGCTCTGACTTGGTAATCCTCTGTGCAGGAGCAGTTGACAGTGCAGTGATCCTTCAGAAATCAGGAATTGATGCAGGAAATAAACTCTTCTTTGACCCATTTGTAAGTGTTGGAGGATATTTAAAGGATATTAATTTCAATAGCGAAGTTCAGATGAATGGGCTTGCAATAGGTAAAGAATACATCCTTGCACCTCATTTCTCATCATTTATTGCTAAATACATCAAGGAATCAAACCCTGAAGTTGAAGATAAGGATATCTTAAGCATTATGGTTAAAGTTGAAGACGATATGGTAGGTACTGTTGATGCAGATGGAAACATATTCAAATTCAATACAATTGATGACATCCGAAGATTGGCTCAAGGCTGTGCTGCAGCAGGTTCAATACTTGAAAAGGCAGGTGTCGATCCAACAACCATGACTTCAACAATCTTTAGAGGTGCACACCCTGGAGGAACTGCAGCTATTGGAGATGTGGTTGACAATAACTTAAAAACAGAAATAGACGGTTTGTATGTTGGAGATGCAAGTGTAATCCCAATGTCTCCAGGAAAACCACCTATATTATTGATTTTAGCATTAGCCTTAAGATTAGTTAATCATTTAATTGAAGAAGTTATTTAACTTCTTTAATTCTTTTTTTAATAAAAATTAATAAAAATAATTTTTCAAAATAAAGTATTGTAAAAATATAGTTATTTTTCTTTTTTAACCCATATTAATTAAAAACAAACCCACACAACAGATTAAAATCCCCATCAACTGTTTTAAAGTAATGTTTTCACCATATAAGATTGCACCAACAAATAGCAAGACTATAGCCAAACCAATATTTGCAACAAGGGATGCAGAACTAACTTTCCATCCTGCACGAAATGCGAAGATATAAGCCAATTCCAAACCTACAATTGCCATTCCTAAAACAATGGAAGTCCAGTTTACATGAGACAATTCAACCATGACATTTTCAGGCTTGACAAGAAAAACAAAAATTATTGCAGTTAAAACTGCTGCAACTGTATAGGTTATCATCAATGTACCGAAGGCATTTACATTTGAAGGAGTTGATTTGGTACAGATATTATAGGCTGTATTAGACAGTATAACCAATAAAATAGGCCAAATCATTTCCCACATAAAAACACCTCAAAAATAGTTTTAAAAGTACTTGACATAACTTAATAAGAGTTATAAGAAGGTAAAAATTTATAAAAAAATAAAAAATTTATTCAAATTGATTATAAATCTCATTTGCTTGAACCAACCTTTCACAATAATGGCATCTTACTGTAATTGGATCTGATTCAACAAGATAAAACTTGCTTTCAATAGGTTCTTCAGTATTTGAAATACATTTAGGATTGGTGCATTTTACAATTCCATTTAATTCCTTTACCATTCTAACCTGATCCTTTGCAACAATTTCATAATCACGTATAATGTTAATGGTTGCATCAGGAGCTATTAAGGAAATCTTATCTATTTCAGTATGTTCCAACTCCCTGTTTTCAAACTTCACAATATCCTTATAGCCTAATTTTGAAGAAACATTCATAGCAAGTGTTACATTAGTTCCTTCCTTTGGGAGACCTAATATTTTCAATACTTGAAGCGCCTTATTGGCAGGAATATGGTCAATTACAGTACCATTCTCAATAGGCTTAACCTTTAGTTCATGTTTAGTCATAAATAATAATATCTTTTAAATTTTATTTATAATTTATTATAATAAAATCATATTTATGAATAGTTATATTTATTAAAAACAATAAAATAATAATGATTAAACTTTATAAAAAAAACTTTATAAAAAAAATTAAATTAAAAAAATATAAAAAATATTAAAATTAGAAAAAGGAGTCTTAAAATGGAAGAACATATAGACTTATTTAAAAAAATATTAACTAAAATTGATGATAAGGTTGATTATGCTGACATAAGAGCAGGAAAAGGAAACAATACAAGCATAATCATGAAAGACAATCAAATTCAAGAAATCAACACAGGCCTTTCCACTGTTGCAAGAATAAGGGTATTGAACAATGGAGCATGGGGATTCGCTTCCACTAATGACTTTTCCAAATTGGAAGAGATAAGTGAAAAGGCAATCAAAATATCAAACTCACTCACAGGAGACATTGAACTTGCAGAATGTGAAATAGTTGAAGACAAGGTGAAGACTGATAGAAAAATTTCTGTAAGTGACGTGACCATTGAAGATAAGAAGGAATTGATTCAGGAAGCAAACAAGGCAAGCAATGTTGGAAAGGTAGTAAGTACAACAGTCAGCTATTCAGACGGTGAAAGCCAAACCGCTTTTGTAAGCAGTGAAGGAAGCGAGATTCTTGTAGACAGCTCAAGAGTGGCACTTGCACTTAATGCAGTTGCTTCAAATGGAGAACTGATTCAATTCAATCATGGCAGTTTAGGTGGAGTGAAAGGATTTGAAATATTGCAGGATGCAGACATCGAATCCTTTGGAAGAAAGATTGGAGAAAAAGCAACCGAACTATTGGATGCAAAGCCTGCTCCATCAGGACGCTTCACAATTGTTGCTGACAACAACCTTACAGGAGTATTCATTCACGAAGCTGTAGGGCATGCTGTTGAGGCAGACCTTGTACTTCAAGACGATTCCATATTGCATGATCAAATGAACAAGAAAATTGGAACTGACATTGTAAACATTTATGATGATTCTAGCTATAAGGATGGATTCGGCTATTACCCATATGATGTTGAAGGAGTCAAAACCAGAAAGAATCAAATCGTTAAGAATGGAGAGCTTGTATCATTCCTCACATCAAGAGAAAGTGCAGGAAAATTAGGACTTCCTTTAACTGGAAATGCAAGGTCATCAGTCAGTGACCAACCTATTGTCAGAATGAGTAACACTTTCCTTGAACCGGGAGACTTAAGTTTCGAAGAACTTATAGAAGACATCAATGATGGAATTTACCTTAAGGGTTCCAGAGGCGGACAAGTTGATACTGGTAAAGGAATTTTCCAATTCAATGCAACTGAAGCATACAAGATTGAAAATGGTGAACTCAAAGATCACTTCCGTGATGTGTCATTATCTGGAAACATTCTTGAAACACTTAAGGGTGTTGATGGAATAGGTTCAAATTTCAAGCTTAGTGTAGGTTACTGTGGTAAAGGTGGACAAACTGCACCAGTCGGTGATGGTGGACCACACACCAGAATCTTGAATGCAATGGTAGGTGGAAGCAACTAATATTTATAAAAATTAATTTTATAATAATTTCATCACACCATCAATTTAATTGAAGCTACATTCAAAATAAACGATTGATAATAAATAGTAAACAAATTGATAAATGAATATGTAGATGAAGTAGTCTAAAAATGATATTTTAGATAAATTTCTAAAAAATTTACATTAAAATTTTAAAAAAAATCAATGAAAAATTTGAAGGTGAAAATATGTTAAGTGAAGATGATGGAAAATATTTGTTAAGTGTAGCAAAAGATGCTATTGAAACATATGTTAAGGAAAATAGAAAAATTGACACACCTTCAGATTGTCCAGAATATATGCATGAGGAACTTGGAGTTTTTGTCACATTGAACAAGCACAATAATCTAAGAGGATGCATCGGTTACCCTGAACCTGTTTACCCATTGATTGATGCTGTCATTGATTCAGCAATTTCTGCAGCAATGAGAGATCCACGTTTTCCAAGTGTTGATGAAAGCGAATTGGATTCACTTGAATATGAGATCACTGTATTGACCAAGCCACAAATCATTGAAGTTGAAAAGCCAATCGATTATCTAGAAAATATCATAATTGGTGAAGATGGATTGATTGTTGAACGTGGATTCTACCGAGGATTGCTCTTGCCACAAGTGGCTCCAGAACACAATATGGACAAAGAAGAGTTCCTATCCCACACTTGCATGAAGGCAGGACTTAGACCAGATGCATGGTTAGATAAAAATACAAAAGTATACAAATTCCAAGGGCAAATATTTAAATAAAGCTTTTTATAAAAGTATTAACTTAAATAATAGAATTATAATTATTAAAATTATTAAATATTAAACTATTAAATTATCAAATTTTATTAGAATCATTAGAATTATTAGAATTATTAAAATTATTAAAAAAATAAATTATTATGATTACATGGTGATAAAAAATGATGTTACCAACTATTCCAACTCCAGATGAATTATTAGATAAAGGTTTCAGAAGAGGTAAGAAGGCAGCGGATTTGAGAAGAGGAGAAAAGATGCCTAAACACTTAAAGGGCAAACGTATTGAAGAGACAAGAGTAATCACTGCTTGCCAAGTCATTAAAGATAGACTTAAAATGATCTTGGACCGTACCCCTGAAATCGAAGAGTTACCTGAATTTTATCAAGATTATATAGACATCACTGTAGGTGTAGATGATTTCAAGCAAGCATTAGGTGCACTTAATTGGGCTTATGGTATTATTACCCAGCTCGAAAAGGAATATGGTGCAAAAATCAGAAAATCCTCTTCTGAAAGGGCAACTGGCCTTAGAAAACAGGCTTATGGAAGAATCTCTTCAGTTGTTCATAAGATTGAAAAGGACCTTGATTTTCTTGACTTTGCAAAGCAATCATTGAGAAACATGCCTACCGTTGACTTTGATGCAATAAGCATTGTAATTGCAGGTTTCCCAAATGTAGGTAAATCAACATTGCTTACCCACATTACAGATGCAGAGCCTCAAGTGGCTAACTATCCATTTACAACAAAAGGTATTCAAATAGGACACTTTGAGAAAAAATGGCAGCATTACCAAATCATTGACACTCCCGGTTTATTGGATAGGCCTATTGGAGACATGAATGATATTGAATTGAATGCTATGGTAGCTCTTGAACACTTGGCAGATGCAATATTGTTCATTTTTGATGGATCTGAAACCTGTGGATACCTTCTTGAAAATCAATACAATCTTTTAGAAGAGATTCAAAATGTGTTTGATGCTCCTATCATCTACTTATTCAATAAAATGGATATTGCTGAGTATGATGGCATAAGACATGATTATGTACAACAGTACATTGATAAATGTGAAGACCCATTGCTTATCTCAGCTGCAGAAGGAGAAGGTATCGGAGAGATCATCGATTTAATTATGAAAGTTGAAAAAAGAGAAAGAGTTGAAGAAGAAGAGGGATATGAAGATGATGAAAATTACTTTGATTTAACTTAAGTAATTTTTCATATTTTCTTTTTTAATTTTTTTCTACCCCTATTTTTATTAATTTTTACTTTCTAACTAATTTTTCCTTAAATGAATTATTTTCTGATTTTTTATAGTAACTATTTTTATCAAAACTTTTAGTAACTTTTTATTACTAAAATAGAAAAGTTTATAAATGATGAGTTACTAGTATACATTGTGAATAAAAAGTATACTAAAAAATTCTAAATTTTTTTAATTTCTAAAAAATTTGAGAAAAATCCTAAAAAAATTAGTAATTTTGTATACTAAATCAATTAATCGTATACAATTCATAGAAATATTTATAAGATATGAGTTATATAGTATACATTAGAAATAAATGTACACTAAGTTTTATAAAAAATTTTATAAAATTTATAGATCATGTTTATAATTTATAAAAATTTTTATCTATAAAACATAGGTACAAGTTTTATGAATTTTAAAAAATAATGTAAAGGAGATATTAAAATGCCTGAAGATGTAAAAGAAGACATTGAAGTAGAATTTGAAGAAGTTGACGTAGAAGTAGAAACTTCCAAATCTGACGAATTAAAAGAAAAAGCAGAAAAATTCAGAGAAGACTTCAGAACCAAAGCTGAAGCAAGAAATGAGGCTAACAAAGAAAAATTCGATGAAACCTTAAACAAAAGTAAAGATGTTGCAGGAAAAGTTGGTGAAAACCTTAGTAAAACTATCGATGACACCATTATTGCAATGAAAGCTCTTCAAAAGAATTTCGATACCAGATACCAAGGCTACAAAGAAACCGTTGCAACCGGAAATATCAGCATCGACTTAGCAGAAAACAAAGATTTCTACTACTTACAAGCTTACTTAGCAGGTATCGAAAAAGAAGACATCTCCATTGAAGCAACTAACAACTCTGTAACCATCAAAGCATGCTTTGACAACATCATGAAAAACATTGAAAGTACTGAAGAAAACCCAGCAACTTTAATTGTTTCCGGTATCAAAGCAGGTGAAGCAGACAGAACAGTTACTTTAACTGAAGACATTGTAAAAGAAGAAATTACTGCAAAACACAACAATGGAACCTTATTCGTAACAATTCCAAAAAGAATAGTTCCTAAAACTAAAATAGACATCGAATAAATTATTTAATAAATTATTTCGAACAATTATCTCAACCTTAAAAAGATTAAATTAATTTTTAAATAAAATTAATTTTTATCTTTTTAATTTTTTAAATTAACATAAAACACATATTAAACACCTAACTTTTTTAATTTTTGCAAGATCTTCTTGCAAAAATATTTTTTTAATTTCCTCCATTTTTTTATTCGATTTTTCAACACTAAATATTATATAAATTTCTAAAATTTTAAAATATTATAAAATATTAACTATTTTTATAAAATAAATTTAAAATTCAAATATATTTGAAAAATAAGTATTGACAATATAGATATACGAATTTAAGAAAATTTAAGTAAAAAAAGGAAAAGGTTTAATACTAAGTAATGATATAATATTACTATACTATTATAACGGAGGTGAAAATTATGGCAATTCCTAAAGCTCCTGTAAATAGGATTATTAAAGATGCTGGTGCTGAAAGAGTAAGTGATGCAGCTGTAGTTGCATTAGTAGAATACTTAGAAGCTGACGCAGCAGCAGTAGCTAAAAAAGCAATTGAATACGCTAAAATTGCAAAAAGACAAACTGTAAAAGCAGATGATATTGCATTAGCTATCGACAAAGAATAAGTATATTAACTTTTCTTTTAAACACTTTTAAATAAAATTTTATTTTATTTTTTTACTATTTTTTTATCTTTTTTACTAATTTTAACTAATTTATCTAATTTTAACTAATTTATCTAATTTTTTCAAATTTAATCTGTCAATTTTAAAAACATGACCCCTTTTACAAAATATTTATTTTAATTAAATACACTAAAAAAATTAAAAAAAAGAAAAAAAGAAGAAATTGAAAATTGAATTTAAATTAAATTTTCAAACTATCTTGAGCTATTTTTACACCTAAATCATAAGCGTCTTTTAAGTCAATTGGAAAGTGCTCTTCTTTCCTTTTAGCTTTTAATTCAGGATCAAATGCATAATTTTCATACTTGGAATAATCTGTAAATTGATAAGTGTCATAAACCTTTAATGAATGTGGTTTAGAATAAACATTTTCAAGATTACCTTCTAAAATTTCAAATATGCTGCTATAAAGGGAAGTGCATATCTCTTCAGTGACATTCATGGTATAAATCATTCCAATAGGCATTCTTTTAGGAGCATTAGATTCTCCCCCATAAACAAATGAAGAAAATAAAAACCTTTCAAAAAATGATCTAAGTTCTCCAGTTATATCACCAAAGTAAATAGGGCTTCCAAATATGATTCCATCAGACTCTTTCATTTTAGGAAGCAAATCCCTTAAATCATCTTTGATAGGACATTGCGCATAATATTTTCCACCGATTTTTTTACAATGGAAACAGGATTTGCATCCTTTGAAATCCAAGTCATAAAGATGAACATTATGAATATTAATTTCTTCATCATCATTATTCCTCTTCAATTCATCGACAATGCCTTGACTTGCTTTTTCCAATAATTGGGCAGTGTTAAATTTCTTTCTTGGGCCACCATTTACTATATAAAAATCCATAAAATCACGTTATAATCTGTTTAAAAAAATTAATAAAAAATATCTGAATCAATTATAAAAATCTTATAAAAATCTTATAAAAATCAAAATAATAAAAAAAATTAAAAATAAAAAATAAAAATGAAAAAGGATAAATGAATTTTTTCATTTAAAAAATCAAACAAACTATTCGTATCTTACTTTACCAATATGTCTTGTACTGCCTGGATCTTCACCATTGAAGTGTGCTAAATAGTAAACAAACCATTCTAAAGGTATTACAAGTACAAATGGTGCAAGCAATGGATTAATATCTGCATAATCCTTAAGATTATATATTATGACATTTGCGGATAATTCATCCCTGGAATTTCTAATAGCTATCTTAGTCAACTCATCACTTTCCAAATCAGCGTCTAAGAAAATTAGAGGAACATCTTTTTCTGCTCTTTCTATTAAACCATGCCTATATTCAGATGAATAAAGTGGACAAGCATGCTTGATAGCACCTTCCATCAACATGGTCATAGCCAATTTATATGCAAGACCAAAGTTAACACCGCTACCTAAACAGTAGAATCCTTCTTCATCTTTTAATTCTTCTGCCAATTTTTTATTGTCTTCTTCAGTAGTTTTTAGAAGTTCTTCAATTAAATCAGGCATAACAGATAACTGTTCTAAAATTTCATCCGCCTTTTCATAACCAGAAGCGGCAAATAAAATTTGATAAAGACAAGCTAATTGAGTGATATAAGTTTTAGTACCAAGAATAGCTGTTTCAGTATTTCCTAAGGTTTTAACAGGATATTTCGCTTCCTTAATCATGGAACTTTCAGGTTCATTTGAAATGGAAACAGTATCAATATTAAATTCATTAGCTCTTCTTAAAGCAGCTAAAGTATCTGCAGTTTCACCAGATTGAGAAGTTGCAATAAACAATGAATTTTCATTTTCATTTAATTTTTTATTGTATAAGAATTCATAGCCAGTAAAAACTTCTATTCTTAAATCAGACACAGATGCTAATGCATCCCTAATAGAATAACAAGTGGAAATGGAACTTCCACAACCAATTAAATAAATAGTATCAACAGACTGTGCTAATTTAGAAATATTAGCCATATTATCCAATTCAGAAGCAAATGTTCTTCTTAAAGCTTCTGGTTGTTCCATCATTTCATGATACATCTGATATTTCATAAAACCACCTTATAAATTAAAATAACAATCTTAAAAAATTTTTTATTGAAATTAAGTTATTAAAGCCATTATTTTTAATTTTTAGCTATTATAATATATTATTTATACTTTTATCATTTATACTATAAAAAGTTTATATAATTAATTATTAATAAATACTAATAGAATTTAAAAACTATTAATTAGAGGCAAAAAATGGAAATTGATTTAACAAAAATAGGTATGTATAAAGACCAGCAATATGAAGTCATTATCACTACAATAGACAATAAGGGAAAATCCAATGCCGCACCATTTGGACTAAGAGTCTTGGAAGACAATGAGGTTTTTTTAAGAATATTTGAAGGCGGAACCACCATTAAAAATATAAAAGAAAAAGAAGAATTCATCGTAAATGTCACAACTGATCCTTTAATGTTTACTCTTGCAACAACAAATACAATTCCTGACGAATATCTGACCAGAATCTCTAATAAAACTGAAAACAATGATGAATTAGCATATTTGACTGATGCTGATGCTTATTTCATATGCAAAGTGAAAAGCTTGAAAGAAGCTTTAAGAGAAGATGATATTAAATCAAGTGATGTCAATTACATTAAATCAGAAGTGATTGAGATTAATATTAAAAACAAATGTGTTAAACCAATTAATAGAGCAATTCATGCATTAATTGAAGCATTGGTAAATTATTCAAGAATAAACATCGTTGATGAGGATACCCAAGAATATTTCATTGAAAGATTTTTGGAATCTGAAAGAATCATTAAAAGAGTGGGAAATGAAGAGGAAAAAGAATCCATTCAAATTTTAAAGGAAAATTTAATAAAACAAGGATTTGAAATTTAGAAAATTCAATCCCCCTTTTACAATAGCAATTTTTGCATCTTTTACACTTAAACCCCCTCTTAGAATAATATTTACTTAAATCAATTAAAATTTCTAAAAAATATGACTTTTCAGAAATTCTTATATACAATCTAAAATAATAGTATAATATAACTTATTAAAGAAGAAGGGTTTTAATGAAAATTGGTTTTAAAAAATTTTTTATTTTTCTATTGATCATATGTGTTTTAAGCATATCTTACTCTAATGCAAGCGATATTGATTCAGAAAGCAATATTTTAATTGATAATTATGAGGATTTAAATATTGAAAGTATAGAAAATGAGAATAATAATTTAGAAAATGAGGAAAAGGATTTTAATGTCCAAGATATTAACATCCCAATTAATACAGAAAGCGATGATTTAAATCAGAACGATGACAACACAAATGCCAACCCTGAAACAAATGAAGATTCATTTTCAGATGATGAATCTTTAACTGAAGAAGATGAACCCTCAATTATAATAAAAACCACCCCAATAATTTCCATTAAATCTTCTTACCTAAAGTCTAGAGACACATTACATGTTTATCTAAAGAACTCAGACAATACTTGCCTAAAAAATAAAAAGATAAACTTACTAATTAATAACAAAAAAGTTATAGCTTATACTAATGAACAGGGTATGGCATCTATAAACCTATTTTTAATTCCTAAAACTTATTACATAAATATTGATTTTAGTGGGGACGAAGATTACAATCCCATTTCTAAGAAATTTAGTATAAATATTAAAAAATTAGGAACAAACATCAAAACATACGCTAATTATGTTGTTCACCATAAACGTTTATACATTTATTTAATTGGAAAAGATTGGAAAGGAATCCCTAATAGAAAAGTGATAATTAAATTTAGGAAAAAAACTTATAAAAAAACAACCAATAAAAAGGGTTATGTGAGCCTTAAAATAAATTTACCCGCCGGACAAAAATATTTAATCCGTGTACAATTTAAAGGAGACAAATATTTTTATAAAAGTTATAAAAAATTTAAATTCCACGTTACAAAATCTCTTAAATTTAGTATAGGAAATAGAATTTTATTAACAAATGGATACTTAAGAATTTATCTAAAGGATAAAAATAAAAAAGCTATTTCTTATAAAAAAATGAGTATAAAAATTGGGAAAAAAATATTCTCAAAAAGAACCAATTCAGAAGGAATAATTGTTTTAAAACCTAATTTGAAATCTGGAAATTACACTGTTGTAGTGAAGTATGGAAAATATTCTGTTAATAAGAGAATAAAATGTATTGAGGAATATGCGAAAGACCCATTAAAAAATAGTATCCCTCTAGCAAATGGTGCTCCAAATTTAGATTATATGCTTGGAAATTATGTAATGGGTGATGATAGTGCAACATATACATTAAAAAAATCTCAATATAAAGAGGTAATCATAAGGGATAGCTATTGTTTATTCTTAAATAATAAATTAAGCAGATATGTATTTTTCAAAACAAAAGAACATCCAAAGTTAAATCATGTTGTAAAACGTGAAAAATGGAATGTGATTGAAAGGGAGATTAACAAAAAAATAGTTAAAGCCAACAAAATCAATTACTGGCCTGGAAGTGTGAAAGTATCTTTAAAAGGCAAATCATACAAATATCCTGAAGTTAGGGATGTTCAAAATACTGGTTATACTTGTGGTCCAAGTTCAGCAAGTGTTTGCAGTCAAGTTTTAAGAAATTACATTTGTGAGAAACAATTTGCTAAACTTGCTAAAACCAATAGAAGTGGGACAACAGTGCATAATCTAGAAAAAGCATTAAAACAAAACAATTTTACTTGCATATATTTCTATAAAGACTCTTTTGATATTGGATTAAGTGAACTTAAAAAAGGAGGTTGTGCCTTAATATTCCATGCACAACATCATTATATAAGTATTTTGGATATTAGTCCAGACAAGAAAAAAGTTTTAGTAAGTAATTCTTATGGCAGTTATGGGGGCATTCCAACTAAATGGATTTCAGTAAGTTATATGAAAAGCAAATTTGGTGTTTGGGATGATAGTTTGGTTATTAAGCTAAATTATACCTTAAGTGATTCTACTAAAAATAGGGTTAATTGTTTCTATAATAGTATGGGCGCTAACTGGCATAGAACAGGAACTAAATCTAAAATTGGAAGCATATAGAAATGAAAGAAGAAAGAGAAAAATGGAAAGAGAAGAATGAAGAATGAAAATTAAAGTAGAAAAAATAATTTATAAATTAATCAGAGATTATTAATCAAATCTACAAATTCAATATTATCTACATCAAATAGACCTTGATTAATTATTTTAAAATGAGGAATTGAAATCAATGCCATAAATGATAAAGTAGTAAATGGAGATGTTAGATTACATCCTAATTTATTTGCTGCTTCCATCAGTTTTCTATTTTTATCTGCCACATAATCAATATCCCTATTGGACATTAAACCTGCTATTGGAAGCTCTAAAACTTCACAAAGATCTTCTTCTGATGAATAAACTGCTAATCCACCTTGATGCTCTCTAATAATGTTAACCACTTTAGCCATGTCCTCACTATTTGTTCCTATGACTAAAATATTATGGGAATCATGTGCCACTGAAGCTCCAAAAGCTCCTTTTTTAAGATTGAACCCTTTAATGAAACCATTCATTATATCGTTTCCACCGTATCTGTTTACTACAGCAATCTTAACAACATCCTTTTTCAAATCCGGTTGGATGACACCATCTCTAACAATCAATGTTTCTTCAGATTTTTCTGTGATTAAACTCTTGTCAAAAGCCTTGATTGCAAAGACATTAGTTGTCTCATCCATCAATGAATTGGTCCAACTCATCTCCATTTTAGCATCAAAATCTTCAGCTTTTACTTCATCCAACACAATGCTAGGTTTAGATTCTATAGCTTCTGTTTCAAAGAGAACTTCACCATCATCAACTACAAGCTCCCCATGAACCCAAACTTTGCTTACATTCAAGTTTCTTAAGTCATCAACCAATGAGAAATTTGCAATTCTGCCTGCCTCAATCGCACCACAATTCAAGCCATAGTGCTCAGCAGGATTAAATGTAGTCATTTTAATGGCTTCCTTAGGATTGATCTTCAATGAAATGGCTTTTTTAATCACATTATCCAAATGTCCTTTAGACAGGTCTTCTGCATCAATGTCATCACATACTAAAATCTCAAATGGTGAAACAGCCATAGCATCATCAATAGTTTCCACAACAGCTCTTCCAGCCATTTCCTCTTCAATTAGGTAATTCAACCTATCATCATAATTTAAAAGAGCATCCATGTCCTTAGAAGATGATCCTTCACGAACCATGATTGTCATTCCAAGACGAGACTTTTCAATAGCTTCGCTAAAGCTAGTGCATTCATGGTCAGATGTAATTCCATATGAGATGTATTTTTTCAAGTCTTCACCTGATAATAAAGGGGCATGGCCATCAATAGGTTTCCCTAATTTATGAGCCACTTCGATTTTCCTTAAAACTTCTTCATCTCCGGATAAAACTACTGGAAAATTCATTTCACCAAGAGCGACCATTTCATCACGTTTCAGCAATTCTTCTATGTCAGAACTTGTAATGAGCGCTCCTGAATTTTCAAAGCTAGAATGCGGAACGCATGATGGGACAGCATAATAAAAATCAAATGGCGCATACTTTCCATTCTCCACCATCCAATTAATTCCATCAATTCCTAGAACATTTGCAATCTCATGAGAATCCGCCACTACAGAAGTGGTCCCATAAGGCAATACAGCTTTAGCAAAATTGGAAGGGGATAATTTTGAACTTTCAATGTGAATGTGTGAATCAATAAACCCTGGTATTAAAATGCCATCATAATCCAAATCAAGTTCGTTATCGTCATCAGTGATGATTGGAATGACCTCTTTAAACAGGCCATCTTCAATTACAATCTCCGCAGGGTAAACTTCTCCAAATTCAACATTAAGATATTTTGCAGTGATTATAAGGTCGCCTTCAAGCTCTTCTGCCTCTTCAATGATCATATCTGCAATTTCCAATCCTGAAAGTTCCATATCATCAATACCATCTACAGAGATAATAATTTCATTCCCATCCACATCTATAATTCTTTCATCCATATTGACACCATTGAAAAGATTAATAAAATTGTTCTAAAAAAAATAAATATTTAAAAAATACTAAAAAAGATTAAAGAAATTAAAAAAATTTAAAAAAAAGAATAAAAGAATAAAATAAATTATTCATGCAATGCATTGTATAAAACTGGCAAGAATGCACCTACATCAGTAACAATACCTACAACTTGTGCACTGCCTCTATCTGCAAGTTTAGTAACTGTAGATGGGTTAATATCTACACAAATACTTTTAACTCTTGAAGGCAATAGATTACCAGTTGCAATGGAGTGCAACATAGTTGAAATCATAATGACCATGTCAACTTCCTGAGCATATTTACGCATTAATTTTTGTGATTCAACAGTATCTGTAATCACATCAGGAAGAGGTCCGTCATCACGAATGGAACCTGCCAATACAAATGGAACATCGTTTTTAATACATTCATACATGATTCCACTTTTTAAAGTTCCATCTTCAACAGCTTCCTTGATTGAACCGGAATTATTGATTCTGTTGATTGCTCTCATATGGTGAGTGTGACCATGAGCTACAACTTCACCGGTTTTTACATTTACACCAAGGGAAGTTCCGAATTGATCACATTCAATATCGTGAGTAGCCAATGCATTTCCTGCAAAGATAACATCAATGAATCCTTCCTTAATAAGCTGTGCAACAATTCCTGCAGAACCTGTGTGAACAATAGCTGGCCCTCCGACAAGAGCTATTTTTCCACCATTTGCTTTGACATTCTTGATTTCAGTTGCAACATCATTGATGATGCTCATCATTGGCTTTTCAGAAGAAACTTCACTGTTCATGAATTCAAATACTCCTTGCTTTCCTCTTGACCTTTGAGGTGGTGTGATTTTTACTCCTTCCCTTCCAACAACAATCAAGTCTCCTTCTTTAATGTCTGCAATTGGCTTGCAACTAGCAGTCTTGTTCTTCTCATCAATAACGATAAGACAATCCATTTCAATTTCTTCTACAAGTATCCATTCACCTTTGTAGTAAATATGAGTAACATGATGGCTTGTTGAATAAAAACCTTCTGGAGCAACTTGATCTTTTGGAGAAGGCACTAAATTTACCTCTTCAATTTCAGATATTGAAACCCCAATAAAGTTAAGTTCATCAAGAATAGAATTTAAAATATCGGGAGATTCTGCTGAAACCATTATTTTAGCTTTACTAGTATCAGATTTGCGCTTTCCTATATCAAACTCTAGTATATCAAAGTCTCCACCGTTATCCATGATAATATCCATGGTTTTAGGAAGAGTTAAAGAATCGATGATATGACCAGACAATTCTATTTCTCTCTTATACATCAAAAATCTCCTTAATTTTTTATAATTTGTAAATATGATTAATAAATTATTAATAATTTTTTTATTTTTGTAAAAATGACTTGTAATAATATTAATTTTAAATAATATTAATTTTTAATAATTTTTATTTTACTTTTATAGTAAATAATAAATTATAATTAAGATATGTGTTTAAGTAATATTTATATTATTTGTTAAATAATAATGGCTAAATAAAAAGTAAAAATAACTAACGAAAAAATCGGGTCATGAAGTATTGAATATTAAAAAAAATTTAAGCAAATAATGTCAAGAAGTCATAAATCATTTTAGCTGCAAGAACAGCAGTGATATCACCTAATTTATCGCTTGCAACTTCTACAAGGTCAAAACCAATTACATCAATAGCTTCATTATTCGCCAAAACTCCAAAAATGTTTTCAACATCAACAGGATGCAATCCATTCGGAGTTGGATTTCCTACAGACGGTGCAAATGCTGGATCAATTACATCCATATCAATGGAAATGTAGACTTTTCCCTCAATTGATTCCAATTTTTCCAAAAGAAGTTCGAAATCATCAAAAAGGTCTTTTGCTAAAAAGCTAGTGATATTCTCTTGACCTTCAACAAATTCCTTCTCTTCAATGGAGAATGACCTGATGCCTATTTGAATCAATTCCTTAGGATTTAAATCATGAACTCTTCTCATAATTGTTGCATGTGAATCCTTTTCTCCGATATATGTATCAATAATGTCTCTATGAGCATCTAAATGGATGATTGTAACGACTGATAAATCACCATTCTCTTCCAAATCAGCTAATGCCTTGATGGATCCGATGCTCACGCTATGTTCACCACCAATTATAATAGGCTTGATATTGAAATTTATCAGCTCTTTTACAGAGTCATAAAGACCATCACAAGTTTTTCTGCAGTTTCCATGAACAACATTCAAGTCACCGCAGTCATAGAATTCACCATCTAAAAGCTTTTCAAAAGTAGAGTTATACTGTTCAAAGCCAAATGATGCTTCTCTAATGATTATTGGACCATACCTTGAACCATGATGGTAGGAACAAGTGCTGTCAAAGGGAACTCCAATAATTCCCCATCTTTTAGATTCGTTAGAATCATTAGACTCTCCATTATCTAAATTGTATAAATCTATAGATTCTGCTGAAAAAGCAAATTTCCATGGTTCATAAGTATTGAAAAGCATTTTATCACTTGATATAATAATATTTTTAATAATTCTTATTTTTGAATTTATCTTGAAAAATAATTAATTAATTGATTAATTGAATGTTTGAATATCTCAGTTAATCAAGTAATTAATTAAAAATAGAATAAATAAAAATAAAAAAAGTTTGATTTGATTTTAGATTTGATTTGATTTGAAAAAAGATTGAAAACGGATTTTAAAAAAATCCGCAAAAAGTGTAAAAAAACTAAAAAATTATACTTTTTTAGTTCTCATGATTTTCATATTGCCTAAAGCAATGATATATTCTACACCTAAGTCAGTACCTACAGCACCTCTGATTTCTTCATCGAATTCAGCAGGTATAGGTAATTCAAAGGTTTCGAATGATTCTAAGTCCATGATTTGAACTTGGTCACCCATAACAGCTAAAATTTGACCAATTCTTTTGTCAAGAATAGGTACTTCTACTTTAGTGTCTACAGGTTTTACTAAACTTCTTTTTTGACCATCAAAAATACCAACAGCTTCTAATCTTGCTTTTGCAGCCCCATGTTTACCAGGGGATGAAGTGGTTAAGCTAGTTACTTTAGAAGCTTCTCCGTCTAATACAATATATTTTCCGACTTTTACGGTTTTAAGTTCTACAACTTTGGTTGACATTAAAATAACCTCACAATAATAATTAAAAATAAATTTAATTGAAATTTATTTATTTAATTTCATTTTTTGAAATTAAATACGATTAACCTAATAAAATATAGATTAATAATATATTAATTTAAAATTATATATAAACTTTCGTATGAAAAATATGTCAAAAGGGAATATCCAAAATAATATTTAATAAATTAATATATTATAAAAGATAAATATTATTTAAGATAAAAAATTTTTTTAATCAAAATGAGATAAATAAACGATTGAAAAATAAAAAAATAAAAAAATAAAATAAAAATAAAAAAAATAATCTGAATAATTTATCAGAAATTTTAAAATAAAGTGGTATAATGAGAATAGCTATTGTTTCGGGTGCAAGCGAAGGACCAACAGAATTGAATGCTTTTGATAATGCTTTATATGAAGCAGAAATAGGTGATGTGAACTTAATAAAGGTTTCAAGCATGCTTGAAGCTAATACCAAAGTGGAAAAATTGCCTAAATTGAAAGCAGGTTCAATGGTAAACTGCGTTTTATCAAGCTTAACCTCAGATAACGAAGGAGATGAGCTTATTGCATGTGTTGCAGTGGCTATCGGTGATGAACTTGGATGTGTCGTTGAGGCAAACGGAACAAATCAAAATCCAGAAGACATAAAGAGTGAAGCAATAGAAATGGTAAAGTACATGATGGATAAGCGTAATGTAAGAATCAAGGAATTAATTGTAGAGGAAGCGCATCATACCGTGAAAGAAATAGGATCTGCAATAGCTGCAGTAATCTACATTAGAGAAGATATTTTAGAATAATTTATAAATTTTTAATCAAAAGAACATTATTGAGGGGATAGAATGAATCAAGAGGATATAGATATTTGCAGAAACATTGCCACCACAGTTTTTGAAAAAGTGGAAAATCTCCTTGAAGGACAAGTTGGAAATCCAAAAGCAGGAGAATTTGTTAAAATAGGTGCAGACGGCACACCTACATCCTATATCGATATCATAGCAGAAGATGAAGTAATCAAACTTCTTAAGGATGCTGATTTTGAGTCTTATCTGATTAGTGAGGAAATAGGTGAACTTAAGCTAGGAAAAGGAAAACAGGAAGCAATCAGTCTTAGTGAAGAATTGCTTAATAATGTTCCTAAAACCAAAAAGGAAAGGGAAGACCAAGATAAACCTAGATTCATATTCCTAATCGATCCTCTTGATGGAACAAGCAATGCAATAAAGAACATTCCAGCATATGGTATGTCCATTGCAGTGGCTAATGTGCCTGAAGGAAGAGAAGCAACCTTAAATGATGTTCAATTAGGATTCGTAAAGAATTATGCTAATGGAAACTTCTATGAAGCCATTAAAGGAAACGGAGCAAAAAGAAATGGGGAGCCAATGACTCCAAGCAGTGAAACTGACTTGACAAAAATAAGCCTTGGAGGATTTACCAAAAGTAAAACCCTATCCGTATCCAAATTAGTGGATACCGCAAGAAGGATGAGAGTATTAGGTTCAGTAGTGCTTGAACTTGCTTATGTTGCAAGCGGAAAATACGACGCATTCCTTGATTTAAGAGGAAGTAGAATCATCGATATCGCTGCTTCAAAACTTATCGTAGAGGAAGCTGGAGCTATTGTAACCGATAAGTACGGTGAAAAACTAAACAGCAGATTAAGCATCTACGAAAAGGCAGTTGTTGTAAGTGCAGGAAATCCTGACTTGCATAATCAAATAATCAAAATCATAAACAATGACGAGTTGGATAAAATCCAAAGCGTTGCAATCGTAAGTAGAGTTGACGAGTACAAATCAGTATTGTTCTCACTTAAAATCTTTGAAACACTGATTCAAAAGAATATGGAAACTGTTATTGAATCCTCACTTGCAGAAAAGCTTGAGGAAATCAAAGAAGACCCAGAGCTCCATAAGATCATTGCAAGAACAATGAATGAAACCCCAGAGATTGCAAAGCATATTGAAAGTTTGAACTTCAACTACAACTTCAGAGATTATGCAAAAGAGTTGAATGAACTTAGAACAGATATGGCAATCATTCTTGGAGGAGATGGAACTCTCCTTAGAACCCAAAACCAATTGACTAAGGAAATTCCTATTTTTGGAATCAATATGGGTACTGTTGGATTCTTGACTGAAATTGAAGTTGAAAACACTTTTGAAGCTCTCGATGCAATCCTAGATGGCGAATGGTCTAAAGAGAAAAGAACACAAATTATCATTTCCCATGAAAACCAAACTTTCCGTGCATTGAATGAAGTTGTAATCATGACTGCAAGACCTGCTAAAATGCTTCATTATGAAATCTCTGTAGATGGAGAAGTTGTAGAGGAATTAAGGGCAGATGGATTGATCATCTCTACACCAAGTGGTTCAACAGCGTATTCAATGTCTGCAGGAGGACCAATTGTAGACCCTAAAGTAGGTGCATTCATTATAGTGCCAATTTGTCCATATAAACTAGGAGTAAGACCATTTGTTGTATCTGATGCAAGTGAAATCAGAATCAAGCTCCTTAAAAGAGGTAAGAAAGCAATTTTCGTAATGGATGGGCAAGTCCAAAAAGAAGTGAACTATATGGAAGAACTCGTTATCAAAAAATCCGAAAAAGACGTTTACTTCATGAGAATCAATAAGAAATACTTCTATAAGAAAGTTAAGGATAAACTTAATGAAGGAGGATTAGACAGTATTAACAGAGTATTATAAATGCTCTAACACTAATCTTTCCATTTTATTTATTTTTAAAGCAAAACTATTTTTTATTTTTATTATTCAATAGCAATTTTTTACTAATAATTATTTAATCAAGAGTTGAAACAATGAATGTTTTTTTAGTTGATTTGACACACGGAGGAGTCAAGATATCCTCAGAACTTGCCAAATCAGGAAATTATGAAAAGGTATATGCTTATGACTTATACAATACATTGAAAAGTGAAGAGGAGAATCTCTTACTCACTTACGATGTTAATATTATTAAAGATTTGGACTCATTCAAAAATCAGCTAAAATTAAATTCAATTAAAAGGATTGAAGAAAGACCGGAAAAGGACTTAATAATTAATCCGATTCACTCATCATTAAACATAGAAGAATTATTTATTGAAATAGCTAATCTAATTGAATCCGATAAAAATAGCATATTGAATCAATATGATATCATAAACCATCATCAAGCTACAGAACTTGTATTATCTCTTTGGAAAGAGGAAACAAAGAATCAAGATATAAAAACCATTGAAATAACTGGAGTTAAAGGAAAAACAAGCGTTGCATTCCTCTTAAAGGAAATATTTTTAGAAAATAATAAGGATACATTACTATTATCCAGTTTAGGGGCTTACTTATTTAGAAAAAATAATGATAATGAGCAAAAGATTGTTTTACAAAAGGATATAAGCATAACTCCAGCAAATATCATAAACACCATCCAACTAGCTAAAAAAATAGCAAATCCAAAATGCAGCACATTCCCAATATGTGATAAGAATCTTGATTTGGATGAAAGAATGGCGGAAAGTGATATTCAGGAAGAATTTGATGAAAATCCATATGCTGATTTGAATTATGAAATGGCTATTTTTGAAAATTCATTAGGAATTTGCGGTTTGGCTGACATTGGAATCCTGACTAATCTAGTTGAAAACTATTCCATTGCAAAAGGCCAATCTGATGCAAAGAGCGCTAAAAGGCAAGTCTTCAAGTCCCCGTCAGTAGTGATTGAATATGAAACATTGAACGAATTCTATCCTCATGAAAAAGATGAATACAAAGATAAAATCAATAGCTTTTCCTTAACTGACAGAAATGCAAATGTCTACTGCGAATCCATTGACTATGATATCGATAACACATGTGCAAAGATCATTTATCATGACTTGAAAGCTATTGATGGAAAACTAATAAATGGTATACTAAATATAGATTGCTTTGCACCGGGACCTCATCATATCCTAAACCTTTTAGCAGCTGCAACAACCGCATTAGCATTAGACATAAAAGAGGAAACAATTCAAAATGCTTTATCAAAGTTTAAAGGAATCGATGGTCGAACAAATGTTAGAGAAATCGATGAAGAAAATGGATTAAGGATTATTGAAGAAATCAATCCAGGAATCAACACAAAAGCCATCGAAGGCTCAATAAACATGATAAAAGACATTGATGATTATTATATTATAATTGGTGGAAAGTATGGTGTAACATGCGAAGAGATAGATGAAGACAAGCTATCAAGATTTTTACATGAATACCTAATCAATAATCCAAAAACTAATTTAATTTTAACTGATGAACTTGGGAAAAGCTTAGAGAATAAAATAAACTTATTAAATGATGAAAATAAGGAAAAAAGATTTAAAATAACATTTATTGAAGATTATCAGGAAGCTCAAAACATAGCCATAGATAATAATAAAAACATACTATTTATCTATAGGTCTAATTATTCACAAGTTTCAAAACGTTGACAAAAAATAAATAAAAATTAGATGAAAACTAAAAATTCAAAAAATATTAAAAATTTGAATAATTTTATTAAGAATAATTTACAAAATTAATATGTTAAAGATTAAAACAAGTATTTAATCATGAATTTAATATATTAAACCAATTTTAAATTCACAAATTTCATATAAAAAGCTAAGGCGAATCAAATGATTGTTGGAACTAGAGGAAGTAAACTTGCACTTGTACAGACAGACTACATCAGAAGCTGTTTATACAATATCACTGGAGAAGAAGTAGAAAAGAATATCATAAAGACCAAAGGAGACAAGATAACAAACTCCCAGTTATATAATATGGATTCTAAAGGACTTTTTACAAGAGAACTTGACAACGCACTACTTGATGAAGAGGTTGATTTTGCAGTACACAGCCTAAAGGATGTGCCAACCGAATTGAACGAGGATCTTGAGATTGTTGCAGTTCCTCCAAGGGAAAGTCCTAACGAAGTGCTCATCTCAAACTACAGCTGGAGCGAACTTGAGGAAGGTTCCACACTTGGAACAAGCAGCTTAAGAAGAGAAGCATTCTGCAAGCTCCATGACAAGGATTTTGAATTAAAGCCAATCAGAGGAAATGTTGAAACAAGAATCAAAAAGGTCATGGATGGAGAAGTTGATGCAACAATCATGGCAGAAGCTGGATTAAATAGATTAGGCCTTCAAAAATACATAAAAGCCAAGTTCCCAACAGATTATATTATGCCTGCAGCAGGCCAAGGCGCTTTAGCAGTGATAACTAGAAAAGACAGTGAATTTAAAGAGACAATAGCCAAATTAAACCATTATTTCTCATTCCAGGAAGTGCTTGCTGAAAAGACTATCCTTGAAGAGATAGGTGTAGGGTGCCAATGGCCAATTGGAGCAATAGCTGGAATAAAAAACAACAAGCTAGAGCTTAATTCCATCTTGCTTGATAAGAATGGTGAGATCCTATATCAGGAAACAATTAGAGGAAGCATAAGAGAAGCTGAGGAAATGGGTAGAAAAATAGGCAAAAATATGCTCGAATTCCTTTAAAATAGCCAACAAGCTTTAAATTAGATTTTAAAAAATTTAATTATTTTATATTTTTTTAATAAATAATTGCATTTCATGAAAAAACTTGAATTTTCATGAAATCAAAAATTTATCAAAATTTGAAAAATGATTAATAATTCTTAAAAATCAATTTATCCTATTTTTTACAATATTTTAAGAAAATAAACAACTAATTCTTTTTTATTTTAGATATTAATCAATTTAATAGTGATTATGATAATTATTAAGAAAAAATTATATAAAAAAATATAAAATTTTAATAATATTTATAAGTTATAAGACACAAAAATATAGTTGAATAATTGGAGGAATATCTTTGAGAACTATAAATGTTGGAGTTATAGGTGTAGGTGCAATGGGATATAACCATGCACGTGTATATTCGAAATTGGAAAATGCCAATCTCGTGGCAGTGGCTGATGTAGTAAAGCCAACCTTAGATAAAGTTGTAAAGAAATATAAGACAAAAGGTTACTCTGAAATCGAAGACTTATTGAAAGACCCTGAAATTGAAGCAGTAAGCGTTTGTGTACCAACAACCTTCCACCACGAAGTCGTTATGGAAGCTATAAAACATGGAAAACACGTTTTGGTTGAAAAGCCAATTGCTTTTACTGCTGAAGAAGCTGAAGAAATGATTGAAGCTGCTAAAGAAGCAGGAGTAAAGCTTGCAACTGGCCATGTTGAAAGATTCAATCCTGCAGTGCAAAAAGCTAAAGAGCTTATTGAAAATGAGGTTATCGGTGACTTGGTAACAATTTCAGCTAAAAGAGTAGGCCCTTTCCCACCAAGAATCAAGGATGTGGGAGTAGCTATTGACCTTGCAATTCACGATTTAGATGTAATGAACTTCTTGATTGAAGCACCTGTAAAACAAGTTTATGCTAC
>NZ_JBGUKT010000004.1:0-30287 GCF_045114555.1 Methanobrevibacter sp. | reverse complement strand
TATTAATAACATAAAATTTAAAGTATAATTATATGTAAAATGGTGATTTGATATGGCAAGGAGAGTTCCTAAACGATTTAGAAGGCCCGTTGAAAGGGAAATTGCAAAGAGTTCTTTATGGGACATATGTTGTGGCGTAGCTGGTGTATTGCTTATTATAGTTATGGTCATTGGGGGAATAAGTATGGTCTATGACCATTTATTTTTTACTCACTTGAGCATTTACGATGATGATATTGATACAATATCCAATGTTCCAACAAATTTGGAAAGTATTGATTTCCCAATTAAATACAAACCGAATTCTACAATTTACATTAATGCAGGTGGTTCTTCAATAATTGGTGAAGATTACTCTTTCAGTGACAGTGTAAAAACTAATTCTGAAGGAGTTGCTATTTATCGTTATATGTTGCCAACCTATGATGAAAATATTAATGAACTTTTTATTAGTTTTAAAGCAGAAGATGATGATAAAGTAATATCTTATAGTCTATGGTATACTATAGCTACAGATGAGAATTTAAATAATACAAAAATAACTTTATACGATTCTTTTAAAGCTTATGAAACAGACTCATACCAAGAAGTTAATGCAAAATTATATTGATCTTTTATATCTTCGAAACGGTTGATTTTATGTCTAGAAGTGGAATTTATAAAATAACTAATGAAAGGACTGGTGAATCCTATATTGGGCAGTCAAAAAATGTTCAAAAACGATGGAATCAACATAAAAATGAATTAAACAAGGGAACCCATCACAATGCGGGCTTACAAAGAGATTATAATAGAGGGGACAGATTTAATTTTCAAGTACTTGAATACACCCCGTACCTTGATGAAAGAGAGAGATTGTATATAAGTCATTTTAATACTTTTCATAATGGGTATAATCAGACCAGAGGAGGATCTGGAACAAAATACTCTCCAGAATATTATAACCCTATGCCTTCTAAAGAAGTTAAGGCTGTTCAAAATTTTATAATTGCTTCATTGGTGTTCATAGGATTATACTTATTGACTCTTTATGTTTCTTCACTCATCTTTAGACCATTGGGCGAGTATGGCAATATGGTTATTTCAACAATTGTCGCATTGTGCGTTAGCAGTTATGTTATTTTACGATGGAAAACAAGTTTTAAATTGGACATGACAAAATTTTTTGCAAAGCAGCCCAATAGTGCTGAAACTAATGAAAAAAATAACACTAGTCCTAATAACAAGGTTATTTCAGATTACATAAATTCTTCTAATCGCAATACGAATACTGGTTATGGGAATAAACCTTATATCTTTGTAGAAACTGTTAGTGAATGTAAATCAAGAATACAAAATATGAATAGCAAATATTTTGAACAATTAATTAATTATTTTCCTACACCAAGATATCAATTAAGGTCTGATCAAATAATTTTCTTATTTAAGAATTTTTCTGCAGAGAAAATTATTAAAAAAGTCAATGAACTTATCGTGGATGAGATTTATGACAATTTATCACTAACAAATAAAAAAGAACCTGAAGCTATTTTAAGGCAAAGAATATCAAAAATATGTGCAATGGATAAAGAAACTTTCAAATCATTATGTGATGATTTTTCAGTCCCTAAGTATTATAAAAAAGAAGGGCAAGTTCAATTTTTATTAAATAATTATCCATATAATCAAATTAATGAAAAACCTGCAGAAAGTTCAGTTGGACCTACTGAAGAAGATTCATTAATGGAAAAAATAAAATTTAATATGCCTTGAATTATAATATTATGTAAAAGATTTACAGCTTAAATGGAGGAAAAATATATGGAATTGAAGACATTGAATAGAATATATTTAAAAAACAACCCTCAAATCAATGAAGATCTTATACAGAAATTCATCTTTGATAATCCTGCAGCATTAGGTCTTGGAGACTTGACTGCTATTCAAAGAGAAAAAATCCAACCGGCTGGTGGGCGTCTTGACATATTATTGGCAGATGATTCTGGAAATAGATTTGAAGTGGAAATACAATTAGGAGCTACCGATCCAAGCCATATTATCAGAACAATTGAATATTGGGATACCGAAAAGAAAAGATATCCTCAATATGACCATTGTGCAGTAATTGTTGCAGAAGAAATAACTGGAAGGTTCATGAATGTAATTTCACTGTTTAATGGTTCAATTCCTCTTATAGCATTACAGCTTTCAGCATACAAAACTGGAGATGATGTTTCACTTGTCTTTACAAAAATAATTGATAGAATAGATTTAGGCACTGAAGAAGAAGAGGAATTACTAACAACTGACAGAAACTATTGGGAAAACACTAAAAGTACAAAGAATATGATGAAAATTGTTGATTCAATATATGAAGACTTAAGTGACCTAGTTTCTGAATATGAATTAAAATACAACAAATTTTACATAGGGCTTACTATTGATGGTATAGCAAGAAACTTTATAGCATTCCAACCACTCAAAAAATTCATGTATCTAAGATTCAAAGGAAACGAGAACGAAGAAATTAACAACAAATTAGACAATGCAGGACTAGAATATTCATACATCAATAGATGGAAAAGATATGATGTAAAGATCAACAACTTCAAAGAATACCAAGAACATAGAGAACTATTTGTAAAAATGGTAAATGATGCAAAAGAATATTTATTATAATTAGCCAAATGTAATCAAAATAAAAAGGTGTTTTAATGGTATTATGTCCAAATTGTAATAGATCATTTGATGATGATTTTGAATTTTGTCCTTATTGTGGCTGTAAAAAGCCACAAGCCAAGGTTTGCCCTCGTTGTGCTTTAGAAACATATGAAGTATTTAGTTTTTGTCCAAAATGTGGTGCGGAATTAATGGCTGGCGAGAGATATTCTGAAGCAATAGGAATCATTCAAGGCTTAGTGACCAATGGAGATTACGATGCTGCCTTGCTAAAATGTTATGAATTATTTGATGAGAAAAAATACGATGGGAACAGAATAAGGGATGCAGTGCTTGATGTGCTCAAAAAAGAAAGGAAATTAAATGATGAAATAAATAATGACCTAAAAGAAATGGGTGAAATTGGAAAGAGAATAGAAAAGAACGAAAAAACTATACAAAAAAATAATAAAATCATTGAAAAAATTAATTCAAAAGCACAAGCAGATCTTTTATATGATGAAATTCATCAACGATGGGATTGTAGTGAAGAAAATAAAGCATTACTTAAAGAAAATAAAGCATTAGACGCAAGAGCTGATGTATTATTCGTTAAAATTAATGATTTTATAGAAAATCCAGAAAAGAGAAGAGAACTAAAATTGTAATAGTAAAATGGATAAAAAATTACTTGTTTTAGCCACTTTTGTTAAAATTGCACCGAATAGGCAAAAAATTTTAAACTGTCTCCACAATAATGATGTTTTAATACCAACAGAGATTGCAAAAGCTACTGGATTACACATCAATAGTGTAAGCAAACAATTAAGATATTTAAGGGAAAAAGAATTAGTTTATTTGCTAAATCCAGACTACAAACGTGGCAGATTGTATAGAATTACTGACTTGGGTATTGATGTGCTAAACTTTTTGAATACAAAACAAAAATAAATCATTAATAGATCACACCATACACAGCACACACCCCCCTCCCATTAAAAATAGATGTGGTGGTTAGGGCAGTACATTATCATATTTTAAAAAAATATAGAAATATATATACATAACACTATTCAAAATTAACTATTTATCACAATACAAGACAACAAGAATTTTGCTTTTTTTATGAAACTTCAACATATCCCAACAATTTAAAAAAAATCTCTTAAAATTAGGTAAAATTATATATCATTCCTCCAGAATATTGATTAACTCAATTAGTAATTTTCATAAACACATATATAAACATGCTAGAAAAACGGGAAATAGAATTTCAAAATGACATCAATATTGATGTGAAACTGTTAATTTTTATAAAAATATTGAATTAAAATGATTTTTAGAAAAAATAATATATAAAACGAAGAAAAATATAATTAGAAACAAATTCTTAACTATTCATAATAATATTTTAACAAAAATCCCAATAGCTAGAAAAAAATTTAACAGATTCCTAAAAATGGTGAAAATATGATTGATACACATATGCATGCGGACTCAAGAAGCAGCGAAGACTTTGAAAAAATGTTTATTAGCGGAATAGATACTGCAATAACTTGCTCTTACTATCCTTATAAAATTGATAACAACCCAGAAATACTTTTAAACCACTTAAATAGAATCCTAAACTTTGAACCAAGAAGAGCTGGAGAATATGGTCTTGACTTAAGGGTTGCATTGGGGATTCATCCAGCTAATGCATTGAAGAACAATGAGATCATATTTGAAGCTTTAGAGAAATGGATAGATAATAAGGACATAATTGCTATTGGAGAAATAGGTTTGGATGAAAATACTGATATGGAAAAAGAAGTCTTTAAAAAGCAATTGGAATTGGCAGAAGATACCAAATCAAAAGTCATCATTCACACTCCAAGAAAAAACAAGCTTGAAGTCTTAAAGGACATAAAGGAAATTGTTCTTGAAAGCATCAATCCAAATCTTGTAGTCATAGATCATATAAACCTCAACACCATTGAAGAGATAATCGATGATGATTTCACCATAGGATTGACTGTACAACCACAAAAGATGGAAGTTGAAGAGGCAATTGAAATTTTAGACAAATATGGATTTGATAAATTCCTATTGAATAGTGATATAAGCAATAAGCCATCTAATCCCCTTTCTGTTCCAAAAACAGTCAGAACACTAAAAAGATTAGGATACGATAAAAAAGAGATAAATAAAGTAGCATTTGAAAATGCAAAAAGCTTTTTCAATATTTAAATGAATAAAAAATAGAAATTTTGAAAAAAAGTATTAAAAAATTGAAAAGGGGAATAATTAAAAAATCATTCCTTAATTAACTTTTCTGCAATCAATGTAGCTGATTCAACCATTTTAGGACATAACTCAGTGAAAAGATTATTTTCCACAGCATATTCAACTCCTTCTTTAGTTCTAATGTCACACCCTAACAATTCATTGCAGATATAAGAACCGTTTTTTGATTCAAATTCCTCTAAAAACTTGACGCAAACATCATCTGACTTTAGTTTGCTATCCACATCACCGACTTCACTTTGACCATACTTTAATCCTAAAGCCATTAATGCACCAGTGCATGCTCCACAAACCTCACCTTTACGCATGCCACTTCCAAAGCATCCTCCTATTTTAAGTGCCTGTTTTTCATCAATCCCTAATTCGTCAGAAAAGCTTGCAAAAACAGCCTGTGCACAATTGAACTTTAATCCGAATAATTCCACTGATCTTTCCACATGACTCATGATACCACTCCAAATAAAACTAAAATATAATAATTATAATAATAATACTAAAATAAACTAATTATTTAAAAAATTAATAAAAAAAGAATTTAAAATACTTGAAAAAAATAAAAAAATAAAAAAATAGAAAAAGAAAAGTAAATAGGAAAAACAATATGAGTATTGTTCCATTTAATCTTTTCTAACTAATTTAACTCTAGATGGAGTTACAATAATTAAGTTTTTGTCTTCAGTTTGTGAAAGCAAAATTGCTTCTGCACCATATTGATGTCTTAAAAGCTTTAAGATTTCTCCTGCTTGTCTGAAGTCCTTTTCACTTTGTTTTTCAAGGAATTTTAAATCAAGAATTACAGGATTGTTTTCTTCAACGATTTGGTCAAAGATGTAATCCATATCATCTACGGATTTTGGTCTGATTAAGACAATTTCATAAAAAGTTTGTTCTGGAGAGATTGTAGTGAATTCATCTTCGAAAAAATCTTCTTCTCCGTAATCGCTAATTCCGTATGCAGTGCCAAAGTCATCTTCTTCAAAACCAAGGCTTTTCTTTAAATTATCTGTAAAACTCATTTTGATCTTCCCTTAAATTTAATAAATAAAATTGATTAATTAATTTAAATAAATTTAAAAAAATTTTAAAATTTTATACATATTATATAAAAATTTGTTTATTAATTTAAAAGTTTAATAAATTAAACTTTGTTACATTAAAGTATATATTTTTTTATAGTTATAAAAGTTATTATTTTTTTTATAAAAAATGGATTTTATAAAAATAGAATTTTATGATAGGGCATGAAAAAATATTAAAAAATATTAAAAGTTTTAAAAAAAATAGTAAAAAAAGAAAATAAATAATTAAATAAAAATCAATTAGTTTTTATCTAAATATTCTAAAATTGCATCTAATATTTTAGCTGCTCCACCAGAATACATATCTGCTGCAGGCAAGCCATATTTCTCTTCAAAGCTTTCTAAAGTCATGTCTTCATCAGCATTTCTTAAGTTAATTGATAATCCAACGACTTTAGTTGTAGGTACAACAGCTTCAATAGCTTTTACCTCATAATCAATACCTCTTGGTTCACGGTATGGATGGTTTGGTCTGTGACCTACGATAACTGCATCTGGATCTGCGCCGATTAGGATACATGCAGACAATCCTCTTGGGTGAGGGTTTCCATCTTCAGTTAAGCTTGATTGCCCTTCGATAAAGATAATGTCCGGTTGGTCATTTTCCTCAACATATTTGATTGAACTTAAAATAGCTGAAGGAATGTCCATTGCAGATAAGCTCCCTGCTCTGAAATTAAATGCGGTAGGCTGTTCCAAACCCATTTCATCAGTGGAAATGATGGAAGCTTTCATACCTCTTTTCATAGCTTCAATTCCTAAGGATTTGGTAGTGGTTCTCTTACCACATTCCTGGGAAGTACCTCCAACAAAAATAACAGGTGCCTTTGCTTCATATGAAATCTTAGGCAATACTTCACAGCATTTTTCAGGTGCTACACCGCAAATCTTACGTACAACATCCAATCTTGGACTAATCTCTTTAATGCAAACATCGTTTTGTTCAGCAAGTTTTAATAAAGATTCATTTTCAGATAAAGATAAAGATCTAAATGAAACAACTGCATTCTTACCATTTGCCAATGCTTGAACCGCGTATTTTAAAGCTGTACCTTCAGCTCCAATAGGCAACATGATTGCTACAGTATTCGCTTCAGTAGATTCAAATAAATCTGATAAGTTTGATGCCACTTCAAGACCACAGAAAGGTTTTCCTTGTTTTGCAGGGTTATCATCAAGGAATCCTACTGTTTCAATCCCTTCGAGGTTAGAGAACTTTTCTCCTCCACCTCCACATCCTACTATAATATAAGGATTTAATTCTTGAAGATCTTCAACAGAATTTATAGAATACAAGTAATCACTCCTCTTTTAAAAATTGTGTAATTTTGATAAAAATATAATATGATAAATTGTTAAACATTGAATTTTTTCAAATAAAATATATTAAATACTAATGCAATAAATAATACAATATCCAACATTATAGAATTTATCCTAGTGTATGTATATATTTATTATTATTAATAAATATTAGCATAAAAATTATTAAATTAATATTTTTGATAGATTTTCATTAGGATGCTGAATTTTAGTAAAATTCATTAAAAATTATAAATATTAAAAAAATAAAAATATTATAGAAAATTAAAAAATATTGAAAATTAATTATTTTTTAAAATATAGTTAACTATATCTACATCAATGAAATCTAAAATAGATAGTTAATATCAACTATTCAAATTATACGATTTAGACTTAATAATTATCAATAGTTATTGCACAAGTATGAAAATTAATAAAGGAGAGAATTAATATGAACACAGATGATGTTACAACTGGAAAAAGTGCAGAAATGAAAATGGATTGTCCAGTATGTGGAGGAAAAGGAACTGCAACTTACACTACTCAAACTCATGAACTTGCTTATTTTGGAGAGGTTGTTGAATCAACCATACAATGTGAAAGATGTGGGTTCAGACATAATGATGTTTTGGCAACTGAACAGAAAGACCCAGCCAAACATAGTTTGATAATTACCAAAAAATCTTTGGACTCAAGAGTGGTCAGATCTCAGTCAGCTACAGTTTCACTTCCCGAAGTTGGAATCAAGGTTGAACCGGGCCCAAAGTCTGAAGGATACATTTCAAATGTTGAAGGTGTTATTGTAAGATTCATTGAAGCGACTGAAAGGGCACTAAATATGTTTACAGATGAGACATCTCAACAAAATGGAAAAATGGTCCTTGAAAACCTGCACAAGATTTTAGATGGTGAACTTGAAACTCTCTTGCTTATAGAAGATCCATTCGGACAAAGCAAAATCATGGATGTTCGTGCAAAGACCGAACCCTTAACTGATGAGGAGCTTAAAAATCTAAAAACTGGTTTTACTGTAATTGATTAAATCATTAAAAAAAAATAGTTAAAAAATTTTAAAAAAAGGTAACCACAAAAAAGTATATCGTGAAAAAATTTAAAATTTAAAATTTAAAAAAAGTAGTTAAAATTGAATTTAAAATAAAAATAAAAAAATAAGAAAATTAGAAGATTTATTCTTCTATTTCTTCTTCATCTTCTTCTTGTTTTGTCATAGATAATGGAGTGAACTCATCTTCCTCTACGACATCTTTTAATTTGAGAGTCTTTTGAACATCCATAGCTAATGCATCACAATCTGCTTTAATAGCATTTAAGTGTAATAAGATTCTTTCTTTTTCTTGGTTGATTCTTTTGATGTTAGTGTATGGATAGGTTGACTCTTTAAGCATTTCGTACTCAATGGTAGTGTATGGGTACTCATTGAGCTGTTCACAAACTTGCTTGAGAATGTCTCCTAAGAACTTGTTCATTTCTACTTTTACTCTTTCCCTGATCATTTTGTCATCATCAAGGTTTTGTTTCATTAAACGAACAACTTCTGCTTTAGCGAAAGGTAAGTATTCATCTTCCTCTTCTTCGATTTCAACATTATTGATTTCTTCTTCAGCCATAATAACGTCTCCATAATAAATATTATAAATTTTATTAATAATTGATTACAACTGAATTATTAACTGGCTAATGCAATAATTAGTTCATAAAAATTTATCATAAGTATGAAAATTACAATAAAAATTTTAATATTAATAAAATTTATCTAAATTTTAAATAAATCATGAAAAGCAAGTGAAATGTAAATTTAGATAAAAAATTATTTTTATTTTTTAATAAAAATTGATTTAAATTCTAAAAAATCCATTTGCTTATCTAGATGTAATAATATATTTGTTTAAAGGAATATATAAAGGTATCGCATTATTTTAATTTTATGATTATTTTTTCATATAGTTTACTCTATAACTATATGAATAATCATAGCAAAAGTCAATAATTTTGATAGCTTATAAAAATTGAAAAATCCCTTTTTTAAAATTATGAATTATGAGAAAAATATAAAAATTATTAATTGAAAAATCAATGAAAATTGTTGTAAAAAATAGAAATAGTATACAATACCTGAAACAATAACTAAAAAAATTAAAAATTTAAAAATAGCAAAAATATTTTTTTGAAAATAAGCTAATAAAATAAAAATAATAATAAAAATAATAAATAAAAAAATAAAATTTAAAATTTTATTTTAAAAACCAATAATTTTAGTCAGCACAAGGATCAAGATTGAATGCATATCTGTATTCTTGGTTTACAATATTGGAACCTTCAAATCTAGCATCGATTATGCTTGAAATCTTTTCAATGGAATCGAGTGAAAGCTCTTTTCCTTCTGCTATTGGGAAGAAGAAAGTGATTACATCATCGGTTATAAGGTAATTCAATTCAAAATCTTCCTTTTCAAATTCGCCTTTAAATACTTCAGTGAGTTTTTCTTCTATATTCTTTTCAAGATTTGCCATAATTTCACCTCATATTAAAGTTATATAAACATTATGCAATATTACATATAAACTTTTCATCTATCCAATAAGCCGAAAGGGTTTTTAATCCATGTCCAAACTAAAGTTCAAGCTGCTTGCCTGATGGGTTATTGAACCTAAAGAGATAATGTCCACATCCAATGGTGCATAATCCAATATGTTGTCTTCAGTGATTCCGCCGGAAATCTCAATCAAGACATCTTTTCTCAAATCCTTTTCTTCCAATGCATTTAGAGTGTCTTGAGCTTCCTGAGGAGTCATGTTATCAAACATGACAATGTCTGCACCGTTTTCACAGGCAATGATTGCATCTTCAGTTGATTCAACTTCAATTTCAATCTTTTTGGAAAAGCTATTGTTTTCTTTAGCCAATTCAAGAGCCTTTTTGACTGAACCGACAACAGCAATATGATTGTCCTTAATCAAAATCATGTCATCCAATGCATTCCTATGACTGTCTCCCCCACCAATTGCAATAGCTAACTTATCATACTTCTGAAGTGCAGGAGCAGTCTTACGGGTTCCTGCAACCCTTATTTTAGGGTTCACATCATGAACCTTATTGACTATCCTATTTGTTATGGTAGCAACACCAGACATTCTCATAAGCAAATTAAGTGCAGTGCGCTCTAAAAGAAGAATCTTGCGGGCATTACCTTCAAGCTCTAAAAGGACATCACCTTCTACAATCTCATCCCCATCCTTTTTAGAGGATATGATTTCAATGCCATATTCTAAAAACATTTCCTTTATGATTTCAATTCCTGCAAGGATTCCATCATCTTTAGTGATTAATTTAGCATAAAATATCTTATTTTCTGGAATTAATGCGTTTGAAGTGATATCTCCAAAACCTTCATCCTCTCTAAGCATGTACTTTATAATTTCATCCATTTTTACACCAAAATTATTGAAAACATTTATAAAAAATCTAATATTAAGTACAATAATATATGTTTTAAACCATTAATATATATTACATATCAAATCAATATTTAAATCAATTTATATATGTAAATTAACAAAACATTAATCATAAGACAAAATATAATTTAATTTAGCTATTCAAACCGGAAATAGCTGATAAAATTTATAATTTAAGTGATTTTATGGAAATTACATTTTTAGGAACCTCATCTGCAGTGCCTTCAAAATATAGAAACCATGCAGGAATAATTTTGAAATACTTTAAGGATACACTGCTCTTTGATTGTGGGGAAGGAACACAAAGACAATTGACTTATGCTAAGATAAGCCCTATGAAAATAGACAAGATATTCATCAGCCACTTTCATGGAGACCACATCTTAGGTTTGGCAGGACTAATCCAATCCATGGGCTTTAGAGGCAGAGAGGAAGACTTGGATATCTATGGGCCTAAAGGACTGGAAAAGATAAAAACTGTGATTTCCAACTATGGATTTTTCCAAATAAATTTCAATATAAACATTCATGAAATCGATGAAGGAATAGTTGTGGAAACTGATGAATACATCATCAAGTCAATAATTGCAGAGCATAACATTCCAAATATCGCTTATTCAATTTATGAAAAGAAAAGGCCTCGCTTCTTAAGGGAAAAGGCAATTGAGCTTGGAGTTCCAGTAGGCCCTGCCTTTGGAAAGCTTCACAGTGGCCAAGAGGTTGAAGTGGATGGGAAGATAATCAAGCCCGAACAGGTATTAGGACCTCCAAGAGCTGGAAAGAAAGTCACTTACTCTGGAGATACAAGACCATGTGAAAAGCTGATTGAACTTGCTAAATACAGTGACGTTCTTATTCATGAAGCAACTTACGAGGATGCCGACAAAGACAAGGCAATTGAAAATTGCCATTCCACATCAAAGGAAGCTGCAGAAATAGCTAAAGAGGCAAATGTCAAATTATTGGTCTTGACTCACATAAGCACAAGGTATACAAGTGATTTGAATATAAAGAATGAAGCTAAGGAAATATTTGAAAATACCATTGTGGCAAATGACTTTACTGAAATTAACATTGGAAAAGACAAGACTTCCATAAATTTCAAGAACATATTAACCGTAAACAATGATTAAAAAGAATAGAAAACTAATGGAAACTATTATTAAAAAGAGAAGAAAAAATAAAAGAGGATAGGGATAAAATGGATTTCACATCTCAAGTATTGGACGTTATGTTTCATCTTTTTAATTTAAGAAATATCATATACATTTTGCTGATTATAATAGGTGGGCTCATCTTCATCAGAATAGGGGATAAAATGCTCACTAAGCTAGAGCAAAAATTCGATTTGAATCTCACCGCCCATTATCTATTTAAGGACATAGTGAAATACACAGTGATTATTGTAGCCATTGCATGGATATTGCATGTTCTTGGAATCAACTTGGAAAGCATCATAATCAGTTTAGGTGTTGTAGGTATTGTAATAGGTTTTGCATCACAAGACATTGTCTCCAACTTCATTTCAGGAATCTTTGTAATCAGCGATAAAAGAATCAAAGTTGGAGAGGTCATTGAAGTCAATGGATTTAAGGGAACAATAAAGAAAGTCGGATTCAGAAATACGACTATGATAAATCAGGACAACTACGAAATAACAATCCCTAACTCTGTTTTATCAAAAAATATCTATAAGATGTATAAGCCAACTGAAGACCATAGGCTAAGAATCATTGCAACATTGCCTCATGGAATGAATATCCCTGAATTCAAGGAAGAGCTTGATAAGGTCATGTATGAATACGATTGGGTCGTTAATGATAAAACAACAATATTTTCAAAGGATTATACAGAATGGGGCCCTAAAGTTGAGGTAAGCTATTGGATAACAGATTATAAGTACATTGACTGCGGTAAAGTCACAATCTTAGAAAATATCAATAGATTGATTGATGAATATAGAAAGAATAGAAAAATAGAAATAAAGTATAAAAAATAACAATAGTTAATTTTTTTAATCAAAACGAATAAAGATAAAAAATAAAGATAATATTATACTAAATATTACTAATAATCCTATTGTAAAGAGGGTTAAAAATGACAAATGAATTACAGAAAGAAATTATTCAATTGAAAGAAGAAAAGAATGCGATTATACTCGCACACAATTACCAACCTAAGGAAATTCAGGAAATAGCTGATTTTCTTGGAGACTCATTAGAATTATGCATTAAAGCTAAAGAAGTAGAGGATAGAGATATTATTGTCTTCTGCGGAGTAGACTTTATGGCAGAAACTGCATATATGCTAAACCCTGACAAAAAAGTTTTAATCCCAGATATTGAAGCGGAATGTCCTATGGCACATATGCTTACCGGAGAGCAAGTTAGAGAAGCAAAAGAAAAATATCCTGATGCTGCAGTCTGCTTATATGTAAACAGTCTTGGTGAAGCAAAAGCGCAGTCAGACATTCTATGTACCTCTGGAAATGTAAAAAAGGTTGTAGCAAGCTTAGAACAGGATACAATTCTCTTTGGACCAGACAACAATCTTGGAGAATTTGTACAACCATTTACTGACAAAAAGATTATCCCTATTCCAGGTGACGGCCACTGTTACGTTCACAAGTTATTCCACAAAGAGGATATTGAAGATGCAAGGAAAAAATATCCTGGTGTAGACATCTTAATTCACCCTGAATCCAACAAAGAGGTTCAGGAAATGGCAGATTATGTCTTAAGTACTGGTGGAATGCTTGCACATGTAAGGGACAGCCCGGATAAGGAATTTGTCATTGGAACCGAAGTTGACATGATTACAAGACTTAAATCAGAGTGTCCAGACAAAACCTACTACCCATTGCTTGAAGGAGCTATTTGTAAAACCATGAAACTCCACACATTGGAAAAAGTAAGGGACTGCTTAATAAATGAAGAACCTAAAATTATCGTCCCTGATGAAATAGCTGAAAAATCAATCAATGCTGTAGAAAGAATGCTTGAAGCATCTAAATAAAAATAGTAAATAAAAATAGTAAAATAATCAATTAGATAAAAAGAAAATTTCTTTTTATCATTTTCTCTTTTTTTATAAAATCTAAAATTTTAATAAAAATTAAACAATTAATATTTCTCAAAATGAATTTTGCTTTTATCAAAGTCTTTTTCTGTATAAGCTTGCTTGAATTCACCTTTTCCACCAATAGCTACAAGGTTTAAAACTGCATAATCATCAGGAATATTCAATAGTTCACGGATTTCCTCATCTGAAGATTTTCTCTTACCCATTCTATTGCGTATATGAACCCAACAAGATCCAAGACCGTACTGTTCAACTGCAAGAAGAATATATGAAGAAGCGATAGCACCATCCTCTATCCAAAACTCTCCACGATGAAGATTGACCATTACAACTACAACTGCACTTGCACCAATAATCTGACTTCCACCTAAACTTTTGCAAGCAGCTAATTCTCTTATAGTATCTTGATTTTTAACCACAACAAATTCCACAGGACGATGACCAAATGAACATGGTGCTGTAAGAGCAACCTTCATAATTTCATCTAAAATTTCATCATCAATAGGTTCTCCATCATATTTGCGGATAGACCTTCTGGATGCTGTTAATTCAAATAAATCATTTTTCATCTTAATCCTCTGTTAAATTAATGCAACGAACGAATAATGTTTTAAAAAAACTTATTTCATGTCTTCCAAGAAGCTTGCAATGAAATAAGTCATTTCAATTTCTTCCCTTTTAATGAAATCTTCAAGTTTAAAATGTGCATCATCTGAAGCAAATGGGAAGAATTTTCTGGAATAGAATATATTTAGGAGCAAATCACCATCTTCTACAATGGTTTCCCCTTCCAAGTTATTCAATAAAAAGTCTAATTCCTTTTCACTTAAATCAGACACTCTATATGTTACATAGTGCATTTGATCTTCAGTTTCGCCATAATCTTCAACTTTAACGCTTAACATATTTATCCCTTTTAATCTCTTAATTAAACTATGTTCTTTTAAATTATAATATTTTTCTAAAAAGATTTGATGAAATTAAAAGAATCATGTCCATAAATCTGTAATGAACATTGGACTTGCATCGTCTGCCTTTTCAAAACCGCAATGCTCATAGAACTCAATTTCATCATTATAGGAAACAACAACTATACGCAAATAATCATTATACTTGTCAGTCACTCTTTTCATCATTTCCTTTCCAATTCCCATTCCCTGATAATCAGGTCTGATAAGAACATAATGGACATAAGCAGTCATTATTCCATCATCCATTGCACAAACCATGCCAACTAACTTCTCTCCATCCCATGCAGAACAGACTGTTTCAAAGTTTTTCATTGCAATTACAAGCTTGTCTGGAAAATGTCCAGAAGACCAATCAACTGATAAGAATAAGTCTTTTAAATCCTCTTCCTTAAAATCATGAATATCCCTATAAGTTATTTCCATTAAAACACCTTTAAAATAATAATAATAATAATAATAATAATAATAATAATAATAATAGATTAATTGTCCCTAAATTCCTTAATGAACTCTTCCAAATCCTCTTTTACCTTAAACAATTCATTAGAACCAACATGACCCATGCAAGAGTCAAAAATAAGCAATTTGTTATTTTTAATCATTTTGCTCATTGGAATAGCATCAAGATTCGGTGGGAAGTATTGGTCCTGATTAATGGCTATAATCAAGACTTTAGCAGTGATATTTTCCAATTGGTCTGTCAAATCATAATCTAATGAAGAGTTATTCATATAAATCAAATCATTAGGATCCTCTTCCAAGCTTTCCTCTGCAAACTCAGCCATAGCAAGCTCAATTTCCTCATTTGTCATATTGTTTCTATATTCCTCTCTTGATAATCCATAGCAATACATTGCATCTGATGAAAGCTTTAAGCTTCTCTTTAATGAGTCTGAAAGTGGCAAATCATAAGCACCTTCATTATAATCAGGGTCTGATTCCAAAATATTGTTCATGATCTTGCTTAAGGCATAATTATGTCCACCTACCTTAAAACTGCTAACAAGAGAAATGATAAAATCAACAGAATCAGGATAAACACATCCCCAAGTCAAGACTTCAAATCCACCCATAGAGTTTCCAATTAGCCCTTTTACATGAGTGATTCCGAATTTTTCTTCAATAAATTGCTTCTGGAAGTTTACCATATCTTCCACATCATACTCTGGAAACCTATTCATAAGCCCAGTTGTTGATGGGCTAGCAGAACCGGGACAGCCAAGAGCACTGACTGAAATGAAGAAGAATTTATCTGTATCAAATATCTCTCCGCTACCCATATCCTCAGAAATGCGTCTTGCAGAGTGACAGCTTCCACTTGAACCGTGGAAGTAAATCACTGCATTTGAAATGATTCCATTATCATCATACTGTGGAGTTCCAAAAGTAATGTATTCCACTTTCGCATCCTTCAAGACTTCTCCGTTTTTAAATTTGAACTCATCTAAAGTAAAATACTCTGCATCAATAGATTCTACATCAAACATGATATCAACCATAAAAATTAGAAAAATAAGAAAAAATAGAAAATAAAAAAATCATCAGTAAATTAATAATCATTTTCTAAATAATCATTGTCTAAAATCCGATTTTATTTTAAACCTAAAAGTTTAGCGGCATTTTCATAAAGAATCAAATTGCGCTCTTCTTCAGTTAAATCTATTTTATTAAACATTTCCATCTCGCTTGTTGATTCCCACATTGGGAAATCAGTAGCCCATAAGACCTTATCTGCACCATATGCATGAATCAAATCCTTTGCAGTTTCAGGAGACAATGCATATAAACTTGAGCTACAATCAACAAATAAGTTAGGAGTTCCTGCCAATTCTTCTGTTGCCTTTTCCCACATGCTCCAACCTGCAAAATGAGCTCCGATAACTGTGAGATCTGGGAACTTCTCAAGGAAAGGCCTTAAATGTTCAGGGTTTGAATAATTATATCTGAAATCCCCGCAATGTATCATTATTGGTAATCCTCTTTCATTGATTGCCTCACCCATTTTAAATGCCTTTTCATCATTTAAGGCGAACTGCTGGAAATCAGGATGAACCTTTACACCTTTAAGACCAAGTTCAATAATATAATCCAAGTCACCTTCAATATCTTCACTATCCGGATGCAATGTTCCAAAACCTGTAAAAAGGCCTGGATGGGATTTTACTTCAAAACTGATGAATTCATTGATTGACTGAACTTGTTTTGGAGTTGTTGCAACTGAATGTATAAGATAATGGCAAACCCCTACCTTGTCCCCATCTTCAATCAAATCATTTACAGTCCCATTTAAAGACATATGAAGGTCATAAAAATCACGAATACCCTTAACAGCCTTTGCTGCAATCTTGTCTGGATAAATGTGACAATGAGAATTAATTACTTTTTGCATATTAAATTAACCGCCTAAAAAAATTATAAAATCATAAAATATTTTCTATTAATTAATTTGTATCAAATCATTTAAAAAAGTTTATATTACCAGATTAAGTAATTTAAATAAAAATAAAATGAAAAATTAAATAAGAAAGAAAAATAGAAATGGGAAAGATTAATAGGATAATAAAAAGTTAAAAACTAAATCTCGCTTCCTTTAACTTTTCCCTTAATCAATCTGTCCACATAGAGTTCAATGTATCCATAAGCTATTACGGAACCTAAGAAACCACCTAAAAGCATGCCGTAATAAATTCCACGCTCGCCCATATTGAATACAAATCCTAAAAGGTATGCGAAAATCAATACAAGTACAAATTCCCTGAATGTAGTTAAAATAAAGGAAGTTGTTCCTTTCCCTAATCCTTGGAATACATTTCCTGCACTTGCACCGAATGGGACATACAATATAAAAAGGCACATCAATTGTATGAATGAAGCAATCAATGGCTCAAGATGTGAACTTGCCTCTGAATATGAGAATATGAATGCCACCTGATTAGCAAATACAAAGAGCAATATGCAAACGATGATTGATGAGATTAGACCTAACTTAACGGAATATCTGCATGCAGTTCTAATGTTTTCATACTTTTTAGCACCATATGCAACACCTGCAACAGTAATCGCTGCAGTTCCAACACCAATAGCTGGAAGCAATCCTAAGGATATGATTCTCCAACCTGCAGTATAAACAGCAACTGCAACTGAACCTGAAACCAAAGTGAGCATATAATTGACGGTAACAGCAAGAGCTGCCATGATCAATTGTTCCAAGCTTGCTGGAATTCCTACAACTAAAATGTCCTTATACATTTTAAAATTATTATGGAAATCTTTTCTGTTATAGGACAAGTAGGTGTCCTTTTTAATGAAAATCCAATATAACATCATAAAAAGACCAACGAGAGGAGCCAATCCTGTTGCAAGAGCTGCACCGGAAATTCCCCAACCAAAGACGTAAATGAATATTGGATCTAAAATCATATTGACAACCGCAACCATAGCGATAGGTAAAGTAGCTCTCTTTACATCTCCTTCAGCCCTAAATGCTCCTCCAAAAATAGGTGGAATTAAAATAGGGGCTGTAAAAGCAAAGATGATTATACCATAATCCATTGCATAACCCATTACCTCACTTGCACCCATTATCTTCAATAATGATTCCAATACAAGTAGGAAAAAGACTGTGAGAACCAAGGAAATAACTACACTTAAAATAGCTGAGTGAATTGCAGCATTATTTGCATCATCCTTTTTCTCAGCACCGATATAACGGGAAATAAGGGAAGTTGCACCTGCACCAATCCCATTTCCAAATCCTACAAGCACCATAAACAACGGAGTTACATAACCAATTGCAGCAAGAGGCCCAGGACCAAGTCCTGCAACCCAAATACTATCTATAATATTATTCAAGAAGATCAATAACATACTAGCTATTAAAGGCCAAGCAAGCTTATTAATAGCTTTCTTAGGGTCTCCTGTAATCATTTCAACATTTTCATTCATTTCCATAATAATCATTTCCTAACTATTATTTATATATAAATAGTCATATATAAATATGAATATTAAAAAACAAATCATAAATGACCATCGGAGAAAAATTAAATTAAAGAGAGGCATTAAATGACACATGAAAGGAATTTTCGGTTGCTAAACAAGAAATTTAGAGAAATGTTTTTTCCAACATTGCTTGCATCAATAGCTGGAAACTTTGCAATTCTGGTAGATGCATTGATTGTCAGTATACTTTTAGGATCTTTAAACCTATCTGTCATTCAAAGCATAGAGCCTATAGCACAATTTCTCAATATGATCTATTGGTTAATAGGTTTTGGAGGCAGCATTCTTGCTACAACTGCAAGGGCAAGATTTGACAAAGACCAAGCCAATTCCCTATTTACGATTTCTCTAATCAGCATAACCGTTATTGGATTAATAATTACAGTATTTGGGCTTCTATTCCCAGATTTTTTCACTCAGATATTATGCAATTCCAATGAATTAAGGCCGCTCGTTAAAGACTATTTCCTGATATTTATCATAGTTTCACCGTTCATGTGTTTCATGATAGTTTTAGCTTACTTCATTAAAACAGATGATTCCATACCATTGCAATTTAAAGCGTTTCTTATGGCAAATGGTCTGAATGTGATTGGAGACTTGGCATTTATACCATATTTAGGTATTAAAGGTGCTGCATTGGCAACTACTGTATCATATATTGTAGCTTCAATTTACATATCCACTTATTTCTTTAATTCTAAAGGAACATTTAGATTTGTTAAAGTTAAACTTTCAAAAGCTCTTGCTTATATGAAGGACATCTGTAAAACAGGACTTTCCAGTTGTTCAATCCCCCTATATCAAACAATCAAATTGCTTGTAATTAACTCTTTAATATTGGGAATTGCAGGAAAAGTTGGATTATCCGCATTCAATATGTGCTACAATACCCAATTTTTAGTAGGAATATTCATTTTCGGTACAACACAGTCAATATTGCCAATCATTGCAGTCTATTTCCAAGAGGGGGATTATAACGGAGTGGACTATGTTGCTAAAAAGTCATTGAAGATAGTGCTTGGATTTGGAATATTCTTCACCCTGCTCTTTGCCATATTCCCACAGACAATATTATACTTATTCTCTGTAAGTGACCCTTCAGCAATCCCTACTGCACTGAATGCAGTTAGAATCTACGCATTAAGCCTTTTAGGATATGGAATAAACTTCCTATACATATTCTATTCCCAATCAGTGCAATACAACAAAATAGCAAATATCGTTACAATCCTTGAAGGATTAATATTCCCAATTCCTTTAGCATATGTATTTGGCCACTTTTGGGGAATAAACGGAATTTGGTTCTCACTAGTATTTACAGAAATAGTTACATTCATATTCATTTGGTTATACTCCAAATATGTCACTAAAAAAAGCAATGGCCAATACTCTGGATTCTTCCTAAACTATAAAGATGAGGAGGCATCATTCATGGAGTTTACCATTCCAGGAAATAAGGAGGATGCGATTGCACTCTCCAAAGAGATTAAGGATTCCTACTCCAATCCTAATATTTCAGAGGAAGTCAGCTTTGCAATTGGAAACCTTATCGGCCATATTCTTGATATAAATGAAGGATTGGATTGGATAGATATCATTATTAGGGAGACAAATGATGCAATATTCCTTTCAATAAAAAGTGAAGGTGTGGAATTCAAATATGAGGAAGATTTTGAAGGAGTAAAATCAGACTATTTTGCTATTAAGGACATTGTAGATAATATTGAGTATTCTCAAATATTAGGATTAAACAATACTGTAATCACCATCAATAAATAGCATGGAAAAATTAAAATACTATCCAAACAATAATTTAATAAGAACAAAAAACACCAGCATCTATTAAAAATAAAAGAAAAAATCAAAAAATAACACTAAATGATAAGATGAAATATAAAATTTTAGAAAATCCAAATTATGAAGAGACTTATGAACTTATTGAGGAAGGCCTTAGGAAAAAGGCAACCATATTGCTTTTTGCATGCTGTAGAGTTAGTTATGAAGGTCGTGCATTAAGTGAACTTGATTATGGTGAAAGAATTATAATGATGAAGCCAGACGGATGCTTCTTGATTCATCAGGATAATAAGGTGGATCCAGTAAACTGGCAACCTCCTAAATCAAGACCAAGAGCATATATCAAAGACGAAATACTATTCTTGGAAAGCCATAGGCGCAGCCCTCCTGAAAGATTGGAAGTAGAAGTTAGAAAAGTCCATTACGCTAACTATAACCTAATTGAAGATTATGAAGAGCTTGAAAGAGCAGGCTATGAAAAGGACATGGGAGACATGATTTGGGAAAAGCCCCACATAATCGAGGAAGGATTCCGTCCAAGCGTAAGGGAATATGCTACAGAGCATGGATTCATTGACATTCTTGGAAAGGACAGTAAAGGAAACCTTATGATTCTTGAATTGAAAGCACGTAAGGCCGGAATAGCTGCAGTGAAACAGATCAGAAGATACTTGTCTGACTTTGAAAATAGGGAAAACAAGGAAATCAAAGGAAAAACTGGAGAAAAACAGAAAATCAGAGGTTTGCTTGTAGCACCTTCAATAGGTGACGATGCACTTGAACTTCTTGAAGAGGAAGGAATCGAATTTGTAGCTATAGAGCCTCCAAGAGAACTTAAAAAGGATAAAAAGGTTACTTTAGATGCCTTTGGATAGAACTTATGTTTAAACATTGATGATTATTATGGATTTTATTTCAACTTTACTTATTGCAATTGCACTGGCAATGGATGCATTCAGCGTTTCACTTACTAAAGGATTCACATTAAAGAAAATTACCAAAAGCCAAGTCTTATGGTTTGCAATATTCTTTGGAGGATTTCAGGCCTTAATGCCTATTCTAGGTTGGTTAGGTGGGATTCAACTTGAATGGCTCATAACTACATTCGCTCCTTGGATAGCATTTATCCTGCTTCTTTTGATTGGATCAAACATGATTAGGGAAAGCTTCTCCAATGAAGAAGAAGAGGATTCATCTGATAAGTTTTCATTTAAAGAGTTGACATTGCTTGCAATAGCTACAAGCATAGATGCATTTGCAGTTGGAATAACCTATGCAGTATTAAAAACAGATATCTTAATCCCAATAATCATGATTGGAGTTACAGCATTCATATTCACAATCATTGGCCTTTATTTAGGTAAAAAAATAGGAAATTACTTTGGAGGCAAGTTTGAAATTCTGGGCGGAGTAATCTTAATCTTGCTTGGTGTAAAAATACTCCTTGAAGGATTAGGAATATTGGTTTTATAAAAATAGTTAAATGAGCTTTAGAATATTAAAGCTCAAAATCTTTTTTTAATAATAATTAAAGATCTAAAACGAATTTTTGCCCACTTTCTTTCTTAAGACGTTCGATTTCTTCCTTTTGATGTCTTATAGCATAATCATTATAAGGCTTAGGGGATAATGTATGTCCATCATACTCTAATTTATAAATAACATACTCATCAGTATCTAAAGAAATAGTGTCCTCAGCGGATTTTAATTCAAGGGCATTCAATTCTTCCATAATTGATTGGTACTCTTTTTCTTCCTGTTGAATAAGCTCATCCAAATCTCTTTTTTGCATGGATTGATTGAGCTGCATGCCTAATCCAATCATCCCATTGACTTCCTTTCCACCAATTTCAAATACAGACACTCTTATATGTTCCATTTGCTTAAGCATATGATCCAAAGTTGGTTGAGTTACAGGTTTTTCTCTTGCAGTCCCAATGATGTTTATTTCATAATCATTTTCCCAATCCTCAATTTTATAAACTGCATAATTGATATTGTCACATTTAATTTCTTTTTCTTCAGCCATATTATCACATTATTCTTAAAGATTATTAAAAGATATTTTTTTAAATTTTAAAAATTTTCATTTAAATATTAATTTCTAATTACTTAATAAAATAATTTGCCTTAATTGTTTAAAATATCCTTAAAATATGTTAAATTTTAAATATAAGATTAAATATAAAGATTAATATTAGTATATATTATAATATATTAAAGAATTTTTATAAGTATTTTTAATCTTATTATTGAAAGTAGGAGGTTAAAATTTGGTAAAATATTGTCAAGAGTGTGGAAATGCAAGTTATGACAGTGCACCAGTTTGTGGTAACTGTGGTGCTAAACTTCCTCCAAAATCTGAAGCAAATTCCAGACCACCTAAGTTAGATGATAAGTTCAAGCCAGGAGTAATCACTAGCACTAATGATTCAATATTCTCCGGCAGTTCATCCGGCTTTGGAAAAGGAATATCCAGCAAATTAGGTAGCTTCGATTTAAGTAAATTTAGTAGTGTTTCTAGAGAGAAAGAACAAAAAAGTCACGCTCAAGCTCAACAAAGTTCTAAACCTTCATTTAGCAAAACAGCAACTGAAGGATTCAAGCAAAAAGATAAGGGAATTAAAGACCCTGCTAAAAAATTCAGTTCTTCAAAAACTGAAAAAATCACTAGGGAAATTAAAAAAGAAAGCCCTAAGGAAGAAAAAGTTAAAAAATCAATTCCTAAAAAAGAGAAGAAAGCTGAACCTAAAGTCACTGAAAAATCAAGTGGCGGCTCCAGCATAAACATTAGAAAAATTGCAATTGTAGCAATACTCGCAATAATCATTCTCTTGATTGCAGGAATTGGAATCAATGGACTACAAAACCAAACCACTGATGAAGTGAAAACTTATTCTGATGGAATAATCAGTTTCAATTACTCAGGAAATTGGTCCATGTACAACAATACAGATGGAGACAGCAATTCCAGCGATATTGCATTTAAAACTAAAGATAACACATTAATTGGATTTACTACAATTCAAAGTGATGACATCACCTATGATAAGATCATAAGTGACATTAATGCAACATCCCAATCCTTGAACGGTGAGGTTTTAGATGCTGAAACTTATGATGTTGGTGGAATCCCATCCTTGAAAATGACAATCAGCACTGCAGACCAAGGATATTCAAGATACTACTGCACATTACGTGATGGAGTATACTATAGCTTTGTCATAAATAACGGCAAATCAAGTAATCATGACATCAGCGCTTTGAATACAACTGAAATCCAAAATATGATTAATAGTATTAGTTTCCCAACAACTGACTATGAAAGCGCAGATGGCGCTGAAGCAGCTTAAAACTAATCTATTAATTTTTTATTTTTAACTTCCACTTAAAAATAATTACTTTTTCTTTTTTATTTTTCTTTATTTTTTAATTTTTTTAATTTAAAATATTATATAATTTACAATATTGTTTAATTTAAAATATTTTTCAAAATATTAGTCTATTTTTTATTTTTTATTATAATCAATTCCACGAGGTAAAAACATGAATACAATTAAAATAGCTCTTTGTCAAATGAATGTGGTGGACAATAAGGAACAGAATATAGAAAAGGCCATTCAAATGATTAAGGAATCTAAAAAGCAAGGAGCTGATTTGGCTGTTCTTCCGGAAATGTTTAATTGCCCCTATGAAAATGAGAAATTCATAGAATATGCTGAAAGATTGGAAGATAGCAAAACCTTAAATGAAATAGCTAATGTCGCAAAAGAAGAAAACATTCATGTTTTGGCAGGATCTGTACCTGAACTTGAAAGAGATGATGAAAAAGGCACTGAATCAATATACAATACTTCAGTTTTCTTTGACAATGCTGGAAAACCATTAGGAAAGCATAGAAAAATGCATCTCTTTGACATAGATGTTAAGGGGAAAATCTATTTTAAGGAATCAGATACATTAAGTGCAGGAAATGACTTCACAATAATCAAAACAGACTTGGCAAGCATTGGAATTGGAATCTGCTATGACATAAGATTTGTGGAACTTTCAAGAATCATAGCATTGAATGGAGCTGAAATATTAATTTTCCCAGGAGCTTTCAACTTGACTACAGGCCCGGCACATTGGGAACTCCTATTTAGATCAAGGGCATTGGACAATCAAGTTTATGCAATTGGAGTTGCACCAGCATTGGATAAAGATGCAAGTTATAATTCTTATGGTCATTCAATAGCGGTTAATCCATGGGGAGAAGTTATTGAGGAATTGGATTACAATGAAGATTTAAAAATCGTTGAAATCAATTTGGATGAAATCAAAAGAATTAGAGAAGAGATTCCTGTTTTAAAGAATAGAAGAACCGATTTATATGAAATAAATGAAAAATAGATAAAATAAAATTTATTCATGAAATAAACATGAAATTTCATGAAAAATAAAAATTATAAAAAATAGATTAAAATTTTGAAAAATTATAAAAATATTGGAAATATTAAAAATTATTAAAAAAAAAGAGAAAATTAATTAAAATATTATTTTAATTTTGCTAATCTCTTTTCAAAGTAAGCTAATTTTTTCTCATTATCAGCAAACACTTCACATGCGGTTTCCAAGACTCTTACTTCATTGTCATAGTCATTTTCCTTTCTATAGAGAACGCATAATCTTTTATAAGGAGCATCTTTTGGCTGTTTTGATTCAACATACCTTTCATATTCCTTAATTGCCTTTTTAAGATTAGCTTCTTCCATTTCTTTGATGGTACTCATTGGAATGACTTTAACAATAGCTTTTCCAGAGGCCTTTGCCTTTTTTCTTTTTTCAGCTTTTTTGATTGCCTTATTACAGGATTTCTTGAAGTCCTTGTCTTCCTCATTTTTTCTTGCCTTTTTGATTAACTTAATTGAATCATCAGTAGCGAGGTCTCCTAAAGCCTGAACTGCTGCTAACTTTACACCCCAATCCTCATCTTCAAGACATTTTGCAATGCTATCCAATTCATCTTCTGCTTGGAGTTCTCCTAAAGCCCTTACAGCAACTTTTCTAACTCCGAAATCCTCATCATCAATGGATTCAACGAAATAAGGAATAACCTTTGGATCTTCAGTTTCCTTAAGCGCAAATGCTAAAAATCTTTTATCCTTTCCTTCCGCATTTGCAAACTCTTCAATCAATTTATCTACAGCTACATCTCCCATATTACCTAAGATTTCTGCAGCTTTAAAACGTACCTGTGCATTTTCATCAGTGGTAGCTACGATCAATGGATCAATAATCGCTTCATCATTAACTTTTTCCAAACTTGCAATAGCTGATTTTCTAGTAGCCACATCTTCATCCTTTAATGCTTCAATAGCTTCTTCAATTGATAAATTTCCTACCATATTAAATCCTCATAAAACTAAAATAATTAAATAATCAAATAAATTAAAATTAATTTCTAAATTTAATTCTTAATTTAATAATATTTCTTAATTTAATAATATTTAAGTTAAAACTAATATTTAAATTAATTTGAATAAATAAAAACTAAACTATAAAATAAATAAATTACATAAATAAATGAGTAACTATTTTAAAATAAAAGACAATACACCAATATTTTAAAATTTAAAGATTTGATAATATGATTAAAAAACAGACTAAAAGCTATTCAAAAAAGGAAATCTATAAAAAACTCCATCCTTATGTCAAGGAATGGTTTGAGAATAGCTTTGAAGACTTTACACCTGCACAAAAACAAGCGATTCCTGAAATCCACAAAGGGAACAATATACTTGTTTCATCACCAACAGGGTCTGGGAAGACCTTGACTGCATTCCTATCTGTGATAAATGAACTGACTGCTCTTGCAGACAAAGGGGAACTTGAAGATAAGGTTTATTGCATTTACATATCTCCACTAAAGGCATTGGACAATGATATTGAAAGAAACCTGGAGCAGCCACTTAAGGAAATAGAAAAAATAGCTGAAAAGCCATTAGGAATCAGAAAAGCTGTTAGAACTGGAGATACTACCCAATATCAAAGAACAAAGATGTTAAAGCATCCTCCACATATCCTAATCACAACACCCGAAACATTGTCAATATTGCTTGTTGCCCCTAAATTCAGGGAAAAATTGTCACATGTAAAGTATGTGATCGTTGATGAGATTCATTCATTGGCTGAAAACAAAAGGGGAGTTCACTTAAGCTTATCATTAGAAAGATTGCAACATCTAATCGGCGGTTTTACAAGGATTGGATTATCTGCTACAGTCAGCCCACTTGAAGAGGTTGCAAAATTCCTTGTAGGATATGAGTATGGGGTTGAAAGGGACTGTATCCTAGTGGATATCAATTATCTGAAGGAGTTGGACATAGAGGTTATCTCTCCAGTAGACGATATTGTAATAGCTGACGATGAGGATACAAGAATGGCAACTTATGCCTTAATAGATGACCTGGTAATGGAACATAAGACAACTCTCATATTTACAAATACTCGTAGTGCTACAGAACGCTATGTTTACAACCTTAAGAAACTTTATGGAGAACATTTCAACAGCAATAACATTATGGCACACCACTCTTCACTGTCAAAAGAATCAAGACTTGAAACTGAAGAAAAATTGAAAAAAGGGGAACTTAAGGCGGTTGTATCCTCCACCTCTCTTGAACTTGGAATAGATATCGGTTACATCGACCTTGTTATACTAATCAATTCACCAAAATCAGTTTCAAGAGCCCTTCAAAGAATAGGTAGAAGTGGCCATAGATTACATGAAAAATCAAAAGGAAGGATAATCGTTACAGATAGGGACGAACTTGTAGAATGCTCTGTTCTCTTGAAAAATGCCAAGGAAGGAAAAATTGACAATATAAAAATCCCTAAGGACTGTCTTGATGTGCTTTCACAGCACATTTATGGAATGGGAATCGAAAACCCTTGGGACATCGATTATGCATATGATGTAATCAGAAAAAGCTATTGCTATAAGGACCTGGAAAGGGATGAATATGAGGATGTACTAAGCTATTTGGCAGGAGAATATGTGGAACTTGAAGAGCGTTACGTTTATGCTAAAATCTGGATTGACTATAAGGAAAATACCTTTGGAAAGAGGGGAAAATTGGCAAGAATGCTTTATTCAACAAACATTGGAACCATACCGGACCATTCTGCAGTCATTGTAAAATGTGATGGTGAGCCAATAGGAAAGGTTGAAGAGGACTTTATGGAAAAACTGAAAAAAGGAGACAGTTTCGTTCTAGGTGGAAGAACCTATAAATTCAATTATGGAAAAGGGATGACCATAAACGTTTCTCCAGCATCAGGACCGCCTACAATTCCTTCATGGTATTCAGAGCAATTGCCTCTTGCATTTGACCTTGCGGTAGACATCCAGAGGTTTAGATACATTCTTGAAAGCAAGTTCCAATATGGAAGGTCTAAAGAGGAAATAATGGAATTCCTTCATGAATATCTCTATGTTGATGAATTTGCTGCAAATTCCATCTATGAATACTTTAATGAACAGTTCCTATATGCCCAAATCCCTCATAGGCAAAAGCTTCTTGTTGAGTATTACACAGGATTTGGAGGAAGAAAATTCGTAGTTTTCCATAGCTTGTTCGGTAGAAAGACAAATGATGCAATTGCAAGGGCTGTAGCTTATGTGGCAAGTGACAGAAACAAAAGGAACATTACAATTTCAATTACTGACAATGGATTCTACTTAAGCTCAGATGGTAAGATGGGAGCATTGGAAGCCTTGAAAAGATTGACTCCAAACAATTTTGAAAACATTTTGATAAGGTCACTTGACAAAACCGAAACCTTGGCAAGCAGATTCAGGCATTGCGCTGGAAGATCATTAATGACCTTAAGAAGATACAAAGGCCATGAAAAGTCAGTGGGAAGACAGCAAGTTAGAGGAAAAATACTCCTAAAATACATTCAGGAAATGGACAATAATTTCCCAATACTCAAGGAATCCAGAAGGGAAGCCACTGAAGATTACATGGACATCAAAAATGCCAAAAGGGTCATTTCATGGATTTCAAGCGGTGAAATGGAAATCAAGACAATAAATACAATCATTCCAAGCCCATTTGCATTTAATTTGGTATCACAAGGATACTTGGAAGTCCTTAAGCAGAACGATAAATCAGAATTTACCAAAAGAATGCATAGGGCAGTTATAGAAAAGATAAAAGAGCAAATGGAAAATGATTATTATTAATTTAATAAATTGATTAACTTGCTATTAAAAAAAGCAAAGTTTAAATAGTTGATAACTAAACTTAAATACGTGAAAATTATAATAAAAAAAGCAATATTGTAATTTAAATAATTAATGTAAAATGAGGTGATAAAATGGCTAAAATGAGTTCAGTGTTTTTAGGATTCCTATTGACATTAGTCGTTTATTTATTCTTCGGACGTTATGAATTCTGGGGTCTTTTAATCGTGGGATTCATTGTCGGATACATAGCTCACGAAGGAATATTGGGAGGAATGTGGAATGCAGCACTTGCAGGAGCATTCGGAACAATTGTAGCATCATTCCTATTCATCTTACTTGTTACTGTAGGGGGAACCGCATTGATGGGGCCTCTTGGAGGACTTAGCGGATTCACAGTATCTGGAGTTTCAAGCTTATTCATTATTATCTACAATATAATAAAATATATGATAACTATGGGTATAACTGGTGCTCTTGGTGGAGCTTTAACTAGTAAGAAAGATTAAATAATTTTTAATATTTTTCTTTTTTATTCTTTTTTTATTAATTTACTTAATGTTTTTCACCTTAACTGTTTTTCTTTTTTAAACACTTTTCACTTTTTTTAATTCAAATTTTATCAATTTATCCTAATTTTTAAAAAAAATATTAAACTTTAAATTATATGAAAAATAAAAATCTAATTTAGAAAAATAAATAGGAATCATAAAATTTTTTTTAATTAAATAATGATTATGAGCTAAATATAATTTTAAAGTTTTAGGTGATTTAATGGTAGATGCAGAAAAGGCAAAACAACCTAAAGTAAAAAAGAATAAAAATTCTAATTTACCTGATATAAATTTAAAATCATTGATATTCGGTGCGGCAGCATATGCGTTTTTCCCACTTGTTGCAACCCAATATGGAATAGATCTTTTAATGGCATTTTCAGCTATTGGGCCACTTTATATTGGTTATGAAGCAAAATCCTATCTTAAAGCAACCATTTTAGGAATCGTTGGTGCAACACCACTTCTCTACATGGCATTTGCTGGATTTTTAGGAGCATACACCCCAACTGAAATGGGAGACCTTATTACAAGTGTGGCAATACTTGGTCTTGGTGCATTGATGGCATTCTTTGGAGCTTACCTCTACCAAGGAAGAGCAAAAGCTAAAGAGGAATATGAAATTGCAAAAGGCACCAAAGGAACTAAAAATGTTCCAGTTAAACCAAAAGAGAAAAAATTCGAAGATACTGGTAATGTTAAAAAGAACATTGCTAACTTATTCCTTCCAAAAGGCAGAAGGAAAAAATAATTTTAATTCAATGAATTCCATTTGGAATTCTCAATTCTTTTTTTATACAATTCTTTTTTTTAAATCTCAAAAAACAAAAAACTATTTTTACACAGAACTTACTATTTTTAAAAAA
>NZ_JBGUKT010000003.1:0-42554 GCF_045114555.1 Methanobrevibacter sp. | reverse complement strand
AGCTCAGTCTGGCAGAGCGCTTGGCTTTTAACCAAGCGGCCGCGGGTTCAATTCCCGTCGGGCCCGCTCTGATTTTTTTTATTTATTAACTTTACTAAATTTAAATTTTTAAATTAACATTTTTTCGAAGATTTTTTAACTTTAATGTCTTATTTAAATCATGTTTAAATTTATATTGTATTTGACTTAGAATTTATTCTACTAGAATTGGGTGATTTATTTATATTTTTAATTGGGGGTAATGTTTAATTTCATAAATTCAAGTGTTTATCTATTTTTTACATTTTAATCATACATTTTAATCAAAATATTTATTATATTTGATTTGTTAGTTGGATTTATGAATGAATTTGCATTTTCGAATTTTGATATAAACTAAATCTATTCTATGATGGTGAAGAAGTAAGGGATTGTAAAAAATTAATGAAAATATTAAATTTTATTTAAAATTTATATTATGATTAATATTAGAAATTTCATTTAGAAAAAAGTTATTTCATTACAAATTGTTTAAAAAGTTTTATCGGAGGAATATTTTGGCATTTAATATATTAAACCATAGTGCTGTTCCTAAGCACGAGATTTTGTCTGATGATGAAATTGAAGAGATTTTTGCAGATGTTGATTATGACATTAGTCAACTTCCAAAAATTAAAGTAAATGATCCTGTTTCTAAAGCTATTGGTGCTGAAGAAGGTCAAGTTTTAAAAATAACTCGTAAAAGCGAAACTGCAGGTATATTTGTTACATATAGACTTGTCAGTGGAGAAAATAATCAAAAATAAAACATTAAGAACAATTAATTAAGAAAATATTAAATTCAATTTAATAATTTTATATTTAATCTAACTGTATTATTTTGGAGATATTAAATGAAAAATAAGACATGGGGTTTAGTAGATTCATTTTTTGATAAATATGATATTGTAGACCATCATATTAAATCTTATAACGATTTTGTTGAAAATCGTATACAAAAGATTATTGATATCACTGAACCAATCACTATTGAAAACGAAAAAGGAAACTATACTCTTAGAACAGGTAAAATTAAAATTGAAAAACCTTTCACCAAAGAAGCAGACGGTTCTAAAAGTATGATTTATCCTACAGAAGCAAGACTTAGAAATTTAAACTATTCTGCTCACATGTACTTGGAAATGGCATTGCATGACAACAACAGCGACGAAGAGGAAGAATTGGAAGAAGTGTACATTGGTGAATTGCCTCTCATGCTCAAATCCAGCATTTGTCATTTACATGGACTTACTGATAAGGAATTAATGGAAAAAGGGGAAGACCCTAAAGACCCTGGAGGTTATTTCATTGTAAACGGTTCTGAAAGAGCTGTTGTTACTATGGAAGAAATCGCTCCTAACAAAATTATCTTGGAAAGAATTGATGAGCCTGAAGATAGACATGCAAAAGCTATTGTAACCTCAATTAAAAGTGGTTTCAGAGCAAGAATTACTTTAGAATACAAAAAGCCACGTAAAAGTGGTGTTTTCTTAAGAATCTCTTTCCCATATGTTCCTGGAGAAATTCCATTAGTGATCTTGCTTAGAGCATTAGGATTATCAACTGACCAAGAAATCATTACAAAGATTTCTGATGATTTCAACTTCCAAATGTATATTGCAGACGATATCCAAGTGTCTGAAAAAGACTTGAAATTGGATTCTGAGTTAATGGCAGAAATGACCAATGAAGAAAGAGAAGAATACTTAAGAATGGCTGCTATTAAATACATTGGTAATAGAGTAGCTAAAGGAATGACTGAAGAGTACAGAATTAAACGTGCTGAAGATGTCATTGACAGATACTTATTGCCACATATGGGTATTGAATCTGATAAACGTTATGATAAAGCTATTTACTTAGCTGAAATGACTGAAATGTTGCTTCAAGTAATTGAAGGTCAAAGAGAACCTCACGATAAGGACCATTACACCAATAAGAGATTAAGAGTTTCAGGTGACTTAATGGAAGACTTATTCAGAGTAGCTTTCTCTTCATTAACAAGAGATATGAGCTACCAACTTGAAAGAAGCTTATCCAGAGGTAAGGAACTTTCAATTAAGCAAGCTGTCCGTTCTGATGTTTTAACTGAAAATATCAAGCATGCAATTGCTACCGGTAATTGGGTAGGCGGAAGAGCTGGGGTAAGCCAGCTTTTAGATAGAGTAAGTTACATGGCAACACTTTCTCACTTAAGAAGGGTTGTATCTCCTCTTACTAGAAGTCAACCTCACTTTGAAGCTAGGGACTTGCACCCTACTCAATTTGGTAAGATTTGTCCAAACGAAACACCAGAAGGACCAAACTGTGGATTAGTAAAGAATTTAGCTCTAATGTGTAAAATCTCTGAAGGTTTTGAAGAAGAAGAAGACCAAAAACTTGTAAACATCATTAGAGACATGGATGTAGAGATGATAGACTAATCGGAGGGATTTTATGGTAAGAGCTAAAATTTATATTAATGGTAAACTAACTGGTTATTGCGATAATCCTGAAGAATTTACTAAGGAAATGCGTGATAAAAGAAGAAATGGTCAAATCAATAATGAGATGAACATTACCTATTATGAGGATAATCACGAAATCTATATTTTCACAGACCCTGGAAGGGCAAGAAGACCTTTAATCCTTGTTTATGATGGTCAGCCAGCACTTACAGATGACCATATGGAAGCTATTGCAAACGGTGAATTAAAATGGGATGAATTGTTTGCAAAAGGTATTTTAGAATACTTGGATGCTGAAGAAGAAGAAAATTCCTATATTGCGATGAATTTAAGTCAATTAAATGAAGACCACACTCATTTGGAAATCGACCCATCCACTATGTTAGGTATTTGTGCAGGAATTATTCCATTTTCAGACCATAACTCCTCTCCAAGGAACACCATGGAAGCAGGGATGACAAAACAAGCATTAGGTTTATATGTATCAAATTATGCTTTACGTACTGATACTCGTGCACACTTATTGCACCACCCTCAAACTCCTATCGTAAAAACAAGAATTATTGATGCTATCAATTATGATTCAAGGCCATCTGGTCAGAACTTGGTTGTAGCTCTCATGTCTTACGAAGGATATAACATGGAAGACGCAATGATTCTCAATAAATCCTCTCTTGAAAGAGGAATGGGCAGATCCAGTTTCTTCAGATCTTATGAAGCATCTGAAAGAAGATATCCTGGTGGACAAGAAGATAAATTCGAAGTTCCAGAAAAAGGAGTTAAAGGATACCGCAGTGAAGAATCCTACAGAAACTTAGATGAAGACGGTATTGTTAACCCAGAATCCCATGTTGAATCTGGTGATGTATTGATTGGTAAGACTTCCCCTCCAAGATTCTTAGGAGAAATTGACGAGTTTGGTACTGTTGCAGAAAAAAGAAGAGAAACTTCCGTAACTGTAAGACACGGTGAAAAGGGTATTGTTGATGCTGTGCTCTTAACAGAAACTGTTGAAGGAAGCAAATTAACCAAAATAAGAGTAAGAGATACAAGACAACCGGAATTTGGTGATAAATTTGCATCAAGACACGGTCAGAAAGGGGTTGTAGGTCTTATCTTATCTCAAGATGACATTCCATTCACTGAAGATGGTGTAGTGCCTGATATTATCGTTAACCCACACGCTATCCCTTCAAGGATGTCTGTTGGACAAGTATTGGAAATGGTAGCTGGTAAAGCAGGTTGTATGGAAGGGCATCGTATGGATGGTACCCCATTCAATGAAACTGTTGAAGGTGAAATCAAACGTGCTCTTAAAGAAAACGGTTTTGAATCAGCAGGATGTGAATCATTATACAATGGTGTAACTGGTGAACGTATTGAAGCTGAAATCTTTGTAGGTGTTGCATATTACCAAAAATTACATCACATGACAACTGATAAGGTTTACGCACGTTCCACTGGTCCAGTACAAGTGCTTACAAGACAACCAACTGAAGGAAGAGCACGTGAAGGTGGTCTTAGGTTTGGAGAAATGGAAAGGGACTGTCTCATTGCACACGGTGCTGCTCTCGCATTAAAAGAAAGATTATTGGATGAATCCGATAAGTACGAAGCAGTTGTATGTAATGAATGTGGTATGTTAGCTGTCTACGATAAGAACAAACGTAAAATGTACTGTCCAATTTGTGGAGACAGTGAAACCTATCCTGTAGAAATTTCATATGCATTCAAATTATTATTAGATGAACTTAAAAGTTTATGTATTTTCCCTAAATTAGTTCTTGGGGACAAAGCTTAAGAAATAAGGTGTTGAAATAAAAATAAATTTTTTAAGGAGCCAATATTTTGAAAGGAATTATTAAAAAAATTGATAGAATTAATTTTGGATTAATGTCACCAGAACAGATTAGGGAAATGTCTGTTGTTAAGATAGAAAGACCAGACACTTACGATGAGGATGGTTATCCAATTGAATCTGGATTGATGGATTCTCGTTTAGGTGTTATTGATCCTAGTTTAAAATGCCGTACTTGTGGTGAAAAAGGTGGGGAATGTCAAGGTCACTTCGGTATGATTGAGCTTGCAAGACCTGTTATCCACGTAGGTTTCGGTGATGACATTCATAAAATCCTACGTTCCACCTGTAGCGAATGTGGACGTGTACTCTTGGATGATAATGAAATCGAAGAGTACACTGAAAAGATGGAAGAACTCCAAGAAGCAGGTGAAAGCGTAGAAGAACTCGTAAAAGAAGTTTATAAAATCTGTAAAGATAAAAAAACCAAAGAGGTATGTCCTCATTGTGGTGCTGAACAGGAAGACATCAAGATTGTCAAACCTATTGACATTATTGAAGTTCGCAAGCAATATGATGAGAACGGAGAACTTATGACTGAAGAGGATGGAACTCCTTTAACTGAAGATTATGATTTGACTGCATCTGAAGTGCGTGAAAAACTTCAACGCATTCCAGATGAAGATTCTTATGTTTTAGGTGTAAACCCTGAAGTTGCACGTCCAGAATGGATGGTACTCACTGTATTGCCTGTTCCTCCAGTTACTGTAAGACCATCAATCACTCTTGATACTGGTGAAAGGTCTGAGGATGACTTAACTCACAAACTTGTTGATATCTTAAGAATCAACCAAAGATTGATTGAGAATATGGATGCTGGTGCTCCACAGCTTATTGTAGAGGACCTTTGGAAATTACTCCAATACCACGTAACCACTTACTTTGACAATGAAGCAAGTGGTGTTCCTCCTGCAAGACACAGAAGTGGAAGGCCATTAAAGACTTTAGCTCAAAGATTAAAAGGAAAAGAAGGAAGATTCAGAAGCAACTTATCTGGTAAACGTGTAAACTTCTCAGCACGTACTGTAATCTCCCCTGATCCAAATATCAGTATTAATGAAGTCGGTGTTCCTGAAATGATTGCAAAAGAGGTAACTGTACCTACTTATGTAAATGAATGGAACATTGAAGAATTAAAAGAAGCTATCTTAAATGGTCCTAATGTTCACCCTGGAGCTAACTATGTCAAAAAGACCATCAATGGTAAGGAAATGAAAGTCAGAGTCTTGGATGACAATAGGGAATTGGTAGTTGAGAACCTTGAATACGGTGATGTTGTAATGAGACACCTCAAAGATGGGGACATTGTTTTATTCAACCGTCAACCTTCCCTTCACAGAATGAGTATGATGGCTCATGAAGTAAGAGTATTGCCTTACAAGACTTTCAGATTAAACCTTTGTGTATGTCCTCCATACAACGCGGACTTTGACGGAGACGAAATGAACATGCACGTTTTCCAAACTGATGAGTCCCGTGCAGAAGCTAAATCCTTAATGAGAGTACAGGAACACATCTTATCTCCAAGGTTTGGTGGACCAATTATCGGTGCTATTCACGACCACATTAGTGGAGCTTACCTTTTAACCCGTGATGGTTTCACTGTTAGTGAAGATGACGCTTTCCAAATGATTAGAAAATCACATCTTCTTAACAACGAATACGTTGATAAAAAGCATTTAAAACGTAAAAACCGTGATTGGACTGGAAAAGAATTATTCAGCTTATTGCTTCCAGATGACCTCAACATGAACTACAAAGCTGAAATCTGTAGAAAATGTGAAACCTGTCTTAAGGAAAACTGCCAATATGATGCATTCGTAGTAATCAAAGATGGTCAATTAACCCATGGTGCTATTGACGAAGCAGCATATGGTTCTTTCTCAGGTAAAATCTTAGATACAATTGTTAAGGAATACGGACCATCTCGTGCAAAAGAATTCTTGGACAGATCCACTGACCTTGCTATCTGTGGTATCATGAAAACAGGTATTACCACTGGTACTAACGATGAGGAAATTCCAGAAGAGGCAATCGAGGTTATTGACGCTCACTTAGATAAGGCTGAACAAGAAGTAGATAAGTTAATTGCAACTTATGAAGAAGGACTTCTCCAACCTTTACCAGGTAGAAGTGCAGAAGAAACTTTGGAAATGCGTATTGTTCAAGTTCTTGGGGAAGCTAGGGACACAGCAGGTGAAATCGCTGAAGGTTACCTCACTATGGGTAAACAATCTCAAGATGATTCCTATGATTATGTGATGGCTGTTGAGAACCACTCTGTTGTTATGGCTCGTACCGGTGCGAGAGCATCCATGTTGAACCTTGCTCAGATTACTGCTTGTGTAGGACAACAATCTGTTCGTGGTGGACGTATTACAAGAGGATACTTAGCTAGACCATTGCCTCACTTCAGAAAACATGAGTTAGGGGCAAGAGCAAAAGGATTTGTACATTCCAGTTATAAGGAAGGATTAGACCCTGTAGAATTCTTCTTCCACGCTATGGGTGGAAGAGAAGGTTTAGTAGATACTGCTATTCGTACTGCACAATCAGGTTATATGCAAAGAAGACTTGTAAATGCACTTGAAGACTTAAATGTAAGATCAGATGGATTAGTAACTGATAATAAAGGTCAAGTCATTCAAAGTGTATTTGGTGAAGAGGGTATTGACCCAGCAAAAAGTGACTTTGGTCATGTAGCAAACCTCGACAAACTTATTGACGAAATGAGGATTAAGGATAACTAATTGAGGGGGCAATTTTATGACTGATACTAAAGAGATATCTGAAACAATTAATGTTCAAGAATTATTTGAAAAGAGCAAAATTGATTTTTCTAAAGAATATGTCAAAAATCTCCAACAGTCTTATGATGAAGGGGATTTAAGTCTTGAGGAATTAGAAGATTTAATTGACTCCATCAAAACTGTTGAAAAGTCTTTTAAAAAGAATAAGGTTAACTCATCTGAAATTTATGTAATCAGTTTATCACAACTTTACAGTGATGGTGAATTAAGTGATGATGATTTAAATGACTTAATAAGCAAAATAGTTCTTGTAGAAGAGATATATGAAAATAATGAGATAGAAGTTGCTGAAACTGCTATTATTGAATCTGCAATGGATTTCATTAAAGAAAAATTAACTTACAATGAGTTAAATACTTTAGTCCTTGTTGAAAAAGAGTTTGCAGTCAATGGTATTGAATATTCTAAAGACGGAACTATCTATTTAATCAAAACTCTTGAAGATGAACTTAGCATTGAAGAATATGATTATGTGCCTGAAGCTATTTCAAAAGTTTTAGATGTAATCATTAAAAATGAGATCAAGTTCCCTCCAAGTTACATTAAAGACTTAGTGAGAGTTTACATTAAAAGAGAGTTAACTGATGATGAATTAAATGAGTTAGTTCTTAAAGTTGATGAAGCTTATGAAAGAGCTTATATTGAAGCTGGAGAAGCAGTAGGTACTGTTGCAGCTCAATCTGTAGGTGAACCTGGTACTCAGATGACCATGCGTACTTTCCACTACGCAGGGGTAGCTGAGTTAAACGTAACTCTCGGTCTTCCAAGGTTAATTGAAATTGTAGATGCAAGGAAAAAGATTTCCACACCTACCATGGACATTTACTTCGAGGAAGAGTACAAGAATGACGAAGAATTTGTAAGAAAGTTAGCTAATAAGATTGGTAAAAGTACTATTAATGATATATTATCTGATTTCAACTTAGATTATGGTGGAATGCAAGTAATAGTCACTTTAGATGAGAGAAAAATTCAAGATAGAAGATTAGATTATGACAGCATCATTGCACAAGTTGAAAAAATCTTCAAGAAAGTTGAAATTGAAGATGACTATAAGTTAACTTTCAGACCTAGAAATCCTACTATAAGAGAAATCAGGCTTTTAGCTGACAAAGTTCGTGATTTACAAATTAGTGGAACCAAAGGTATTGGTAAAGTAATTATCCGTAAAGGGGATGATGAATGGATTATCCATACTGAAGGTTCTAACCTTAAAGCTATCTTCAATGAAGAAGGTATTGACAAGGCTAGATCAACCACTAACGACATTCACGAAATTGAAACTGTATTAGGTATTGAAGCTGCTCGTAACGCTATTGTCTACGAGTTAAACCGTACCTTATCCGACCAAGGTTTGACTGTAGATATCAGACACATTATGTTAGTTGCTGATATGATGACTTCTGAAGGTGTTGTAAAATCCATTGGAAGACATGGTATTAGTGGTGAAAAATCAAGTGTTCTTGCTCGTGCAGCATTTGAAGAAACTGGTAAGCATTTACTTCACGCAAGTATTAGGGGAGAAATGGATGATTTAACTGGTATTATTGAAAATATCATTATTGGTCAGCCAATTCCTTTAGGTACTGGATCAGTAAGTGTTACAATGAAACCAGACGTATATTAAAATTTTAAAAAATTGTATTAAGAATTTATTTTAAATTTTTCTTAATACTTAAATTTTTATTAATTATTAAAATATTAATTAAATTATAATTTTCATGTTCATAGTTATTCAATAAACAATATGGAATAACCAATTGTTTAAGAATGATTTTATTGTAAAATATTCTATTAAAATATCAATAAATTATAAATAATAGATATTATTATAATTAAATGTAATAGTTTAATTTCATATTTGTTATTTAATTTTATTTATTTAATAGCACATATTTTATTACTCTATGAAAATTTTATCTTGAGTAAGATATGATTTATTTAATGAAATTTTTCTTATCTTGAGATAGATGATTTTTTTTAAATTAAAATTTAGGAGGCAGATGATGGATATAGAAAGAGGAATAAGAGTTGCAGTAGACACAGGAGATGTCACTCTCGGCTCAGAAAAATCTATTCAATCTTTAAAATTAGGTAAAGGTAGACTTGCAGTTGTTGCAGCTAACAGTCCTAAAGAAATTTTAGAAGATGTAGAATATTACGCAAATCTCTCTGAAATTCCTTTCATTGTATATGAAGGTACAAGTGTAGACTTAGGTTCTGTTTGTGGTAAACCATTTACTGTTGCTACTTTAATCATAAACGATCCAGGAGATTCTACTATCTTAGAAAAAATGGGGTAGATTTTGTGTCTATTAAATTTAATGCACATGAGATCCGTTTTATAGCTCTCTTTGAGAGCATGACTGGTGCAATGGTTAAAGATTGCATACTCGATGATGAAAATGCCAAAGTTACCTTTGTTGTTAAAAACGGTGATATGGGTTTAGCTATTGGTAAAGGTGGAAGCACTGTAACCAAAGTTAAAAAAGCAGTTGGAAGAGGAGTTGAAATCATTGAGCACAATGAAGATCCTGCTCAATTCATTAAAAATGTTTTATCCCCTGCTGAATTGAAATCCATAAAAATCGTTGAGAAAAGCAATGATGAAAAAATAGCTATTGTAAATACAGATTCTTCTAATAAGAGAATAGCTATAGGTAAAAATGGTATTAACATTGAAAGAGCAAAATTATTAGCTAAAAGACAACATGATATCAATAATATTATTTTAAAATAATCTTTAAAAATAATTTTTTAAATAACATTTTAAAATAATTCTTTTCTAATATTTTTGTTTTGCATTTTGTTTATGATTAATTTCACATGATCTAAAACAATTTAGGTCATGTTAACTTTTTTATTTTTTTATTTTTTCATTTTTTTAAATTTTTAAATTTTTAAATTATTTTAATTTTATTTAGTAATTTCATCACCATCACACATCAAAAAAACCAAACATTTATTAATAAAGTTATTATAATATATTATTATAATAGGTAACATTATGTTATATTAACATTTGTTTGTAAAGAATTTTATCTTAATTTTTAATGTTAATTAATATAATTCATTAGCTATAATTTCTTTATTTCTAAAACTAATAGCTATGTGTGCGTTTTGGCTATAGTTTTTGTATTTATTATAGTTTTACCTATATTATTTTCACATCATTGGATTCCAAGATTGAATTTCAATGATTCAAACATTAATTAAATCAATCACAGACAGTATTTGATTAATGTATTTAATTAGATTCTATACTTATATTCTATTTTGTATAGGAGTTTTGATTGCTATTATATGGTTATTTTATCGTATAATTTTAGTATTTTGAATCTAAATTAAGCTTAATCACCTTAGTTTAGATATTTGTAGAGAGATTTGGAATATAATAGTAAATCGCAGCGGTGGACTTCTATCTGAATGGAATTAATTATTTTAATCTTGTAATTTATTCAAAAAGACATTTGTCGTAAAAACTTAAGAGGAAGAATAAATATGCCAGGACTTTTTGCTGCTAAAAAGCTTAAAAAGAATAGACAAAATTTTAAATGGAAAGACGTAGATTACAAAAGAAGAGCATTACGTTTAGATGTAAAAGCAGACCCTCTCGAAGGGGCACCTCAAGCTAGAGGAATTGTTATTGAAAAAGTAGGAATTGAAGCAAAGCAACCTAACTCTGCTATTCGTAAATGTGTTCGTGTTCAATTAATTAAAAACGGTAAACAATTAACCGCATTTGCACCAGGTGATGGAGCAATCGGTTTTATCGATGAGCACGATGAAGTAATGATTGAAGGTATCGGTGGACCATCTGGAAGATCCATGGGTGACATTCCAGGAGTTCGTTGGAAAGTAAGTAAAGTTAACAATGTTGCTTTATCCGAAATGGTAAGCGGAAAAATTGATAAACCAGTAAGATAATTGAGGTAATTTTCATGGCTAAATTATTTGATAAATGGGACCTTGACGAAGTAGAGGTACAAGATTTAGGTTTAAAAAGATACATCTGCTTAGATGAAACTATCGTTCCTCATACTTTAGGTAGACACGTAAAAAGACAATTCGCAAAATCCAAAGTTTCTATCGTAGAAAGATTAATGAACAAAATCATGAGAACCCAAAGAAACTCTGGTAAAAAGAACAAAGCTTACAATATTGTAAAAGAAGCTTTAGAAATTATTAACAAAAGAACTAAAAAGAACCCTGTTCAAGTTTTAGTAACTGCTATTGAAAACACTTCTCCACGTGAAGAAACTACCCGTATTAAATACGGTGGTATTGGATACCAAGTAGCTGTAGACATTTCTCCACAAAGAAGAGTAGACCTTTCTTTAGGATTCTTAACTAGAGGAACTTTACAAGCTGCATTTAAAAACAAAAGATCTGTTGCTGAATGTTTAGCTAGTGAATTGATTTTTGCTTCTGAAGAAGATACAAGAAGTTTCGCTATTCAGAAGAAAGAAGAAAAAGAAAGAGTTGCAAAAGCAGCACACTAATTTTAGTGTTTTTAATAATTATAGAATTAATCAGAATTTTCTTTTTAATTTCTTTTTTAAATTTTTAAAAAAGTCTTTTAATCCAAATTCTGTTTAATTTTTATATTTTTTTATATTTTTTTAATTTAAAAGACATAATATTGACTTAAATATAGACTAAAATAATAAACTAATGTTTATAGGTGATGATTTTGAGTAGACGAGACAAAATGATTGCAAAAATCAAAGAATTGATGTATCAACCTGCAAATATCAGAAACATTGGTATCTGTGCACACATTGACCACGGTAAAACTACTTTATCCGACAATCTCTTAGCAGGTGCAGGAATGATTTCTGAAGAACTTGCTGGAGATCAAAGATTCTTAGATTTTGACGAACAAGAACAAGCTCGTGGTATTACCATTGATGCTGCAAACGTATCTATGGTACACGAATATCATGATGATGAATATTTAATTAACTTAATTGACACTCCTGGTCACGTTGACTTCGGTGGAGACGTAACTCGTGCAATGAGAGCTGTAGACGGTGCAGTAGTAGTTGTATGTGCAGTAGAAGGTATCATGCCTCAAACTGAAACTGTACTTAGACAAGCTTTAAGAGAAAAAGTTAAACCTGTATTATTCATTAACAAAGTTGACAGATTAATCAACGAAGTAAAATTAGGACCAGAAGAATTAGCAAACAAATTCATTGGAATCATCAATGAAGCTAACAAATTAATCACTAAAATGGCTCCTAAAGATAAAAAAGATGAATGGCTTGTAAAAGTGGATGACGGTAGTGTAGCATTCGGTTCAGCATACCACAATTGGGCTATTAACATCCCAATGATGCAAGAAACCGGAATCAACTTTAAAGACATCATTGATTACTGTAATGATGAAAACCAAAAAGAATTAGCTAAAAAAGTACCTTTAGCTGAAGTATTATTAGGTATGGTAGTAGAACACTTACCTTCTCCTGAAGTTTCCCAACAATACAGATGTCCTAACATTTGGGATGGAGACATTGAAAGTGAAGCTGGTCAAACCATGGTTAACACCAGTCCTGATGGACCTTTAGCTGTAATGGTTACTAATGTGTCTGTAGATAAGCATGCTGGTGAAGTAGCTACCGGTAGAGTATATGGTGGTACTGTAGAACAAGGTACTGAAGTGTTCTTAGTAGGAGGTCAAGCTAGATCCAGAGTACAACAAGTTGGTGTTTTCTTCGGTCCTGAAAGAGTTCCTACTGAAAAGGTTCCAGCTGGTAACATTGTTTACATCACTGGTGCAAAAGGAGCTACCGCAGGGGAAACCATCTGTTCTCCTGAAAACAAGATTGTAGAGTTTGAAGGAATCGAACACATCTCTGAGCCTGTAGTTACTGTAGCTGTAGAAGCTAAAAACACTAAAGACTTACCAAAACTTATTGAAGTATTAAGACAAACTGCAAAAGAAGATCCTACCATTCACGTTAACATTAACGAAGAAACTGGTGAACACTTAGTTTCAGGTATGGGAGAACTTCACTTAGAAGTTATCGGTGTAAGAATCAACAACAAAGGTGTAGATATCAACACTTCCGAACCTATTGTTGTATACAGAGAAACCGTTGCAGGAAAAACTGCTAACCCTGTAGAAGGTAAATCTCCTAACAAGCATAACAGATTATACCTTGAAGTTGCACCTTTAGAAGATTCAATCTTCGAAGCATTGCAAAATGGTGACATCAAAGAAGGTAAAATCAAAGATAAGGAAGAAGCTCAAAAATTCATTGAACATGGTCTTGACAAAGAAGAAGCTAGAAGAGTATGGGATGTTTACAACAAATCCTTATTCATCAACATGACTCGTGGTATCCAATACTTAGATGAGATCAAAGAGCTTGTTATTGAAGGTTTCGAATCTGCACTCGAAGAAGGTCCAGTTGCAAACGAAATTGCAATGGGTATGAAATTCACTCTTGTAGATGCAAAACTTCACGAAGACGCAGTTCACAGAGGACCAGCTCAAATTTTACCTGCTATCCGTAACGCTATTAAAGGTGGTATGATGATGGCTGACCCTACTTTACTTGAACCTGTTCAAAAAGTATTCATTAACACTCCTACTGACTATATGGGATCCGTTACTAAAGAAATCTTGAACAGAAGAGGTCAAATTGTAGATATGCCAACTGAAGGTGACATGGTAAACGTTGAAGCTAAAGTACCTGTAGCTGAAATGTTTGGTTTCGCTGGTGAAATCAGATCTGCAACCCAAGGTAGATGTTTATGGTCTACTGAAAACTCTGGATTCGAAAGATTACCAAGAGAATTGCAAAGTCAAATTATCAGACAAATCAGAGAAAGAAAAGGATTATCCCCACAACCATTTGGTCCTGACCACTACTTAGGATAAGTTCTAAGTTAGATCAGTTCCAAGTTAAATTAAGATAATCTTTATCTTAATTTTCTGATTTTGTTTTTATTAAATTAGGAATTTTTCCTAATTTAAATTTTTTATTTTAATTATTATTTTTTAATTAAATTTCATTAAGTTTCAAAACTTAAATTGCTATTTTTTTAGTTTTTTCAATTATTAAAAAAATAGTATTATAATCATATAGTTTATATATTATAAAAAATATAATAATATACATATAGTTGAGTATTCTTATATTACATGTGATTTATTTTATATTGCATGTAATTGTTACCATGTAATTTTTACATGTAAGTTATAGAATAAATCCGTTGATATATCTTTGATAACATTTATTGATTATTAATTCATAAGTATTTCAAAAATATTCAACAATATAAATAACTTAACAAATAATTTTACTTAATTATATACTTAACTTATATACAATTTATAAAAAGAGGTTTTTATAATGGCAAAAGCAAAAGAACATTTAAATTTAGCATTTATTGGACACGTTGACCACGGTAAATCCACTTTAGTAGGACACTTATTATTAAAAGCTGGTGCAATCGCTGAACAACAATTAGATGAAGGTGAAGACAAATTCAGATTTGTTATGGACAAATTAGGAGAAGAAAGAGAAAGAGGAGTAACCATTGACTTAGCTCACCAAAAATTCTCCACCAACAAATACGACTACACTGTAGTAGACTGTCCTGGACACAGAGACTTCGTTAAAAACATGATTACTGGTGCATCCCAAGCTGACGCAGCTGTATTAGTAGTAGCTGCTAACGACGGTGTAATGCCACAAACCAAAGAACACATGTTCTTATCCATGACTTTAGGTATTAAACAATTAATTATTGCTGTAAACAAAATGGATATGGTAGATTACAGTGAAGACAGATTCAACGAAGTAAAAGGCGAAGTATCTGACTTACTCAGATCCATTGGTAGAGACCCAGCAACCACTCCTTTCATCCCTATGTCTGCATTTGAAGGAGACAACATCAAAGAGCTCTCCGATAACATGTCCTGGTACAAAGGTAGTCCTTTAATGGATGAATTAGACAAATTAGTACCACCTGAAAAACCTGTAGACTTACCATTAAGAATTCCTATTCAAGACGTATACTCCATTACTGGTGTAGGTACTGTACCTGTAGGAAGAGTAGAAACTGGTATCATGAAACAAGGAGACAACGTTATCTTTGAACCTGCTGGAGTATCTGGTGAAGTAAAATCTATCGAAATGCACCACGAAACTTTCCCTGAAGCTGAACCTGGTGACAACATCGGATTCAACGTAAGAGGTGTAGGTAAAAACGATATCAGAAGAGGAGACGTAGCTGGTCACACTGCTGACGCACCTACCGTAGCTAAAGAATTTACTGCACAAGTTGTTGTATTACAACACCCTGGTGTAATCACCGTTGGATACACCCCTGTATTCCACTGTCACACCTCACAAACTGCATGTACTTTCTTAGACTTAACTTCTAAACTCGACCCTGCTACCGGTCAACCTGAAGCAACCAAACCTGACTTCATTAAAACTGGTGACGCAGCTATTGTACAAATTAAACCAACCAAACCTATGGTTATGGAAGAAGCTGCAAACATCCCTCCAATGGGAAGATTCGCTATCAGAGATATGGGTCAAACCGTAGCAGCTGGTTTATGTCTTAAAGTAACTGACAAAAAATAAGATCAATGATTAATTTTTAATTAAATTATTCATTTTTTATTTTTTTTAGTTTTAATTTTGAAAATTTATTAGAGAAGATTTTTAATTTTCATCTAATAAATCAAATCTTTATTTTTAGGTTTTAAATAATACTTATTTTAAATCTATAGTATGTTTTAATCTAGTAATCTAGTTTAATCATATTTTAGATTTAAACTAGATTATTAACCTGTTTAAGGAGGATTAAAATGAATCAAGCTAGAATTAAACTTACAGGTACTGATCCTGAAAAAATTAATTATGTCTGTGACCAGTTAAAGAAAATTTCTGAAAGAACTGGTGTAGATATTTCTGGCCCAATTCCATTACCTACTAAAAAATTAGTTGTACCAACTAGAAAATCTCCAGATGGAGAAGGAAAAGCTACTTGGGAAAAATGGGAACTTCGTATCCACAAACGTTTAATTGGAATCGGCGCTGATGAAAGAGCTATGAGACAAATTATGAAAGTAAGCGTTCCTGATAACGTAAGTATTGAAATTGAACTTAAATAATTAAGTTATTGTTCTGAATTTTTTTCAGAATTAATTTTCATACTTTTATTTTAAATTTTTACTAAATTTCTATTAGATTATTCTTAATAAATTTATATTTATTTTACATATTCATATGCCGAGATAGTCTAGCCTGGTAAGGCGCGGGACTTGAAATCCCGTGGTGTAATAGCCGCCTGGGTTCAAATCCCAGTCTCGGCGTTTTTATTATAACTTTTTTTATTATTTTTAAATTTTCCACTATTTTTGAAATTTTTATTTTTTAAATATTTTTCCAATTCTTTCAAATTCTTAAATTTTTAAAATTTTAATTTTTCAATTTTTCTAATTTTTTAAATTTTTTATTTTTCACATTTTTTCAAGAAAAAATTTCTCTCAATTTTAAAAATTTTCATTAAAAATTCATTTTTTCAATTAAATTTTTTGGTTAAAAAATTTATCATAGTTTAATTAATCATAACTTTCATTAAAATTATACTTTTTATAAAACTTTTAATTTAATTACATCTAGTTTTAATTTAATTAAAATAATGTTTCAATCATAATTTTTGAAAAATAGTAATCTATATGCAGTTAGTAAAATTTAATAATTTATTAAAAAATAGGGTACTGATGATATTTTTTGATGGTATGATTTTTTTGATAAATAAAAAAAAGTATTTGATGGTGGTAAAATTTTGGATGATTTAATATTAATTTTAAAAATTAATAAAAAATCTAACTTAAGCTTTTTTTGCTATGACAGTCATTAATGCAACTACAAAAATGAAACCTATGATCATAACAATGGACATTGATGAAAGTCCGTTAATAATGTCTGCTATTAAATTCATAATATTCCTCCTAAAAAAATCAATAATTAATTTAATAATTATAATTTTATTTAATAATATTTTTGTTAATATACTATTTATAATTTTTTTAAATTTCTTAATTTAAAGCTCATGTGCCAGTTTAAATGTTTCCATCTACAATCCTATTGGCAATTTTATCTGTAACTAATATTATTGCTGATACAATTATGATTAAAATCCAATCAAGGAGTCCAATTGCACAGGTCTTGAAAATTGTTTGCAGGAAAGGCACATAAATAACAAGAACCTGCAATATGAATGATCCTATAAGGGATAACCAAAGCATAGTGTTTCTTGATTTTGAACTGGATCTGTAATTCAATGCATTAAACAATTGATATAATACAAATACTGTAAATGCAATGGTAATTGCCTTGGTCTTTACATCTCCTACGCCATTATTCAATTCATAAATGAATAGTCCTAATGTGCCGATTGCCATAACAATTCCAGAGATTGTTATCTTCATCATTGTTTTTCTGTTAATCAATTCTCCTTTTTCAGGGGGTCTTCTCATTATGTCCTTTTCTGGTCCTTCCAAACCTAATGATTGCGCTGGAGGGCCATCCATGATTATATTGATCCATAAAAGTTGAATCGGAGTGAATGGAGTTGGTATTGGCAATAATGATCCTATAGTGATGGTTAATATTGCCCCAATATTAGTGGATAATTGGAATTTTAAGAATCTTTTGATGTTGTCAAATATTGTCCTCCCTTCCTTTATTGAAGAGACTATTGTGGCAAAGTTATCATCCTGTATAATCATGTCTGCGGATTCCTTTGTAACATCTGTTCCACTTCCCATAGCTACTCCTATGGAAGCTTTCTTAAGCGCTGGTGCATCATTTACACCATCACCGGTCATTGATACGATTTCGCCATGGTTTTGCAGAACTTCAATGATTCTTCTTTTCTGTTCAGGATATACTCTTGCATAAACTCTGATATCCTTTGCAATATCGTTGTATTCCTTATCACTTAAATCTTCCAATTCCTGTCCAGTTAAGATTGAATTATTATAATTTTCTTCATGGATATAGTAATCTCTAGGGAGAATGCCCAATTCCATAGCTATTGCAGTTGCGGTGTCCTTGTGGTCTCCGGTAATCATCACTACATTGATTCCTGCCTTTTGGCAATCTGCTATTGCATCAATAGCTTCTGGTCTTGGCGGATCCATGATTCCAAGAAGACCTGCGAATATCAAATCTTTTTCAAAAGATTCTCCATGATGCTTATTTTTGGAATATGTTCTATGTATTTCAGAATCGCCTTTTTCAATTTCCTTATTGTCTAAATCTGAAATCTTTTCATATTCTTCCTTATCTATTTTATTATAGGCAAGCGCTATGACTCTTAATGACCTTTTTGTCATTCTGTCAATTTCACGCATTATTTCCTTTTTGGTGCCACTGTCAAAATCGTTTATATGCCCATTGAAATCAATTTTTTCAGATAAATCTAAAATTAATTCAGGAGCTCCTTTTGTTAAAACGTAATAATCTTTATTATTCTCTTCATCAATTTCACTGTAAATGAAGGTCATTCTTTTTCTATTGCTGTCAAAAGGTATTTCAAATTCTTTTTCAAAATTCCTATTGGCTTTAATCTTTTCAAAATCGTTATCAAGTGCAAAGTAGTATGATGCCAAATCAGTAGGGTTTCCAATCAATTCACCATCTTCGTATCTCACTCCATTGCATAAACCTGCAATTAATACGCCATTCTCTTGACTGGTTAAGAAAGGTTGCCTTACAGTCATCTTATTTTTGGTCAATGTTCCTGTTTTGTCTGTACAGATGTAAGTACAGGATCCTAATGTCTCTACAGATGATAATTTTTTAACGATTGCATTGGATTTTGCCATTTTTTGCATTCCTAATGCTAAAGTCAAAGTTAAAACTGCAGGAAGTCCCTCTGGAATAGCTGCAACAGCTAGGGAAACTGCAGTCATGAAGCTTTCAAGAAGGTCCATAGCTTGGAAAAAGTCTATAAAGAATACAAAAATACAAACGATAATGGATAGTATTCCAATTCTTTTACCTAATTTGCCCACTTTAATTGTTAATGGAGTTTCCTCTTCATCTTCTTGGATCATTGTAGCTATTCTTCCGATGGTTGTTTCCATTCCGGTAGCTATTACAACACCAGTCCCTTTTCCGAAAATCACATTGGAATTCATGGATACGAGTTTAGATTGAATATTCTCCTCTTTTGAATATTTCTTAATGTCCTTAATCTTGTTTGAGAAATCTTCAATGTTTCCATAGCTTGTGTCTTTTTTAACAAAATCTGACTCTCCAGTTAAGGAGGATTCATCCACTCTTAAATCATATGATTCTATTAAGATCAAGTCTGCAGGAACTTTGTCTCCCTCTTCAAGAAGCACAATATCTCCAGGTACGAGATTTTCGCTCGGAATCCTTTTAAGGTTTTCTTCTCTTCTAACATGTGCATCAGTATGGACTAAACTCTTGAGCTTTTCCATAGCGTTTTCAGCACGATATTCTTGAATGAAACCAATTATTGAGTTGATTATCACAACTACAAGTATAACAATTGCATCTAAATGATTTCCAATAATATAACTTGCAATGGCTGCAATGATAAGCATGAATATTAAAACATCTATAAATTGTGATAAAAATAGTTTTAAAGGGCTGTTTTTCTTTTGTTCTTTTAGTTTATTTGGACCATACTTTTCTAATCTAGCATTGGCCTCAGCATTGCTTAACCCTTCTTTTTGAGTGGAATAATGTTTTAATATTTCTTCTATCAATATAATCCCCAAGTTCCTAATTAGCTAAAAATAGTTTTTATTTGATATTTTACTTAATTTAATTTTTTTATTTAATTTAATGTTTTATATAAATTTTTATTTATATATAATATAATAAGTTTGTAAATTTATATCTTTAATTTATTTTATTTAAATATTTAAGGTTTTATTTGTAAAATCCTTGCTTATTTTTCATATATGTAAAATGAGGCACGATTATAATTCTTTAACTTCATTTTTTTGGTTTTCATATTCAAATCCTCATTGAATAATGGTTTTATTATTAGTGTAGCATTAACTTCATCCCTTATTTTCATTATCGCTTCCTGCAATTCTGCAGGAGGTCTAATTGAAAACAATATGTCTGCATCTTTATAGATGCTCATATTTGGATTGAAGACATCGTCCCTAATAATGTTTTCATTTGCAGGATCAATATCTGTCATTACAATATCAATATTTTCATTTTCATTTAAGTTTTTAGAGATTGTTTGGAATTTTCCTGCTCCAATTTCAACTATTTTTGTATTTTTGCCTGTTTTTTCGCTATTCTCAATAGCTAATTTTAGTATATATTCCTCTAAATCATTCCACATTTTTATTCCTTTTAAATTTTTTTTCTCTATTTTTTTACTTTATAATAATATATTTATTTTTAATAATTTAATATGTTCTATTTTTGCATGGTTTTAGTTCTGTTTTAGTCTTATATTACTTTTATGCTATTAATTAATTTTTAGAAATCTTTTTAATAGAGTAAATCAAATAATATTAATATAAATTTTAATAGAAAATAATGATTAAAAAAATATATTTTATTTGATATTTTAAGTGTTTTATATGTTTATTCGTGAATTTGTCCCTTCTGATTTGGCTAGGGTATATCAAATTGAAGTAGAGTCCTTTTCCACACCTTATGAACTGGCTATTCTTCAGCAATTATATGAAATCGGTGCAGGTTTTCTTGTAGCTGTTGAAGATGGTGAAATTGTAGGATATATTATTTTTTGGGTAAAAGAAGAAGGATTAGGTCATATAATAGCTCTTGCAGTTGATAGTAAATTCCGCAGGCAACATATAGCAACTCGATTGCTTATGATGGCAATAAGAATATTCAAGAATATTGATATTCACAGGATAAGCTTGGAAGTGAAATCCCATAATGAAGCGGCAGTAAGATTCTATAAAAAATTCGGCTTTGAAATTGATAGAAAAGTGCCTAATTATTATGAGGACGGATCAGATGCTTATGTGATGTTATTCAGCACCAATAAAATCAGTAATTAATCAGATAATAATATTTGGATAATAATATTAGATAATAATAATTAGAAAATCAAATAATAAGAAAATTAAATAATTTAAAAAAGTAAACTAATGAAATGAATAAAAATTAATTATTTTAATTATTTTTAGTCAAATCTAATTTATAGCTAAGGTTGTTCTCTTTTTTCAATTCACTTAAGTCTTTATTGATTTTTATATACTCTTTTTCAACTTCCAATAAAGATGTAATCAATCCTTCCCTATAGTTATTCACTTTTTTGGTATCCAATAGGAACTTCTGTTGGGTATATGGTTTTGAATTGATTATATTTGAAATTTCCTTATCTTCCAGTTCAATATTGATTTCAAGTTTGTCCCTTAGCTTTTCAAAGTCTTCCACACTTATAGGTTCATTTTCAATTTCATGTCTATTTATAAGATTTTGTGTGGATTTCAATTCTTCCAAATTCCTATCTTCATATGCCTCTTTAGAGGCGAAAAATAGGTTTTCTTCATAATCTGTCGGTTCAAGCAATAAATCAGGATGAATCTTTCTTATGCAATCCTTATAAATGGTGTGCAATTCCTTGAAGTCCTGTTTTTTGCTTAAATTATTCTTATGCTCTTCAATAAGAATATTCACTTTTGCAGTTTCTGTTTCCAATTCAAGATCCTCTTCACTAAACTCATTTTCAATATGGCTTTCAATTTCACTCATATTGATTTTTGGCTTATTGATTTTGGTCTTATTGATCTTGATTTGATTTTCCTCTAATTTACTCGGTTCCTTATTGAATTGATTATAAGATTGTTGATTGACCATTTTTGTAATGAGTTCAATTGTTCTTTTTGTTTTCTTGATTTTAAGCTTATAATCTTTAATCTTGTATTTATAAACTCCAAATTTCAAGGAATAATCTGTTTCAATTTCTCTACATGTGAAATTTATCAAATTATCCTCTTCAAAGAGTTTGCTAGCTAGAATCTCCCTTAAATAGTTTATTTCATCTTTTAAACTATCAATATATTCTTCATTTTTTGCATTATTCTGGGCTTCAGTCATTTTCAAACTCCTTGATAAACATTTATAATAATCTATAATTTTTTATAATATGCTATTCCATGATATTTTATAAAATTTTATTTTATTTTATTTTCTATATTTTGTTATTTTAATTTATCTTCGCCTTCTTTCTTGCCTATGTAATCTTTTTGGCTGATTGGACGGATAATCGTAATCTGAATAATATCGTGAATCTATATTTCTATGGAATTGTCTAGGATTTCTGCCATATCTTTCTCTTTGCATTCTTTTCCTATATTTCCTTTCTTTTCTTCTTCTGATTCTTCTTTTTATTCTCTTTATTATAGTTCTAACTATCAATAGGATTACAATTATTATGATGATTATTATTCCTATTGGCAAGATTTCGAATAGGAAATCACTGTAGTATTTATGGAATTCCATTTCTGATGGGAAATTCATAGTGCTTGCACTTGTGTCATCTTCTGTTAGAAGTGCAAAATTGTAGACCAGATCATAGTAACCAATAGTTGCACCTTCATAATTAATGGAATCCGGCGCTTTTCCATGTTCATTCATATAGTCTACAACTATATCAGCCATATTGTAATAATCGTTAAATGAATATTCCCCTTTTGTAAAGCTTGAATATTTCTGAGGGTTATCAGGAGCTCCAAATTCTCCAGGAACTTCTAAGCCGTATCCATCTATATATGATGCGCTCATATACAATAATTGAGGGGTAGTGTAGGAACCATAGGATTCCTGCATATCACTTCCATGTCCATCAACGATTTTTTTAGAATCCTCTGCCAAGTATTTAGGGTCTAACTTGTGATAAACTATTAAATCGGTATCCACTTGCTTGTTTTCACTTGTTCCAGCATAAACTGCATTAATGATTTCGTTTGCAATGTATTCGTTAACACTATCACTGTCATATGCGATTATTCCTTTATAGCAATCATCAGGATATTCCTGTGCAGGTTGAATCAAGCTTATTCCCGCGTCATTCAAGAATTTTCCAGGGCTTTTAACTGATGCAAAAGTATAATGTGACCAATTGTCATCATAGGATCTTCTAAGGAAATTTATTGTATTCAAATCAAGGGTACCTGCATTTACATAAATTACCTTTTTGCTGACTTTACTGGAATAGTCTGCAAGGTCAACTAAATTTCCTGCACAAGCACCAGCTATTGTAACGGCCACATCATATCTAGCCGCCATTACCCTTGTCCCTTCTCCAGGATTTGAAGCTGAATCATCAACCACTACAACAATGTCTCCATTGGTTTTTGATTCAATTCTTTCCTTGATATCATTCAATCTTGCAAAATCCGCATCATGCTCATGCAAATTGTCTGAAGTTAAGAATAATGTAGTTGCATCTGCACTTTCAGCAATTATCGGGCATAAAATGATTAATGATAAAAGCAATAATGGAATAATCTTTTTCATAGTCTTATCTCTTAAGTCAATACTAGTTGCAATATTAAAATCAATATTAAAATTTTTTAATTAGATTCCTTCATCATCTTCTTCAAGAACCCATTTAATGGTGTCTAATCTAATGTCATTTGTCCAAATCATAGCATGGATTTGATTTTTCATTTCTGCATTTCCTTCAAGGGATGCTTCTTCATACTTTTCAGTTAATTCTTCCGCTCTTTGTTCAAATTTTTCAAGCAAGTCACGAACTTGGCTTTCAGAGCTAACTAAAGTGCTTGTTAACATAATTGATTGCAATTCTGATCCTGCAAGGATTACCTTAAGCTCGTTTGTCAAATCATCTTCTTCTGCTCTTAATCCTGCAATCTTATCATTCAACACTTCAATCTTTTCTCCAATTTCCTCTTTTGTTTTCATTTTATAATCTCCAATAATCCTTAATTTATTCTAATTTTTCATTTTTATTCTAGTTTTTTCTAGTTTTTATTCTAGTTTCTAGTTTTTTTGGTGTTTAATTGAGAAAATTTATTTTTCCATATCCCAATTAACTGGTTTTTTCTTTCGTCTTCCCCATTTGGTTGATTTCCACATTCCCGTATTCCTATTGGTCATGCCTTCCCTTAAGTCAATTCTCTCTTCAGGTAAGTCCTTAGGATTGATTTCCTTTTTTTCAGTTAAATTAGCACCGCATTGGCTACAAAACTTAGCATTGATATCATAAAGTTTTGCCCCGCACTTTGGACAAAATTGGTTCATTATTTCACCTTCAGCTTTAAATTGTTATAACTAAATATAATTTAATTATTATCTTAATTATTTTTATAGATATCTATAATATAATTAAGAACACTTATTTATAAAAAGATTTATAAATTTTTAATAAGTTAGATTAGAAAAATGTATTGGCATTGTATATGGATATATTTTTAAAAATGAATTATGTGATAATATGGCTGATGACATTATTGAAATTGAGGATTATGAAGTAAAGGACACTCAGATTATAGAAACAGATAATGAAGAGGAATATCAAAGTGATTTTAATCAAAAGGAATATGATAGTGGATATGAGAGTCAAGGTAGCGTAAATGGGTTTTATAAATCCATTTCATTGAATAACACTTCCCTTTTGATTATTTTAATGGTTGCTATTGTATTAATAGCTATTTTTATAATGACTTTTGATTAATGAATGCCTTTACTTATTGTTTTTTTATTTTTTTATTTTTCATGAGTTTTTGATTAGAATGTTTTATTTGGAGAATTTATTTAAAAGATTTTCATTTGAGAAAAATGATAATGGCTTTAGAATATATAATCTCATAATTTTGATAGTGGGATTATCCCTTTATTTATTGAATAATCATTTTTTGCATGAAATAAATTGGTTTTTCATGTTCTATTTCAATGATTTCCTAGCTATTGTTGTCTTGTTAAGCTTTTTAAATCTAGTTTATCCTTATAAATTGACAAATGTTTGGCTAATAATTGTTGTAACTATATTGGCTTCATTCGTGTGGGAATATGTTGCCTTGTTTATCAAAGCAGGAGCGATATTTGATTTTATCGATGTTATCTGCTATTTTGGATCAATGATGATTTATATAGTCCTATTGTACTTCTTAGATGGGAAAATCAATACTTCAATGTGATATTATGGAAAAAAATAATTCAAATTACTCTCAAGATTCTGGATATCTTCTTAATTTTTCTTTTTCACAAAAGAGATTAAGCTCTAAAGATAAGGATGATGCTTCAGATTTAGGCGCTTTTTCCAAATCTTGCATGAGCTCAAACATTATCTCTGAAACTTCACTGGAAGAAAATTACATTTTACTGAAAAAGAAATCATTGCTCCAACGTAAATCTATGGGGGCTCTTAAGATTTTTTATAGTGAAATAATTGATCTAAAGCTTAATAAATCTGACTTGTCATCATTGTATTCTTCTATAGTTATTGTTTATTCAAAAAATGGTTATATTAAACATTTAATCTCCTTAAGCAGTTCTGATGGATTTGCAGTTAGATGGTTCTATGATGAATTGGTTGTAAGACATTCCATGATCAAATCTAATCTAAACAAATCAGATTTCATCAAGTCTAATGAAAAGGATTTTTTAGATGGGAAAGACAATGATTCTAATGAGTCTCAGAAATTTGATGATTTCATGAATCAAATGAACGCTGAGATTTCAGAAAAAAGAAAAAGAGAGATTTCAAATCAAATGAAATTTGATAGATGCTCTAGTGAGGAACGCTGATTTTTAATCAAAGTTTTGTTTTTTTATTTTTTGGCTTAAATTTTTTAGTTCATATTTTCTTATTTTTTATTTATTAATTCCTTTTTGTTCAATTTTTATTAACAATTAGTATTTTTATTAACAATTAGCTATTTTTTATTAATCATTTAATGATTTTTAAATTATATTTTTAAAATTTATTTTTTCAATAGATAACTTAAAATATTTTGTATAATAGATATTATATTATAATGTAATATTTAGTTGAAATCTGATTAAATTCTATGAATTTTTCATAAGATTTTTTTATAAAAATCAGATTTATAGAATAGTTTAAATTAAATAAATTACATAAATAATTAAGGTAAATTAATTTAGCAAAAAGTATCATTTTTTGTAAAATGCTTTTTGTGTTACTATTAATTTGATGATTATTTTAGATTAAATACAATGAATTAAATGGTGAAAATATGGGAAATGAAGCAAAATTAGCTTTAGAAGATGGAACTGTTCTAAAAGGTGAAGCCTTTGGTTATGAAACAGTAACTGTAGGTGAACTTGCTTTCTCAACCGGTATGTCTGGTTATACCGAAGCGCTTACTGACCCGTCTTTCAAAGGACAAATATTAATGTCCACTTATCCTTTGGAAGGTAACTATGGAGTTAGTGAAGAATGGTATCAATCCGATAAGGTACAGGTTGAAGGTTTTGTAGTTAGAGAAGCTTGTAAAAAATTATCCAATTTCGGTACTAAAAAGACTTTAGATGACTTCTTGAAAGAGTTTAAGGTACCTGGAATTGAAGATATAGACACAAGAGACTTAACTTTGAAGATTCGTGAAAAAGGTTCTCTAAAAGCAGCACTCGCTACTGAAGAGATTGATGATGATGAACTTGTAGCTCGTGCTCAAGAGCATAAAAGCATCATCGATTTAGATTTGGTTCCTTTAGTGTCAACTCCTGAAGTAAAGACTTTCGGAGACTTCGATAAAACTGTAGCTATTCTTGATTGTGGTGTTAAAAAGAATATCATTAATTGTTTCTTGGAAAATGATATTGGTGTTGCTTTATTCCCTTACGATACTGATTATCAAACTATTTTAGATTATGGTGTAAATGGGCTTATGGTATCCCCTGGTCCTGGAAACCCAGAAAGATTGACTGACACAATTGCAAATGTGGGAAAATTAATTACCAGGTTCCCTGTGTTCGGTATTTGTATGGGTCAGCATGTTATTGCAAAGACATTTGGTGCCACTACCTATAAAATGAAATTTGGTCATAGGGGAGCAAATCAACCAGTAAAGGACTTGCAAACTGGAAAAGTGTTTATCACTTCTCAAAATCATGGATTCGCTATTGATCCAGATTCATTGAAAGGCACTGATTTGGAATTGACCCAAATAAACTTAAACGATGGTACTCCAGAAGGATTCTTGCATAAGGAATTGCCTTTAAGAACTATACAATACCATCCAGAATCTGGTCCTGGTCCAAATGATACAAAAGACTTGTTTGAAGAGTTTGGAAAGATAATTAAGGAGTACTAGGATTTGAATTTCATTGTATTTAATTGACTGTTAAAATTTATAAAATTTATAAAATTATTACTTTAATGTGGATTGAGAGAGGATAATATGCCTGTTGATGAGGATATTAAAAAAGTGCTTATAATTGGTTCTGGGCCTATTCAGATTGGTCAGGCTGCTGAGTTTGACTACTCTGGTTCTCAAGCTTGTAAATCACTTAGAGAAGAGGGATTGGAAACTGTTCTTGTAAACAGTAATCCTGCTACCATTCAAACTGATATGGATATGGCAGATACTGTTTATACTGAACCGTTGACTCCAGAACTTGTTGCTCAGATTATTGAAAAAGAGAATATTGATGCTATTTTGCCTACTATGGGTGGCCAAACTGGTTTAAACATTGCAACAGAACTTGGAAAACTTGGTCTTTTGGAAGGAATTAAGGTTATTGGTTCTGATGTTCAAACAATTGCAGATGTGGAAGACAGAGACTTGTTTGCAAACTTTATGGATAGATTGGATGAACCTATTCCTAAATGTCATGCTGTGGAATCTGTTGAAGAGGCTTTAGAGGCTGTTGAGGAAATCGGTTATCCTGTAATTGTACGTCCTGCATTTACCTTAGGAGGTACTGGTGGGGGAGTAGCTCATAACAAGGAAGAGCTTATCGAAGTTACCACTCATGGTCTTGACATGAGTTACATTAACCAAGTTCTAATCGATGAATCCGTTCTCGGATGGAAAGAAATCGAATTTGAGGTAATGAGAGATAAAAACGATACCTGTATCATTGTATGTAACATGGAAAATGTGGATCCTATGGGTATACATACAGGAGACAGTATTGTAGTTGCACCTATTCAAAACCTTAATGATGAAGTATGTCAAAGATTAAGGGATGCTTCCATCAAGATCATTAGGAACTTGGGAATCAATGGTGGATGTAACATCCAATTTGCTTTAAACCCTGAAACCAATGAATATAAGATTATTGAGGTAAACCCTCGTGTAAGTAGAAGTAGTGCACTTGCATCTAAGGCAACAGGTTATCCTATTGCGAAAATCTCTTCAAAAGTAGCGCTTGGACTAACTTTAGATGAAATCAGAAATGACATCACTAAAGAAACTCCTGCTTCATTTGAACCGTCCATCGATTATATCGTAGTGAAAATCCCAAGATGGCCATTTGACAAATTCAAAGGAATTGACAGAAAAATCGGAGTTCAAATGAAAGCTACTGGGGAAGTAATGGCTATTGGTAGAACCTATGAGGAAGCTATTCAAAAAGCTATTCGTTCCTTAGACATTGGCTTGCATGGATTTGAATATTTAGAATACACTGAAGATAATTTAGCAAATCCTACTGATGAAAGATTATTCCACATGTACTCTGCTATAAAAGATGGAAGAAGTGTAGAAGAACTTGCAGAAATTTCTAAAATGGATGCATTCTTCTTATACAAAATTGAAAACATAGTGGAGTTTGAAAATAAAGTTACAAAAGAAGCACTTGAAGATGAAAAATTCCTGATTAAAGCTAAAAAATTAGGATTCTCTAACTTCACTCTTGCAAAACTCGCAGGAATTAAAGAAGAAGATGTAAAGGCACTTCTTGATAAGTTTGACATCAAGCCTTCCTATAAGATGGTAGATACCTGTGCAGCAGAGTTTGAAGCAAAAACTCCATATTATTACAGTAGTTATGACAAAGGTAATGAGCTCATTAAAACAGATAACAAGAAAATCTTGATTATCGGTGCAGGTCCAATTAGAATAGGACAAGGTATTGAGTTCGATTACTGTTGTGTACACTCCTCTCTCGCATTAAAAGACCAAGGAATTGAAACTATCCTTGTAAACAACAACCCTGAAACTGTAAGTACCGATTATGACATTTCAGATGAATTGTTCTTTGAACCATTAACCTTTGAAGACATTATGGGAATAATTGAACAAGTTGAACCTGAAGGTGTAATCGTTCAATTTGGAGGTCAAACTTCAATTAACTTATCCGTTCCTCTCGCAAAAGCTGGAGTTAAAATCTTAGGTACTCCATATGAAAGCATTGATAGGGTAGAAGATAGGGAAAGATTCACTGAAGTGCTCAACGATTTAAATATTCGCCAAGCTCCTTATGGTTTGGCTAATTCCTTTGATGAAGCAAAAGAAGCGGCTGAAAGAATTGGATTCCCAGTTCTTGTTCGTCCATCATATGTTATCGGTGGAAGAGCAATGGAAATCGTTTACTGTGTAGAAGAACTTGAAGAGTATATGAAGGAAGCGGTAAAGGTTTCCCCAGAGCACCCTATTCTTGTAGATAAATTCTTGGAAGATGCTGTTGAACTTGATGTTGACCTCTTATGTGATGGAGAAGATGTATTCATTGCAGGTATTATGGAACACATCGAAGAAGCAGGTGTTCACTCTGGAGACTCTGCATGTGTAATACCTCCTCAAACAATTCCAGAACATTTGCTTGAAGTCATTAGGGATAATACAAGAAAATTGGCTTTAGAATTAGATGTTATTGGTTTAATGAACATTCAATATGCAGTTAAATTAGATGAAGAGAAAGTTTACATCATTGAAGCAAACCCAAGAGCAAGTAGAACTGTTCCATTTGTAAGTAAGGCTATTGGTGTTCCTCTTGCGAAAGTTGCAACCTCCTTGATGATGGGTGCAAAACTCAAAGACCTTAATTTAACTAAAGAGATTAAGATCAATCACGTAGCTGTTAAGGAATCTGTTTTCCCATTCTTGAAATTAACAGAATCTGACAGTATTTTAGGTCCTGAAATGAAATCCACTGGTGAAAGTATTGGTATAGACGAGAACTTCGGTCTTGCTTTCTATAAATCACAGCTTTCAGCAGGTATGGACTTGCCTAAGGAAGGAAATCTTTTGATTAGTGTAAGGGAACAGGACCAAAAGAAAATCCAACCAATAGCTGAAAAAGCTCATGCTTTAGGATTCAATATATTTGCTACAAAAGGTACAGCTAATGCCATATTTGATGTTCCTATTACAAGAATTAAGAAAGTTTCCCAAGGAACCCCTAACATCAAGGAAGCTATTTTAGACGGTAAGATTGATATGATCATAAACACCCCTCATGGTGAACAGGCTTCCAAAGATGGTTATACCATTAGACGTTTAGCTATTGAACTTGGAATTCCTTATGTGACAACTTTAGCAGGAGCAAGAGCAGCATTAAATGCAATTGAAGCTGTTAAAGAGAATGAATTAAAAGTTAAATCATTAAATGATCATATAGCAAATATTTAGATTTTTTAGAAGTTTATTAATGGAGATTTTCTCCATTTTCTTTCTTATTTATTTTATGTGGTGTTAAAATGCCTTTTAAAATTGACAGTGCAATAATGAAATTAGATTCAGAAACCGGTAAATACGATTTAGTGGATCCGGATGGAAAGTTCAATAAAAAAGATGCTTTAATGGTAGTTGAAAGTGATGACTTCATCACTATGCAGTTAGTTATCAACGCAATTATCAGAAACGATTTTAAAGCATGGAAAGAAGTTAAGTGGGGCGATTCTGACAGTCTTAAGGCTATTCTTGTTAAATTAGGATATGGCAGAGACGAAATCGTTGAATTGCTTAAAGAATTTTAATTTTTTATTAATAGAATATTTTATTTTTCTATTAAACTATTTTTACTTATTTTGTCCTTTTTAGTTATATTTTTTCTTATTTTTATTTTATTAGGCTATTTTTATCTTATTTTCATATTATTAATTTTTTTAAATTAATCAAGAAAAAACAATTAAAGGATAAAGATATGCAAATAAAAAACAAATAATAAAAAAAATCTGAAAATAGCAAAATTAAAAAAGTAAAGTTTTAAAAAAAGAGAAAATAAGAAGATTTATAATTCAGATAAATCTTCTTCGCTTAAGATGTTTGCATTTGCTGCTTCAAGTGCTTTTAAACCATCTTCATAGTTTTCGATTTTAACGACAACAATAGCTTCATCAGTTTTAGAGCTGACGAATGCATAAAGGTATTCAACATTAATGCTTTCCTTTTCAAGGATTTCAAGCATGGTGTTAAGACCGTTAGGTTCGTCTTTAACTCCTACAACAATTACATCAGTTTCTTTCACTGTGAATTTTTCTTCTTTCAAAGCTTTGATTGCAGCTTCATTGTCTGAAACAATTAATCTTAAGATTCCATATTTTGAGCTGTCTGCAATGGAAAGTGCTCTGATATTAATTCCTGCTTGGGACATTGCATTAACAGCTTTTTTTAATTTTCCTTCTTTGTTTTCAAGAAATACGGAAAGTTGTTTTACACTCATGTTATCACTTTCTTAATAATTATTATATTTATATTAAACTTCATTAAATGTATTAATAATTCATTAAAGTTCATTTAATCAAAGTTCCTCTCGTCAATCACCCTAATAGCTTTTCCTTCACTTCTTGGCAAGGATTCAGGTTCTACTAAAGTTACATCTACGCTAATTCCAATAGCGCTTTGGATTTTCTTAGCAATTCTTCTTTCAAATTCTTCAATCTTCTTCATTTCATCAGAGAACACTTCAGGGGAAGTTTCAACTTTCACTTCAATTTCGTCAAGTGTTTTTGGTCTTGATACATGAATTTGATAGTTTGCGGTTAATCCTTCAATTTGCAAGATAGCTGCTTCGATTTGAGATGGGTAAACCATTACTCCCTTGATTTTTAACATGTCGTCGCTTCTACCAGTGATTCTGTCCATTCTAACAGTGGTTCTTCCACAAGGGCATTTATCTCTTCTAAGTGCAGTAATGTCTTTTGTTCTGAATCTGATAACCGGCATTCCTTCTCTTGTAAGGTTGGTTAAGACCAATTCCCCTTTTTGCCCATCTTCAAGGGTTTCTCCAGTTTCGGAGTCGATGATTTCTGGATAGAAATGATCTTCTTGTATATGTAATCCTGTTTGGTATTCACATTCTGTAGATACTCCCGGACCCATCAATTCAGTTAATCCGTAAATGTTATGTGCAGTAATTCCAAGTTTTTCCTCTAAGCTATGTCTCATTTCCTCAGTCCACATTTCAGCTCCGAAAATTCCTGCATGCAAGCTGATTTTATCTGCAGTGAATCCTTCTTTTTCAAGGGATTCTGCTAAATACATTGCATAAGAAGGAGTGCATGTTAAAATGTCACTTTGGAAATCTTCCATAATCTTTAGTTGTCTTGCAGTGTTTCCTGCAGACATTGGTATGACTGTTGCACCCATTGCCTTTGCACCGTGGTCGATTCCAAATCCTCCAGTGAATAATCCGTATCCGTATGAATTTTGGATTTTTGAGTTTTTGTCTCCTCCAGCCATAGCAATAGCTCTTGCAGTACATTCTCCCCAAATGTCAATGTCCTTTTGTGTGTATCCAGATACGACAGGGGTTCCAGTGGTTCCTGAGGTACTGTGGATTTCTATGATCTCATCATCTGGCACAGCAAATAAGCCGAATGGGTAAGCTTCCCTTAAATCTGCTTTGGTGGTAAATGGTATTTTGCTAATGTCATCAAGAGTTTTCAAGTCGTTCGGATGGAATCCCGCTTCATCAAACTTTTTCTTGTAGAAGGGCACATTTTCATAAACTCTCTTTACTTGTTGTTGGAATAGGGCAAGTTGCATTTCTTCTTTCTCTTCCCTTTCCATACATTCTGCGTTTTCATTCCAAATCATATAATTTCTCCAATGATTCAATATGTCTTTTGAGTAATTATTTAGTTAATATTATAAATTTAAGAATTATTATAAAAGTTTTTATAAATTTAAAATTATTTTAATAATAAGCACTGTTTAAAAATTTATAATTTAATATAATTTAATAACATTATTAATTTTATTTCTAATCATTAATATATTTACTAGTTCAAAAATTCTTTTAAATGTCTTAAATGTATATTTTTTGTTCATTTATGCATAAATTAGTTTTTATTTTTAAAATAATTGTATTTTATTAATTCATTAACCTATTTAAGACTTAATTGAGTTCTTTATGGTGCTTTTAAGAATTCCTAAAAAAATTTATATATAATATTCATTAAAAATTAATGTGTAAATTATTATTAAATTATTATTTTTAATATTAATCTTTATTTAGAGGTTTTTGAATGAATTACTTTTTATTAGGAATAGTTTTTATCGTTTATTTTCTTATGGTAGGGTATGTAGGATACCTTGCTTGGAAAAGAACTAATTCCTCCGAAGACTTCATGGTTGCAGGTAGAGAAACCCACCCATATATCATGGCATTAAGTTATGGGGCTACTTTCATTTCAACTGCAGCTATAGTAGGTTTCGGAGGGGTTGCAGGTAAATACGGTATGGGTATACTATGGCTTGTATTCTTGAATATTTTTGTAGGTATTTTCATTGCATTCGTATTCTTCGGTAAAAGAACTCGTAGAATGGGTAAAAATCTTGGATCCCTTACATTCCCAGAGTTTTTAGGCCGTAGATTCAATAGTAAATTCATACAGTACTTTAGTGGAATTTTAATCTTCTGTGCTATGCCGATTTATGCAGCGGTAGTTCTTATTGGTGCAGCAAGATTTATGGAAAGTTCTTTGATGCTTGACTTTAATTTAGCGCTTTTAGTGCTTGCGGTTGTTATCTGTGCATATGTATTGTTCGGTGGTTTAAAAGGTGTTATGTATACAGATGCATTGCAAGGAACAATCATGTTTGTCGGTATGATAATTCTACTTGTATTCATTTACTGGGTATTAGGTGGTGTTACTGAAGCAAATACCGCATTAACCAACATGGCTCACCTTTATCCTCCTGATGCTATCGCAGAAGGGGGTACCGGTTGGACAAGTTTCCCAACACTTGGAAGTCCATTCTGGTGGTCTCTTGTAACTACAACCATTATGGGTGTAGGTATCGGTGCATTGGCTCAACCACAGCTTGCAGTAAGATTCATGACTGTAAAATCCAATAAGGAATTACACAGATCACTTTTAATCGGTGCTATATTCATTGCTGTAATGGCTGGTACCGCTTATATTGTTGGTTCCTTATCTAATGTATACTTCTATCAGAATTTTGGACAGATTTCAATTGATTATGTTGGCGGAAACATGGATTCAATCATTCCAACATTTATTTCAACAGCACTTCCTGAATGGTTTGTATACATTTTCCTATTGTCATTGCTTGCAGCAGCTATGTCCACTTTAAGTTCACAGTATCACACCCAAGGAACTGCATTAGGTCATGATATTGTAGATGCAATTAGAAACAGAGGCGGTTCTGATGAGTACAGTGAAGATGAACTCAATGCAAACAAAGTTGTTGAAGAAAGTAAAATTGGATTTATTTCAGTTAGCCAAGCAGGTATTTTAATAGCAGTTATTCTTTCATTGGTAATTGGTTTGGTCTTGCCAGGCAGTATTGTAGCACTTGGTACCTCATTGTTCATGGGATTATGTGCAGCAGCATTCTTGCCGGTTTATTGTGCAGCTTTATTCTGGAAACGTACTACTAAACAAGGTGCAATTGCAGGACTTTTATCAGGTACATTAACAAGTTTATTCTTGCTTGTATTCGTATTTAAGAAAACTGCAACAGGTCTCGGTATTTGTAAATTCATATTTGGTGTAGACATGTTAATCAATACATTGCCATGGTATTCAATTGATGTAATGATTTTCGCTATACCTGTTTCTGCAATATTTACAATTGTAGTAAGTTTGCTTACACAACCAATTGATGAAAAAGTCCTTGATAAATCCTTTGAGGGGATTTCTAAAGAATAGGTGATATTATGATGGTTTTAGGAATAGAAGATCCTTGGATTTGGGGAGCTTATGTCTTAATAATTTTAATTACATTGATTTGTATTGTGTATGGCGCATTAAAATGGAATAGTGAGGATTAATTTAATCCTTATTTTTCTTTTTTTATTTTTTCTATTTTTTTTATTTTATTCTTTTCATAATTTTTTTATTTTTTCTATCTTTTTTATTTTATTCTTTTCATAATTTTTTTATTTTTTCTATCTTTTTTCATTGTTCTTATTGTTATTTTTTCATTGTTTTTATTTAATTTTCAAAATATTTATTAATTGATTAATATAAAAAGAATATTGTTTACTAATAAGAAATTTTTCAATATAATAATTATAAAACTTATTTTCGGAGAGAGTTTTTATGAGAATAGTTAAGGAATTAGTCGGTAAAGAGGTTTTAGGCAATGACATAATTAGTATGGGAAAAGTTGTGGATGTTGATGTTGACCTTGATGATAATGCCATAGAATCCATTATTGTATCTAAAGGAGGAATTCAAGAATCTTTAAACATCAGTAAAAGTGAATTGGTGATTCCTTTTGATATGATTAATAAAATTGGAGACAAGATTATTTTGAAAGATGTTTTTGATGAAGACCTTGCTCAAATGGAAGAGGATATTGAAGAATTGAAAAGTCAATTATAAATCATTTTTACATAGTTGTGATTTCTATGGTTACTAAAGAGTATTTGATTGAAATATTAAAGGAAAATAAAGTGTTTGAAGAAGGGGATTTCACTCTTGCTTCAGGTAAAAAAAGCAATTATTATGTTAACATGAAACGAGCCATTACCGAGCCTGAGATTTTATCTACAATAGCTAAATTGATCAATGAAAAGATTGATGATGACATAGATAAGATTGCAGGTCCTGCATTAGGTGCTGTTCCTATAGCAACTGCTGTTTCTCTTGAATCAGGAAAACCTCTCTTAATGATTAGAAAAGAGAAAAAAGGTTACGGAACTTCCAAATTGATTGAAGGAAATTTGATTGAGGGGGATAATGTAATTCTTGTTGAAGATGTTACTACCACTGGCGGATCTTTATTAAAAGCAATAAATGCAATACTTGATAATGGAGGAGTAGTTAAAAAAGCATTTGTTGTTGTGGACAGGGAAGAAGGTGCAATGGAGACCTTTGCAAATGAAGGAATCACACTTGAACCATTAATTTCCGTAAGCGAATTTTTTGAATAATTGATTTTAAATAATGATTGTTTTTTCATATTTATTTTTTTAAATTTTTCTATTTTTATTTCATATTTTTTTTAATCATTTTCATTTCTTTCTTATCTTTTTTATCATCTCATCTTTCTTTAAATTTTCATATGTTAATTTAATTAAGTATATATTCTAAAATTGATAGAGATATAATTGAAATTATTATAACTTATTCTGGTGTCAATATGAAAATAATTAATTTAATGATTGTTACATTGATAGTTCTAATCGTAGCCATTGGTTCTGTTTGTGCAGGAACTGATGATGGTCTTCTTTCTGATGGCGATGATTTCGATGAAGATAGTGAAGACGATTTTGACCTTGATGATGGCGATGACAATGATGATTTAGACGATGAAGATAATGATGATGAGGAGGATTCTGATGATGATTTGGATGATGATTTGGATGATGATTCGGATGAAGATTTGGATGAGGAAGATGAATCATTTGAAGAAGAATTCGATGGGGAATTTGATGGAGAATTTACAGCATTATCTGCAGGATTCGATATTTCAAGTGCAAAGGGCATGAATGGTGAAATGGCATCAAATTCTGCTGGAGGTTCTCAAAATAGCTCGGATTTAAGCCCTAAAGCTGGAAATCCTATTGGTGTATTATTATTGTCTTTATTGTTTTTAATAGTGATTCCATTAAGAAATAGATAATCTATTTCTTTTGGAAGCTAATTTTTTACTTATTTTAAAAAAAATATTTAGACTTATTTTCAACTTTTTTTTAAAAAAATTATTAAATATTTAAATCTTATTTTGTGGCATGCTTTTTCAAGTGGCCTAATTCATCTATGATGATTCCAAGTCCTGTCTTAACTGCATTTGGAGAGCCAGGCATTGCAAATATCATGGTTTTTCTATAGATTCCTGCAGTTGCTCTTGACAATAATGATCCCGCTCCTAATTCCTCATATGAAATAGCTCGGAATATTTCTCCGAATCCCTTGATTTCCTTTTCAAAGAGAGGTTCTATTGTTTCAATTGTGATGTCCCTTGATTCAAGTCCTGTTCCACCAGTTGTAATGATAACTTCTATTCCATTATCAATCATTTCCTCAATAGTGTTTCTTAAGGTGTCCATTTCATCAGGAATAATTGCGTAAGCGTCAACGTCATATTTTTTACCCAATTCCTCTTTTAAGTATTTTCCAGACAAGTCCTTATCTTCCCCTTCCTTGTCATTGGAAAATCTGTCGCTGAGAGTGATAACACCACATGATACCTTTATTGGTGCTTTCTTTTTATGCAATTCCATAGTTTCGCTTTTCATAAGATTACTTCCATTTGATTATTTTTAAGAAAATTCCTTAGTTTTTTTTAAATTGATATATTTCATATTAATTTTTATTAATTTCATATAAAATATTTTTTATAATTCATTAAATTATTTTATATTCTTATTTTTATTTCATATTTTTATATTCCTATATGATTATTACTTAAAATAATATCATTAAGTTTATTTATTGCAAATATAAATATATTTATCATGAATGATTTATATTATGTCTTGGATGCATCTGCATTTATCAACGGCTTTGAACCAAAAAGCCAATTTAACTTCACTGTTTCTTTGATAACAGATGAAGTCAAGGACTTGAAATCCAAGATATTGTTAGATCAAGCTATTGAAGAAGGAAAAATAATAATTAAAGAGCCAAAAGAAGAGTTTATTAAAGAATTGAATGATACAATCTCCAAATCTGGAGATGATTTGCGTTTATCCGAAGCGGATAAAAAGCTTTTGGCTTTAGCTTTAGACTTAAAATGTGAAAATGAAAACATTAAGGTTTTAACTGATGACTATTCAATGCAGAATGTTTTAAGGATACTTGAAATTCCATATGGCAGCATTATAACCGAAGGAATTAAGGGAGTCTATAATTGGGTTAAAACATGTGAAGGATGCAAGAAGGAGTTCGATGCAGATTATCCTTTTGATGATTGCGAAATATGTGGGTCTAAAGTTTTTAAAAGAAGAATAAAAACCTATTAAAAGTTGAATCTTTGTTTTTTCAAATTAATTATTAAATTGTAATAACTAAAAAAATTCACAAAAAACTATTTAAAACTTATTTGGTGTGAATATGGAAATTGGTGTAGTTGTACATGGTCCTGGAATTGTTGATTCAGGCTGGGCTGAGAAAATCATTGACATTTTATCTAATTTTGGTAATGTCCGTTGTCGTTTAGGAGGCACAATGGGCAGAACTGCAGTAATAGATGCTGGATTAGAGGATAAAATTGACATATCCTTAAAATTGTTGCCTAGCCAATCATTGGAGCTATTCAATAGGAACCATACTGATGTTATTTTCCTATTGAATTATGGAAAATCCCCTGAAACTGGACGTGTCTTTGGTTATAAGGTATTTACTCATTATTTCAAACAGATTTCAAATGAGGATTTCTTGGCTACCAACCATAAGCCATTGTATGAATCTAGCATTCCTGTCATTCAAATAGAAAGGCCTGGAGAAGAAGATGGTGCAATTATCAGCTGGAATGTGGTTTTAAATCAACAGTTGGAGAAAAGCAGAAAAAGTAAAAGAGCACGTTTAGGATTAGGCGATAAGAATATGCTAGAATCCCTTTCATTTAACTTTGAAGAATTGTTTGATGGCCTTAAGGCAGCTTTGGATTTAATAGAAGTCACACCAGAAGAAGTTGTTAATGAGTATTTTTCAAATAATCAAGAGAGTGAAGATGATAAATCCATTGAAAAATTATTGCAATCTTATGATGATTATGAAACCAGCCATTATACTTACCGTAAGATTCATGGGGTAAGTCCAGATGAAAATATCTTTATAAATGGAATTGTTGTTGGATATTCCAATGCAGATTCCATAGTTTTGGTTGCTCGTGATGGTCTGATTGTAGACATAATCAATGGAACCATCAAATATCATGGTCTTGAAAAATTAGGTCCTGTTGATTTGGAAAGGGTGATTGTCAAGACAGGATTGCTTAGAAAATCTGATGACATCAATCCTCGCATATTGGCTCATGATGAAATACATTTAAATGACACTGAGAGAAATCTCTATTCCGGTGAAATTTCTGAGGATGAGTATTCCTTTAAAGTGGCTTATGTAGACCATGCAGCTTATGACATTTATAAATTCAAGGACTTTGACTTGGTTGTCACAATAGGTGATGACACTTCCTTGGTTGCTTCTGACATATTGTACAGATTCAATATTCCAATCATTGGAATCACTGATGGAGATTTGGATAAGGTTGTTGAAAATGGCTTTGTCAACGAAAAATCAACATTCATTGAAGTCTCTTCAGGATTTGATGATATTGTCGGACAGTATATCCATGAGGAAATATTCTATTCAAAGGACACTTTAGAGGTTCCATTTGATGAAGAGGCTCATTCTGTAGATGAATTTAAGAATGCTATTCTTAATGTATTCCAATATCATGTATTGGAGAAAGTAAAGGATATCGTTCCAAGCTACACTCAGAAGGATTGTAATTATGATGTGATTGATTCATATCATGAAGTTGTTGATGAGAATCCTGAATTGGTTGAAGACTTGGATGAGTTTATAGATGGATTCGAATATGAATCTTTTGAAGATGGAGAAGAGGTTTATTTGGATGAAGATTATGATTCTCCAGTTGAAGAGGCATATTTAGATGAAGATTTTAAGGAAATTTCCGATGCTCAACTTGAAGAGATTATAGTTGAACATGGATCTGGTGAATACGAAGAAGTTTATCTTGATGAGGATGATTATCCGGATGATGTTTATCCAGATGAAGAGATTTATATGGACGAGGAAGTCTATTTAGATGAAGAGGAGTCCATTTATTATGATGAAGTTCCTATTGAAGGATCTATTGATGAACCTCAAGTTGAAGAAATCTATGTTGAGCATGATTCTGATGAGTCTTTAGTTGAGGAGATTTATGTAGAACATGATGTTGAACCTCAAGTGGAAGAGATTTATGTTGAGCATGATGCTGAAGAAGTTATTTATGAAGATGTTCCAGTTGAAGAGGTTTATTTGGATGAAAATTCAAATGATGTTTCTTCTGAAGAGTCTGTTGATGAGGGCGAAGATGAGTCTGATGGATGGGCAGAATATATTGAAGAGGAATTTGGAGATTCTGTTGAAAATTCACATGAATCAGACAATTCGAATGAATAGAATTGGTTATTTTATTATTTTTATAGTAATAATGAATTTTAAATTATTGTATTATTGATTATTTTAAATTATTTTAAATTATATAAAATATTTTTTATTATTAAGGTGTAATGATGGATTTTGATGAACTTGTAAAATCACTTCAGGAATTTGTAGGAGTAAGCAGAAAGAATTCCATTGAAAAGGTTACAAAAACCTTAGGTGAAGTCTATAATATCTCTGGGGAAGTGCTTCTTGATTTTGGAGATGATGCTTCAGCTATTGACATTGGAAACAATCAAGTTATCCTGCTTGCTGCTGATGGGATTTGGGGTCAGTTAATGAGTGTAAATCCTTATTGGGCAGGTTATTGTTCAGTGCTTGTAAATGTTAATGATATTGCAGCTATGGGTGGAAAGCCAATAGCTATGGTAAATACAATGTCTATTTTTGATGATGAGATTTATGATGATCTTCTTCAAGGAATTGTAGATGGATGCAAGAAATTCAATGTTCCTATGGTTGGAGGACACCTTCATCCTGATTCTGAATTCAATTCATTGGATGTGGCTATTGCAGGTATTGCAAAGAAGGATTCATTAATCACATCCGCAGGTGCAAGAGCTGGCGATAAGGTCCTTGTAGCTATTGATACCGATGGCAGACAGCATCCTCAATTTGCTCTAAATTGGGATACCACTTATGAAAAGGATGACAAGTTGGTTCAAGATCAAATAAAGGTCATGCAGGAAATTGCAGAAGCACATCTTCCTACAGCTGGAAAGGATATCAGTAATCCTGGAACATTAGGCACTTTAGAGATGCTTCTTGAGGCATCTGGTGTTGGTGCTTGCGTAAACCTTGATTTGATTCCAAGAAATCCTGATGTCTCTTGGGAAGATTGGTTAAGGGCTTATCCTGGAGCAGCATTTGTATTGACTGCAAAAGAGGAAAACTGTCAAAAGATCATTGACACTTTAACTCCATATTCATTTGAAGTTGCTGTTGTTGGTGATGTAATAGAAGAGAAAGTCCTTTATTTGGAATATGAGGATGAAAAAGCAGTTTTATTCTCTCAAGAAAAAAATCCTGTATTGAAAATGAATGGATAAATAATTTTATTAATTATAATTTTTCAATATTTTTTTCATTTTCATTTTCATTTTTCTATTTTTCTTAATTTTTCAATATTTTTTTAAATTCTTTTTAATTTTCATTTTTTAACTTTTTTATTATTTTGATTATCAGTACTTAATTTTACTTATAACTCATTATTTATTCTTTATTTTCTTTTTATTCGATTTATTGTCCTTTAAAATTTTTAATTTTTCAAATTTTTTTCTTTGTTTCAATTATTTGAAACTAATTTTTACTATAATTTCTATTTTTATTGAAAATTTTTATCATATTGTTTTATAATTTTTATTAAAAATTATTCATTTTCTAATTTAATAAAACTTAAACATTATTTATTATTTTTTGCTTTTATTAGTCATAACTTGTATTTTTGACTCTATTTTTAATATTTTTTTGATTAAATGACACTATTTTATATAATATGATTTTCTTAAATAATTATGTAGATTAGATTTTTTTATTTATCTAATTTATAATATATTATAAATTAAAAATATTTGGTGTAAATATGAATAAAAAAATAGGAATTATATTAGGAGCTGCATTATTAGTCTTCTTATTAATCGGTGCTTCCAGCGCAGGTTTCTTAGATTTCTTAGGTGGCGATGAAGCAGCTACTGATAACGATGACAGCACTTTAGTTGTTGGTTTCGACGCAGAATTCCCTCCATACGGTTACAAAGATGACAATGGGGAATATGTTGGATTTGACTTAGACTTAGCTCAAGAAGTTTGTGACAGAAATAACTGGACTTTAGTAAAACAACCAATAGACTGGGATGCTAAAGACAGTGAATTAGACTCTGGTTC
>NZ_JBGUKT010000002.1:0-80992 GCF_045114555.1 Methanobrevibacter sp. | reverse complement strand
TTGATGGTGTTGTTGCAACATTTAATGATGTTCCTATTGCAAATGGTACTGTTGGTGTTAATGTTGCTGATTTAGCTGCTGGAAACTACACTGTGAATGTCACTTACAATGGTGACAATAACTTCAATCCATCAAGTGCTGTAGCTAATTTCACTGTTGGTGCTATTGATTCAGCTGTGACTGTTAATCTTACCAATATCACTTATGGTGATAATGAGACCATTAAGTTTAATGTGACTGATGGTGCTACTGGTACTGTGAATATTACTGTGACTGGTCCGGATGGTGTTACTAAAACATTTACTGATGTTCCTATTGCAAATGGTACTGTTGGTGTAAATGTTGCTGATTTACCTGCTGGAAACTATAGTGTTAACGTTACCTATGGTGGTGACAATAACCATAATCCTTCCAGTACTGTAGCTAACTTCTCTGTAAGTAAGGCAAGCCCTTCTGTTAGTGTCAATACTACTGATATTGATTATAACACTACTGAGCCGGTTAAAGTAAATGTAACTGGTGTTGATGGTGGAGAAGTTCCTACTGGAAACGTCACTGTCATAGTTACCAATGATGATGGGGATGTTGTATTCAATGATACTGTTCCTATTACTAATGGTGTTGTAACTGTTCCTGTAGAGAATTTACCTGCTGGTGATTATAATGTTAACGTTACCTATAATGGTGATGATAATTACGCTAATTCAACCTTCACTGGTAGTTTCAAAGTAAATTCAATCAATTCTACAGTTACTGTAGAACCGGTTAACATTACCTATGGTGCTGATGAAACCATTAAGTATAATGTTACTGATGGTGCTACTGGAACCGTTAATATTACTGTAACTGGTCCTGATGGTGTTACTAAAACATTTAATAATGTTCCTATTGAGAATGGTACTGTTGGTGTTAATGTAGCTGATTTGCCTGCAGGAAACTACACTGTGAATGTCACTTATAATGGTGATGGTAACTTTAATCCGTCCAGTGCTGTAGCTAACTTCTCTGTAAGTAAGGCTACTCCTACCGTTAATGTGAATGCTACTGATATTGATTATCATGATAGTGAATCCATTAAAGTCAATGTGACTGGTGTTGATGGTGGTTCTACCCCTACTGGTAATGTGACTGTTATTGTTACTAATGCTAGTGGTGATGTTGTCTTTAATGATACTGTAGACCTTAGTGACGGTAAAATGACTGTCACTGTTCCTGCGAATTTGTTGCCTGCTGGTGATTATGATGTGAATGTCACTTATAATGGTGATTCTAATTACACTGATGCAAGCAATACTGCTAGTTTCACAGTCAATAAGATTGATTCCACTGTTGTAGTAAATACTACTGATATTACTTATGGTGACACAGAAACCATTAAGGTCACTCTTCCAGAAGATGCTACCGGTACTGTAAATGTAACTGTTAAAGGTCCAGATGGTTTTGAAAAGACCTTCACTGATCTTCCGGTTAAAGAGGATGGTACCGTAACTGTCCCTGTTGAAGACTTAAACGCTGGTGATTACACAGTTGACGTAAGTTATGGTGGAGACAATAATTATAAACCTCATAATGGAACAGGTAGTTTTAGTGTAGATAAATCCACACCAAGTGTTTCTGTTGAGGGAATAAACATTGATTATGGTGAATCTGAAACAATCACTGTTAATGTAACAGGAAAGAACATTACTGGAAACGTCACTATCACTATCGGTGGTAAAGTGTATGGTACCGTAAACTTAACTCAAACAGAAGAGGGTGCAACTGCTGTATTGAATATCCCTGGATTATCTGGTGGAGAACATACAGTAAAAGCAGTCTATAACGGTGATGATAATCACTATTCCAACCAAAGTGAGGACCAATTTGAAGTCAGTAAAGTAGAACCTTCAATTGATGTCGAACCAACAGACATTGCTTTTGGTGATGATGAAATCATTAAGGTTAATGTGACTGGTGTTGAGGGTGGTTCTACCCCTACTGGAAATGTTACTGTCATTGTTAGAAATTCTAGTGGTGATGTTGTCTTTAAGGATACTGTGGATCTTAGTGATGGTAAGATTACCGTTTCTGTAGAAGACTTACCTGCTGGGGATTATAATGTTACAGTTACCTATAATGGTGATAAAAACTACACTTCTATAGAAGGCAAGAATCAATTCTCTGTTGGTAAAGCCAAACCTACAGTTAGTGTAAACACTACAGATATCGATTATCATGACAGTGAATCCATTAAAGTCAATGTGACTGGTGCTGCTGGTATTACTCCTACTGGTAATGTGACTGTTGTCGTTACTGATGAAACTGGTGCTGTTGTTTATAATGATACCCATAATCTTACTGATGGTGCTGTCACTGTTCCTGTTGACGGTTTAGTTGCAGGAAAATATAATGTGACCGTTAATTATAATGGGGATGATAATTATAGGCGTGCTGATGATAAGGCTAATTTCACTGTAAATAAGATTGATCCTTCAATTCTTGTGAATACAAGTGATATTGATTATCATGACAGCGAAACCATTAATGTTACAGTTAATGATGACGCTACCGGTACTGTAAGCATTACAGTTACCAATGAAGACGGAGATGTTGTTTATAGTAACAGTTCTGAACTTAGTGGTAGCAAAGCTAGTTTCACTATTCCTGATTTGTCTGCCGGTAAATATAATGTAACAGTTGAATATTCAGGAGATAACAATTACAACTCCGAAACCGCTAAGGCCAATTTCACCGTTAATAAGATTGATACTCCAGTAAAAGTAGATACTGAGAATATCACATATGGTGATGATGAAACCATTAATGTTACAGTTAATGATGACGCTACAGGTAATGTAACCATTACCCTCTATAAGAATGGAGTTCCTGTTTATGAGGAAAACCTTCCTGTTGATGAGGCCACTGCAAAATTCACTGTTTCAGAATTAAATGCAGGAAATTACACAGTTCAAGTTGCTTACTCTGGAGATAATAACTATAAACCAAATACTGCAGAGGGCAAGTTTGAAGTAGCTAAAGCAAATGCAACCGTTGAGATTCATGTTTATGACATTATCTATGGTGATATTGAGGAGCTTACCGTAACCTGTAATGCTCCAGGTAATGTAACCATCTATGTAAATGGTGTCAACATTACTTTACCACTTGAAGAAGGTTATGGACACACTCTCTTTGCAGCATTGCTTAATGCATATTCAGGCAAAGCACAATGGGACCTTGAAAACTTGGCAGTTGGAACATATCCTGCTAGTGTACACTATAATGGTAATGAAAACTACAACGAAGCGGATGACGATGATGTATTCCATGTACTTAAGAAGGAAACATCTGTAACCGTATCTGTAGATGATATCAAGGTTGGAGAAGATGCTGTCATCAATGTGGAATTATCACCTAGTGCTGCTCCTGGAAAATTAACCATTACCGTTGATGGAAAAGAATATCATGTAACTCCTAAAAACGGTAAGGCAAGTCTTAAAGTTCCAGGATTAAAAGCAGGCAATCATACTGTAACTGTTTCATACCCTGGAAGTGAAAATTACACAGACAGTTCAAATGAGACTACATTCACTGTATCTAAGGTTAAACCAGATGTTGATGTTAGTGCACCAACCATTAAAGTGGGTGAAGATGGTAAAATCACTGTAACTCTTCCAGAAGACGCAACTGGTAAGGTTACTATTGAAATAGATGGCAAGAATTACACTTCTCAAATCAAAGATGGTAAAGCTGTATTTACTGTAAGTGGCTTAAAAGTGGGCAAACACCCAATTAAGGTTTTCTACACTGGTGATGATAAATATGAATCATCTGTAGTTGATGGTGGATACATTAAAGTCATAGAAGAAAACAATAATGGCTCTAATGATCATAAAGGTCATGCTAATGGCATTGACTTGTCTACTAAAGCTACTGGAAACCCAGTTTTAGCACTTTTATTTGTACTTGTATTCTTAGGCATTATACCATTAAGAAGAAAAAAAGACGAAGAAGATGAGGATTGATCCTTTATCTTCATTTTTTATTTTTTTTATAAAATTTAACTTTTTTTTATTTTATTTTTATTTATTTAAACTTTTTTTTAAAATTTAAATTTTTTGTTTTATTTTTATTTACTTTGAACTTTTTTTTTAAAATTTAAATTTTTTGTTTTATTTTTATTTACTTTGAACTTTTTTTTAGATTATAATTTTTGATTTTATACTTTTTTTATTTAATTAAATTTTTTTTTAAATTTTTAATTTTCAATTTTTCTTAAAATTTCATTTTTTAGAGAAAAATTTTATAAATATGACTTATTTTCTGCCTCATTTTTTAACAAAAAATTCATCAGTAGAAAAATAAAATTAATAATTGATATTTTTGATGGTTATGTCATGTTCTTTTAATTTAATTAACTATATATTTAATATAATAAACTTTAATTGGCATTTTGCTTATTTGGATTTGTTATATGTAGGATGGGCTATTACTTTTTTATGGTTTTAGTTATTTTTTATATATTTTTTATTTTTGTTCTGTCATGAATTTTATAAAAAGTTTATTTAATATAAATAATAAAAAATAAATTAATTAAATTAATAAATTTATTAAATTTTCAATAATTAAATTTTTAATAATAGATTCTTGTAATTTATTATTAATTAATTTTAGATTAAACAATATTTGGTGTAAAAATGTCAAGTTTAATTTCAATTCCCACATTGCCTTTAGTTGTCATTGCATTGATTTGTGGGATCTTATCATTTATCAGTACTCGATTAGTCATGCCATGGCTTATTCGTAAGCTTGAGAAGGCAGAAATCATAGGAAAGGATATCCATAAATCCTCTCGACCTATTGTAGCTGAAATGGGTGGTATGGGGATACTATTTGGTTTTATTATAGGAATTTTTGTAGGTATAATTCTTTTCCCAACATTGACATTCCAATTGGTAGTTGTTCTTGTTGTAGTTTTACTTGTTGGAATGGTTGGTATGGTGGATGACTTGATAGTATTGTCATCTAAGGAAAAGTTGTTCTTGCTCTTTTTGGCAGGTATTCCATTATGGTGGATTGCACCACCTAATGTTGGTCTTTTGTATATGCTCTTGATTCCAATAGCTGTTTCAATCTGTTCCAATTTAACCAATATGCTTGCAGGATTGAATGGTATTGAATCAGGCCTTGGAGTAATTTCAATGACCTCCCTTACAATAAGCTGTATCATCCTTGGAAAATATGATGTAGCTATTATAAGCATGAGCATGTTAGGTACCTTAATTGCTTTCCTCTATTACAATAAGTATCCTGCAAAGGTTTTCCCTGGAGATACCGGTACACTTATCATTGGAGCAACCATTGCTGCCATTGCATTTATTGGTAGGGTAAAATTGATTGCATCTATTGTTCTTTTGCCTAATATCATTGATGCTGCACTTAAATTCTATAGTGCAGGAGTTATGGAAAGGCAACAGCATAAGCCTACTCAATTAAATGATGATGGTAAATTGGTAAGGCCTGAACAAGGATTCAAATCTTTAATTAGATTTGTTTTAAGAAAACCTGTTGATGAAAAGACTGCTGTAATGATGATTTGGGGTATTGGTATTCTATTTGGTATACTAGGAATAATTGTGGCTATTTTAATGCCTGGAGTTACCCATAACCAAACATTTGCACAATTCATTCATCTAAAAGATATTTTCTATTATTTAGGATAATATCCTAATACTTTTTTTATTTTTCATTATTCTTTTTTTAAATATTTTTTATTTTTCATTATTCTTTTTTTAAATATTTTTTATTTTCAATTTTTCTATTTTCTCTCACTATTAAAATTTTTATTAATTTTATTTTCATCTTCTCTTTTCTCTTTTTTTAAGATTTTTTGTCAATCAAACCCAAACTACATTTGCAGTAGTGAAACTGTATTTATTTGAAAATGCAGGATTAAACAGTTTATTTGTAATATTCTCACTTTTGAAAGATTGTGTTATGCTTTTTCTAACATTATAATTTATACGATCTCCAACAGCTTCCTTTTCTTCTTTTGTTTTCACATTTGGAGATGATGCATAAATCTTCAATTGTATTCTTGTCCTATTGAAACTGTCCTTTCCTTTTATGGATTGGCTTATATTAACTATTTTTATATTCTTTTCCCTTAAGAGTGATTGCTTCCTGAAATCTTTTGAATAGTTATCATAGGATTCCTTTGGATAAATTGCCAATCCATTTGATGAGATTCCTTCAAGAGCGCCATCTCTTGCTGAAGCCATTGCCACGTTTAGTTCATTGGCATCAATTATTGCATTTGCTAATATGATTGCTGCAATAAGTGAAAAACTGATTAATAGCAGTAATTCTACACTTATTTGGCCTTTCGTATCCATTTTCATGATATTTTCCTTTAGGTAAAACTTGAATATTTATATTTAAATTAATCTAATTGCCTATTTGCCTAATCAAAATTGAGCTTTGGTTGATTGTATTTGTCTTATTGTCATTTACCAATGTTTTTTCAATCAAATAAGTTCTTCCGTTATATAATTCAATCCTTTCTATTGATTTATTGCTTGTATCAATAAGTTTAATTGGATTAATAACGGATTTTCCTTTTTTATTATTAAATTCAACTATTGTCTCTCTTTCCGTTACAATGATCTTATAAAAGTTCCCTTCAATTGATTCAGGTAATTTGATCTTTTTCCTGAATCCATATTCATTTGAATTGACCTCATTTATCGAGTCTGCAATATGGGTTGCTAAAAATCTGCCTTCGCTGTTTTCATGAATTTCAATATCTGAGCTTAGGTCTTTTTCTATCATATGCAGATTTACAATTAAAAGCAGGATTAGAATCAAGGTGCAAAATAAAAGTTCTATATTGATTATTCCTTTTGAATCCATAGATATTCTTTTTATTTTATCATTATTTAAATATTTGCTAATATTTCAACTCAATTTAATTGTATAACTGTTATTTTTTAATTTAGATATGATTTATCAAGTTTTTAATAATTTTAAATCATCAAATCAATATTTTTATCATTTAATTAAGTTAGGTTTATTTTAGAAAATGTAATTTAATTAAAAAAATTTATCAATCCTATAAAAAATTATTTAAATGTATTGAATTATAGTATAATATATAAAAGCTGATTTTTTTAAAAATATCAATATATTATTTTTGTTGAAAATAGTCATGAGAGCTTAGGAGTAATTAAATGGTTTTAGTTTCTTATTTGAATCCCCTATCACAGGAAGGAAGGAATATTGTAAGGGGATTAGGTGGACTTGAAGAGATATATTCACATAATGATGATCTTATGGATATTGTTATTCATACCAATCGTCAGACCATTTCCAATCAGGAGGTTGTTCCTGAAACTCTTGTCGATTTGGCTTTAAATCGTATAAAATGGTATATTGAACGTAAAAACAATAAGGACTTTAATCCTAACGATTATGCTTATTTTTTCAATGAAAGAATAGCTGAATATGATACCATTGTCTTTCACATATTGGCTCAAGCTATTGCAAATAAGTTTAGGCCAGGTTCCCGTGAGGTTAAGCTGTTTGTGGAATCCCAAGGTTTGATGATTGAGGACAGATTGATCAAGCTTCCATTATCTGAAAGGAAAGAGGCTGTAGAAGAGATTTTAAGCGATTTGCTTATTCAAGATGGCATTGAATGGTCTTTCTTAAAGGATTTGATAGCCACTAAGAAATTATCCTTGACAGACTTGGTTCTTCTAAATGGTGAAATAGTTTTGGATAGGGAAGAGTTTGTTTACTCATTTGGTGATGAATTCAGTGATAGGTCTCCAGAGAGGATTTATGATATCTTGATTGGAGACAATTTGAGAGAGCTTATTTTAACTAAGCTATTGATGCAGAAGACTGAAGATTACATAAAGTCAATTCAGGATCAATTGGCTATAGTTGAAATGCATCCTGCCATTGTTGAATTAGGTGAAATGCTCGATGAGACAATTACAGAATCATTAGCTAAATACAGCACTTATTATGCAAGCGGTGGCGCTTACGGCAATATGGAAATTGGAAAACTCATTAGGGAAGCTTTCCCTCCATGCATTGAAAACACTGTAAATGGTGTTTCATCCGGTGGAAGAAATGATGCAATCGTATTGCTTTTGACTTCATTTGTATCTTATGCAAGGCTTTATCCAGGTATTTTTGGCTCTGATAGGACAGTAAAGGTTTCAGACATTGATACAAACCTTAACATAACCTTAAATGAGATATTGCCACTTATTTTTGAAGCTGCAGACAATTGTACACCTCCTTTATTTGAAGACCAGCCTCAAGAAAAGATAAACATCATATCAAAATTAGGTTTTGGAATGCATGAGGAAGTAAGTCTTGAAAATGAGGGAGAGACCAAATGGTACACTCCAATGAGTTGTGAAAAGATCAAGATGCATCTTCCGCATCTTTGTAAGGAAAATAAGGATTGCGCTAAGATAAACAATCCATTGAGTTATTATTCAAGGAAAAAATGGATAATGAGCAAGAATGGTGAATTGCCATCTGACGATAGTTCTAAAGGGGATTCTAAAAATGATTCTAAAGAATAGGTGAAATCATTTGAGAAATTTGGATGAAAATAATTAATATGTATAATCCTCTTCATCGTAGTATCTTAAGATTATAGAATGCTCAAAATCCTGATAGTTATTGAAATGATATTCCTCATAATCTTCAATAAGAATCTTCATCTGTCTTTCTTTTTTGTCTATTGATTCAATCTTGCAGAATTCATCTAAGAGTTCTGGATCATAGTCATCAAAATACTCTTCATTCTCTTCTTTTTTTAGTTTAAATTCAAGGAATCTTTCGTATTCATCATCATCTAGAATCTCCTCTTCATCATACAATTCCTCTTCAGATTCTATTTTATATAGTTCAATATGCTCGCTGTCATGGCTCATATCAAGCAATTCGTTAATATTCAATCCAATTCCTTGAACTTTTCCTGTCTTTAGGTTGATGATTGTTTTTCCGGTTGATTCGTAAGCTATCCACTTATCCAATGCAGGCTCTATGATTTCCCTTATGCTTAAGCTTTCTATAAGTCTTCTAAGTTCCTCTTCACTTAGCATTTAAATTCTCCATTCCAGTTTTTATTAGCTATTTTTCCTTCAAATTTTGCTTTTTTCATTAGCTATTTTCATTATAATAAGTTTTAAGTATTATATAAATCATAAATATTTTTACTTATATATAATATTTATTTAAATCAATTAAAAACTTTATTTAATAAATATTATGAAATTTATAAAATATTTGAATTTAATTTATTTTTATTTAATAAATTATGAAATTTATAAAATATTTGAATTTAATTTATTTTTAGAATTTGACTTTTGGTGATTATATGTTTGGCCAATCAAGTATCCAAGAAAGAAGGAGATATTATAGGGAGGAATGGTCTGAAAAGGACATTCCTGACTTTATCGCAGATGGAATCACTAAAAGGGAATTCGGTTTTGACCACTTAGGACATGGTCCTAATGACCGTTATAAAGTGTTTTTTGGAACAAGGCCTCTCAAGCGATTTTTAAGAACCAAAGCCCCATTTGCAGCATACATTTCTGTAGCATTTTATGCAAGCCCAAGAAATCGTGGAGGATGGGAAAAGGCAGAATATATTTTTGATATTGATGCAAAGGATTTGCCTATTCGTTCCTGCAGTTGTGATGGAGTCTGCGAGATTTGCTTAGGGGAAGCTCTTGAGAGAGTGAACATTATGTTAGACACTTTAAAAGGTGATTTGGGCCTTAAGAACATACATTTGATTTATTCAGGAAGAGGATTCCACATAAGGATACTTGACCCTGTTATGATGGAAGCGGACAGTGACTTAAGAGGTGAAGTGTTGAAATATGTTGCTGGTGCTGAAGTTCCAAAATCACAGTATCCGAATGTCACTCCAGGTGGAAAGCCTTACAATTTTGAGCATTTCTCAATTCCAATAGCTTATCCTGCGATTTTCACTGAAAAAGTAAAGTATAACATTCTTCACTTGAAGGGAGATGAGAAGCTTGATGGAATCAACAATAGATTGTTGAAGGACATGGTAAAGAATAGGGATTACCTTTACGATGATGATTGGGGGGCATTCAAGCAAGCTATTGGTCCAAGAAGGTATAAGGATATGGTAAATGCCATGGCAAGAGTGAACCTTGCAACAATTGATGCAAAGGTAACCATTGATTTAAAGAGGATTTTAAGACTTCCTAGTTCCCTTCACTCTAAAGTAAGCATGAAATGCGTTGAGGTAAAGAATCCTGAAACATTCGATCCATTTAAACATGCTGTTCCTAAATTTGTATATGAAAGAAAGGATGAATCTATTGCAGAAAAATAGATTTTTTAAACCTTCATTTAGATAATTGTACTTTTTTACTAAAAAATAGCTATTTTTAAATCTGTAAATGATAAAATTATACTTTTTTACTAAAAAATAGATATTTTTAAATTTATCTTCAACATAAATATTATTAAGAATTAATTTATTTAATTTATTAATTTCATTAAGGAGGTTCAATATGTTGAATAAAAAACTTATTATAGCTTTTATTGTTGCATTAATAGCTCTTATTGCTGTCGGTTTTGTTGCATTGCATCTTGTTCCTAACAATGATGTGCTTAATTTAAACCTAACTGATAATGCAGAGAATTTAACTGATAACATTACTCAAAATTTAACTGTCAACACTACAGATGTAAATGCATCAGCAGTTAATGCAAATAAAACAGTTAATGATGCAAACAATACAAATGCAAACTCTAATGCCGTAGATTCTGGGGATGTATTGAAAAAGCAAACTTTCACTGTATCCGAAAATGAAACAGGTCAACATGAAGGAATGGAACCAGGAACCTATGTGCTTTATTACACAGAAAACGATGGTCCAATCAAAATTGAGAAAGTAGGATAATTAATCTTTAATTTTTTTACTTTTTTAATTTCTTTTTTAATTTTATTATTTTTTAATTTCTAATAATTAATTTTTCAATTTTTTAATTTTATTTTTTATTTTTAATATTAATCAACTACAAACCTTTATAAGTAACTGAAATATATTATTGTTAGAAAATGTATTTGAAAAGTCTTATTGTCCTTTATTTTAAATTTAATCTGTTTTTAATAATTTTTCTAATCATATGTTATATGTTTGAAATGATAAATCCAAGAACATTTTTATAATGTTCTTAATTTTTATTAATCTGTTCTTAAAAAAAAGGACATCTTTATATACTATGAAGTATATATTAGTATTGTCGAAGAAAAATGAATTCAAAATAGGGGGGTTGATATCTAATTTGCTAATCATTTTTCAACATTCAGTATGTTTTTAGAATACACCATTAATCACCTTAGCTGTTAAGATAAACATTAAAGGGGGAGTGGATGTTGAGAAGAATAAAAATTTTTACTTTTATAATCTAAACTAAAGGGGGTATTTTATGGATAATGAAAGTTTAAAAATCGACAATCAGGATTCTGGTGAAATCTCTGATCTTGAAGAAATGCAAGAAAATTTAAATGAAGAAAACCAAGAAAACAAAATTAAAACTAATGTAAATGGGGGAAATGATATGAAAAACGAAAACAAAACTGTTATAACTGACTACAATGATGAGAAACTTGCAAACATTAAAATTGAAGATGAAGAAATGGACTTATTCTTCATTTTAGACAGAAGCGGATCTATGGGTGGCAGTGAAAGTGACACCATCAAAGGTTTTAATGCTTTCATTGAAAAACAATCAAAGAAAAACCACAATATATTTGTAACAACCATTCTCTTTGATGACAGATATGAAGTCCTATATTCCAGAAAACCTATATCTAAAGTTGAGCCACTTACTGAAAAAGAGTATTATGTTAGAGGATTAACAGCATTGCTTGATTCAATTGGAAAAACTGTAAACACCTATAAAAACAAAGTAGGCTCCGCTATGTGTATCATAACTTCAGATGGTTATGAAAATGCTTCCAGAGAGTTCAAAAGGGATCAAATAAAGAATTTAATTGAAAGTAGCGGATGGGAATTTGTATTCATAGGAGCAGATATTGACGCTTACTCTGAAGCTTCAGATATTGGAATCCGCAGTAGCCGTATAGCTAAAAGCAGAAAAAGTGCTGATGGTTTCGAAGATATGTATGATGCATGTGAAATAGTCACTGATAGGTTCTACAGATTAAGGGATATTGATGATGACAATGAGGATTGGAAGGAGAAATTAGACTAATCCCTTTCTTTATTTCTTTTTTTTAAACTTTTTACTTAAATATTTTTTAATTTTATATTTTCTTTTTCCATTTTTCCCATAATTTTTTCAATAATTATTTACATTATAAAATACTATATCTAATTAAGTATTGAATTATTAAATAATTTAAATTTTCAAATTAATAATTTTAATATCTTAATGATTTTTTAGAGGAATAATATGAATAAATATGTTGAAAAATGGGTTGAATCCAGCCTAATATTAAAGATACTTATTGGATTGATAATTGGAGCAATTTTAGGCCTTACAGTTCCACAATATGAAATGATTGGGCTTTTAGGCCAATTGTTTGTAAGTGCATTGAAAGCTATTGCTCCACTTCTTGTTTTTGTATTGGTTGCTTCAGCTTTGTCTAAAGCTGGAGATGGTATAAGAAGCAGATTCAAGACTGTAATTGTTTTATATATATTCTCAACATTCCTATCTGCTATGGTTGCAGTAACTGGCAGTTTCCTATTCCCAGTGTCAATGCATCTTACACAAGCAGGTAAAGTAACTGCTCCAGGAGGTTTAGGTGAAGTCATAAGCAACATGCTATTGAATATATTCACTAACCCATTGCAGTCACTCTCTCAAGGGGATTACCTTGGAATCCTATTTTGGGCAATCGTATTTGGTATCTGCTTGAAGCAAGTTGGAAGTCCCACTACAAAGAATGTATTTGAAGACTGTGCAAACGCTACAAGCTTGATTGTAAAAGGAATCATTCAATTTGCTCCAATCGGTATTATGTCACTTGTATTCAGTGCAGTGGCCGAAAGCGGTTTAAGCATTTTCATTCAATATGGACAATTAATCTTATTACTTGTTGCTTGTATTGGAACAGTTGCATTGATTACAGATCCATTGATTGCAGCATTCGCTTTAAGACGCAATCCTTATCCTCTTGTTTTCACTTGCCTTAAGGAAAGTGGTATAACTGCTTTCTTTACAAGAAGTTCAGCAGCGAACATTCCGGTGAATATGAGACTTTGTGAAAGATTAGGGCTTGACAAGGACTTCTATTCAATCAGTATTCCACTTGGAGCTACAATCAACATGGAAGGTGCAGCTATTACAATCACAATAATGACTTTAGCTGTTTGTCATACTTTGGGAATTAGTGTAGACTTGCCTACAACCATTGTTTTATGTATTATCTCTACATTGGCGGCAGCTGGATCTTCAGGTGTTGCTGGAGGTTCATTATTGCTTATTCCAATGGCTTGTTCATTGTTTGGAATACCTGCAGACATTTCCATGCAAGCTATTGCTGTCGGATTCATCATTGGGGTAATTCAAGACTCCTGTGAAACCGCTCTTAACTCAAGTGGGGATGCATTGTTCTCTGCAACAGCGGAGTATCATGACAGGGCAAAAGCAGGAGAACCAGTTAATTTCTTAGGTGAATTTGCTAAAAATAAGGAAGAGACAACAGCTTAATTTTCTTCTTTATTCTTTTAGCTTTTTTTATATTTTTTTAACTTTTTTTATATTCTTTTTATTTCTATTTTGAAATTCTATTTTTATAATAAGCTCTAAAAATTATAAAATTATAAAACTAATAAAAATTATAATATAATTATAACGACTATATATTTCAAATCAGATTTTAAATTAACTAAAGGAACTAAACAATGAATTATGAATCAATATTAAAACAATTAAGACCAACTCCTGAGGAGATTGATGCAGTTAATGAAACTACTGAAAAGGTAATTGATTTTATTAATGAACTCTGTGAAAAAAAGGGCATTGACGCAAAAGCCAATGCAGTTGGCTCTGTTGCAAAAAACACTTGGTTAAGAGGTAAATCTGATATAGACATTTTCATTAGTTTTCCTATTGATACAGATATGGATTACCTTAAGGAAAAGGGTTTGGATATTGCATATAAAACCAATGATGCATTAGATGGAAACCCTTCAGAGCATTACGCTTCCCATCCCTATTTGACCTGTGACATAGATGGCTTTGAAGTTGATATAGTTCCTTGTTATGCTATTGGAGAGGGCCAATCCATTATTTCTGCTGTTGATAGAACAATTTTGCATACAAAATATATTCAAAGGCATTTAAGAAAAGAGCAGGAAGATGAGGTTCTATTGCTTAAGAAGTTTATGGATGCTGTTGGAACTTATGGTTCTGAATTCAAGACAGGTGGTTTTGCAGGATATTTATGTGAATTGCTTATCTTAAAGTATGGCACTTTTGAAAAAACTTTAAGGGCTGCTCAGAACTGGAAAAAACACACTGAAATTGATTTGGAAGGTTACGGTACAGCAGGAAATGCTATTTTTAAAGATGATCCTCTTGTTTTCATTGACCCAACAGATAAAAACAGAAATGTTGGGGCAGCTTTAAGAATGGAAAGGTATGTTGATTTCATTGTTGCTTCAAGAAACTTTTTAGCCATTGCTGATGATAATGATTTGGATGAAAAGATAAGGGAAGAAAAGATAATTGAATTCTTCAAGCCTCTTGAAAAGGAGCATTTATCAGACAAGTCCAATGAAGAAATAGCTAAAATCATTATGGAATCTTTTAAGGATAGACAAACCCAAACATTGATTTTAAAGTTTAAAATTCCTGAAAACATATCTGCTGATGCCCTTCATCCACAACTACTCAAAACTGTCAGTTCCATATGTGAAAAGATAGAGATGGAAGAATTTTCTGTATTTAAATATGATTATTGGACAGATGAAGAGAGATTCGTTATTTTTACCATAGAGCTCAATGTATTCAAGCAAGGAAAATACTACATACACAAAGGTCCTAAAGTATGGCCTAAGAAAGCTTGTGACAATTTCAAGAAGAAATGGCAGGATTCTTTATATCCTTTAGATGAATTTATGGTTTTAACAAGGGAAAGAGAGTTTAAGACTGCAAAAGAATTTTTAGAAAAGACCCTTGATGATGATCATATTCATATCTTCAAGATTGGAAAGAACATAAAAGAAGCTATTTGCAGTGATGATTGTAAACCTATTGAAATAGATGAATTCCTAAATGGTTTGGACAATCAATTCAATTATGAGACTTCCAATCAAAATAGTGAAGAATTAGCAAGAGATTATTTAAACTCTTTAGATGACTTTTTGAATCCTGGACAGTATATTAAAAGATAATTTAGGGTGTTCATATGAAAACAAGTAAATCTGAAAACATCAGAAGCTTTTTAGCCATTGAACTTGATCAAGAATTGGTGCCTAAGATTCTAGATGTTCAAAAGGAGTTTAAGAAGACAAATGCCAATATAAAATATGTTCCATCAAAGAACATGCATTTTACCTTGAAGTTCTTTGGAAACATTGATTTGGATATGGTTGAAGATATTGCTGATGCAGTCAATAAAGTCATAAAAAATTACTCTTCTTTTGATTTGAATATTAAGAAATGTGGTTGTTTCCCAAATAAAAATGTAATTAAAGTTCTATGGTTGGGATTGGATGAAGGCTCTCCAATAATTAATCTTCAAAAGGACCTTGATAAGGAATTTAAAAAATTAGGATTCAAGAAGGAAAAGAACTTCATTTCCCATTTGACTATCGGAAGAGTGAAAAGTCCTAAGAATAAAAAAGAGATAAGGCAAACAATTGAAAAATTGGAAAATATTGAAATTGGAAATTTCACTGTTTCTAAAATCTGCTTAAAAAAGAGCACTTTAACCCCTCAAGGGCCAATCTATGAGGATATTAAAGTGTTTGAATTGAATTAATTTTTTTAATTATTTTTACTATTTTTTTAATAGGATTCATAATGAATCCTTTATGTTTCCATTAGGAATTTCAAGTATTTGTATGAAACGAATATTACTAAAATCAATGCTATGGCTGCTTGTATATAGAATAAATAGTTTAAAATACTAAATCCAAAGAATTTATACGCTTCACCAGTAGCTATTGCACTTATTACAAATGGAAATGTAAATGCTGAAAAGCTTGGCATGAATTGCAATTTTTCTAAAACCAATAGTCTGATGGCCTGATAAATTGCAAAAACATAAAAAATGCATGCAACTATGTAGATAACACACAGGAAGTTTCCATCAATATTCAATGCATTCACGTATCCGACAATAATGATTGATAAAATTGCAGCATAGATGCAAATAAATGGTTTATTTTTATCCTCTATTGCAGTAAACTTAAGGTATCTGTATGAGACCAAAATGAGTGTTGGTATCATAAGTATGAAACCTATTCCAAAGAAGATAAATCCATATTGAGATAGGTCAAATGCTGGTGCTGTAATCGCAGCCATTGTTATTCCAATGTAAACAATCCACCAGGTTGCAAATACGTTTTCAATGTTAAAATTCTTTAAAACGTAATTCTTTGTAAATAAAATGATAATTGATAAATGAATGATTATTCCTAAAATCCATATTCCAAGGGCAATGCTTTCGGATAATGGCATGAATAGTGGTTTTAGGTATGTGCTGAATAACATTAAAGCCATTGAAAATGTACCGAATGTGCTTAATGCAATCAGATTGTTTAATTCATTATTGAATGCATCCAAGTGTAAAACAAGCTTTAGCAATACCATGAATATCAGTATTGATCCGATTATAAAAAATAAACCCCTGAAATCTGTATATATTTTGCCTAATGATAAAATAGCCAAAATCAGCCCAGTGATTGCCAAAGGTAGATTTTTTATAATGTTCATAATAATAGTTTAAAAAAAGAGCATAATAAAATTTTGTATCATAAGACAAATCATTGCTGTAAAATGTATTAAAAATAAATTTTGTATCATAAGACAAATTGATGTAAAATGTATTAAAAATAGAAAAGATAAGTAAAAACTTATCGGAAAAAATAGAATGATTTAGAAAAATTTATTCATACAAATTTACTTCTTCAGCTCCAAGCACTTTGATTCCCATGCCTTCAGCTAAATCCGCAGATTCTTTTGAGAATAATTGGAAATGAGGTGAAGCCATGTGCTTGCTTAAAGCTTCTACGCTTTCCCATTGTTCAACAAACATGAAGGTACCATCTTTGACTGATTTAAGGAATTTGTAATCTATGTTCCCTTCTTCTTTAAGAGTTTCTTCAACCAATGCCTCTGCAAGAGGTATTATTTTGTCTTCTGCACCTTCTTTTGGCGCAAGCTCTGCCATAACTACGATAAAGCTCATGATTAATCTCCTTTTAATTGTTATTTAAGGATTTATATAAAAAGTATTTTAAATGTTTTGTTAATTGATTTAAGAATTTTTGTAATTTAAAAAAAGAAAAAGAGTAATTATCCTATAATAGGATAATTAATGTTGAGTTTTTATTCAATGGAATTATTCATCTAATTTTGGAATTCCAGTGATTCTGAGTCCACCGTAATGGGATTTGTATTTGATGTTTAATCCGATTAACAATGGAGTAATCTTTTCAATGATTCTGGATTTTTCCAAGATTCCAGTATCGATGGTTCTTACACCAGGGATCTTATTGATGAGTTCTGCTGCAATTTCTTTTGCTTCTTTGTCGTCACCAGCAATTAAACAGTCACAGTCGATGTCTTCTGGAATGTTGGATAAGTGGGAGTTACTGATGTTACAGAATGCACAGATAACTTTTGCACCGGTTCCGTCAAGGATAGATGCGGTTCTTTCTGCAGCAGATCCTTCCATTAAGTCAATGAATCTGAATGGTTTTCCACCGATTGCAGTTTCTAAAGGTACAGTTGCATCTAAAACAATCTTGTCAGTACAGAATTCCTTGATTCCTTCTACAGTAGGTTTTTGTGCTGCGAGAGGTACAGTGAGGATTAAGATATCTCCTTCTTTTGCTGCATCTTCGTTAGCTAAACCTTTGATGTTTAAGTCGTAGTCTGCATATTTTTCTTTAGCTTCTGCAACAACGTCTAATGCTTTTTCCTCTTTACGGGAACCAACAATAACTTCTACACCTTCAATTGCTAATCTGAGAGCAATTCCTAAACCTTGTGGACCAGTTCCACCAATTACACTTACGATCATTTTTTATCTCCTAAAATATTGAATTTTTTTATAAATTTTGTATAAAGTCTTATGGTAATATATTGTACAATATATCGTTGTTATTATTTATATAATAAAATGTTTATAAATCTTTTTATTTTATTTAATATTTTATCATTTATCCTGGTTAATGTTTAGTTAAATTTTATTTTATATGAATATTTTTTAATATTTTTTATTTTTATTATAATTTTGTCAAATTATTAAATTAAAAAAAATCAATATTGATATTTAAATTAAGAATTTTAGGACAGTCTAATAATTAGGTTAAGTTCAATTATTATTAAAAATATTTTAAAATCATTATAAAAATGTAAAAAAAGAAAAGAAAATAAATGATTTTCATCATTTATTAAAAATTGTTTAAAAAAACTAAAATAGCCATTAATATTCGTAGAATCCTTTTCCTGCATTGATACCGGTTTCACCAGCATCTATTTTTTCCTTAAGCTTTGCAGCTATTTTTCCTTGAGTGGTTTCAGGGTCTTGAGACCTTGGATCCATAATGACAATGTTATATGCAGTTACAAGTCCTACAACATCCAAGATTTGGAACGGTCCGTTAGGAGCTCCTGTAGCAAGTCTCCATGTCAAGTCAATTGTTTCAGGGTCTGCAACTTCCTCTGCCCATAAGGCTTGTCCTGCAGAGAGGAACGGTACAAGCAAGGAGTTGAGCACGTATCCTGGTTGCTCTTTCAATACTTTGATTGGGACCATGTTGATGTCTTCTGCAAATTGAACGATAGCATCAAAGTATTGTGGATCTGTTCCAGGGTGTGGCATTACTTCAGCAGTGTTTTGAGCCCAGATATTGTTTGCAAAGTGGAATGCGAGGTACTTTTCAGGTCTTCCTGTAGATTCTGCAAATTGGCTAGGGAGCAATGTAGATGAGTTGGTTACAACAATTGTCTTTTCAGGCAAGTATTTAGCCAATTCCTCATAGAATGGGATTTTTTGATTAGGGTCTTCTGCAATTGCTTCAATTACAAGGTCTGCATCTTCTGCTGCTTCTTCATAGCTTGTTGTGAGTGTCAAGCTGTCGAATGCTTTTTGAGCTTGCTCTTTCAATGCATCGATTTCTTCATCACTTAAGTCAGGAGTTTTGCTGAATCCTCTGCAGTATGCAGATTTGTCGGTTTTCATTTGTTCCATTGTTGCTAAATAGATATTCAACAATCTTTCAAATTTAGGTTTAGCCCTTTCGATTGAGCCTTCGCTTCTAAGCCAAACTGTTACGTCAAAACCGCAGAAAGCGGATTGGTAGGCGATTTGACTACCGAGTACTCCTCCACCAGCTACTACAACTTTTTTAATATCCATTTTATCACCAAGTAAATAATTATAAACTATACGGAATTAAAAAAATCAAAAAAATAAAATATAGTTTACTTGTATACTATTATAAAAATTCAAATATTTAAAATTTTATAAATTATTTTAAAAAAAGAGTTTATTGGCTATAATTATTACAGAAAAAATTAAAATAGTTGATTCATTCCCAATCATTCAATTCAGCAGACTTGAATGCTAAGTCAATGAATGTCTTGAAGAATTCATCATCAAGCTTGTCCAATCCCATTTTCTCTTCCCACTCATTATTGATTTCTTCGAGAATTGGGATAAGGTCCTTTCCTTTTTGGGATAGCTTTAGGATATTATGCCTTTTGTCTACTTTTGACTGCTGCCTGATTATGATTCCATTGGATTCCAATTTCTTGATAGCCTTAGTTATTGCTCCTTTTGTAATGTAAAGGCTATCGGATAAATCCTTTTGATTCAAGTTTTCCTCATTGTACACTCTAAGCATGCATAATACCTGAATCAAATTCAAGTCGTACTGTGCCAAGGCATTGTTTAAATAGGTTTTATGATTCTTATGAAAAATAAATAAAAGGTCTCCTAAACGATTGTAATCATAAAATCCATCATTTGTTTTCTCGCTCATCATATTCTTTTTTTATTGCTACAATTATTTAAAAATAACTAAAATAGGTTATCATATTTTATATTTTCATTCAATTTTAAAAAGATTTAAATACAAAAAATTACATAATAATTATTGTATTTAAAAATACATTAATGTATAAAAAAATACATTATATTTTCATATGTTTTTTTGAAACATAATAAGATTTTTATATTTTATCATTAAATATTTAAATGGTAACTTAAATTATATATTATTTTTTAATTTAATTATAATTTTATATAATTTAATTATAATTTAAAGGAGACTAATCTTATGACTGAAATAGGAAAAAGAATTCGTTTAGAAAGGATTTTCAATAGAAAAACTGGAAGAACTGTAATTGCTCCTATGGACCATGGTGTATCAAGTGGCCCAATTAAAGGAATAATTAACATGGATGAAACTGTTGAAAGCATCTCCCAAGGTGGAGCAAATGCAATATTAATGCACAAAGGTATTGTAGGACTTGGACACAGAGGATACGGTAAGGACATAGGTCTTATTGTACACTTGTCTGCAAGTACCTCATTAAGCCCAGACCCAAACAACAAGGTAACTGTAACCAGTGTTGAAAAAGCAATTCAATTAGGTGCAGATGCAGTATCCGTGCATGTGAACATCGGTTCTGAAACTGAACCTGAAATGCTTATGGAACTTGGTGAGATATCAGAAACCTGCAGTTACTGGGGAATTCCACTTTTAGCAATGATGTACCCAAGAGGTCAAAAAGTGGAAAACGAGCATGATGTTGAAATGGTAAAGCATGCAGCACGTGTAGGTTCTGAACTTGGAGTAGACATTGTAAAAACCAATTATACTGGTGATCCAGACTCATTCAAAGAAGTAGTGGATGGAGCATTAGTGCCTGTAGTCATTGCAGGAGGACCTAAAGTTGAAACCGACAGGGAACTTTTAGAAATGGTAAGAGATTCCCTTGAAGTTGGAGGAGCAGGTGTAGCATTTGGAAGAAACCTTTTCCAAGCTGAAAACCCTGGAAAAATCACAAGAGCTATTTCTGAAGTAGTTCACAATGATTTGGATGTTGAAGAAGCATTGAAATTCCTCGATTAAATCAATCATATTTATAAAATTGTTCAAAGATATCAACAATCAAAATTAGAAAAATTTAAGGAGATTAAAATTGTCAAATAAATTCGCTTGGATTATGTCCCCAAAAGCAGATTGGGACGATAAGAAAGAATTCATCACAACAGCACTTGAATCAGGAATCGATTACGTTCTTGATACAGAAGACAGTGAAAACATCAGAAAAGTTGGAAACTTCAAGATAATTTCCAATGAGGAAGATGCTGACATTTATTTGGTTGGAATTGATGGTGAAGGAGACGGCACTCTTGAGCTTAAGGACAACTTGAATGAATCAGCAGATTTAGCTAAAGCAAATGAAGCTAAAAACAGTGGAAAAACTGTCTGTGCCTATATAGTCATTACCGACAAGTTGCATGAGCAATTGGCAGTGACATTAGGCAGAGTTGTTGACTATATAATCCTTGTAGCAACCGATTGGACAATCATTCCCCTTGAAAACATCATTGCAGACCTTCAAAAGGAAAATGTTGAAATAATAGCTGCTGTAAAGAATGCAGATGATGCGAAAGTGGCTATGGAAACATTGGAAGTAGGCACTGATGGAGTCATATTCGAGCCACAGGAATTTGCACAGATAAAGGATATTGCAAATCTAATTGATGAGCTTTCTACAGAAAGCTATTCCTTAAAGGACTTGACAATCACCAATGTAGAGCCAGTAGGTTCAGGTGATAGGGTGTGCATTGACACAACAACCATGATGAAGCCTGGAGAAGGTATGCTCATTGGTTCTTACTCTAAAGCAATGTTCTTCATTCACAGCGAAAGCTTGGAAAGCGAATATGTGGCATCAAGGCCATTCAGAGTAAATGCTGGTCCTGTGCAAGCTTATGTTATGGTTCCAGGTAACAAGACAAGATACCTAAGCGAGCTTGAAACCGGTGATGAGGTATTGATTGTTGATAAGGATGGAAAGACCAAAAAGTCTATTGTCGGAAGATCCAAGATAGAAAAAAGGCCTCTTCTTTTGATTGAAGCGGAATATGAGGATATGAAAATAAGGTCATTGGTTCAAAATGCAGAAACCATAAGATTAGTCGATGAGAATAATGAACCGATTTCCGTTTCAGTTCTAGAGCCTGGAATGAAAGTCAAAGGATTTATTGACGATAGCGCAAGACATTTTGGTATGGCTATTGATGAACAGATCATTGAACAATAACTTTTTTTAGATTCTTAAGGGCAATCGCTCTTAAATCATTCTTTTTTTAATTTTTTTTTTAACTATTTTTACTTTTTTTTAACAAATTTAAACCAATATTATAACAAGATTGTTATAATATTATAATGATTTTAAATTAGTATTATGGTTAAATAAGAATTTTTAAGGATTTATATTAAAAATAAACTATAAATAAAAGGAATAACATATTTTTATATCTAAATCAAAACTCTTTAAGTCCAGGAGGTGATATTATGCATTTTTGCTGTATTGCCATGAATTGTTTTCAATCATTTTCCTTGAATAAAATTCTACTTGGCAATTCAATAAATTATCGGAGGGTCATTATGTCTATCCAATCTAAGATTTGGGTGGCACTGGTCATTTACCTTATCCACTTGTGGTTCATGACCTTTATCATCATAATGATAGTATATAAGCTATTATGATGTTATAATGTACCTTTAAATTGTAGGAAAAAACATTATTGCAAGATTTTGTTTTTTAACAACACTCCCAGTTGTTTTAGAGTTTCGTTTAGCTTGTAAGTTCACTTCCTATAATTTATAAATCCCTTAATAAACTTTAAATATCATTTAATTCATATTCATTATTAGAGTTTAAAAAGTTTTATCATTAAACTTTTTTGACTATACCGATAATTTATGGATTATCAATATCTATTGGGAGATTGCAAGACTTTCTTGCAATTAGATATTGGGAATGATTGAATCTTAATCCTTAGGGATTAGATTCCTAAATCATTCTAAATTTGCTTTTTTTTTAAATAAATTTTAAATCTAAACTAATGCTCTTTTTTTAACAATTTAACGAAGATAATGGACTTTTTCCTTATCAATATCATCAAGGCTGTAAGCTTCCATATGTCCATCTTCAATTCCCAAAGCCAATATTCCAACTATTCTAAAGTAATCATCAATTCCTAAAATGTCACGTACAAGGTCTTCTGATGATTTTCCCAATTTGGATTTTCTTAAATGGATTTGAATCCAGCAGCTTCCAATATCCTGTTCTGCAGCCATCAAATGCATGAATGCTAAAGCTATTGAGGAATCTTCTATCCAGGTATCTGAAATCTCGCTGTTTGCAATGACTGCTATTGCCTTATTTGCATCCTTTACAAATGAAGCTCCAAATGCTTTTGATTTGCTTATTTTCTTTAATGTTTCCTTGTTTTCAATAACTAAAAAATTACATGGCTTTAGGTTTCTGCTTGTAGGGGCAAGGAGACCTGCTTGAATGATCTTATTCATTTTCTCATTTGGAATCTCTTCATCAGTATATTTTCTTACACTTCTTCTTTTAAGCATTACATCCAATAAATCCATTCTATCATCCTTTAAAATTAGTTGATTGTTTATTTCTTGAATTGATTTTTATAGTTTATTATATTAAACTTTTTATAAAATAGAAATTTTTATAAAATAGAAATATCTATTAATTAAGATAAATAAACTATATTATAATAATTGATTATGATTAAAATTAATTCATAAATTAAACTTATAGGAATTATTATCATGAATAGCGAAGAATTATTTAAAATAAGTAAAACCATCACTCCTGGAGGAGTAAACTCTCCAGTACGTGCTTTTGAACCTTATCCATTCTTTGTAAAGGAAGCAAAAGGTTCTCACATCAAAGACATTGACGGCAACGATTATGTTGACCACTGTTTGGCTTACGGTCCTATATTGCTCGGTCATAGTGACGACGATGTCATGAATGACGTTTTTGCACAGATGCAAAAGGGAACCGCTTATGGTGTCCCTACTGAAAATGAGGTCAAATTGGCTCAGGAAATTATCGACAGGGTTCCATGTGCTGAAATGGTTCGTTTTGTAAACTCCGGTACTGAAGCTACAATGGCTGCAATCAGACTTGCAAGAGGGTTTACCGGTAGGGATAAGATTGTCAAGTTTGAAGGATCATATCATGGGGCTCATGACTATGTGCTTGTAAAATCAGGTTCCGGTGCAGCATGTCTTCCAGATTCTTTAGGAATTCCAGTGGAAACAACCCAAAACACCCTTTCCGTACCATTCAATGACGTGGATGCAATGACCAAATTGATTGATGAGGAAGGAAAAAACATCGCCTGTATTATCGTAGAGCCTGTTATGGGAAATATCGGTTGTGTAGAGCCAACTGTCAAATTCTTGAAATTCCTAAGGGAAATCACTGAAGAAAATGACATTGTCTTGATCTTTGATGAAGTTATCACTGGTTTCAGAGTTTCCCGTGGTGGAGCTCAAGAGTATTATGGAGTCAAACCTGATTTGGTCACTTTCGCTAAGATATTAGGTGGAGGATTCCCAATTGGTGCTTATGCAGGTAAAAAGGAAATCATGGAAATGATTGCACCTAACGGCAAGGTTTACCAAGCTGGAACCTTTAGCGGAAACCCTGTTTCAGTTCAAGCAGGCCTTTCCACATTAAAGAAATTGGATTATGTGTTCTATGGGGAATTGGCAAGAAAAGGAGACTTCTTAAGAGACAATATGAAAGATATAGTTGAAGACTTGAACTTGGACTTGCAGGTTGTAGGTCTTGCATCAATGTTCCAAATCTACTTCAATCCAGAGCCAGTTCTCAATTATGAAATAGCTAAAAAGTCAGATACAAAAAGGTTCTTGGTATACTTCAGGGAATTGTTGAAGAATGGTGTATTCATTCCACCTAGCCAATTCGAATGTAATTTCATCTCTGGTGCACATAGCGAAGAAGATTTGGTAAAGACATCAGAAGCTATTGAAGCTGCATTGAAAGTGGCTTGGGATATTTAATCAAGGAAAGGTTTATAATAAATAAAATATAATTTATAATTGTTTATTAAGTTTATATACTTCATATTCTAAAAAAGTTTAGGTGAAAATTATGGATAATAAATTTAGAATTATTATGGCAGTTTTATTGGTTGTTTTTTTAACTTCAATAGCAGCTGCTTTCGGAGGAATTTTTGATGATGGTGATTTAACTACTCAAAATATCCTTGTTTGTCCTGTAGATGACAATGGTGCTTGTAATCTCGCATTTTTAGTCACTGTTGAAAATGGAGCTATTTCCAGTTACACTCCTGTATTTACTGATGGTATGGCTCACGCTACTGCAACTAATGATGCCAATGAAAAATTATCATTTAAAGATGTATTTGCCCTTAGTGATAAACAGCAAGCATTAGATTATGCAAAAGAAATTTATGAAGCAAATAATGATGGAGTTACTGTTGATGCAGTAGCTACTGTCGATAGTCAAACTATTAATGATGTTATTTCCGCAGCAGGTACCTTAAAAGATGGTGAAAACGTTATTACTCCTACTGCTACTGACATTCTTAATGCTGATCCAAATGCTGGAGCAGATGCAGTTAAACCAATTTGTGATGCTCTTTTAAATGCAGCAAAAAATCCACAACAAAGAGATGCTATGTTACAAGCTGTTATAGGAGACTATAAATCTGGTGATGTTTCATTATCTTCTATTGGTTTCTTTAAAAAGTTCCTTGCATCACAAGCACTTGGCGGTTTATTTGTTTAGAAAATTGTAAAAATTTTCTAATTTCTTTTTTCTTTTTTTATTTTACTATTATTTTTAGTTTTATTCAGCTCTTTATTTTTCAACATTTTATTTATTATTAATTATTCAATTAAAAAAACTTTAAATAATTTTAAAATAAATTATTAAATGTAATTAATATTCATTTGATTATTAATGTCAATTAAATATTTCGGAGGCAAAAAAAGATGAAAATTATTGCATTACAAGGAAGTCCACGTATCGGTGGAAACTGTGACGTATTAATGGATGAAATGATTAAAGGGGCAGAAGAAAACGGTCACGAAGTAGTTAAATACTACCTCGAAGAAGAAGACATTGCAGGCTGTAAAGCATGTATGTTCTGTGCTGAAAACCCTGACTGTGTACGTGAAGACGATGGTAACAAGATTATCAATGAATTGGTTGCAGCTGATGGTGTAATCTTTGCAACTCCTATCTACTATGGTCAAATGACTGCACAAGCAAAAACCATTATCGACCGTTTCTATGCAATCGGTCAAAACCCAAATAAAAGCTTAAGCGGTAAAGCTGCTCTTATCTTTACTGAAAACCAACCTGAAGGAACCTACGAAGCATACATTGAATTGACTAAATTCTCTCCATTCACCTTTATGGGATATGAAGTTATTGGTCATGTTGATGCAGGATCTGCAGGTCCAGCAGGAATCGTTGCAGAAGAACAGGAAGACAAATTAAAAGAAGCTTACGAATTAGGTAAACAATTCTAAGTTTATCTATTTCTCTTTTTTTCTTTTTTACTTTATTTTACTTTATTTTATTATTCTATCTATTTTTTCTAATTTTTCATACTTTGACTATCTATAACTATTTTTAATAGGATATTTTTCTAGTTCTGATTTTTTATAAAACTATAAATTAAATAATGAATAAAACAATTACTATGATTAGAATAGTGGCTGGTTTAGGAGAAAATGAAAATATCATAAAGGCTTCTAACCAATTGAAAGATATTGATGATTTGGAAATAACTTTAGTGAAAACTGAAGATGAGCTTATAGAAGCATTTAAAAATCCAGAAATTGATGCAGTTATCAGAGGATCTCTAAAGGCATCTAAAGTCATTAAAGCGATTAAAAAGTTCAAATCAGATAAAACAATCAACAGAACCACTTATATTAATACAGAAGACGATGAAAGTTTTTTAAAGGATTATGAATTTCTGCTAGCTCCTGTAGGCATTGATGAGGGAAAGAACATTGAAGAAAAAGTCACTTTGGCTATTCAAGCAGCTAATTTCATCCAATACCTTGGTAAAAAGCCTAAAATAGCTATTTTAGCTGAAGGAAGAAAGGATGATTTGGGAAGAAGCGAAAGAATCGATGAAAGTTTAATATCCTCTGAAGAATTGACAAATAAATTAATTGAGACATTTAAAGAATTGGATAATTTTGATAATGATAGTGATGAAGTATCAAAGAATTATTCAATAAAAAACTATTATATTCTCTTGGAACAGGCTATTGAAGATGGTTATAACATCCTTCTTGCAAATGATGGCATCTTTGGAAACATCATGTTCAGGACACTTGTGCTTCTTGACAAATGGCCAAGCTATGGTGCTGTAACTCTTGGAATAGATGAGATTTTCATTGATACAAGCCGTGACCAAACTGTAGAAGGTTATGTGAGAAGCTTAAGATTAGCTTATAATCTATCTAAATTAAGAGAATAATTCTATTTTTTTATTTTCATGAATCTATTCATTTTACTTTTTTTTAATTATTTTTATAAATTTAAGAACTGTTTTTCTGAAAATTTATATAAAACTATTTAAATTATTTTTTTTAAATATATTAATATTAGAATTACTTCATTAAGTAATAGTTAAATAAAATTAAGGAAATTTTTCCAAAATAAAAAATAAAAAAATAAAAAAAATATCATGGGGGATTGTTTTGCCACCAAAATTTTTATACAGTATCTATGAAAAGCGTCTTTTAAAGGAATTGGATCCTGAAAGGATGCCAAAGCATGTAGCTATTATCATGGATGGTAATAGAAGATACTCAAAGATTCAAGGAAATATGGAAGTTATCAAGGGACACGAAATTGGTGTAGATACCTTGGAAAAGGTTCTTGATTGGAGTATTGATTTAGGAATCGAAATAGTTACCGCTTATGCTTTTTCCACTGAAAACTTCAATAGGCCTGAACATGAAGTGGAAGGATTGATGAATCTCTTTGTCAAGAATTTCAAGAGAATTGTAAGTCATGAAAAGATTCATAGGAATAAGGTTAAAGTTAAGGTTGTAGGAAGAACTGAACTCTTGCCGGATAGCGTTAGAGAAGCTATTATGGAAGCTGAAGAGGCTACAAAGGACTATGATGAAAGACTTTTCAACTTGGCTATCGGTTATGATGGAAGATTGGAAATCGTTGATGCAATCAAGAAGATCTATAAGCAAGTGGAAGCAGGTGAGATTTCCATTGACGATATCGATGAGGAAATGGTCAGCAAAAACCTTTACACTGCAGGGCTTGAAGATCCGAGCCTTATCATAAGGACCAGTGGTGAAGAAAGACTTAGTGGATTCCTTTTATGGCAATCTTCCTATTCAGAGCTTTATTTCTGCGATAGCTTATGGCCAGAGTTAAGAAAGGTTGACTATTTAAGAGCCATTAGAGACTATCAGGAAAGAGATAGGCGTTTTGGAGTATAATACTTTAAAAACTTAAAATTTATTTCTCTTTTTATCTTTTTTTAACATAATTATTTTATTTTTATCATTGTTTTATTGATTGTGATTATTATGATAGACACACATTGTCATATAGATTTTGATGAGTTTGATGAAGATAGGGATAATGTCATATCCAGAGCTAAGGAAAAGCTCAATGCTGTCATCAATTCAGGATATGGTTTGGAAAGCAATGCAAAGGCATTGGCTCTTTCTAAGGAGTATGAAGGATTCGTTTATCCAACCTTTGGATTCCATCCGGTATCATCCCAGAACTCTCCTCAAGAGGAAATAGATGCTGCACATAATCAGATGATTGAGCATCTTGATGAGATATTGGCAGTTGGTGAAGTTGGAATGGATTTCTTCTATTGTACTGATAAATCATTGAGAGCCAGACAACAGGAAATATTCACTGGATTCATTGAAATTGCAAATGAATATAAGAAACCATTGCTCATTCACGGAAGAGACTGTGAAAAGAAGATATTCAATTTGTTAAAGGATTATGATGATATTCCTAAGGTGATCTATCATTGTTACGGGGGTAGCCTAAAAACAGCCAGAAAGATTTTGGATATGGAAGACCATTACTTAAGCTGTTCTACTATGGTATGCTATAGTCAAAGGCATCAGGACTTATTCAAGGAAATCCCTATTGAAAGAATCTTGACTGAAACTGACAGCCCATATTTGGCAATGACCAAGGATGAAAGAAATGAACCTGCAAATGTTGCACTTGCAGTTGAAAAACTAGCTGAACTCCATGAAATTAGTGTGGATGATGTATCTATACAAACTGAAAAGAATGCAAGATATGTATTCGACATATAATTTTGAATGAACGATTGATTAAATTGATAGTTGTAAAAATTATTTAATTCTAATTATTCTATTATTGGACCTAAGGGTATGATAAAATGAAGCCTTATGTTATACTTAATGCAGCCATGACATTGGATGGAAAAATAGCTACAAAAACAGGAAGTTCTGAAATTTCAGGAAAAGAAGATCTTGAACGTGTTCATGAAATCCGAAAGGAAGTTGATGGAATCATGGTTGGAATTGGAACAGTTCTTGCAGATGACCCAAGGCTTACCGTTCATAAGATAAATGCAAAAAAAGAGGATAATCCAATTCGTGTTGTAGTTGACAATAAGGCAAGGACTCCACTTGACTTTAGGATATTGAATGATGATGCTGAAACAATCATTGCTGTAAGCAGCATTTGTGATGAGAATAATCCTGATTGCGATGAAGAGGCAGTCAAGAGAGCAAAAGAGCTTTCCAAAAGAGTGAATGTTTTCTATTCCTCTAAGGAATCAGTTGATTTAGCTGAATTTATGGAGCATTTGCATTCTGAAGGAATTGAAACCCTTATGCTTGAAGGAGGATCCACACTTAACTTTTCAATGATTAAGGAAAATTTGATTGATGAGGTTAAAATCTGCATAGCTCCTATGATTGTTGGAGGAAAGGATTCCAAAACTTTCTTCGATGGTGAAGGATTCGATTATATGAAGGAAGCTATTCCATTGAAATTGGAAAAGTATTATCCTTTAGGAAAGGACTTTGTTATGGAATACAAGGTTTTAAAATAAGTTTTTTTAGATTTTTTAAAATAGCTATTCTTGTAAAATAAGAAAATTGTAAAAAAGATTAGTAAAAAAAGAATCTAATAAAAATAATAAAAATTAATAAATAAAATAATGTAAAAGCAAACAAATCATTTCTTCTTTGTTTGCTCCTACTTGTTTTTGAAATTTTGCTTTTCAAATTGAGGTTTTATTTTTCGTATCTTGATATTTCCACCTCTAATTTTTGTTTTTTCGATTTGTGCGATTTGTTTTTCTTTTTTTGATTTGATTTGAAATATAGATTGAAGCAATGTTTTGTCGAATGATTTTAGTTTAATTCCTTGCTAAAACACATTTTTTTTTTAAAATTGCTTATTTTTTTGTTTTTGACTAATTTAAAAAATTAATCATTTCGTTCAACCACTTAATCAATTGCAAATACAATTGATGCATTTTAGTTTAAATGTCTCTAATCAGGCTAATTAGTACATTCTAACTTTTTTGGAGATATTCAGGGTCATTTTTTCTTTGGATTTCGATAGTATTCATTTTACTCCAGTTTCGATTTTCGACGCTGGAGTTGTCCCAAATATCTATATTAATATTTGTTCTTATAGTATATAACTGTTTGTATATTTACAAACATTTTGTATATATACAAATATTTAGGTATACCTAAACATTTATATATGATGAAAACAAACTATAATTAAAGATATTTAGGTACACCTAAATTTTAAGGATTCGCCTACAAGTAAAAGAATACTGTCATTAATCACTCCAAATAAAAACAAGTCCTTAAAATTTTAGTACTTTTGTCTTTAATTCTCGGAGGTGAAATATTGGGAAGAACCAAAAGTGGAATTTGTGGCAAGAAGCAGATTAAACCGACTAAACGAGAAAGAAAAAGAGATCCAAAAGTTGTTTCTTTCAGAAGATGATTTTTGGAAATGATCTTATAGTTCCAAACTTTAGAACTTTTTGCAAATATGCTCTAACAACAAAACATTACATGGAAAAATAATTATCTTCAAAATTTCAATCAAATCAAACACACATCCAGAATAAATTCACTAATTAGTTTTCCAATATCGCTCAAATCAAATCTCAAATTTAGAGTTATATTAAAAAAGTTTTAATTTCCAAATAATTTTTTGGAATTCGATTAATTGGCAAACAAAAAGGATTCATTCTTTTTTGTTGCTGGTTGATGATTTTACTATTTTTTGATTTTATTTTTATCAAGATTTTTTATTTTTTAACAATTTATTTTTGTATATAATTATTTTAGCAGGTGAAAATATGGGAAATATGGCTGAAGCAAGAAGAAAAATGCATGAAAGAGACGAAAGGGTAAAAAAGGAAAACAAGTCTGAAGTCAAGAAAATTAGAAATTTCTTCTTTGGTTGCTGCAACAATAAGGAAAGCAAAAAAGTCAAGGAACATAAATAATATTTAAAACACAAAAAAAATATTTAAATGGATATTAAACACTATTTTTTAAAAAAAGATTATTTTTATTTAATTTTATTTAATTTTTTAATAAGTAAAAAAAAGTAATGAATGGAATAACTAAAGGTTTATTCCATTTCTTTTTAAGATTTTTCTAGGATTATCAACGGTAGCTTTCATAACTTCTTCTTTTGTCATTCCAGCTCCTAATCCTATTTCCATTGCTCTTTCAAATGTAATTAAATTGTCAGGGGAATGGGTGTCTGTATCGATTAAAAGATCATTTCCAACTTCTCTTGCAATGTTTGCTACATGGCCGTTTCCTAAACAGTGGCCTTTTCTTGCGCTGATTTCCAAAGCGACATCATTTTTTTTAGCAAGTTCTGCCTCTTCACGGGTAATGAGTCCAGGATGGCCTAAAATATCGATTTCCTTACAGTTTACTGCAGCAAAGTTAGTTCCTTCCACAACAGGTTCATTCAATGTTTCACCGTGAACAACAACAATCTTTGCACCTAATTCACGAGCCTTATCTGCAAGGTCTGGAATGGATTCTACAGGAGCGTGAGTGATTTCAGCACCTAAGACAACTGTAATGTCCCAGTTATTGTTTATGTCATCAATTGCAGCGCTGATTTCCGGAATGGTGTTGATGTTTGAATAATCAACATGGTCAGTAATAGCTATTGCTTCATGTCCAAGAACAAGTGCTCTTCTTGCAAGTTCAGATGGCAAAAGCTCTCCATCACTGAATAAGCTGTGCATATGTAAATCAATTCTTTTATAATTCAATAATATCTCTCCTTCGAGTAAAATAATATAATTATAAATATAATTTTTATTTTTATTTTGAATATTTTATAATTATAAACTTTTATAAATGTTAAAAATCTAATTTATATTAATTAAATAGAATTATATATTTAATGTTTAATATTTATATTCTTATAATTTATAAACTTATTATTTAATTGTCAAGTAGAGTGTTAAAATGATTTCTGTATTTGTTCCATCTCATATCACCGGCTTCTTCAGCATTATTGATAATGAAGACCCATTGTTGAAAGGATCTTTAGGTGCAGGAGTGCTATTGGATAAGGGTGTAATTACTGAAATAGGCGAATGTGGGGAGTTCTCTATTTCAATAAATGGAAAGAAAGATGAATACAATGAGGTAATTATTCTTAAGACCATAGAGCTTATGAAAAAGGACTTGGGGTTTGACTTGGATAATGTCCTTATTAAGCAAACAATTCAAGTTCCAATAGGTTGCGGGTTTGGAACATCCGCTGCATCAGCTATTGGCACTGCCATTTGCATAAATGAGCACTTTAATTTAGGATTGTCTATAGAAGAATGCGGTAAGTATGCACATTTGGCTGAAGTGGCTCTTGGAACTGGTCTTGGAGATGTGATTGGAGAGCTTTCAAAGGGAATAGTTCTCAGAACAAAACCTGGGGCTCCAGGTTATGGTGAGGCAAAATCAATTGTTCCACATGAAAAAACAGGTTTTGGAGTTTTTGAAGTCTTGAAATCAGATTTCTATGTAATAACAAAGTCATTGGGAGAAATATCTACAGCTTCAATCATAGAAGACCCAAAGCATAAGAAGATAATTACACAAGTTGGATTGGAAATTGGAGAGGAATTCAATAAGAAAGATGATGGAATAGTCATCGGTTCCAAATTCAAGAATAAGTTCAATGTAGCTGTTGACAGTGAATTCAATGAAGAGGAAACAATCAAGAAGTTCATGAAGGCTTCACTTTCATTTGCCAAAAGAACTCATCTGATAAATGATGAGCTATTGGAAATCGTTCATAAACTCCATGGAAAGGTCCTTGGAAGTTCAATGGCAATGTTAGGAAACACTGTATTTGCAATTGCAAATGAAGATCAAAAGCTTAAGTTGGAAGCGAAATACTACAATGAATTTGAATTCTATAAGATGGATACTGAAGGAATTCGTATAATGAGTCATGATTAATCAATGGGGTGATATTAGTGATAAAGCTCAGTTATGATATGAAAGTCTATAGGCAACATTTAAGGGAAGTTTTGGAAAAGACAGACAATGTTGTTGAATTAGGTGCTCATGTAGGCAAGTCAAGTGAAATAATCTTATACAAATTGACTACTGGACGATTAATAAGCATAGACAACAGTCCAGAAGCTCTTGAACCTATGGAAAAGCTTTCAAGATACAATGATAATTTTACATTCATCAGTGGAGATGTGAGACTTCACGAAACCTTGGAGCAGGTTGCTAAATCAATTGATCGGTGTGATGTTCTCTCTATAGATTTAGGAGGGGGATATCATCCAGATACTGTATTTAAGGTCTTTTATATTTGGTCTTCTACATTAAAGCCAAGGGATGTCTTGATAAGGAATCAAGGATTGATAGACTTTGTAAACAGTGTGGATTATGATGAGGAATTCGAGTCCAGTGAAGGATGGCTTGAATCCTGTGGAGACCAAGGAATTCCGCCTCAAATAAAGGAGTTTAGCCTTTGGAGCGATAAGATATAATTTTTATAATTTTTTTATTTTTCAAATCTTTTCTATTTTTTCTATTTTAATTTAATTTTATCTTTTTTAATGATACTTTTTACAAATACATTTATAAAATATAAAAGTAATATATTATAATGATTTAAATTTATAAATTTGATTATTTTATTAAGGAAGGAATAAATTATGAATAGACGACAAAAACTTATTATAGCAATTCTTTCTGTAATTCTTATTTGGTTATTAGTTGTTATAGGGAGCTTTTTCATAGGGGGTCCTGATTTAGCTGCTGAAAACAAGACTGTTCTTATCCTTGCAGCAGATAAATACGAACAGCCAAATGGAGGATGTGATATGGCATTCATTGTCCGTTTAGAAAATGGACATTTGAAGAGCTATGATCCGTTCTATCCTGGTGGAATGGTGCACCCAACCCAACCGGCTCCTGGAAATCTGGGAGGCAATATGCGTTTCCACGATTGTCTCTGGAATGGTGTTGAACAGGGTATGGAATATGCAAAAGAAATTGTTGAAGCGCGTAATGGAACACACATAGATGCTGTAGTTGTTATCTATGATGAAGGTTTAGACAATATCATTGATTCCGTAAGACCACTTGAAGTTGATGGTGAAGTAACTAACCTTAGTGCTACTGACATTATTCGTGAAAACGATAATTATAACGGATACAAAGGTAATGGTGGTGTAACTGGAACCATGAACAGAGCAGATGCTGTAATGGTATTGGTTAAAGCACTTTCTACCGCTGCTAAAGATCCTGATAAAAAAGAAACCATGGTTAAAGCAGCTATGGATGAGTATAACAAAGGTAATATTGTTATGACTCCAAAAGGTTCTTTTGCACGTTTACTCGCAACAAAAGGATTTGAAAGTATTGTATAAATTTTAATAATTTATACAATTATATTTTTTTTTAAATTTTTTTATTTTTAACAATTGTTATATTTACTTTTTTAATTCTATATTTTTATTATTTAAAATTAAAAATCAATAAAAATAGAAAATACTTCTTTTGAAAAAAATAATTTTATATAAATTAATAAAATAGAATATGCTCTTTTTAAAAAAATAATTTTATATAAATTAATAAAATAGAAATGTCTTTTTTTTTAAAATTAAATAATTATAAAAATAGGTAAAAAAACAAATGTTTTATTTTAAACTGTTTGCAGCTTCCTGACCTGCCAAGTAACCTGTAGAAAATGCTATCTGCAAGTTATATCCTCCAGTAGGTCCGGCCATTTCAAGAACTTCTCCTGCAAAGTACAATCCATCCACAAATCTTGATTGAAGTGTTTTGGACTCAATCTCTTTTGACTTCACTCCTCCAATGGTAACCTTTGCAAGATCAATTTCCAATGACTCTATTTCAATAGGATGTCGCTTAAGGTTCTCAGCTATTTTATTCTTATCCTTTTTAGTGATGTTAGCCATTGTTTTGCTAGGGCTGATATTGATTTTCATTAGGAAATAATCAATGAAATTAGTTGGCAGGAACTTTTTCATATAATTCTTAATAGCCATTTTACCATTGTCAGGGGTGTCTTTGGTGATTTGGTCCTTTATCTCTTCTTCAGTCATGTCTGGACTAAAATCGATACTGATCTTATTGCTAAACAATTCAAGGCTTTCAATTTCATCATCATCATCCTTTTGATTCAAGTTATCATCCAGTATTGTAAACTTGGACTTTTCAATCAATAAATTGCTTAAGTCAATAACAGCAGGGCCAGTCAATCCAAAATGGCTTATCAATGCATCTCCTCTAACGCTTATTTTTTTCTTCTTATCCTTAAATGAAAGTTCCACATCACTTAAGGTAAGTCCGCTTAAGCTTCTAAGCAAAAAGTCATCTACATTGAATGAAACAAGTCCCGGCTTGATGTCAGTGATTGTATGATTCATCCTTGAAGCAATCCGATATCCATCTCCAGTGGAACCTGTAGAAGGATATGTGATGCCTCCTGTAGATACTATGATCTTTGATGCATTTAATGATAGTTTTTCATTTTCTATTAAGAATACCGGTTCCATACTTTCATTTAATTCATGTTCAATATCATTTGCATTTATTGGACAATTGGTATGTATATCCACTTCCAGTTCTTCAAGATATTCCTCCAAAACATCTAAAATATCTTGGGCATCTTCACTGTCTGGGAAGATTCTCTTTTTGTCCTCAATGTGGAATTCAAGGTCTTTCTCTTCAAATATTTCAAGCAATTTGTCTTGAGGCAATGTGTATAATGCATGTTTTAAGAAGTTCTTGTTCTTATTGTAATAGTTCAATTGATCATGGATAGGTGTGCTGTTTGCAATGTTGCATCTTCCACCTCCGGTCATGAGAAGCTTTTTGCCTAAGCTATCATTCTTTTCTATTATGCATACGGTTTTTGGGCCTAAGATTTGCGCTGCCTTTATTGCAGCCATCATTCCTGCTGGCCCTCCTCCTATAATTGCTACCTTGTATTCCTGCATATTATTACCTTGAATTCATTTTATTAAAGTTTTCGTTTTAAAATAGTTAGTTTAAAATAAGTAAAATAAGTATAAAAATAGTTCTTTTAATTTTAAATAAGTAAAATAAATAAGGAAAATCAAGTTAATTCCTTACTTATTCTTTTTCAATTAATTTTTATTTTAATTAATATTTTATTAATTTCCATTAACTTATGGAGTTAATCTGTGTCTGTCTCTTGGGAAGAGTACAGTTTCCCTAATGTTCTCAACACCGGTTAATACCATAGCTAATCTGTCAGCACCTACACCCCAACCAGCGTGAGGAGCCATACCATATTCGAATGCTTTCAAGTAGCTTCCGAATCCATCTGGGTTTAAGTCTCTTTCAACCATTTGTTTAACTAAGAGGTCATATTGGTGAACCCTTGTGGAACCTGATGAGATTTCAAGGTTTTTGTACATCAAGTCGAAAGCATGACTGATTTCTGGAGTGTCTTCGTAAGGCATTGCATAGAATGGTTTGATAGCTGATGGCCAATCGGTTAAGAAGTAGAAACCTTCTTGAGTATCTCCTAAAGCTTTTTCAGCTTCTCTGGATAAGTCTTCTCCCCATTCCATATCGATTCCCTTGGAATTGATTATGTCTACAGCATCGTCGTATTTGACTTCTGGGAATGGTCCTTCAGGAATAGCGCTTAAGTCGTATTCCAAGATTTCCAATTCTTTTGCACAGTTTTTCTTAGTTGATTTGAGAACTGCAGTGATCATTCCATCCAATACTTTCATTACATCAACATCATCTGCAAATGAGATTTCACAGTCAATGGAGACAGCTTCGTTCAAGTGTCTTAAGGTGTCGTGCTCTTCAGCTCTGAAGATTTGGCCGATTTCAAATACTTTGTCAAATCCAGCACCCATCATCATCTGTTTGTATAATTGTGGAGATTGGCCGAGGAATGCTTCTTTTTCAAAGTAAGTGATTGGGAAAAGTTCAGTTCCTCCTTCAGTAGCGGAAGCTACAAGCTTAGGAGTGTTGATTTCAATCATGCCCTGTTCGTAGAAATAGTCACGAACGGTTTTGAACATGTTAGCTTTTATCTTGAAGATAGAGCTGACATTTGCTTTTCTTAAATCCAAGAATCTTGAGTTTAATCTGGTATCGATTTCAGCCTTTACCTTTTCGGTAGGGTCCATTGGCAATGGCTGTTTAGCAGGGTTAAGGATAATGACTTCAGCTGGAATGATTTCTACACCATTTGGTGCTTTTCCTGCATCTTGCACTGTACCTTTAATAGCCACTACAGATTCTTTTCTGAGTGCTCTTAAATCATCTAAGATGCTTGCATCTACCTTTTTACTTGGTGCAGTTATTTGCACTAATCCATCTCTGTCTCTGATGATTACAAAGATGATTCCACCTAAATCTCTTATTTCATGTACCCAACCCATAATAAGGACTTCTTCCCCACTGATATCTGGGTTTACATCTTTTGAATAATGAGTTCTTCTTAAGTCGCCTAATAAATAATCCACGTTAATCGCCTCGATTATATTTACAATTTAATTTTGTTAATTTTTAATTATAATAGATTTTTAATTATAATAAACATAATAATTGCTTTAATTATAATAATTATATTATTTCTTTAATTTATTTAAACTTAGTTTTTTTAGCATTATTTTTTATCCAATCTCACTTTCACTGAATTTGCATGTGCATAGAATCCTTCATATTCGGCTATTGGGATAACTGTTTTAGAAAGTTCCTCGATTCCTTCCCTTGTAAGGGTCTGAACAGTAGGTTTCTTAAGGAATGCTTCAGTTGAAAGTCCGGAATACATTTTTGCTCCACCACCAGTTGGCAAAACATGGTTTGTTCCAGAACCGTAATCTCCAGCAGCAACTGGAGAATATTTGCCTAGGAAAATGGATCCTGCATTTTTAATTTTATCTAGAACTGCCTTGTCATCTGCTGTGCTTATGATTAAATGCTCAGGAGCATAGGTATTAGTAAAGTCAATAGCATCCTCCATATTTTCACAAAGGATTATGTGTCCATGCTTTTCTAAGGATTCTTCAATGATTTCACGTCTTTCTGCTTCTTTTGCAAATTCTTCAATCAAATCTTTTGCATTGTCAGCTATTTCCTCATCATCAGTTACCAAGAAGCATGATGCATTAGGGTCATGCTCTGCTTGAGATAGGAAGTCATGAGCAAGATACTCTGGAATTGCAGTATTGTCACACAAGATCAACACTTCAGAAGGACCTGCAGGGAATTCTATATCAACATCACCGTAAACAAGCTTTTTGGCTCCAGTAACAAATACGTTTCCAGGGCCCACTATCTTTTCAACCTTTTCAATTGACTCAGTTCCATAAGCCATTGCTGCAATAGCTTGAGATCCACCGCATTTGTAGATTTCGTCTGCTCCAGCCAAGTCTGCAGCCACTAATATAGCATCCATGATTTTTCCATCAGCTCCTGGAGGAGTGCAGCAAATGATTCTTTCCACTCCTGCTATTTTTGCAGGAATCACTTCCATTAAAATGGAAGAAGGATAAGCAGCTCTTCCTCCTGGAATGTAACAGCCAACACTATTGATTGGCCTTATAATCTGTCCAGCAGTAATTCCAGTGTTTACTTCCATAAACCATTCTTCTGGAATTTGGGCCTTATGGAATTTTTCAATGTTTGCAGATGCTCTTTTAAGCGCTTCAATAAGATTTTTATCCAAATTATCGTAAGCTTCTTTGATTTCATCTTTTGAAACCTGCAAATCATCCAATTCTGCCTTATCAAACTTTGCAGTGTATCTTTTTACAGCTTCATCCTGGTTTTCCTTAACATCCTTTAAGATGTCTGAAACTATATTCAGGACTTCACTGATATCTGCCTGTGATCTTTTGATTAAATCATTTGCAGTTTCCTTATCATATTTTAGAATTTCCATTCTACCACTCTTGCTAAATAAAATAAAAAAAATTAATATAATTATAATTTCTTTTCATTTCTTTTTGTTGTTTTTATGCATCTTTTTCTTATGATTATATTGATGCATAATTTATAACATAATTAAATATATTTTTTATATTTTATATACATTATTAATAATATTATTAAATTCTTTTATTTTTTGTCTATTTTTCAGTTTTTTTCAGTTTATTTCTAGTGCTGTTTGCCCATTTTTCGCATGCTTAAGATTTTTCAATATTTTAAACTGTTTAAAAAATTTATTTATTTAATTTAGTTAAGTATTAGTTTGTCTATTTTTCAGAATTTTTAATAGGAAAAATCTAAAAATTTTTGAAAATATTTTGTTTTGAATCCAATTCAACAAAAAGATTTATATATTTTTGATACAAAGAATTAAATATAAAAATTTATATAGTTAAACATAAATTTTAAATACAATTGTGTTTAAAGTACTATTAACAAAAATAAATTTGAGTATGTAATTTAGGTAGTTCATTATTGAGGTTTATATGGGGATTTTGTTGTTAGTTGTTTAAATCCCAAAAGATGATATAAGTCTCTTGGTATTTGTAGTGAATTAATATTTTATAGCTTATTTTTATGTTTGTTATGTGTTTAATGATTTAGTTAAATAATTAGATTTAATTTAAATCCATAATTTATTTTTACAATTTTAAAATATAGGAAAGGTATTATATGTATAAGGATGAAATGATTCAATTACATCAATTTTTAGTATATGTTTTAAAATATTTAGACACTGATAACTCTGCTCATGAGTTCTTTGACGATTACCTTGCTTTGAATATAAGTCCTCATCATATTCACAGAACAAAAGCAGAGCACAAACATGCAATTTTCGTTCTTTCTAACATTATTTCTGAAGTAATCTTGAACAAGGAAGAGGGATCTGTTCCTCCAAATGTTTCAAATGCTTTAAGGGATCTTGTAAGAAGATCTAAAAAAGAATTAAAAGCAGCTGAAGCTGCTCAATCCAAATAATTCTTTTTTCTTTATTTTTTTATTTTTCTATTTTTGTTATCTTTTTTAGTGGTTTTTTGTGTATTATTGTGTATTTTTTTTCTTTTTTTAGTGGTTTTTTGTGTATTATTATGTATTTTTTTTCTTTTTTCAGTGGTTTTTGTTGTAGTGTTCAAAAGTTTTTTGTGTATCCCTGTTGTTTTTTCATCTATTTTTTCTTTAGGATTTTTAAATTATTATTCTTGTCTTAAAAAGATTTAAATATATTATTACTGATATATATTTATAGTATAAAAATTTAATACTAAAATATTAAAATTAGAATCATATTAATAAATAGATTCATATTAAATTAAAAAATTTTAATATTTTAAGTATTTAGATTGACAGATTTAATTAATGGCGAGAATTAAAATCATTCATAGAAAAATTATAATTAAATAAAATTTTTAAATAAAATTTTTTAAAAAAACTTTTAAAGGGTGATATCTTGAAAGTTATTATTGATGCAGCAAATGTTGCGCATTTTCATAAAGAGGAAGGTTCAAAAGCTAAATTAAAAAACATTACCTTGGCTGTTAAGGCTTTGGAAGAAGAAGGCCATGACTTTTTGATCATAGCAGATGCTTCCTTGCGTCATAATATAGATGATAAAGAGACTTTTGTCAGATTGGTTAATGATGGAATCATTGATGAGGTTCCTGTAGGAACCATTGCAGACCATTACATTCTTGATTTGGCTTATGAAGAGGATGCAAAGGTATTGTCCAATGACAAGTTCAGGGATTTCATGTCTGAATTCCCAGACATCAACAGCATAAGGATTCCATTTTCAATTCAAGACAATGAATTGGTTATGGGAAAAGCGAAAAAACCTAAAAAAGTCAAGAATCTCTTGCAGAACATCTGTGATGAAATATTGAATGAGCTTGAAAGAAAACGTTGGGTAGTCTACAAAGGAAAGGAGACAACCAAATTCACTCCATTGAATGTTGCAAAGCAAGCTATTCTCTTGCTTGACGAGTCTGAACAGGATAACGTTTCCTCAAAAATAGAAGGAATATTCTCTAAATTGCCAATGTTTGACAAGGTTATGGAAATGGTGGATGATGTTGAAACATCTGTTCCATATGTGATCTTTGTTCTTGTTCATCCAAAAGACTATAAGGCTGCTGTCAAGGATGCAGGTAACATTTCAGTAACTGTAGCGGACAGATTGAGATTGGTTCACAAGCCACTTATCGCAGTTAGAAATGACTTGTTCATCAAGCCAGGTTACTTTGGATTGAACATAGTCTTGACTGATGAGGTTGAGGACAATCCTCCATATAACATTGAAATCCAAACAAACACCTACGATGAGGTATTCATTAAGAAGAATTCAAGAAACATTGCAAGTACAATTGCAGGCAGATTAGGTTCCTGGAAGTTCCCATTCGTTTCAGTCAAGCCTAATATGATTCTTGAAAAGCCAGGTGAGTTTGAGATCTATTTGGAAAAGAATTCCAAGAAAAAGAAAGATAAGGATTAAATCACCTAATCTTTCAATTAATATTTTTTAAAAGATTCTATCTAATGGATCTTATTTCTAATTAAAGATTTTGAAATTTAACGATTTTATACTTAACAATTTATTTGATATTTAAAAATTAATAGGAGGTAAAATATGGCTGAACATAGTATTATAAGAAAGCTTGTTTCATTAGTTACAAAACATGAAATCATAAGCATAGGTACTAAATACTTCCCTACCACTCCATTGGAAACTGAATATGTGGACATGTTCAATTACACTCAAACCATGCTGATGGAGATCGATAAGGCACATATCACAACAGAAAGTATTTTTACCAACTTGGTTAGAGATGTTGGCCGTGAAAACATTCCAGAAAATCATAGCTTTTATGAATTACTTCCTGCTCAAGATAAGGTTGAAGAATATGCTCTTGTAAGCAATATCATAATGGGTAGTGACCGTTACATGTATGTAGAGCTTTCAGAACCTTCTTATATTATTAATCTTTTCACTGATATTATTTTAAGAGAAAATGGAGAAATTATCGAAAGAAGCGAAACCGAAATCGTTTCAAGATTGATGTCTAAAAACGATGCAATCAGAGTGGCTATACGATTGGTGGGCATTGGTTTGGATAATGGAATCAAAGTAAGGGCTGCTGCGGGTATGACTGGTGCTGCAGCTATTGAAAGATCCATTAAGTTCAATAAGGAAGTTGGAGATTCTCCAGGTGTTGCATTCACTAAATTAGGTGGTGAATATGCACTTGTATTGGACACTCCATTCAAATTGGCTGAATCCGAACCTCCTGAGTTCCAGCAATACCTGTTCATTGATATTGTTGACTCTACAAACTTCATTTCCAAGCATGGAAGAAACAAGCTTGTGGAATTGATGACAAGTGTCAAGGAGTTCATGGAAGATTGTGAAGGTCAAATCGAAGGATACCGTGAAGGTGGAGATGACTTGATAGCAAAATTCCCAAGTAAGGATGTAGCTATTCGTGCAGGTCTTGATTGTGCATGGTTTATATTGAATAACGGTGCTAAAGTCAAGATAGGAATCGGTAGAAGCAGAAGAGAAGCAGGTGAACGTGCAAACATTGCAGAGAGCATTCATGGATTCGGTGCATTGTCTTTAGTCATATTTGATTTGGCTAATGGTTTGTATGGATATTACATTCCATCAGACTTTACAAGAACATTATGTGAATTCTTAACAAATAAGAAAGGTAAGCTAATCACTGCATTTATTGTAATGTTTGTAGCTTCATATTTGCTTGCTATAATGGGCATGGGCATTTATGGACTTTTATTAGTCTTATTGCTTGTGGCTTACTATACATTTAGGTAAAATTTATTCTTAAAAATAATTAGTATTCAGTTGAAATTTGAAATTTATAGTCTTAGCTTTAAAGACTTAAATATGTAATTTGTGGTGAAATTAATGGCAATCGGTAGAAGAGGGAATTCTAGAAAACAGCAAAACAAGAATGTCTTGAAAACTAGAACTCCTAATAATTCTAGAAACTCCAGAGGTTCAAGAGGTTCAAGACACTCAGGTCCTGCTAGAAATCCTAGAGGTTCCGGAGGTTCCAGATACTCATCTAATGCTAGAAAACCAAACAATTCATTAAGTTCTATTTGGTCTAAGAGTTCTATGCCAAGAAGGCCTAGAAGCCCTAGACAGATACTTGTGCTAGTGATAATATTAATTGCTTTCATTTGTGGTTTGGCTTTAGGCATTTCAATGATTATGGGTGTTGGAAGTGAGCCTGATCCTGGTGAAGTGCAATATATGAATGTAACTGATAATATAACTGTATATGAAAACAGCAGTTACGACTTGCATGATGAAAACGGTACTCAAATCTCATATTATGAGTTTGATGAAAATGTAACCTCAGGCCAAAATGTCACTGCATTCAATGCTTCGACTGCCACTGGCATTTATTAATTAGAGAACTTTTTCTCTATTTTTTTCTAATTTTATTTTTTTAAGTTTTTTATAATTTTTTATAATTTTTATTTTTTATATAATTCCAAAGGAGATATCATGTCTAACATTAAAGTTATTGAAGGAGGAATCTGTGCTGTAGAAGGTGTTCGGGCAGCAGGAAGTCGTGAAGGCAAATACGGCCTTACAATTATTGAATCTAAGAATAGTGCTGCTTCAGCTGTTTTCACATCAAATAAGGTTGTAGCTGCTCCTATTATACATACTAAGGAAATGATTAAAGGTGGAAAAATATCATTGGTTGTTGCAAACAGTGGAAATGCAAACTGCTTTACAGGGCAAGATGGAATAGACGATTGTGACAAGACCATTGAATTTGCCTCAGGCATCTCTGGCATTCCATCAAGTGAGATAGCTACTGCATCAACTGGAGTAATAGGAAGAAAAATGCCTATGGACATTATTTTGCCATTGGTTGAAAAATCAATTTCCAAGTTGGACCATAGTGCAGAAAGCTCAACTGATGCTGCAAAATCATTAATGACCACTGACACTTACCATAAGGAATTTGCTGTAGAGACTGAAATCGATGGTAAAAATGTAAGGATTGGAGGAATAACTAAAGGAGTCGGAATGATTGCACCTAACATGGGAACCATGCTTTGCTTCTTGGCAACAGATGCTCTCATATCCTCTGAAATGATTAATAAGGCATTGAAATCTGCTGTAAACAGAAGCTTCAACATGATCGTTGTTGATGGGGACCAAAGTACAAACGACACTGCAATCTTGATGGCAAATGGAAAGTCTGGTGTTGAAGTTGCTAAAGACGGTGAAATCAATGAGGATTTCCAAAATGCTTTGGATTTCATTTGCATTAGTTTGGCTAAAATGATGGCTCGTGATGGTGAAGGAGCAACTAAATTCATTGAATGTAAGGTCAATGGAGCTAAGGATGAAAATGATGCTATTTTGGCTTCTAAATCTGTAATCAGTTCCTCACTTGTAAAATCAGCTATCTTTGGTGGAGACCCTAACTGGGGAAGGATTGTGGCTGCAGTAGGATATTCTGGCTGTGAAATGAATCAGAACATGATTTCAGTTTCCGTTAATTCAGGTGATGGGAAGGAAGCCATTTTAGTTGATAAAGGTAAAATCCTTGCATTTGATGGAACTGAAGAGCTTAATTCAGCAGAAGAGATCATGCAGGAGAAGACAGTAAACATAGTTGTAGATTTGTATCAAGGTGATGCAAGTGCAACCGCTTGGGGATGCGATTTAACCTATGATTATGTAAAGATCAATGCAGAATACACTACTTAAAATAGGTCTTTTATAATATGGATATTATTTTTATAAAAAAAGAAAAAATTAAGAAGCTTCATTTAACTTCTTAATTTCATTTAACTTCTTAATTTAATTTATTAATCTAAATTTATTTTTTTTACTTATCTCTTTATTATTAATTAGTTATTATTCAGGTTCTCCTTGCAAGAATCATATCCCTGATTCCATATGGGGGAACTTCAATCTTCAATCCTAATGTTTGAATAATACTTTCCATTCCATTTCTTCCACTAGGAATCTGTTCAAATGTATTTTTTGGAATGAATACATATCCTCCTGATTTGACTCTGGATAGACCTTCAAATGACAATTTAATGATGTTTTCATCACTTTCAACAAAATAGCTTTTATTTAGATTAATCAGTACAAAATCAAATTCCCCATTTAACTTACCGATATCTTCTGGTTTACTTTGTAAGATATCAGTATCATCTATAAACTGGTCTGTAATAATAAAACCGGTTCCATATTTTCCTACAAAATCAATAAATGGTTTAATTTCATTTAAATAGGTTTCATCATCCTTGGTATCTGTTTCTTTTTTATTTTCACTTAAAACCAATGAAAATGCACGTTTTTCAATATCCCTTAGGAAATTAAGGTTGTCCTGCACTTCATTCAAGTCTTCATGAACCAAATAGACCAAGCCACAGCTTGTATGCAAATCTTCTGTTTTAGGGAATAATGTGCTGTTGTCAATGATTTCAGCCATGGAAGTCTTATAATGGCTTTTGAATCTAAAGCTTATATTGTCCATAGGTGATGATTTGGCAATGATGTCATTAGGAACTATAAATAGCTTTAATGCACCATGTGCATATAATCTGTAAGGCCTTCTATAATTTGCCATAAAAAGTTCTGGCTTTAGATATGAATCCAGAATGCTGTCTGTTTCGTGTTGGCCGGAGATTCTGTTTAGGAATTCTGCTTCCATACTTGCACCGCAAGGGCGGCAATTCACTTCAATCAGGACAGGTCCATTTTCATCTATCATATATTTTCCATGAACTGGACCGTATTGGATTCCAATTGCATCAGCCACATCGTATGCATATTCAACCATTTCTGCCTCGCCAATGCTTAATTCATTGACTGTTTCACTTGAATCATAGACTATGGCACCTTCATTGGTTTTGACTTTTGAATATTTCCAGATTAGGGTAACATTATGAATTCCCTCGCATGAAACTGTATTTACAATATATTCATCGCCCTTTATTCGTTCTTGGATTAGGAATCTAATCTCATTGTCCCCATAATAATTTACTGAATGATTCAATAGTTCTTGGAGGGATTCGATCATTTCCTCTTTGTTTTCGCATATCCTTACACTGGCACTTCCTGCACTGTAAGTTGGCTTAATGACCACTTCCTTTAAATTTTCATTATCATAGAACTCGATTGCATCATCGATGGAATCGACTACTTTTCCTCTAATATAGCGAATTCCGCATTCCTTTAGTCTCTTGTGCATTTCATCTTTTAAAGTCATGGCATCAAGATTTTCAATAGGATTCCCTAATAAACCTAAATCATGAGACAATTTTGTAGCTAATATGACTCCTTTTTCATTTCCAGGCAGTACTAATAGTGGATCTAATTCTTTAACCATTGCAAGGGTTTCTTCATAGCTATCCTTTTCAGATATTATATCAAAGTCATATTTAATTCGTTTATATTCATTTTCAACCATTTTTGATATTCTCTTCCTACTTCAGTATCTATTCTTTTTGGTTCAAGTACCACTGGATTATAGCCTCTGTTGATAATGTCTTCAATATAATTTATTCCTGTTGATATGCATTCAACAATCACTATATTTCTCATCAAATTCCTCCAAGTTATAATTAAATATTAACTAATTAAATATTAACTAATTAAATTTAACTAATTAAATATTAACTAATTATATAGTTTATAAATTAAATTTAAATATTTTTTTTGTTAATCTCTTAATTTATTATTCTTTTTTTAATTTCAAATTCTTCATAATGGAATAAGGGAAAAAGTTTATATGTATTAAAAATAAATATTTTATTAAGTTTTATTATTAAAGCTATTTTTATAAAGAATTTTCTCATATTTTCAATATGAAAAATTTATTTTTATTTATTTTAGATTAATCTTATGATAATCTTATCATCAAAATTAAAGGAGGATATATAATGGCAAAAGTAAAAGGTACCAACAAAAGAACCAGACCTAAAAGATCTTACAAAAAGCCTGGTAGTAAAAAAGGTAGAGGAGTAAGACAAACTTGGAAAAAATAATTTTCCAACTTGCTTTTTCTAGCTTTTAATTTTTATAATTATATCAATTTATATCAAAATATCAAATTTATTTACAAAGTTATTTCTATAAAAAAGGTATTATTCCTTTTAAAATGTTTTTATAAGGTTTCAGGATTTTAATTGAAATGAATTATTTTTGGTGTTTATATGGCTGATGAAGACAATGCACAAAAGAAAAAATCAAGAAAACCTTCTAAAAAATTACTCTATTTTTTAATCATTCTAATTGTCATATTAGCAGAGGGTTTCGTTCTTTGCTATGATTATTCAACTAATGAAGACAGCTTATTGCAGGATTTATCTGAGAATTATCCTATTTTAAATCAGGTTTTAAAATTTATTCCAACTGATTTAATCAATTCATTTACTGCAGACTCTACAGATTCTGCAGATAAGTCCGTAAAGACAATAGGCAAGAACAGCATAGGAACTGTTACTCTTGAAGGGCCATATGGAAATGCCAATTCTTCTGTAAAGGTTGCATACATCTTAGGACAGCATCCAAGGGAATCCAATGCCCATGATGCAATATATGACAGTCTTTTAAACAATTCAGATTACTTAAATTATTCATATTATGTTTATAGGATCAATGTAACTGCAGAAAGTGATGATTTTGAAGAAAGCAGAATGAATGGCCAATTGCTTGCACAGGATTATGTGGTAAAAGATGTGCTCAAGAATGGATATGATTTGGTAATTGACATTCACGCTTCAAATGGTGGTTATGTGCAGGATCCTTATATATTCGCTCCAGTTTCCAATGATACAGTGGCTTATGAGGCTGCAAACAATGTAACCCAAGCCATCAATTATGTGATCTATTATGAACCTGCGAGCTATTCAAGCCCCCAATACTCTACTATTCCTATAGAAGAAGGGGGAATTCCAGCTATTGTATTTGAGATGCGTGGAAACCCAGACCATAGCTTGGAAACAGAGGCAAATCAGTTTATCCATATTGTGGATAAATTGAATTTATAATTTTTTCTATTTTTTTCAATTCACTTTAATTTTTTTATTTTTTTTTAACTCTTTTTTTAAGAACTTTTTTAAAATAATTATTGACTCTTTTTGATATTTTTTATTTTAGATTAAAAGAAAATTTTACTAACTATTTTCATTCAATTAAATTAAATAGTCGCTTGATTATTTGCTTAGTGTTATATTTTTATATTAATTTAAAAGAAGTTGTATCTAATTAAATGATATGCGATTATTATTTTTCAATTGATGCATTCCTGCATCTACATATCTTTATATATTTTTTATAAAAAAAGAAAAAATTTATAAATAAAATAAATGAGCAGGCATTATTCTATTTATTTTTAAAAAATTTTAATTAAAAAATTAAATCTACACTTCAGTTGCATTCACTACATCGTAATAGAATGTATCCGGTTCCTCTTTAAGTCCTTTAGTGAATTTAAGAGTGCACTTCCCGTCTTTTGTGTGATCTATTTTGGAGTCATAGCTGCCTAAAAGATTATTTCCCTTATAGAAGTTTACCTTAATGTCTATGTTCTTATAATCCTTTCCATTTACAGATCTTATGCTTTGACTGAATGAGTATTCCTTTTTCTCTGCATTCCAGCTTGTTGTCGGTTCAATTGAATAGTCAAAGAGATCAGTCATCTGGGAACTTTCAGGAATGGCAGTATTGGAAAGTCCCAAATAAGCTCCAATGGCAACTACTGCAACTATTATTGCGATTATTGCAATTGTAATTTTCTTATCCATACTTAACCTCCTTAATATTGTATATGGGTTTTCCATTTATTAATTTTTGTTCATTTCAAAATGTGATTAAAACTCTATTTTCTTCTGAGTTTAGCGCTTGTCAAGGAGTCATCAGAGACGTAATAATATTTGTAGATGGGCTCTTTGACTTTGTATTTTCCCCAAACTGGACGGTTTCCTTTTACATATACCCATTGTGAAAAGGACACATGCCCCCCAACTATCTTAGGCCTTAGGACCCAACCGTACCTTTGGACCAATCCATATTTCCACACTATCCTATAACCAATGACCTTTTTCTTCAATCCTTTCCCTGAAATCTTCATGCATTGCTCATTGCTTAGGATATTGATTTGATTGGAGATCAATTCTTCCTTTAAGTCAATTGAGTCCTTCAGGGATAAGACAATTGCCTTTTTGCTAAAGTATGTATTGAAATCATCGATTGTTAAATTAATGTTTCCTTCGGTGGAATCGGCTAAAAAGACATGAGTGTCTGTTAGCTTATTTATTACAGTCCAATGCTCGCATCCATTGATGTTAAGATGGACTATATTGTTTTCCTTAAGGCATTTGGTATCAATTTCAATTCCATATGCACGGAATCCGTAGTATTTTGCAGTATCGATTAAGGATTGCATTGTTGTTCCATTCAAGCTTGTGTTTGTATGCTTTGAAACTTCATTTAAGCTGAGATTAAGCCCATATCTGTTTAAAACAGTGGCTAGAGATGCAGGTCCACAGCTGTAATTGTCATTTGCCATTACTACACCACTTGTGTCCTTTAGCCTTTCTTCAATCATATCATCTATGCTTTCTTCTAAGTCGTCAGAAGTTTCTGTTTTTATAGAATTCGCATCATTTAGCTCATTGGATTCTAACTGATTCATATTCAAATCATCTAATCCTTCATCTGTATTTTGATTTATACTTAAATCATTCATGTCTGCATCACTTGTTTCCATTAAATCGGTATCGCTTGCAGATATTTGCCCGATTATTAAAAATAATGATACAAGACATATTATCAAAATGCTTTTATTTATTTTCAACATAATTTTTCTCCTATTTTTTACTTAGCTTTAAAAATTGGATTTTTTTGTTGATAATTTTTCAAATTCATAAACTTGTTATAAATCTTTTATTTTGTAAACTATTTGTTATAAATAGTTTATTTTTAATATAAATTGATTTGCTTTTAAAACTAAGTTATTTTTTAATTTAAAATAGGATATATTTAAATTTAAGCATTTTTAAACTTTATTTTTTAATTATAACTATAATATTTGCTTTAAATTAAAATTTACGAACTCATATTAATTTTATAATGATTTCATAATTTATCAAATGAGTATAATTCTCTTCTTCAATGATATTTTTATATACTATTATAAACAAATCTAACAATTGATATTTAATTAAGATTAATTTTTGCAAATTTTAAGAAATAAAAAATTATATTATAATTTTGATTAATTTTTTGCAAATTTAGAAAATTAAAAATTTTATACTTATTGATTTATTTATGTGATTGAAATGGAAAGAGTAAATATTTTGGTAGAGGCTCTACCTTACATTAAACAGTTTTACAATAAAAAGGTCATGATTAAATATGGAGGCCATGCTATGGTGGATGATGAGGCAATGGCTTCTACAGCAAGAGATACTGTATTATTGAAATATGTTGGTATGCAACCTATCGTTGTTCATGGAGGAGGTCCTGAAATCACCAGATCCATGAAGAAGTTAGGTAAGGAACCTAAATTCATCAAAGGGTTAAGGGTGACTGATGAGGAAACCATGAGCATTGTAAAAATGGTTCTTGTAGGTAATATCAACACAGATATCGTTTCTCAAATCTGCTTGCATGACGGTAAAGGAGCTGGTTTATCCGGTAAGGACAATAAGCTTATTGAAGCATGCAAAAAGATTCATAAGATAAAGGATGAGGAAACAGGTGAAATTGAAGAGATTGATTTAGGTTTGGTTGGTGAAATCAAAAGAATCAATCCTGAAATACTTGAAATGTATACTGAAAATGATTTCATTCCAGTTGTTTCCCCTATTGGAATTGCTCAAGATGGTACTACCTTGAACCTTAATGCAGACACTGTAGCTGGTGCAATAGCTGGTGAAATGGATGCAGAAAAGTTAATAATTTTAACTGATGTTCCTGGTGTATTAAGAGACCCAGAAGATCCTTCAACATTGATTCAAAGAATCCATGTAGATGAGATTCCTGCTCTTATTGAAGAGGGAATCATCTCTGGAGGTATGATTCCTAAGATTGAAACTTGTGTTGATGCATTGAACAATGGAGTAAAATCAGCACATATCCTTGATGGAAGAATCAAACATACCTTGCTTCTCGAAATCTTTACAAAAGAAGGTATTGGAACTATGATTTATAAGTAAATTCTATTTATTTACTTATTCATAATTTTTTTAATCATTTTTAACTTTTTTATTTACTTTTTTTATAATCTTATTTTTTTAGAAATAATCTTCTTTATATATTTTTCATTCAATTTTTATCATATTCTTCATTCAAATCTTGAGTTTTTTTCAGATTTTTTTACCTATTTATATTTATATAATAAAAAATATACTATTACTATAATAAATTATTTGGAGAATAAAAATGCAAAAGACTCATTATAAACTTCTTGTTTGCTTGATGGTTTTCCTTTGTTTAATCATCATTCCAACATCATTCGCTGCAGATGCTGATGCAAGTCTAATTGAGGAGAATACAAACTCTCTCGATTCATTAGGCCTTGTGGAATCTGTTGATGATGGAGGTTCATTGGATTCTCTCAATACTGAATATGAAATGGTGGGAGCTAGTGAATCAAATGGGGATGTTCTCGAAGCAGATTACTATTTTGATAGTTCTGCAGAGACTGATGGTAATGGAACTTATGGAAATCCGTATAACAGTTTAAGTGTTAGCAGAATTAAAGATAATTCTGTTATTCATTTAGCAAATGGAGTTTATGATCTCAACTCTTATAAGTATGTTACAAACCTTACAATAATTGGACAGGATGCTGCTCAAACAATTATTAATGGTAATAAAATGAGATTTGAGGTAAATGGAAATTTTATTCTTCAAAATGTCACATTAAACGATTTTAGACTTGTAAATAATGCGAAATTAAATGCTACAAATGTAATTTTCCAAAATGGTGCTGGTTACTATTCTGGAGGAATAGTCGGAGGGGCTATTTATGCTCCAAGCAACTCTCCTATTTATTTAAGAAATTGTACTTTTTACAATAATTCTGTAGCTAAATCTGGTGGTGCAATTTATTCAAATGCACACAAAACTATAGAAATCATAGATTGTACATTCATAAACAACACTGCAGGTGAATGCGGTGGAGCAATTTACATAAATACAACAAGTCAAGAAAATAAAACCAATTTAACCATTAAAAACACTAAATTCATCAATGACAAATCAACTGGAGACGCTGGAGGAGCAATATACCTAAGATTTGTTAACTTTAATGGAAATAACATATCTGTCTCTAATTGTTCATCCACTTTCGGTGGAGCTTTCACAATCTTAAGCAGTGATGTTGTATTAACTAACATTTATGGTTTCAATAACACTGCAATGTATGATGGTGGTTTTATCTATCAAATGTATGGTGAATTAAAGGTTTCAAATTCCACTTTCATATCAAACAACGCTAAAAATGGGGCAGGAATATTTATAGATGGCGCTAAACGTCTTTCAATATACAATAATACTTTCATAAACAATTCAGCTAGCGTATCTGCAGGAGCAATATACTCTGTTTTCAACAATAATTCCAATATAAAAGATATCATCTATGAAAACAATACTGCATTAGATCCACTTTTCAATGATTTGTTTAACTCTTCATATCTTGATTTGATTGCTTATGGTGATGATTATTCATTATATAATTACAATATACAGGATAATCCTCTTGAAAGTTTTTATAATTCCAGTTATGTCACTTCCATAAAAAATCAAGGAAATGGAGGTAACTGTTGGGCTTTTGCCACACTTGCAACCTTAGAGTCATGTATCCTAAAGGCATCTGGAGAGAATCTTGATTTATCAGAAGAAAACATGAAAAACCTTGCTGCTCTTTATTCCGTTTACGGTTGGAATTATGAACCTAACGGTGGAGGATTTGACGACTTGGCATTAGGATATCTTGCAAGCTGGTTAGGTCCAGTATTTGAATCAGAGGATTCATATAATGCTCAAAGTGCATTATCTCCTGTTTTAAGCAGCTTTATGCATGTTCAAAATGTGTTGTTCTTAAAGAGGGATAACTACACTGACAATGACATGATTAAAAGAGCAATAATGGATTATGGTGCAGTTTATTCTCCTGTTTATATGGATTATAAAAGTAATGATGATATAGGTTATTATGTTTATAATACCCTTACTAAACGTGACCATGCAGTTACATTGATTGGATGGGATGATACTGTAGAAATTCCAGGAGCTCCTGGAAAAGGCGCTTGGATTGTCAAGAATAGTTGGAGCAGTGTTAAATATTTCTATCTTTCCTATTATGACATGTCTTCTCTACAATTAGGAAAATGGGGAGATGCATTTACTTTTATCTTAAATGATACAATCAAATTTGATAAGAACTATCAGTATGATATTGCCAAAACAGATTTCTTCTTCAATACAACAAAAACTGCATGGTACAAGAATATCTTCAATGTAACTGACAATGAGTATTTGACTGCAGTTTCCACCTACTTTGAAAAGGAAACAACTTATAGATTATCTGTTAATGTGAACAATGTTTCTATACTAAATCAATCAGGTTTCGCACGTCCTGGCTATTGGACCATTGACTTATTGAATCCTATTTCACTTAATGTTGGAGACATATTTGAAATTGTATTTAAGATAAACGTTACAGGAGATGCGGGAGTGCCTATTTCAGAAGCTCAAAGCTTAAACAATAAATTCTACAAGGAGAACATTTCATTTATCAGTTTTGATGGAAAGAATTGGGTTGACTTATATGATTTGGTGTGGAAGGATTATCCTGACCATACCTATAAATCACAAGTTGCTTGCATAAAAGCATTTACACTATTGAATAAGGTCAACACTGAAATCACATTGGATGTAAATCCAAATGTCACTGGTGAAAATAACTTTAATCCTGTAAATATCATAGCAACTGTATTGAATCAATATGGTTATCCTGTAAATTGCGGTCAAGTTAAGTTTAATTTGGCTAATGAAATTGTATATGCTAATGTCTCTAATGGAGTGGCACAAATCACCCATATCTTTAAGAAAGGCATTAATAACATATCTGCTGAATTTGTATCATGCGCTTATAATTCCCCAATTGTTAATTCAACCGTGGACATTACAAAATATGATGTATCAATGAGTTTAGATGATTTCTCACTTATCTTTGATAATGCAACTGTTAATGTAAGTTTCTCAGAACCAATTAACGAAACTGTTTTCTTCATATTTGATTATAGGAACTTTACAGCTAAAGCTCAAAACGGTAAGGCTTCAGTTAATTTGACAGATTTAAATGCTGGATGGAATAATCTTAAGATTGCCCTTTATCCTGCAATTTATGATTGCAATGAAATCCTTTATGCCTTCAAGATTGATGAGTATGATACAAGAATTATTGTTGAGGATTCATCAACTATCTACAATAAGGATTATAAGTATAAGATAAAACTTGTTGATTTGAATGGAAATCCACTGTCCGGCAGAAAGATTGAATATAGATTAAACAATGTAAATTACAGTGGCACAACCGATAATAACGGAGAAATCACATTAAGCAACTTAAAGGCAGGCACCTATAAGTTAATTGCAAGCTTCAAAGGTGAAAATCTTTATCACGAATTTTCCAATTCATCAACAATCACTATCAAAACAACAGTTGCACTTCCAAGCTATTCCAATTACACTTATGGATCCAAATACAGCGTAAAATTCCTGGATAAAAATCTAAATCCTTTAAAGAACACTAATGTTACAATAGTATTTGGAGGAAAAACATATAAATTAAAGACAGACAGCAACGGAATAGTCAAGATAGACAACTATCTAAAACCAGGAACTTATGATGTAATAGTTAAGAATCCGAAAACATTGGAAGAGAAAACCCATAAAATTAAGGTTCTTGCTAGAATCAGTTCAAATAAGGATTTGACTATGTATTATGGTGCAGGTTCCTATTATAAGGTTAGAGTATATGATAATTATGGAAGAATTGCACAGAATGTATCTGTTAAATTTAGTATAAACGGCAAGAACTATTATAGAACTACAGATAAAAATGGTTATGCAAGCTTAAAAATTACTTTAAATCCTAAGGTTTATACTATTTCAGCTACTTATAAAGGATTTACAGTTAAAAATAAGGTAACAGTTAAACCAACAGTAATTACAAAAAACCTTTCCAAAAAGAAAGCTAGAATAATTAAATTCACTGCTAAATTAGTCAATTCAAAAGGGGCTATCTTAAAATATAAATATGTGACATTTAAGTTTAAAGGCAAAAAATATCTTAGAAAGACTAATAAATATGGAATAGCTACCATTGGCCTTAAAAATTTAAGACGTGTCAAATATACTATTTATTCTAGTTATGGAAAATTAACTGTTAAAAATACTATTAAAGTCTATTAAATAAGTTTTTTAAAGTGTTTTTAACATTTTTTTCTTTTTTTATTTTTTTCAAAAATAGTTTTTTAGAGTGTCTTTAACATTTTTTTATATTTTCAAAATTAGTTTTTTTTTTAAATTTGAAAGTAATTTTTTCTAAAAATAGTAAATCAAAGATAAGATTGATATTAAAAAATAAAAATAGTAGTAGTGGATAAAGATCCAACTACTTTAAAAACTTAACACTCGAATCCGCCGTCACATCTGATGATTTGACCGTCTACGAATTCAGATTCGTCAGAAGCAAGGAATAATGCTAATGCAGCAATGTCTTCTCCTTGACCTACTCTTTTCATAGGTGCTCCGTCAACCATCATTTGCAATGCTTCTACTCCACCGATACTATCTACCATAGCGGTGTGGATCGCACCAGGAGCAATACCGTTACATCTTATTTCAGGACCAAGTTCGAATGCCATGGATTTGGTAAGACCTGCAATAGCGTGTTTGGATGAGATGTAACCTACAAATCCGAAGTGTGCAGCATAGGATGCTACTGAACAAGTGTTAATTACAACACCTTTTCCTTTTTCTTTCATTACAGGAGCTACTAATTGGGTTAAGTATAATGGAGCGTATACGTCAACTGCAAATACTTTGTCCCATTCTTCTTTGGTAATGTCTAAAAGAGGGGTTACGCTTAAAAGTCCTGCGTTGTTGAATAAAATGTCGACAGTACCATATTTTTCCATGGTTTCGTCAAAGATCTTTTTAATGTCGTCAACATTAGCCATATCTGCAATAACTGCAAATGCTTCTCCACCAGCTGCTTTAATGTCATCCACTACAGCTTGTGCTCTTTCTTCGTTTCTTCCAGTTACAACAACTTTAGCGCCTTCTGCAGCATATAATTTAGCTGTAGAACGGCCCATACCTGAAGTTGATCCAGTTACAATTGCTACTTTTCCGTCTAGTTTACCCATTTTTTCACCTTCTTTAATCATAAAATTTTATGATATTGTGATTATTAATATATTGTATAAAGTATTTAAATATTTTTAAATATTCTTTACATTTTATGAATTTTGTTTAGAATTTTTTATAATTGTATATTATTTAACCTAGTAAAATAAACTTTTTTTATTACTTTGTTCATTTTATTATTTTTTTATTATCTATTCATATAGAAAAAATATAAAATATTTTACAAAATAGGAATATTTAAAAAAGAAGTATTGAACAAACTGTTAATTTTAATTTTTTATAAAAAAAGAAAAACAAATGGGGATTTAAGATAAAAAAAGAAAATTATATGATAAAGTTTATGGGATTAAAAAGAAAAAAAATGAGAAATCATTCTTCTGGATTAGTTGAATACATTTCTCTTAACTCTCTTCTAAGGAGTTTCCATCCATTTACCCTTGGAAGCTCATCCATAGTAAATATCTTTCTTGGAACCTTGTATCTTGCTAAATATTCTTTTGAATATTCGACCAATCCATCAGGATCTTCCTCTTCCTTCCAAACAACAGCAGCTACAGGAAGCTCTCCCCTATGGATGTCATCAATGCTGAAAATTGCAATCTCATCCACTTTTGGATATTTGATCAATGTTTCCTCAACTTCAGTTGGGTAGATTTTCCATCCGCTCATTACAATCATGTCTTTCTTTCTGTCTGTAATGAACAAACGTTCATCCTCATCAATATAACCGATATCTCCAGTGAGGAACCATCCGTCTTCGAGGAAGGATTCCTTGGTTTCCTTTTCCATTCCCCAATAACCTTTAGCTATTGCAGGGCCTCTAAGGGCTATTTCTCCATGTTCATAGTGTCCTAATGAAATGCTTGGGTCATCTTCATCCACGATTTTAAGCTCAGAGAAACATACTGGGTGTCCTACGCTTTCATACCTATCTGCAGTAGCATAGTCTTCAGGCCTTATTACAGTTCCTGTACCGATTACAATGGTTTCGGAAAGGCCGTATGCGTTTATGATTGGAATGTTGTATTGTCCCATGAACTTTTTCCATATCTTTCTATGAAGTGGGCCTCCACCACTGATGATTTCCCTAACAGTAGCGAGATTTTCCCTTTTTTCCTCTTCAAGGTTTGTCAATGTATGGATTACAGGAGGCATTCCGGATAGTACGCTTACCTCTTCATCCTTACATAATTGGAGGTATTCGTTTATTTCAAAGAAGTCCATAGTGATGGTCAATGCTCCAGCTCTAAGTGCTGCAATTGCCCACATTATTCCTACGTGAGCCATTGGATAAATGCAGAGGAATGTGTCGTTTTCCTTATAAGTCAATACATCACAGGCATTGTGGATAGCTGTAAACCAGTTTCCATGGGTTAGCATTGATCCCTTTGGTTTTCCAGTAGTTCCTGAAGTGTATTGCAATTGACATAAGTCATCCCATTCGGTTTCACAAGCAGGTAATGTATCGCTTCCAACAAAGCTTTCACAGTCTTCTATGATATAAGATTCTATATTTAGGTTCTTTACTGTTTCTTTTGCATCAGCATCTGTAATTAATAATTTTGCATCAGAATCTGTTATCATATAGTTTAATTCTGATGATGTAAGTATTCTATTGGTTGGAATAGCTATTGCACCTATTCTCCATATTGCAAGGAGTGAAAATAGGTATTCCGGTGAGTTATTCAAATAGATTAGGACTCTATCTCCCTTTTCAATACCCTTGTCCTTTAAGCTTTGCCCAATTCCTGATACAATATGCAATACTTCATTTGAATTGTATCTTAGGTTTCTGCTTGGACAATAATATACTTCCTTATCCAATCTGCGTGCATTAGCATCAATAAATGTAGTAATGTTTAACATGTTTTTCCTCTTAATTCATAACTTTTTTGTAATCATTAAATTATCTTAAATTCTCTATTTCTCTAATAACTTCATTTGCAACATCCATTGTCTTATCTGTTCCGCCTAAATCCGGTGTCTTAACTTTTCCCTTTTCCAAGACATTTTCACAAGCGGCCCTGACTTTTTCTGCCCAATAGTCTTCGTCTAGGTATTCAAGCATCATTGAAACAGATAAGATCATAGCTATTGGGTTTGAGATATTTTCTCCTGCAATGTCTGGTGCAGATCCATGAACCGGTTCGAACAATCCATGCTTGTCTCCAATATTTCCAGAAGGGGCAAGTCCCAATCCACCAACAAGGCCTGCTGAAGCATCTGATAAGATATCTCCAAAGAGATTGCTTGTAACGATCACATCAAATTCCTGTGGCTTTGTCAAAAGGTACATTGCAGTTGCATCAACATAATAGTCATTAGTCTTGATGTTTGGATAGTCCTTTGCAACTTTAAGGAAGGACTCCTTAAAGACGCCATCAGTCTTTTTCAATACATTTGCCTTATGAACACAGGTTACAGATTCTTTTTTTAGCTTAATTGCTTGCTCAAATGCAAGTTTTGAAATCCTTTCACTTGCCTTTCTGGTTATTATCCTTTGAGCTATTGCTTTCTCTTCTTCATCATCAATTGTTTCATTGCCAGAGTATAATCCTTCAGTGTTTTCCCTTACTATGAGAAAATCCAAGTCATTGAAAAGGCAGTTAATGCCCTTGAATGATTTGATTGGCCTTAGATTTGCATAAGTGTCCAATTCTTGTCTAAGTGTAATAATTGGACTTTTTTGACCAGGGGTGGAAGTGATTGCTCCGAAAAGGGTTGCTTTTGCATTTCGGGCTATCTTAATGGTTTCTTCAGGAATTGTTGTTCCATTCTTGTCAAAGCATTCCCTTCCCGCTTCAGCTTCTATGAAATCGAAGTTCAAATCCAAGGATTCAAGAACAGCCACTCCTGCTTCTGTCACTTCCTTTCCTATGCCGTCTCCATCTATTCTTGCTATTTTTATCATAATTGCATAATCCTTAAATTTTTTTATATGTCATAATCTCATTAGATTTTTTATTATAATTTCATTATTTAATATATTATTTTATGTTTTCTTATATTATAATCTTTTTCAATTTTTATCCTTAATGTATATTTTTGTACATTATTGCCATTATTGATTTAAAGTTCATTTGTATGGTTTAATATTGTTCGTATAAAGTCGAAATATTTATATACTTGTAAATTATAATAATAATTAAGTACATTTAACTCTATAATAAAATTAAGGTAGTTCATTAATTGGATGATTGGTGAATAAATTAAATTTTTATAATTATTTTTAGGATGGTAATAATATGGAAAAATCTATTGATGATCTTATATTAGATTTAAAAGATTCTGATGATTTTGTAAGAGAAGAAGCAATAGGCATGCTTGAACTTAAAGGTGAAGAAGCAGTTGAACCACTTATTGCAGCTTTAGATGAAAGAAACAAAGACATTAAAATCGGAGCAGCTCAAATCTTAGCAGCTATTGGTGATAAAAGAGCTATTCCTGCACTTGTAAAGACTTTAGGAGACAGAAACAAATTGGTAAGAAGAGAAGCTTCCACAGCTTTAACCACTATGGGTGATGAAGCTATTGAACCTGTACTTGCAGAATTGGATAATCCTAAATGGAGAGTCAGAGGTGCAGCTTGCTGGATCTTAGGTGCACTTGACGCTAAGGAAGCTCTTCCAAAACTTGAAGAATTATTAAATGATGAAAGCTCTTTTGTGCAATACGGTGCAAAAGATGCAATTCACAGATTAAAAGATGAATAATTGATTTATTCATTTTTTACCTTTTTTTACCTTTTTTACTTTTTCTTACTCTTTTTAACTCTTTTTTATTATATCTCACTTTTTTTAAATTAGTTTTTCATTCCATTTTTTTTAAGATTTTACTTTTCAATTGCTGTCTATAAGTTTATTTATTATGTTTAACATAATATAATTAAATCAAGAAGAAAAATAATTTTTAGACAATAAGGGTTTTACTTATGATTACAATTACCAAAGCTGAAGAAGAAGTTTTAAATCAAATTAAATCATATCAAGATGAAAATATAGACGTTTCTCTCATTAAAGATGATTTAGGCATGTATGAGCATGACTTGAATGACTTGTTGAAAAGCTTAAAGTCCAAGGGATTGGTGTTCTATAACGGTTCTACAGTTCAATTGAAGGAAGTTGATGCAACAATAAACACTGTAGATTCAAAGGAAGATGTAATAAATGCTGAATTGAACCAAAAGGAAAAAGCATCCTTTGAAATAATCAAGTCTTTGGCAGATGAAAAGGGCTTTGTTTCAAGATATGAAATTGAAGGAAATCTTTTATATGGTGATTTAAAATTATCTGACTTTAGAATGTATCATATCCTATTGTCTTTGGAAAATAAGGGGCTTATTAAAGCTGTTTATAGGAAAAATGGAGACTATTATAAGATTTTATAATAATCAGTTCCATTAACTTTTTTTTACTTTTTTTTAATTTTTTTTATTTATTTTACTTTCTTTGCTTATTTTACTTTCTTTGCTTATTTTACTTTTTTAATTTTTTTTTTATTCTATTTTTGACATAAATTCATTGATTATATTCAATATATTTTCAATATTTCTACCAATCAATATATTATGCTTGGTCTTTTCGAGAACAATCAATTCAGCATCTTTTATGTTATCGCTTATTTTTCTTTGAATGTCCAAAGTGGTTAGATTGTCCTCTTCTCCTGCTATAACGAGTGTAGGGACATTAATTTCATTCAAGCTATCTGTAAGGTTAAATCCGTATCCTGCATTAATTCCTTTTTTGATTCCTTCAAGATTTGCGGTTTTTGCAGCTTCGAACTTAAGGTTTTCGAGGAGTTCCTTATGCTCTTCAAGCATATCCCCAGTTAGTGTGTAAGGTAAGATTGTATCAAAGAATTCAACGAATCCTTCATCTATTGCATTATCAAAGTCATTAAAGATTTTTTTCAATTTTTCATCATGTTCGGGAAAGCTTGACATGACAATGAGTCCTTTAACCATTTCAGGATGATTGATAGCCAAATCCAATATGACATTTCCACCTAATGAAAGCCCTACAAAAACAGCATTATCTATATTCAAGGCTTTCAGCAATTGATATAAATCCTCTTGATATAAGTCAATTGTAGTGTTTTTATCATCATCAGAGGATTCTCCGTGTCCTCTCAAGTCATAAATCAATGTCTGGTAATCCCTCTTTAGATTTTCACTTAACACTTTCCAATAGCTTAAGCTATCAGATAATCCATGAACAAAAACAATGGTTTTTCCTTCCCCTTCAAGTTCATAATTTATGCAAATATTGTTAATAGTCTCTTTAGTCATAATCAATCATTTATTTTAAGTTTAATATAATATTTTTTATTGAATGCCTTAAGCATTTTCCATCAAATTAATGAAATCACTTAACCAGATTTAATATTTTTATTGAAATTTGTATTATTTTTAGTAATATTTATATTATAGAAAGTAATAAATATTAATTAGTTAATAATAATGTTGTGATTTTTATTATATTCGTAATAAATTTAAATTATTATTAAAATATTTGTATTGTAGTTTTAGGTGTTTAATTATGATGAGAATAAGTATGTCTTTACCAAAAAAGCTTTTAGCTGAGTTTGATGAAGTTTTAAAAGACAGAGGTTATCAATCACGTTCAAAAGGTATTCGTGATGCTTTAAGCGATTACATTTTAAGATATCAATGGATGAATGAAATGGAAGGTCAAAGAGTAGGTGTAATCACCATTATCTACGATCATCATTTCACAGGGGTTATGGAAAGCCTTGCAAATATCCAGCATGATTACAGAAAGGAAATCAATGCAAGCATGCACATTCACATGACTCAAAAATACTGTATGGAAGTCATTGTTGTAAATGGTGATGTTACACAAATCAGAGATCTTACCGAAAGAATGATGAGACTTAAAGGTGTAGAGCATGTAAAACTCACATCTACAGCAAACGGTGAGTCTTTAGACCATGACCATAGCCATGAACATGATCATGACCACGTTCATTAATCATTAACTTTTTCTTAATTTTTTAATTGGAGGTTCATTAGTTATCTAATGGGTCTTTATTTAAATTTTAATTAATTATAATAAAACTTTTAAAATTTTTAATTAATTATTATGTTATTTTTTATAATAGTCAATTTTATCTATTTTTAAAATCTTTATTGTTTGAGTGTAATTATGAAATTCAAAGTAAATTCATATCATTTTAAGCTTTTAAGAGATTATGAAAGGCTTAGCGCATTTAAGGGAGCTATTGATGATTATGCGATTAGAAATGGTGGGAATTCCAATGGCTTAAATTCTAAAGTGGCTTTTGATTTGGGATGCGGTTCTGGTGTTTTAAGCTATTTTGCTAGTGAATATATGGATAAGCTTATAGCTATTGAATTAAATAATTCAACCTATCAATTAGCTAAAGAGAACCTTAAAGAATTCGATAAGATACAAGTCTTCAATGATGATATATTAAGCTTTGATTTCAGTAAATTAAATGAAAAAGCTGACCTGATTATATGTGAAATGTTGGATACTGCATTGATAGATGAGGAAGAAGTTCCTGTATTGAATCGTGCAAGGAAATTCCTAAAGGATGGTGGTGAAATCATACCTAAGGGAATGATCAATTCAGCTGAAGCAATATACATGAACAATCATTTCATACAGTATGAAGATGATGAATACAGTCCAATTTATATTTCTTTAGGAGATTCCATTGTTTACAGTGAATTTGATTTCATGGATGAAATCGATTGCAATTTTTCTGCTGAAATGGAGTTAAAGGTCTATGATGGGGAGGAATTGGAAAAAATTGGCTTTGAAGAGAAATTAAGTCAGGAAAAGTTTGAAAAATTCAATTTTAAGGAAAATTTTAATATTGGAGAAGATAAATTAAAGATTAATGGTATTAAACTAACAAGCTTTACCAAATTGAATGAAAACATTATCTGTGGACCTACTCCAATGTTAAATCCTGAAATGCTGATTCCAATTGAAGAGACTGAAGTGAAATGTGGAGATTCGCTTAGGATCAGATTGGAATATGTCATGGGTGGTGGAGTTGAAACCATCAAGACTGAAGTTTTAGAGGTCATTCGTCATTGATGATGTAATTTTTCATAGTTAATAGGTATTCATTCAAATAAATTTTGTAAAACTGTATGATGTTCAATTGATAAAAAATATATTGAATGTATACTTTTTTAGTTGCATTTCAAGTGTAAAAATTTTCAAGTTTTTCTAATGTATTTTATTGTGATAAAATGTTAAATAATTTTGATAAAATAAGTTCAGAAATTGATTTGTTTTTAGAAAACTGCGAAAGTCTTCTTATTTTAGGTATAGGGAATGATATTCGTGGAGATGATGGTTTAGGACCATATATTATCAATCAATTATCTATTTTAAAGGAAAATCTATTAAATAAATCAAATCTAAATGATGATAATCAAGAAATCAATAAAAACGAACTTGAAAATAAAGATAATGAATTTGAGTTTTTTGATAATGTAAATGATATTAACACTGGAAATACACGTCTAGATGAGGCACTTGATTCGTACATAAACGAATTAAATGTTGATGTAAATGAGTCATTGATTGAAAGGATGAATAAAACATTTTTAATTAATGGTGGGTCTGTTCCTGAAAACTTTACAGGGCTTATAAAGAAAATCGACCCATCCCATATCATACTGATTGATGCAAGTTTGATGAAAAGGCAAGCTGGTGAGATAAACATTGTAAATAAGGACAATATAGTGGATATCAGCATTTCAACACACTCAATGTCATTAGCATATCTAATCAAATATTTGCAGTTGGAAAAGGAATTTAACATTCTCTTCATTGGAATTGAACCTGAAATCATGGATTTGTCATTTGAATTGTCTGATAATGTTAAGGAGTCATCAGACATGCTTATAAAATTGTTGTTCGATAAGATTTTAGCATATTAAATCCCCTAAAAACTTTTTTTATTTTAATCTCTTGAAAAATAACTTGTCTTTTTTCTTTTTTTAGTAAATTATATTTAATACGATTTTAAATATATTAATAGATTAAAGAATTCTAATGTGATTTTATGAAAGTACTGTTTATTGGATCAAGATTATACGATGATGTAGCTTATCATGTTGATAAATTGGGAGTTGAAAGCATAATAACCGAATCAAATGAGGATGCTCCTAATTTGGATTTGCCCAGCAAATATTATATCGTTCCAAGAGGAATGGATAAGCCAATGGAAATAGCTATTGAAGAGGAAGTGGATGCAATCGTTCCCCTTTTAGGCATTGACCCTCCATTGATGAGTGTAGCTGTCATGAAAGAGGAAATCGAGAAAGAGCATAATATTCCTGTAATCTCCTCCAATGTAAATGCTGTAGCCATTGCATCAGATAAGATAAAAACCAAGGAATTCTTTAAATCAATCAATCTCAACGTTCCTCCAGCAAGTGTATTGAATAGAAATGACTTTGACACTGAAGAGGAATTTATAGAAAAATTAGGTTTTGATTTTCCTATTGTCTTAAAGCAAGGAGAAGGCCAAGGCGGTAAGGACATTTGCATAACAAATGAATTTAGTGATGTTTTGGATTACTTTGAGAATTTTGAGCAAGCATTGATTGAAAAGTTCATCGAAGGATCTGAAGTTTCCATTGAGGTTATTGGATGGAATGGAGAATACTTGCCATTGGTTCCTGTTTACAAAGGGGAAACCAATTTGGAAGGAATTCACCCAATCAAAAGACTTAGATATGGGCCTTGTGATTTTGAAGGAATGGATAATGGGGAGTTTAGAAAAATAGCAAAACACATTGCAACAAACCTTAAATCTGAAGGAACAATAGATATGGACCTGATTTATTCAAAAGAGGAAAACAAGGTTTATGCAATTGAAATAAACACTCGTCCAAGCGGTACAAGATACCTTTCCTTTGCTTGCACAGACTTGAATCCTTTGAACTTGCTTGTAGACATTGCAATTGGCAAATTCGATGTAAAAGAGCTTGAAAAGGAAATGAAGGGCTATTGCACTTTAGAGATCCCTATCGGAGATTATGAAGGACCAGCTCCTCAGGAACCGGTTAAGGAATATCTAAATGGAAATTTCATTGTTCATGGCCCTAAAGGATATCAAAGGGTAACCATTAGGGGAAATACACGTGAAGAAACCTTTGAAATAGCTAAGGAATTAACTGGAAATGATTATAGCTTTTAGATAGGGCTATTAATTTTTACAATAAATAATTTTTTTTTTAATTATTTTTGCTCTTATTTTATTTATTTTCTCACTCTTCTCTATTTTTAAGAATTTATTTAATTCTCAAATTCTCTTTTTAAATCTTCTTTTTATTTAAATACATTTTTTTATGATGTTTTTTGACATTATCACTTTTAAATGATAATATCATTGTAATATCATTTTTTTATATATAAATAAAAATATAAATAGTAGGTTAACTATAAAATAGTATATTATAATCTTAATTTTTTAATATTTTTTAAGAATTTAGTGTGATAAATTAGTGTGATGAATATGGATTTGACAAAAATAATTATAATGTTTTTAATAACTTTCTTTGCGACAGTGATATTCACTTGGTTTGTAAGGAAAACATTAAGGGATGCAGACTTGTCTGACAATCCTATAGTAAGTGAACATAGACATAAGGCAGGAACCCCTACAATGGGGGGAATAGCTTTCTTATTTGCTATTTTGCTTATTCTTTCATTATATTACAAAAACACTGATATTTTGATCATTTCATTTATCATGCTTACTGGTGGAGTAATGGGATTGCTTGATGACCTATTAGGTCTTAGAGTAAAGGAATATCAAAAGGTGGTTAAAAACATCAGCGATTCTGTTGTTCCTATAGGCCTCCTTGACTTAGGAGTTGGTGAAGAGGCAAGAATCACCACTGACAAGGCTAAAGAACAAGTGGGCGCATTGGTTGATGAAGGCAAGCTTGAGATTGTTGCTGAAATTCCAATCAAATACGAGCCAAGTGAAGGAGTTAAAATCATTGTACAGCTATTGCCTGGTTTATTCTTGGCATTTACAGGTGCTGTAGCGACTTGCGGTGGATTCAATTTAGGCCTTTTGGCATATCCTGTTTTAATCATAGGTGTATTAGGTGCAATCAATGCAGTAAACCTTATTGATGGTATGGATGGTTTGGCTGCTGGAATAATAGCTATTGCATCATTTGCATGCTGTGTTTACGGATACATGTTTGGAAATCCAACAGCACTTTATCCATTTGGACTCTTGACTGCAATCTGTCTTGGATTCTTGGTATTCAATAGGTATCCTGCTTCAATATTCATGGGAGATACAGGTTCATTTATCTTAGGTACCGGTTATGCAGCAGCAGTGTTCTTAACTGACATGCCTTACTTTGGAGTGTTAGCATTGGCTGTCCCAATTGTATCTACAATCATAAGCTTAATGCACAGGGCTCATATAATAACATTGCCTGTAGAACCTTTGCATCATACCTTGAATTACAAGGGAATTTCTGAAATCAAGATTGTTTTAAGCTATTGGCTACTTACTGTAGTTGTATGTGGAATTGGAATTTTAGGAAAACTTTACCTCTTTTCATAAGATTTCAATTAACTAATTTAAATTTAAAATTTATCAATAATTTACCAATTATTTTTATTCTATTATTCTTTTTATAAACACATCAAGGGATTGAAATGTCAAAAACATATTTTTTAAATGAATTAGCAGATTCCGTATCTTCCTTAAACACTTTTTCTATCGATCAGCTTGCAGATTCCATTGGAGGCAAGATTTATGGTTCCAATAGTTATAAGGCTTCTAATGGATTTACAGGGATCTTTGAAACCTTAAATGAAGCTCAAGAGGGAGATATTGTAATAAGGCATTGGATTAACGGCAAGGGTGTTGAAATAGCAAATGACAAGAATGTGGCTTGCCTAATCACCTTGACTCCTAAGGAAGATGCTTTGGAAATGGCTGAAAAGCTCCGGTTTCCAGTGATTGTAGTTGATAGGATTGAATTTGCCAATGCATTTGCAATCAAATGGACAATTGACAATTTGGTTCCTGACTGTAAAAGAGTGGTGATAAGTGGAACAAACGGCAAATCCACAAGTTCCCATATGATTTATCATATCCTATCTCATGCAGGATACAATGTATTCACTAACACTGATGCTAAATCTGAGTTCAATACATTGATTGATCCTATGGTTGCAAAATTGATTTCAGAAGAGGTTTTGGCAAATCAGGGTGTTGACCCAAGATTATTCAATTTCATATGTGACATTCCAAACAAGGAAGTGTTCGATTATCTTGTAATTGAAGTTTCAGAAGTGCAAGGTTGGGGAACAGACTTGATGAAAAACCATGCATTGATCATGTCATCAGCTATCAATCCTGATGTAGGTGTTATAACCAATGTTGCAATGGACCATATAGGCCTTGTAAACTCAATTGAAGATGTATTTGAAGAGACATCCGGTGTAGTAAAAGCTACAAATAAAGGAGGAGTTGTCCTTAATTTTGATGATGAGAATGTCTTGAACATGAAACAATTCTTAAATGAGGGCGTTGACGCTTACTTCACTTCAATGGAAAAAGAGCTAATTGAAGATTATGATGAGAGCATTGATAAGAAAGTCTATTTTGACAGATATGAAATGAAAATAAAGTATAATGGTGAGTCAATTCTAAGCTTTGAAGAGCTTCCATTTACAGGAGAGCATTTTATACGAAATATACTTTCTGCAATTTCCGCATGCATTTCATTGGAGATTCCAATTGAGGATATTGTTGATGGTGTAAAAACATATAGGCCTTTAAGCAGAAGGTTTACAAGGCTTTACGATGAGCCTATAGTTATTGATGACTTTGCACATAATCCTGATGGAATAAAAAACACCGTTAGGGCAAGCTATGATTTGGCAGAGCAATTGGATAAGAATGACTTATATGTTGCCTGTGCAATCAGAGGTTCCCGTGGAGAGACATTGAATGGTCTCAATTCACAAGCTTTGGCAGAAGTGATCAAGGAGTTGCGCCACAGAAATGATGATTTGATTGAAAAAGACCCAAGAGCTAAGAAAAGAAAGATTTACTTAACACTATCCTCAAGCGTTGATTTGGTGGACCATTTGAATTATGTTGAGGACTTTGAAAAGGACATTTTCTTTGCCAAATTGGATGATGAACATATCAAGTACAATCATTTTGAAAAGCTCTATGATGCTTTAGGATACATTATGGAAACTGCAGACAATGATGATGTTGTATTATTGATTGGTGCACAGGGAATGGACCCTGCATCAGAGGTATTGAAAGATATTTTAGGACATTAAATAGCGTAGAATTATATTTTATTGCAATTTTTATTTACAAATTTTATTTACAATCATTTAATTTATTATTTTTATTAAAGAGTTGTTCATATGAGTGAATTTTGTTTTAGTTTCTTGGAGAATCAGTTTAGAGACATTTATCTGGACTGTGCCAGAATGGATAAGAATCTCATTGAAGGAGATGGGGTTGAAGCTATTCTGATTGCTGGAAGAATAGCTGAAAAGATCACTAAGGCAATTTTCGCTTATGAAGGAATCAAGGATGATGAAAACAGCCAATACAAAAGGATTGAAAAGTTGAATAAGGCTAATATTTTGCCAAATAACATAAAAAATGACTTTTCAAAGCTTAGAAGATTAAGAAATGATGTTTATCACAATACATTAAACAGTGATGGAACTGGTGGATTCAGACCATCACAACAAGCAAATAAACCTTATGTGCAGAATGGTGGTTTAAGGGATTATAAAACCGGTTTTAATGAAGTTAAAAGTGATTCTTCACTTAGCGATGATCATTTTCGTGATGAGTCTCCAAATAAATCCTCTAATCCCCTTTTATCCAAAAGCCCTTCAAATGATATAAGCGGTGAGCTTCAGGCTGCAAGTGAAGCGCATAAGATCATTTTCAATATCTGTGTCTGGTTCTATGTGAATTATTCTGGTGATAAGGACTTCATAAGGCCTAAATATAAGCTTAGCAGAAGAACTCAGGATGCAGACTTCCTGATTAGACTCAAGTCAGCCATTAATGATGGCAAGGACTTCATTAGGCTCAGGCAATCCAGTCCAGACAATGAAATCATACAGATATTGAATGAATTGTACATTCCTAAGGCAAAAGAGGAAAAGGATGAGAATCTTGTTTATGGAATAAATAATCAGGAAATTAAGATCAGACAACCTGATGTTCCATATTCACAATGCTTGGGAATTTCCTATGATGACAATCTTTTCATGTGGAAAGCGGAACATGGGAATAAGGAATTGGGATTATACCAATCCTCTAAAGAGGCTTTTGAAGCAAGGGAAATTTATATCCATTCAATTCCAATGCCTAGAAAGATAGGTGGAGCATATTCAAAAGCAAGAGGAATCTCATTCAGCAAAATACAGAAATTATGGTCTGTAAGCGTTAAGGGACAGATAATTTCATACCATTCAAGTGAAAATGAGGCAATCAAGGCAAGAAAGGATTATTTGAAGGAAAACGGTTTGGTTGATGTGAAGGTCAAAGGCGGCTATAAGACAATAACCCTTGAAGACAGGGATAGGTTAAGGGCTAAAGCAAAAGAGAATGCTAAAAAGACCAAAACTTCAAAACCAATCAAATCAATTGATTCAAAGTCAAGCATAAAGAAGGAAATGGCTAAAGGCAAAGATTCCAATAAAAAATCTAAATTGGATTATGCTAAAGAATTTAAAAAAGATGCTGAAAAAAATAAGGTTAATGTTGAAAATGGAAATAAGGTCCAAAAAGAAAAAGCTAAAAAGAAGGTTAAGGTTAGCGGAGGAGCTAAAGTTTCCAAATCCAAGTCCAAAAATTCAGAGTCATCAATAAGTCAGAAAAAATCCTCTAAGTATGAAGGTGTTTTCTATGAGGAAGGATTATTCATGTGGAGTGCTGAAGTTGACGGCAAGCATTTAGGTTTATTCCCAACTGAAGAAGAGGCTCATGAAAAAAGAGCGGAATACATTAAAAACAGATCTTGATTTTAGGTTATGATAATATGATGTCTAATTTTAAGTATTGTCCAATGTGTGGAACACAAAGGGAAGATGGAAGTCAATTTTGCAAAAATTGCAATTTTGAATTTTTAGTTGGCAAGTATGTAAAGTTAGATGATGAAAAGTCTTCTCAAGATGAAAAAATTGAAGTTGAAAAATTATCTCAAGATGAAAAAATTACTACTGAAAAAGTCTCTCAGGAAGAGTTTGTTGAATCAAATGAAATGTTAAGACAAACTAAGGATAAAATTAATTGTTGTATTGCTAAGTATCTAAATTATGAACTGGCTAATCAATATAATGAAAGTTATGATGAAAACATAAATATTAGTGTAACTAAGTACATATCTCACAGTTCAAATAGCTCATTTGATGACATTTTTGAAAAGGAATACCTTGAAAAATTTGAAAATTTGATTCATGATGAAAAATTTGTAGACTCAAAAAATATTTTCATTCAATGGATTGGTGAAAATAGGGGTCACTTGCCTGGTATGGTATTGAATCAATACAAGGTTCCAATTCAATCAAACATTGATAGTTTGAAAAATGTAATTTCATTGGATATGGTTGATAGTGATGAGAATGAAAAATTCAAGGATCTTTTGAATGAATATTTGGATTTTGAAAAAGAGTTTTTAGAAAATTTAATTTAATTATTTTTTAATTTTGAAAATATTATTTTTTTTAAAAAAAGAAATTGATGATAGAAATAATTATTTTCTATCAATTAATAATTCACCAGCAACTCCAATGCTTTCTGGAGGTAAAGCTTCCACTAAAACAGTGATTGCTTCAATTGGTAAATTGTATGCTTCCGCTACAGTTTCACTTACTTTTTTTACCATTTCTCTTCTATTTTCTACACTTATGTTTGGGTTTCCAACAATTGTCACTACAGGCATTATTTCACATCCTTTTTTAGTTATTTAATTCTATTCTTTTTATTATTGATATTATTTTTCTTTTCTTGATTAACATATATCTTAATTTCTTGAATTACAATAATCTTTATTTAATAAAAATTACAAATAAAAATTTAATTATAAAACTATTCTTTTCAGTGATATGATGAATAAAAAAAGGTTTTTTTCAGTTTTAATTGTAATTTTTCTAATTCTTTTAGCCCTATCTATCTGTGGAACAATATTGTTGGGGATGGATGAGGGGCAATATGATTTGGGCCATGATGATGTTTCAATTGCAGTGACTGGAGATGTCATGTTTGGCCGTAAGATGCCTGCTGTATTGGATTCTGGTGAAAGCCCATTCAGATTTGTAGAGAATGTAACCAAGAATGCAGATGTCTTGCTTGTAAACTTTGAAAACCCTGTTACCACTTCATCCTATGCAGTGAAAGGGGACGTTCCATTAAAGGCAAACCCTAAATACACTTACCTCTTGGCAAATGCAAACGACAATGTTGTGGCATCACAGGCAAACAACCATGCATTGGATTATGGTGAAGTGGGCTTGAATGAAAGCATCAAGAACTTGAAGGATGCCGGTATTTATGTAATGGGTGCTGGAAATGATGTTTCTCAAGCGACAGCACCTGTAAACATTGACTGCGGTGATAGAAAGGTAACCATTTTGAACTATATGGATGCAGATAACTTCCAGGAATATAGAGGAGTGATGGATCCTGCAACAGCAAACAGTTCAGGATACTCTGCATATGATTCTGAGCTTGCCCAAAGACAAGTTCAGGAAGCTCGTGAAAATGGATCAAGCATTGTAATAGCTTATCTTCACTATGGAAATGAGTACAGCAGAAGCCCTAATGAAAACCAGAAAAAGATATCCCATGAGCTCATCAATGACGGTGCAGATATTGTAATCGGTTCCCATACTCATGTAACCCAAGGAGTTGAAATGTACAATGGAAAGCCTATTTTCTATAATTTAGGAAACTTCATCTTTGACCAGTCAAATCCGGCTACTCACACATCATATTTCTTGAATTTGGCTTTGCATGAGGATAATTGTACTATAACCCTTTATCCAACATACTTATCTAACTATTTGCCACACTTCATGGATGCAGAATCAGGTAAGGCTTTAATAAATGTCTTGAATCCTCATTGTGATGAGTTGAAAGTAAATGATGACGGTACAGGTGAATTGACATTTAAATTAGGAAACAATACTTTAAATGCTACAAATTAATGTTTTAATATAAATCTTTATTTTCTTATGTTTGATATGATAAAATTTTAATCTTTATTTTAATTTTTTGATGTGATAGAATGCTTGGTGAAATAGAACTTAAAAAACTTTTTCCAGACTTTGAGGATTTGGTTCAGCCATCTGGAATTGACTTGGAACTTGATGAGATATTCATTCAAAAATCTGGCGGTTCATTGATTGACAATGAAAAAAATCTTCCAGAGATTGAGGCTTTGGAAGGTCCAGTTTATACCTTAAAACCTCATACAGCCTATTTGGCTTCAATAAAGCGAAAGGTGAAAATTCCTAAGGGGTATACAATGCTTTACTTGCCAAGGTCTACCTTGCTTCGGTCTTTTGTTTCTGTTCAGACAGCAGTAGGGGACCCAGGATTTTATGGAACCTTGATGTTCATGATTTACAATCATGGGGAATTTGAATATAAGATCAAATCAGGTGATAGAATAGCACAAGCTGTTGTTTATCCGGTTGAAGGTTCAGGTGAGTATAACGGTTCATATCAGGAAGAGGAATGATTTTAAATAGATTTATATATTCTTATTAATAGAGTATAATTGGAATCTTATGATTCATATTTATTTTTTAAAATAAAGTTAATTTTAATTCTTATTGATTATTTTAGTTGATACTATGGTAGAAATAACAATTGGATTGCCTAAAGGCAGTTTAAACAATGTAAATAGAGGAAATACCCATCAATTATTTGTAGATGCAGGTTATGAAGTAAGAGGATATGATCCTGGAAATGAATCTTATGAAATTGATATTCTTAATGATGAGGAGATAAGTGCCTTTTTGACTCGTCCTCAAAGTACTCCTGTAGAATTGAATAGGGGTATGGTTGATATAGCTATTGTTGGAGAGGACTGGGTTTTGGAAGAGTCTGTTTTAAGCGATAATGATATAGTTAAGATAGGCGACTTGAATTATGGCCAAACCCGTTTGATTGTAGCTGTTCCTAAGGAATCTCCTTATGATGACTTATCCGAATTCTTTAGGGCAAACAAGGATAGGGACACTCCAATCTTATGCTTTACAGAATATCCTAACCTAACCAGAAAGCACATTATGGAAAATGAGGCATATCAGGAAATCTATGGTGATGCCAGCCCATATGTGCAAGTGAGAGGACTAAGGGATGGAGACAATAAGAAGGTTCAGGTTATCAATTCTGACGGCGCTACAGAAGTTTACATTGCTAAAGGTGCTGACTTGATTGTGGACAACACTCAAACAGGCAGCAGCTTAAGAAAAGCAGGCCTTAAGGAACTTGAAACCATCTTGCATTCTTCAGCAGGATTATATGCTGGAATAAGCTGTGATGAAGAGAAGATGGCAAAGGCAAAGATGATCTATGAACAGTTGTTAGGTGCCGTAACTGCAAGGAAATACTTTGATGTGAAATTCAATATTGCAAATGAATCCATTGAAAAGGTTTCAAATTATTTGGTTGAAAACAAGTTCTGCAGTGCTGAACCAACTGTCAATCAAGGATCAAGCTTTTCACAAATCAATGTCTTGATTCCTAAAGAGCATTTCCCTGAAATGTTAGATGGAATAAGAGCATTAGGTGCTTCTTCAATTATAAGAAGCGATGTAAAGCAGTATGTGATTTAACTTATTTGGATTAATTTCCAAATCTTTCTCTTTTTTTATTTTTATTTTATCTTTTCTTATTTTATCTTATTTATCTTATTTTTTTCTTAATACTCATTTTTATGCTTAAATGGCTGTTTTTCTTCTTAGTTAATTAATTATTCATTATAAATTAAGAATTATGCCTAAAAACATGATAATTCCATATTTTATTTATAATGATTTTTAATAAAAAAACAATATCTTTTTATATAATAAGGTATAAATCACTTAATAATAATGTTAAATTATGATAAATCATTATAATTTATTTGAATTTGTCATTATGATTCCTAATTTATAATGATATTTTCAAAATCGGACTGTTAATTTAAATTGGTTAAGTGTTTTATTTGCAAAATGCTTGTATTTTTACATTTAGGTGTCTAAAATGTTGACTTCTGTACAAAAGGAAATTTTACAGACTTTAATTAATTTGTATCAAAACTCAGATGGCAAGTCCATTAAGGGTGAAGACATTGCTGAAGTGATGAACAGAAACCCAGGAACCATTAGAAATCAGATGCAATCCCTTAGAAGCTTAAGTCTTGTAAAAGGTGTTCCAGGGCCTCGTGGTGGATATAAGCCTACTATTGAAGCATACCATACCTTAAACATTTCAGTTTCAGACAGCAATGCTAAAGTTCCTGTATATAAGGAAAACAAAAAGTTAGAGGATGTTTCAGTAGCTAAGATTGAGTTTACAAGTGTACCTCACCCTGGTGAATGTGAAGCTGTTATTAAGGTTTTAGGAAGCATAAAGGATTTGCATGTAGGAGATGTTATCCGTGTAGGACCTACCCCTGTCAATAATCTCGGTGTTATTGGTGAAATCGTAGGAAGAGACGATATGGACAATATCCTCCTCTTGGATATCAGCACTATAAGAAGCATTCCTAAAAACTCCGTTTATGAGATAGCTACATTGGATTTGATTTATCTAAAGCCTGGAGATTCAATTAAGGATGCTGCTTGCCTTCTTTCAAAAAACAATATCGATGGAGCGCCAGTAATTACCGAAGGTGTAGCTATTGGTATGGTTTCATTGGTGGATATTGTAAAGGCATTGGCTGAAGGAAAGGAAAATGAAGACGTTAGGGATATAATGTCCAAACGCTTGTTCTTCATTGATAAGGATACAAAAATAGCCACTGCAGTTTACAAGATGTATAAGTTTGGAATAAGCAGATTGATAGTGGTTGATGATGACTACACTCCAATCGGTGTTGTTACCCGTACTGACTTGATTGAAAAGATCACTAATCTAAACAATTTCCCATTGTTGAATGATAACGATTTGGAAGATGAAATTTAAGTTTAGCATCTATTAGAAGAATTTTATTCTATTTTTTATTTCTTCTATTTATTTTATTTTTTAAAATTTTTTATTATTATTTCATTATTTTAGTTTTTAAGTGTGGATTATATGAAAGTTGATCAATTGAAATTAAAGAAGGATATGACTGTTAGCGAATTGATTGAACAGTTTGATAAGTCAGGCGTTTTAGGAGCTGGAAGAGTTGCAAGAGCTTCTAATTTGCTTGTTGATATGATTAATGATGAGGATATGGACATCTTCATGAGTTTAGGTGGTCCATTGGTTCCTGGGGGAATGCGCAATATCGTTGCTGATTTAATCAGGGAAAAAAGAATCAAGGTATTGATGACAAGTGGGGCTAATGTCACTCATGATCTTCTTGAAGCATTTGGAGGCAGACATTATAGGGACCTTGGAACCAATGATGAAGAGCTTAATGATGCTGGAATAGGCAGAATTGCGGATGTTTACACTCAAGGGGAAGACTTTGAACTGTTTGAAAGTGAGATAACCAAAATATTTGAAATCATCAGCGAAAAGTTGGATAATGATGAGGATAATGGAATAATTTCCATTCAAAGGCTTTTAAAGGAAGTTGGATTATTGATTGATGATGATAATTCAATCCTAAGGCAAGCTGCATTGAATGACGTTTCAATCTTTGCTCCAGGACTCATTGACAGCATGTTTGGTCTTCAGTTATGGATGTTTACACAGGATCACACTCTTGTAGTGGATGCAGTGGGAGACATGCATTACCTGTCAGACCTTGTATTTGAATCTGAAAAGATAGGTGCTGTCATGTTAGGTGGAGGTCTTCCAAAGCATTACACTCTTGCTTCAAATCTCTTAAAGGGAGGAATAGATGCAGGTCTTCAAATTACTATGGATAGGCCTGAAACCGGTAGTTTAAGCGGTGCTCCTTTGGAAGAGGCAAAATCATGGTCCAAGGCAAAGCATGGATCCAATTTAGTTACTGTCATTGGTGATGTGACTATCATTTTCCCATTGATAGTGGCTGATGCATTGAATAGAATCGATTAAGTTATGGTTAAGACTTAATCTCTTTTTTCTTTTTTTTATTTACATTATCATTTTTCATTCTCTTTTTAAGTTTTTAAACCTATGATAATTTTTTATTTTAAGTATAGTTTACTATATTTAACTATTTTTCTAAAATAATGATAATATTTACTTTATATTGTAAAATAAGAATTATTTAATCGTTATATTTAAATATAAGTAATTTAAGATATTATTTTAAATAGTATAACCAGTAATTTTAAAATTTTTTATCAATTCAATGTTGTGTTAATATGGATTTAAGTAGAATTAATCTTTTCAATATTCTTGCTGTAGTTCAAAGAATTCCTTTAATAAAAAGGTATATTGATACTTCTAAAAACAATTATAATTCTAAAAAATCAGTAGAAGACTCCTCTAGGACTACATTGGATATTGATGAAGATCTTAAAAGGAGATTGGAGGCTAGATCTAAAAAAACTGGGTTTAGCGAACATGATTTAGTAAATTCTTATATATTTCATGGCTTAAATGAAGATGAAAAATATGAATGTGAAGGAGGTATGACTCCTGAAGAAATTTTTGAGATTTTAAATCATGATTTGCCTGAAGGAGATTGGGTTTCAAATGAACTAGCAGGATTAGTTGAAAGCAAATATATAACTAATGCTATTTAATTAAAAAAGGATAGCTATAAGTGAGGCGTTCAATGATTTTTTTAGATAGCACTTATTTAATAGGCTTAATTTTAAAAAATGATTCCTTATATTATAAATCTCACCTTTTGAAACCTTATTCGGATGATGAAAATAAAATAATCAATAAAACTGTTTTTAATGAGGTTTTAAACAGTGTAACTTCAAATAATTCTCATTATGATTTAAATCATATAAAAAAATTATTGCTTTCTTTTAATATTGATTTTTTAACTTCAGATGATTACCTTGATTCATTTGATATTTTTGAGTATTATAATTTTTCAGTTAATTTTTCAGACTGCACTATCCTAAATACTATGCAGAATTATAATATTAATCAAATAGCTTCATTTGATTCTGATTTTGATAAAATAAAAGGAGTTAAAAGAATTTATTTGAAATAAAAAAAGTTATGCGATATAATTTTCAAACAATACTCTTGCTATTTCATAGGCTATTTCAAAGCATAGGAAATAGATAAAGCTCCAAATGTTCAATAATCCAATTAAAACAAGCAATAGAATCACTACTTTTAATGCAAACCTATAATCGAAGAAATACTCTAGAAACTTGCTTTTTGAATAGATTTTCTCATTGTCATTTCCTATCTCATCGATAATTGCTCCAATCATGCATATTATAATTGTGATAATGGAAAGATATGTGAAAGATTGCAATCCAAGAAATAGGAATGCTATTATGAATGAAGCCATTGTAGCGATATGATGAATTCCATCAACCTTTAAAGCCAAGATATTTCCGATAAGAATTGCTATGAAGATGCAAGCTGCATCCAAATCGATTGAGCATGCATATGCTGTAAAGAGTCCACAGACTATTCCAAGAACAATAGCTATTGCCTTATTTGACTTTTCATCATATTCATCATCTGAAAGCTTCATAAAGAAGCCAGAAAAGAAATAGGATAATGCTAAACTAATATTAAACAATTTTACACCTTTTTACTGAAATATATGAAAAAGAATAATTAGAATTATTAAAATTAATAATTATTAGAAAAATATAATTTAAGGAAATTCACAGATTATTTGATTGAATCAACAATGTCTTTAGTTGCCTTTTGAGGGTCTTCTGCATTGTAAATGGATCTTCCAATGATCAATGCATTGGAATATTTCAATGTTTCCCTTGGGTCTCCTCCTTGTGTTCCTACTCCAGGAGAAATCATGAATGCATCTTTTCCAACGATATCCCTTATTTCGGATAATCTTTCAGGTCTTGTGGATGGTGCTACATAGTTAGTGATTCCCATTTCAACACCCATTCTAGCTATTTCATCTGCATTTGGCTGGAGGAACTTGATTGCTCCTGGATGAGACATTTCAGTTAAGAGGAATACTTCCCCTCCATGGTCTTCTGCAGATGTCTTGCATGCATCTACACTGTCTGAACCTACAAATCCATGACATATTATCGCATCTGCGCCAGCATCAAAGGTTTGGTCAGCTATCTTTTGATTGGTTGCTGGAATGTCTGCAACCTTATAATCACAAATAACCTTATAATCGAACTTTTCCTTAAAGAATCCAATAGTTGACAGTCCCTCAGCAAGGGTCAATGGATATCCGATCTTTATTGTATCAATGTACTCGTTGATTGATTCGCATACCCTTTCCGCTTCATTCAAATCCATTAAGTCCATTGCAAGTATGATATTGTTTTTTATATTCATATTAATCACTTTAAAGCTTACCATATATAGTTTATTTTTTATTAAATTTAATTATTTTTGTTTTGTTTTTTAGTGCTTTCGTTTTTTTTTAATTATTTTTGTATTAATTTTATTTTTTCTTTTTAGTGATTAACTTTTTTAATTATAAACTAATTTAATATAGTTAATTTTTTATAATATATTAAATAATATATATTATAAGCTTGATAGTTAATTTTTACTTAAAAAAAGTTCTGGGTAATTATAGATAATTCTAGCAAATTTTAGGACTTTTTATCATGACGCATGGGAGAAAAAATATGATTTTTGCGGCTATTCTAGCAGGTGGCGATGGAAACAGAATGGGTGAAGTGGATAAGCCTAAACAGTTTTTAAAATTAGGTGATAAACCAATCATTATTCAAACCGTTGAAAAGTTTTCTTTGAATAGTAAAATTGATCAGATTATTGTATTGTCTCATAAATATTGGTTAAACCATACAAAAGATTTGATTAATCAATATTTCCCAAATTCTTCTAATATAGTTGTAATTGAAGGTGGAGAACTTCGTAATGATACAATTATGAATGCAATTGATTATATATTAGAAAATTTTGAAATCGATGAGGATGACATTATCTTAACCCATGATTCAGTACGACCATTTGTTACACATAGGATTATTATGGAGAATATTGAAAAGACATTGGAAGTTGGTGCATGTGATACCGTAATCCCTGCAACAGATACAATTGTTGTATCTGAAGGTCATGGGCTTATTTCCAATATACCAAATAGGAACTGCATGTATCAAGGCCAGACTCCTCAGACATTTAATATTTTAAAGCTTAAGGAAACTTATGAAAATTTGTCTGACGAGGAAAGAAGTACTTTGACAGATGCTGCAAAGATATTTGTTCTGAATGGTGAAGAGGTAGCTATTGTTAAAGGAGAAGTCTTTAACATCAAAATTACCTATCCTTATGACTTGAAAGTGGCAAATAGCATTATAAAAGATGCTAAATTAAATGTGTCTGATGCTGAATCAAGTGAACAAACAGTAAATTTATATGATTTCAGCACTTAATTTTTTTT
>NZ_JBGUKT010000001.1:0-8410 GCF_045114555.1 Methanobrevibacter sp. | reverse complement strand
GATTCCTTTAATGTCCATCAGTCAAGCATCATTGTCATCCATCAAAGGCCGTGTCGTTTCTGCTCCAGAGTCATACTTCTCAGCATAAGTCTTTCAACTTTACAGTCTATATGATGTGCGGAGTTTCCCTAGTTATAAAACCAGCAGCTGTCTTCGGCTTACCATTAAAAATAATTTATTTCTTCTAGTATAAATAATGAATTAAAAAATCAATAGCTATAAAAATAAAATATAATGAATAAAAAAAGTCAAAATATAAAATAAAAAATATTAAAAAAATAAAAAAAGAAGAAAGATTAATTAGTCTTATTCTGAACCATAATCAGCTTACCCGTAGATGGATCCTTATAGACCTTACCCATCTCAGTATAGCCTTGACCGGTTTGATTGCTTGTATCTGGAGTTTCATTCAATATCTGACCCTCTTGAACCTCAGTCACTTCCTGATTCATGGCTTCCATGACCTTTTCCTTCTGTTCCTGAGTCAATTGGTCATTGAATAAAACGCTTTGCATATTCCAAGCAAGCACTAGGAAAACAAGCAAGCCTACAGCAATTACCAACATTGCATCCACAAGGTTAGCTGTTCCTGCCATAGGGTCTTCTTCCTCACTGTCAAAACGTCCTTTTCCTCGACGACGAGCCATAACAATCACCAAAATATATGAAATCCTTATTAAATTTTCAAATTTTAAACCATATGAATTCTAATCTATTGTAAAATTTTTTAAATATATTGTATACAATATAAAAGCTTGTTTTCTAAAAACAATTAATTAAAATTATTGTTTTCAAAAGTATATTGTATAATTTTCAATCACTTCAGTGACTATTTAAGTCTCTCATCTCTCTTGTCAATATTATCTAAAATCGCATCCATCAATGCATCCAAGTTAGCAAGGTATTCACCAAACCATCTACGTCTTAATTTAGATGCAAAGTATGCAATAGCACCAGCTCCAATACCGATAACTGTTGTATTGAATGCAATTGTAATCGCACTTGCAAGTGTGGTTACATCACCGGTACCTAATGCTGCAAGACCTGGACCCATAGGGATTAAAGTACCCATCAATCCAAGGGTTGGACCAATCTTAGTGACAATGTCAGTCTTGTTGAGGTTCTGTGCAATCTTATCCTCTTCATTATCTATCAATCTACGAGCTAGGGTTTCCCTTGACTTTTTACCAAGATGCTCTGACTCTGCCAGTTCAGATAAGATCTTCTTTTGAGACTTTTGAATATCTGCATTATTAACCACATTTTTAATATCTTCAGCAGACTCCGCATCATAGATTGAGTAAATCATTTCTTTGATTAAACTAACAGGTACTTTCTTACGAGAAAGGTGTTCTGATAGAAGCTTTCCTAAAGTATATACAGCGAATACTAAAAATGCTATTAAAAGAATGATTACAGGTATCTGTAATGCCTGAGTAATAGCAGTCAATGAACTATCCAGTATAGGAAATCCAGTACCATTAGTATTTGAGAAAAATGCAAACAATCCATTGTTTGTTCCCTGAAAGGCAGCTTCATCTGCAAAAATCAATGCATTTCCAATATTTATCATTAAATCACCATAAAAATAAAATAATTAAAAAAATATTTAAATTTGAAATAAAAAATCATTTAGAAAGGCAGCTGCCTTCCTAAATTGATTTGAATCTATTTTATTACAACTTTACCTGTCTTTTTAACTGCATAGTAAGTCTTGTCACCAGCAAATTTAACTGTAACCTTATAGGTTTTCTTTCTAGAGAGTTTAACCTTTACAGTAGCTACACCTTTCTTATTGGTTTTTGCAGTATATTTCTTGCCGTTAACAGTGAAAGTAACCTTTTTGGATTTGATGACCTTTCCAGTTTGATCCTTTAAGGTTGCAGTTAATTTCTTAACCTTTGCATACCTTTTATATTTCTTTTTAGGAACAGTCAATTTTGTTTTGGTCTTGGTTACCTTAACTTTTATGGATTTGGTGCTAGCTGTGTAATAGCTGTCTCCTGCAAACTTAAGTGATACAGTAAAAGTTTTTACTGTTTTTAAAGTCAATTTGAAAGTAGCTACACCTTTGGAATTGGTTGTTGCAGTGTAGGTCTTTCCATTTACAGTTGCTGTGACTTTTCTATTTGCAATTACATTTCCACTTCCACCCTTTAAGGTCACTGCGATGGTTTTTGAAGCTGTTGTAACTGTAAAAGTTTTAGTTGGAGATGTTAAACTACTTGTACCTTTAGTTACAGTGATTTTTCCATTTGCTGTAGAAGCAAAGAAATACTCTCCACCATTAAATTTAACAATTATATCATAGGTTTTAACTGCATTTAATGTAACTTTAACAGTTGCTATACCATTAGCATTGGTTTTAGCAGTGTACTTTTGTCCATTAACTGAAATTTCCACATAACTGTTAGGAATTGCTTTACCTTCTTCATCTTTAAGAGTGACTGAAATAATTTTATTTAAATTATCCAATTTATAAGAAGAATTAGAAACAACTATAGTGGAATTGACTTTTTTAATGAAAGTGTTTCCTTCAACAACATTACTTTCACTGCCATTGAAAGTTAAAACCTCAATAGAGTGATTTGTTAGAATTTCAAAATTATTTCCTATGAAATTACATTCAATTGCCTTATATCCTAAAACAACCCCCACAGCATGTAATGGACCAACGATTTTTACATGATTATTGGTAAAATTATTGTATTTAGACCCTTCAGCGGAACTGTTAGGGCTTGCACCAATAATACCAATACCATACATAACAGGGTCATTTGCATCGAGTATTATTTCATTGTTTGAAATAGTGTTGTTAAATCCACCATAATGGATAAATACTCCTGCAATGGTATTATATGACTCATTTAAATTATAATCGGATGGGAGGTCTGAACCAACATTGACTTTATTGTTTGTGAATGTAACATTTGATGAATGGATTAATAAAGCACCATAGGTCCTATATACTCCTGAAACCATATGGGAACCTGGTATTACACCATCCAAATAATTATTGGAACCTGTACCATCAGTACAAATTGTAGATCCATCCGTACAAATAACAGTACCATCAGTACAAATAACAGTACCATCAGTACAAATAATGGAACCATCTGTTTCATTAACTGTATACTCTCCAGGATTGATTATAGCCCCATCAGGACAGATAATAGTATTTTCAGGGGTGATTTGATAACCGCCTGCATAAAGTTTTGTACCGTTTTCAAGAATAATGGTTCCATCAATGCAATAGGTTACGCCATCCACGCAAACTCCATCTGTACAAACTTCACCATTGAATGTAGTTCCATCAGTACAAATAACAGTACCATCTACACAAACAATAGAACCATCAACACATATATAATATTCCTCTGGAGCAATTATATCACCATCAGGACACATTAATGAGCCGTCAGGACAAACTACATAACCATCAGGGCAAACTACTGATCCATCTAAACAAGCATCTATACAAACATTTAGATAACCATCCAAACAGCTTTTATTATTGATAAGGTATGTTTCTCCACTGCCAATTGTTCTGAGGGTGTTGCCGTCAATGAAAATATCCCTTGAATTGAATGAAAGCAATGCTACAGTGAAATAGTTTCCCCTTGCCTCTAAAACATTATTGATAATAGTACAATTTGAAGCTTCCAAGAGATAGATTGCATAGGCGGAATAAGGGTCATTAATTGAAATATCACAATCCTGAATGATAACATCATTTACACCATTTACTTGAATACCCCATAAACGGTCTTTCAAAGATGTATTCGGATTAGATATTTTAATATTCTTTATGGAAACTCCATCATTCACAATTATGAATGTTGTATCTGTGAATTTTGATTCGACTCCCAAAATATCCACTTTCTGATTAATTGTTAATTTATCCTTGGATGAGAACTCCCCCATAAATATTAAGGTATCATTTTCATTAATCCAATCTTCAAGGTTACCTGTAGCGGAGAAAAACTTATTGAAGTTACTTTCATAAATTAAATGAACAGCATCATCATCTGTTTCATCATCTATAACCCCGTCTATAATAATTGTATTGGGTTCGATAGTTAAATTATCTGATTCAGTAGGAAAACTTATAGGAATTACTCCCAAATTATGTAATATATTATCAACTATTACAATATCATTTGGGAAAATAAGCCTAGTTTTTTTCTCTAATTTAACATTAGACTGATTATTTGAAAAAATTTGATTATTAGATACAATAATATTTTTTAGACTTTCTGATTGACCAAAAATATAAACTCCATATCCAGTAACATTCAAATTATTCTCTGAAAAAATAATGTCACTACCACCTAAATAAGCACCTATACCAGTAATATTTAAGAAAGTATTATTTGTTACATTAGACCCTTTAGATGCAAAAATAGCTGCTTTATCACCATAAAAAATACTATCAGTAATAATATTGTATTTTACTATAGAATTGGTAGTTACATAGATTGCATAATCTCCACCATCCTCATTTGTATTTCCACTATACCATGTACCATGGATTTGAGAAATATTATTTCCCATAATTTTATTACCTGATTGAGTAGCGCTTATACCCCTGTATAAATTATAAACAGTATTATTAAGTATATCATTATTTGCTCCCATTACTTGAATACCGTAACAGAATGAAGAAGGTAACGGAGTTTTCCCATCTTCGTCAACTGCCCATTCAATTCCTCTTAAACTATGAACTGTGTTATTAAAAATTACATTATATGCATTTGCACCCCCAGTTTGACCCATCTCCCCTCCACCGAGGAACCCGGTAAGGTAGATACCATTAGAATCATTTGTTATTACATCATTATTAGAAATATTATTGTAAAAAGCACCACTTAATACAATAGCTGAAGGGTGACCCCAACCAGTTATATAAGCTGTGGTTCGAACTTTATTATTAATAATATAGGAGTTATTTACTGTATTAAATAAAATTGGATAAGATCTAGTTGCATATGAAAAAAGATTGCAATTTGCTATAGTAATATCACTTACATTAAAAACATCAAAAATAGGATTATCCAACTTTCCCATATTTACTTTTAAATTGGTTATATTGGTCCCTTGTGACCCTTTGATGATTTTAAAATTACAATTTGTAAAATTTGCAGTCCCATCAGTAGATGTAATAATCAAAGGAATATTTATAATAAAAGTTTTAGAATTAAATGTTCCTGAAAAGTCTAAAGTGTCTCCAGCTTTCAGTTTTCCGGGAATTATATTCCCGCTCGCATTAAAGTAAGTGGAATATTTGCTTTCAGAAAATTGTATAGTAGATGCAAGAATTTCATCATCAGCGCTAGCACCGAGACTGTTTTCCACACCTACCCCACTTTCAACACCATCAATACTTCCTACATTATCGCTAATGCTTTCATTATCATTAGCAATGATGTCCCCAGTATTTACTTCATCATCAATACTGGAATCGTCAATTTCATTAATTGCCGTTTCAGCAGTTAAATCAATATTAGCATCACTATCCCCTATTATTGAATCTGAATCTACCTCACTTGCACTTACAGATCCAATAGCTAATATCAATAGAATCAATAATCCCAATACTGGAATAATTTTATTAGAATTCATATGTTTAAACACCTCGATTTATAAAATAAATCATTTAGCATGCTAGATTAAAATAATAAATTACTAAATTACATTTCATTTTAATATGATTTTTTAAAATGATAAATCAAACTTGATAAAAAAATAAAATATAATTTAAGAATTTTAAAACTAAATTTATACATTTATATTTATTATTATATAATAATATAAATTTTACGAAATAGTATTAATTATAAAAGGAGTTGAAATAGAAAAGATGGAGAAGAAGATAGAAAATATAGAAAAAATTAGATAAAATAATTAAAAAAAGAAAGGTAAAAGTAGAAACTTTAATAATTTAAAATATTAATTTTTGCCAGGTATTTCCTAATAAAAAATAAAAAAGAGAATAAATATTAGATATTTATTCTTTTATCCAAATTATTCTTCTTCATCATCTTCGTCTTTTGCACCTAAGAAACTGAAACAGAAGACCAATATTAAGAGTAAAGCTACAACCGGTACGAATACTCCACCAGATAAGGATTTACTTGCAACCTCTTCAAGTTCACTTGCAATGATGTCAAATCCATCACCTGCTTCACCTGAATCTCCAGCACCATCATTTGCAGAAGATTGGGCATTTGCATTGAAATTGGAATTTACATTACCGAATGAACTTGCACCATTGGAATCTGAACTTCCTGAACTGCCAGAATTGCTTGATTGGCTTGAAGTTCCATTTGTATGAATTGGACTTCCAGAATTGCTATTGGAATCAGATACATATCTAGAACCAGTGTTTCCGAAAATGTTGTTCATGCCTGTATTATCCTTAACAGCAGCATTTCCTCCACCTTTTGATGAGGATAACTGATTATTTGCAATTGTATTTCCAACTGAACCGTCAATGGTAATTGCATTGTCCCCATCAGTTATGATGGTATTGTCTGAAATGATGTTTCCATTGGAACCCTTTTCAAGCAATATTCCAGTGTTAATCAATGTTACTGAATCAGGATGCTCCGGTCCTTGTGCTGGGTCATTGATACCATCACCAAATGAATGGATAGTGTTGTGAGTGATATTGTTTCCTGAGGAACCGTAAAGGCCCACTTCACTGAAACTACCATTTGCATAGATTTGGTTGTAGCTGATATCATTGCTCCAAGCGGAATAAAGCTCTACAGCATAAATTCCCGCACGGCCAGTAAGATTAAGGGTATTGTCCTTGACTTTAGCACCTTGTGAAATCTCCAATGTCAATCCATATGTATAATTATTGGAATAAAGATTGAATTGGTTGTCTTCAACAACGGTGTCTTTGGAGTTGTGCCTTAAGATCATTCCCATAGCAAAGTAATCCGCATCTATGGTAATGTTGTTCTTTGCGAAAATGTTTTCACATGCATAAGTCACGGATTTACTTGTATCATCACCAGATGAACCCATTCCATAAAGGAATGGATCATGTCCATGAATGTAAACATTGTTTTCACTGATATTGTTTCTATTGGACTCATAGTAAATGTAAAGGCCAATTAGAATGTTTACAGAAGGATTATAAGGCACTTGGAAACCTTCTACAGTTGAAGTGACCTCGATGTCATTGTGAATGAACTGGTTATCGCTTGAGAAGTCCAATATCACACCATATGTCTTGGAAAGCTCTGAAATACTGCGAACTCCATCAATACAAATTGTTTCATAATAAGGATACAATTCACTTGTTCCAATAGCTAATATAGTGTTGTTTTCAAAAAGGGTATCATATGTCTCATAAGTCAAGAGAGCAAATACCAAATTGTCTCCTTGACACTTTATGCTATTGTTTGCAACTGTATTGTTATAGGAGTCGCAAAGGTAAATTCCATAAGATGTATTCTTATCCCATATTGTGATATTGTTTCCTGTAATTACTTCATTATCAGCTTCATAAACATAAATTCCCCAAAGGTTGCAATTGCTGTCATCAGTACCATTGTTTATAATATTGAAGTCTTGAACCTTACAGTTAGAGGTATTTACAAAGATAGTGGTATCCCTTAAAAATGCATTATCACCAATAAGGCTGACAATCTTGTTCAAGACAATCTTGCCTTTAGGTGAAAAGCTGCCGCTGAATACTAAGATATCTCCATCCTTAACAATGTCTCTTAACTTGCCGTTTGAATCGAAATAGGTATTGTAGTTCTCTTCAGTTACCTGATAAACGGTAACATCACCCCATTCAGGTGAATAGTCAATTGAAATAGGATAGAGGATAAGCCTATCTCCAATGTGATTGTTTTCACATAACCAGCATTCAGTAGATGACTGTGCAATGTTTATTGCATAATCATTTGAGGTATAGATAGTGTTATTGTAAATTGAAATGTTATATGGCCTGCTGGATCTTGATTGGTAAATGGATAAAATACCTATTCCCAATCCTGAACCTTGATTCGCACCGATATCGGATAAGGAGTTTACAATGTTGTCGTAGACTTCAGTGTCTTTAGGAGTGCCCTTTATGCTTATTCCTGCACCGGATAAGAAGTCTATTGTATTGTCGTGAACCTTTGAATTGTGACCTCCTTCAACATCCCCTATTCTAATACCGTCTCCACTGCTGTTAATTTGGATATAGTTTCCGTAAACATCGCTATTGGAACCTACAAGAATACCTGCACCAATCACATCTGCATTGTAAATTGAGTTGTTGGCAATTAAAGTGTCATTGCCTCCATTAATACCATAATCCCCACCTATTCCGTTGTTTTCATCAAAACCGTTTATATCATAAATCTTGTTTCCTATGATATAGTTATGAGGATAGCTGGAATGG